>SUUU01000019.1 GCA_015062335.1 Alphaproteobacteria bacterium
TCTTCAGCTCGCTGTAAAAAAATATAATGACTATAGGCCTCATTTGGCCTTGAACGGGCTAACTCCTTCGTTGTATATTCAAAATTATTCGGTGACTATTCCGTCTCATTTAGGGTGAACTTGGACACCTGTTATTTTACATCTTCTATTTCTAATTTTTTTCAGTTATAGTTAAGGTCTTGGGGATAGGATCGAGGGTAAGCAGGATTCTCCTCTCCACTTGGAATCAACGCGGCCCTCTTTCCGCAAGCGACTATGAATAAAAGGAATGATAAAACAAGGAAACGCTTCATGAACTTCTCTCTTTTTGCAACTGAACAGAAATATAAGAAATATTTCTTCATTTTTGTAGCTTTTTTTTCTTTCGGCCAAATCAGATGCGATTCACTCGACATCAAAGAGATATCGGCACTAAAGCAAAATGACTCTTTGAAAGAACACGCCGAATCAAGTCTCCTGTCTCAACTAGGTGATAAAATTAAGGGAGTTTTCACACACGACGACACAGATATCGAACAAAAACAAACTTCGAGAGCAATTGCAGATACCGTTTCTTCAAATTTAGAAAAAATTTCAGACACCATCTCAGAGAAAGTTTCCCCAAGGAAGCCTTTTTCATCTATGCCCGGATTTATGGAAAAGCTTCCGAAATTTAATATCAAAATTGAGTCAATAGAAACCGATTCAAGTTTTTATCTGAACGAATTAAACGATAATGTCGTAATCCTTTTCTTCACCACGACTTGGTGTCCGAACTGTCCTTCCGTATTTCAAGACCTGGACACCTTACAAAACAAATTAGATTCCATGGATATCAAAAACGTAAAAGTAATCACGTTAATTATAGATGAAGATCTGAACAAAAATGGAGTAATGGCATACTTTATGATGCATAATATCAAAAAATTAAAGCAATATCGCTCAATATCTCCTAATTTAGTGCAAAATGTAGTTGAAGGCGTTCCTGCTTGTTTGATCCGAAATAAAAAAGGGAAAATCGTCTGGGGCTATACTGGCGCAGCCAACTATCAAAGCCAAGAATTTTTGAATTACGTGAAGCAACTATCTGAAAAATAACAAAAAGCTTTAGCATTTTCAGAATATTAATAAAATCTCAAATATTTTAGTTGTACACATAAGTAGTAGTTGCGATGTCGGGATTTTATTGTGACAAAAACATTACCAGCATCAGAAAACGCTGATCAACTCAATATCAGACAAGAAGTCAGCGGACACAGACAGCGATTAAGACAAAGATTCTTAACCGCAAGCCGCAGCATTCCTGATTATGAATTAATGGAATTGTTGTTGTTTTATATATTTCCTAGAAAAGATACAAAACCTCAAGCAAAAGCTTTGATGAACCAATGTGGATCACTGAGAAGTATTATTTTCGCAAATGATAATGTGATAAAAAAAGTAAACGGTTGTGGATCTTCCGTAAGTTTTTTGATGAAATTGTTAAAAGAAATAATTTGCAGAATTTCATTGGAAACCGTAAAAAAAGAACGCATTATCTCATCAAATATCCATGTAATTGAGTATTATCAAAAACTTCTTTCTTTAGAACAGAAAGAACAATTCAGAGCGATGTTTCTAAACACCCGAGGGAAATTGATATCAGAAGAACAATTACAACACGGCACTATTGATCAAACGCCGATATACCCGAGAGAAGTCATGCAACTTGCGCTGGAATACGGAGCAAGTGCCATCATTTTAGTTCACAACCACCCTAGCGGAATTGCCAAACCATCCCGTCAAGATATATCTATCACAAAACAATTGGTTGATATAGCCGAAAAACTCGAAATTCAAGTACTGGATCACATCATCATCAGCAGAAATGAATCATTTTCATTCGCCGAACATAAACTGCTGAGCAATTAGATCTTTCTTCTCGACATGCGTTCAGGCGCTTCAATTCCGAGAAGATTCAAACCTTTTTCTAAAGTATTTTTAACCAATGACAGCAAGAAAATTCTGGAATTGCGCAACTCATCATTTTGTTCTCCGTTTACCGGTAACTCTGCGTACAAGCTACTAAATTTTTGAGACAGGCCATAAAGGTAATCGCACAAAACAGAAGGTTCGCGATTGATATAACTTTGTTGCAAGTACTCTGAAAATCTATGAAGCTGAAGCATCACTTCTCTTTCCAAAACATGAGAAATTTTGATCTTTTTTGGATCGTTTAGTTGCCCAACCTTTTCCAAAATTGAATTAATTCTGGCAACAGCATATTGAATATAAGCACCTGTTTTTCCTTCAGATTTCGTAAAATTCTCCGTATCAAAAATATAATTTGATGTACGCAGATTTTTTAAATCTTGAAATTTCAGCGACCCAATCGCAATTTGACGTATCTGTTTTTGCAATTCATCATCCACATTGTTATCAGCAATATTTTCCGCCGCTTTTTCTTCGGATAAATTAATCAGATCTTTCAAATTCATGACGTTTCCATCACGAGTTTTAAAAGGCTTACCGTCGGTTCCGTTTACGGTCCCAAACGCAATATGCTCTAATGCAACATTTTCATCAACAAACGAGCCTAGACGCGCGACTGTAAAAACTTGTTCAAAATGTTCTCTTTGACGTGCATCCACAACATACAAAATCACATCCGGAGAAAAATCAGATTGTCGCTGTTTAATCGTTGCTAAATCTGTTGCCGCATAAGTATAAGCGCCATCCGATTTTTTTAAAATCAACGGAGCGCGCTCTTTTCCGTTAACATCCGGCATCGGAACGATAATCGCGCCGTTTGAATGCTGAGCAATTTTTTTATCAAGCAATTCGTCAACAACAACTGAAAGCAAGTCATTTGTATCGCTTTCGCCAAGCCACATATCAAAAATAACATCGAGCTTATCATAATTTTCCTTGACTGAATCAACTGATTTATCCCTCAAAATTTTCCACAATTTTCTATACAATTGATTTCCTTTTTGCAGATCAAAAGTTGCGATACGCGCTTGTTCTTTAAAATCATCATCCGATTTGAATCGAGCACTCGCGCGACGATACAAATCGGAAATTTCAGCTATCGTCATCGAAAAAGAATTAATATTACTTTCGGTACTAAACAAATCAGACTGTTCACTTTGCAACTGAGCAATAAGCATTCCGATAGGTGTTCCCCAATCCCCGAAATGAACATCACCTATTACTTCATCACCGCAAAATTTCATGGTGCGCTTAATGCTTTCCCCAATAATCGCAGAACGCAAATGCCCAACATGCATCTCTTTTGCAATGTTTGGCCCACCGTAATCAATCACAATCCTTTTATTTGAGAATTTATCAAACCGAGGCATCTGCGACAAAAATTCATCAGAAAAACTAACATTTACGAACCCTGGACCATCAACACTAACTTTCGAAAAGTCAGAATTTTTTTCCAATAACGCCACAATATCTTGAGCAATTTGAACAGGCGCCTTTCGTGCAACTTTTGCAAGACTCATGGCAATATTTGATTGATAATCTGATATCTCAGGCCTATTGGAAATCGTAACTATCGGATTATCGCACGAATAACCTAACTCACGTAACACGTTTCGCATCTGTTTCTCAAAATATACTTTTAAAGTCATAAACACCTCATTTCTGGATCTTCAGTATATCATGATTTATCAAAAAAGCGGCATTTGTAATTTACAAAACAGCCCGCAATCAAAAATTTGGTGTTAGTTATATGATTTATAAAGACTTTTCAGATTTTTGGCATTTTCTATTTGCAGGAATCTCCATAAAGTAGTATAAGTGTTGATCGGAAGCGAAAACATGGCGTTTTTGCGCGATTTTAGTTTGGTGAAAAAGATGAGACTGTATGAAAACATATTTATAGGTCGACAAGATCTATCCCAACAGCAAATTGAGGCTTTGGGTGTAAGTTTGGGAATGCTGGTAACCCAAAACGGAGGTGAAGTAGTTCGCAGCGAATACTGCGGATTAAGGAACTTAGCATACCAGATAAAGAAGAATCACAAAGGTCATTATTATATAATTCAAATGAAAGCAACTTCAGCAATCGTAGCAGAATTGAACAGAACGATGAGAATCAATGAAGATATCATTCGTCATTTGATAGTTAAGGTTGATGCTTTTGAAAATAAAGACAATTTGATTTCTCAAGCAAAGTCTTACAACGATGATTTTGGCGGAGCAGCAACAAAAGATATCGGATATCGTGCAGCTAACAGCAAAATTGATATGCTAAAAGGATCAGAAGCAGAGGAAGTCGTCGAAAGCACAACTTCAGAAGTTGAGGAGTAAACTCATGGGAACAAATAAAAAATCAATGTCAAAAGATAAAAATAACAGTTGGAAAAGGGGCAATAGTAATTATAAAAATAAGAAGTGCCCATTTGAAAGCGGAACGTTGAAAATCGATTATAAAGATCCTCGAACTCTTCAGAAGTTCATCTCTGAAAGAGGAAAAGTTATGCCTTGTCGTATTTCAATGGTATCCTCCAGAAAGCAGAGAGCCTTGGCGCTTGCTATTAAGAGAGCCAGATACTTGGCATTACTTCCGTACGTTGCGAACTAAATTGCGGGACTCATTCGAGTCCCTTTTTTTACTTTTTTGATTTTTTACCTTTTTTGTCTGCTTTTTTTGAGGATTTTTGTTCTTTCTTCTTCTGCTTTTTGGAAAGTTTTGATGAACCATCCGAAGTCTTTTCGTTTTCTTTTGACAAAGACTTCTTGATTTTTGGCTCCTTTTCTTTTGAATTTTTGGAAGCTTTTGCATTCTTTTTGCGTTTTGACGAAGCTTTACTTGTAGCTCTCCCCTCTTCGTTTAAAATAGTTTGAATTCCTTGTTCGCATTTATCTAATCTGACTAACAACTCATTAAGTTTTTCTGTTTTGTTAGAATCAGCTTCACATTGATTTTTTAAATAATCAATGGAACTTTGCATATCCTTGATGCTCTGTTGAGCCTCAGCTGTTCGAAAGCTCGTTTCGCCATTTTTCATTGATTCTATATCTGATTCTATCCTTTGTATATCTCCATCGAACTTATTAACTGCATCATTAAATGAATTATCTTCCATTGTCTTTTCACTTACAGACGAGGACTGCATTTCCGGATTTTCACTTTCATCATTCGGTGCGCTCGTTGTTTCCAAATGTAAACCGGGAATATATTTGATCGGCTGAGCATGCGCGTTTGTTTCTTCTATCTCTTTTTTATGTTCTGCATCACTCTGCATGCCAAGACTGTGGTTCATCACTTCACTTAATTCCCTAACTTGGTTACTGTATTCCCGCAACCGTTCAGTCAACTCATTTGCAGCCGGCTCCGCTTTCAAATTATCGCAGAATAACAAACATAATGCCGTCAAACTTACAAATTTCTTCATATTTATTCTCCTCCTTTTTAAATTTATGCTTCTTTTTTGAGATCATCAGATCTGCGCAAAAACATTTGACGATATTTTTCCAATTCTTCTCTGAATTTAGTTTCATCCGTGGATAGCTGAGCAAAAGTTCCCCTATTCGATTTAGGAAAACTCAACAAATTACCATCCACCTTCGCTACTATATCTCTCCAGTCTTTTTTATGAGACCTGGCAATCGAACTTCTGGCTTGCATTTCTGTACTTTCCTCCTCTGGCAGGTCTCTTTGACGTATTTTTTTTCTTTTACCTTTTGGAGTTTTACGTTTCTTTCGGTCTCGTTTATTTTTCTGCTTTTTCGTCATCTTCTTTTTCTTTTGCTTTTTTACTGCCCGTTCATCTTCATTGTTCTCTTCACTAAATTGGTCATTATTATCATCACCGTTTGATAATTCATCGTTTGCACCATCTTGTTCATCCTCAGAGTATTCTTCATTCTGAGAAGATCGAGATTTTCTGTTTTTTCTTTTATTTAGTTGTGCATCTAATCGCTCCATCAATTCTTCACATTCTTCATCGCTTAATTTAGCAACGCTCTTGTACAATTGCTGAACATTTAACTGTTTCCCTTTTCGCGATTTCCCATATTTACGTTTAGCTTTATTTTTCTTTTTTTTCTTACTGCTACGACGAATATTTTCTTGTTTGGCCGTCATGACCTGATTGCCATCGTCGTTATCCATCGTCATCGAATTATTTGTCTGGTCTGTCATTCCTCTTAGATCAGATACCCCCGCAAACAAACAACATAATCCGAAAACAGCCGATACCATCAATATCTTTCTCATTCTGTACTCCACAATCTATCCTATATACATAAATACATGATAATTATTAAATTTTAGTTTCAAAATTTTATCTTTTTGATATTTTTATCGTGGATAATATACTCAGTGCGTTTTTATATATTTTGGTATATGACTGAGCTCATATCTGATTCTCTATTGGATGCAGGAATCTTGTTAATCAAATTATTATCAAACCATCCCGGACCGTCATACAAAATGTCGATTTCATTTAGTTCTTTTCTTGTTAATGTGTTTTCTGAAATTTCACCAAAGAACATTTTGTTAAAACCATCAACCAAAAGCGCCATTTTCATTTTATCTACCATCAACGTATTTATACTTAAAGCAATGCTTTGATCTCCAAAAGTTTCGCTCCAATCACCTTCGATATCGATATTTGAAAAATTCCCCATTATGAACATGTTATCAGGAGACGCGCCATTCCATGGCATACCTTGCAAATACTCTCGCAATTGCTGAATCAATGAGGCGTTTTGCCCCGTCAATGTAAGACATTTGAAAAATTCTCGATGTTGCATAAACAACTCAACAGCATGAATAGCTCCCTTTTTTTCAGCGCACAACACAATATTGCCTTGGTTGCACAAATTATTGTTGATCGCCCAACAGATCGAATTCCATACATTCATTTGAATTCGTGCTGAATCCTCGTCCTTGAAATTCACTCGCAAAACGTTATATCCGCGAGAAGCTAACAGTTGATCTAATGCCGAATATCCCCATCTAAATTTTCCTCGATGATCAAAAATAACGATCATCGGCACATTATTGTTTGCGCCTTTCGTTATTTTTGCCGAAGTAAGAAACATTTGACAGTTTTGAGTATTTGGGCACATAAAATATTTCATTGATTGAAGATTATTTTGATGCACATTTATAACTTGCTTCCCGATTTCCCAAATACTCTTATTTTTAGTATTGACTGCATAAAACACGGGAGGAATCGTATCCGAAACCGTTTTAATAATCCAAATATCTCCGTTATCAGATGTTGTTTCAAGAGCCCACTTTCGAGGAGAACATTTTGAATTTAGGAAAGAGATAATTGACTTCATGTCAGCGCCACTTATTGCTGAATTAAAAGGCCCTTTCACATGTGCTGTAACCATATAAGGTTTGCCTTGATTATTTATATATACATCGCATTGTGATGCATCAGGAACATTGCTTAATTGATATACAAGACTTTCTCTTACTTGATTTGAACTCTGCCCGCCTTTTACTGAATTCAACGCGTATATTTGCAGCCCTCCATTGCTGGATGCGGTTTGAAAATATATATTCCCCTGATTATCTGCTGATAAATAACGACGATGATTCGAATATTTTGAAAATTGATCCACCAGGACCGACTTTCCATTACTAATATTTATCCAATAAACATCAAAGGAACCCTCTGTTTGCGACGGTTTTATAGTTAACCTTACTCTAAGTTCTGAATCAAACAGACAAATCAGTTTATGATCAGTCTCGCTAAGTTTTGTAGCGATACCATTGCTTACATTTATTTTAAATAAAGTATAAACATCTCCGACATGGTGCTCCAGCAAGCAATATTGATCATTATGCGCAAGGATTTTCACACTAACATTGTCTCCTGATGCAATAAAATTATTATTTACGAATAATCTTCGAGATTGACCAAATTGGTTTTGCCTTTGATTTCCGGCATAAGCGATTATTGCTTGAACATTTCCATTAGGATCATCGTAAGTATACAATATGTCGTTCCCCACAAAAGTTATCTGTTTTACATGCCCTTCGGACTTTATAGCTCTGATTAACTTACCGCCGGTACTATATATGTATATTACGTCTTCGTTTGCAAAAGCAAAAAAAACACCTGTTGAAGATACTTTCAACTTATTTCTTGAAATGGTTGTAGCTCCATTTAATGAAATTTTATTATTTTTTATAATCATGGACGGAATAAAATCATCTCGCCTACCATTCGCCTTTAGTTGAGACACTTTAGAAACATATCCATTAAAATTATTATTTTGAGTGTTTATTGTTCTAATACGGCTATTTGAAAAATTTCTTTCAGAATTTTGCGAATGTGAACCAACATCGAACAAACCTTGCGCCGTTTTCGCAAAATTGATCACTTTCTGTATAGTATCCAATGCGGAAACTTCAAGGCCAAAAATGAATAAACATACTATCGGCATCACTGTTCGCATAACAATCTCCTATCATTAAATTAATTGTATAGAAAAAAGATTAATAAACTCTTAACATTGCCGATCATGATCTATATCTCATTTGCAATATTAATCACATAACATCATATTGAGATGCTATATTGCTTTACTTATAATGAAGTAGCTTGGGAGAAAAATATGACGAAAAATGAAATAGCTCAAATTTGTGAAATTTTTGCAAGGAAAATACCTCAACCAAAAAGCGAATTGAAAAGCTATTCGGATTTTTCGTTTCTCATGGCTGTTGTGATGTCAGCACAGACAACTGATATTCAGGTAAATAAAGTTACTGAAAAGCTGTTCGCGAAATACAAAACCATAGATGATTTTTTGATTCTGGGGGAAGAAAACTTATCTCAGGAAATCTCGTCAATTGGCCTATTTCGCAATAAAGCAAAAAACATCATAAAATTACTTTCGATTTTAAAAGAAAAATTTAACGGAAAAGTTCCAAATTCACGCAACGAATTGGAAAGTCTCCCCGGTGTCGGACGCAAAACCGCCAATGTTGTTCTTAATGAACTCTTCAGCCAACCGACGATCGCAGTAGATACTCATGTACTGCGGCTCAGCAATATTTTGGGAATTTCAAAAAGCAATAATCCCTTACAAGTAGAAAAAGATTTAGAAAACCTAGTACCATCTCAACACAAAAAAAATATCAGCAATTTTTTAGTTCTGCACGGAAGATATGTATGCAAAGCAAGAAAACCCAATTGTAACCGATGTTCAATAAATCATCTGTGTCCAAAATTCTCAAAAAATATCAAATAACTCATTGATTTTAAACGATTTTGCAAAAATAATTTTCAAAAATACTTGAAAAAAATCAATATTTAGTTAACATGAGATTAGTTTTTGATGAAAGATTTTCTTAAACGTCAACTCATCAGAAATAAATAACTGATTCCCTCGAGTCTGCACAGTGACTTATCAGTATTTTGTCAATTAAAAATATTATTATGGAGTGTAAAATGTTTAATTTGTTAAAACATTTTAATACCCGAAATAAGGAATGTATTTTTACTTGGCAGGGATCCAATCCCACGTGGACACCGAGTAATTACACTTCCCTGGTTTCGGAAGGATTTTTTAAAAATGTTTTTGTTTATAGAGCTATTAATTTAATCTCAAGTGGAATTTCATCCATTCCGATTATCGTAAAAAATCAAGATTTATCGGAAAACGAAAAAATGACGGAGCTTTTTGCCCGACCAAATGCACTGCAAGGACGAAGCTCATTCATGACAACGTTAGTAAATTACCTGATGTTAGCCGGTAACGCTTTTATTCATTTTAACGGCAAAGAGCTAAATTGCCTAAGACCAGATAGAGTAAGAGTTGTTCCAAACGATTCAATGACAGCTCCGGAATCTTATGTCTACGAAGTCGATAGGCTAAAAATTCCACTAAGAAAAAACGATATTCTACATATCAAATTATCTAATCCTCTAAGTGATTGGTACGGTTTTGCCCCGATACAGGCAGCAACTCAGGCAACAGATCAATACAACGAAATGTCCAAACACAATTTAGGATTATTACAAAACGGTGGACGCCCATCAGGCTGTCTGATACTAAAAAACATTAACGGATTAACAGATGAACAACGACAACAATTGCGCCAAGACATCACGGAAACCTACGCTGGTGCGCGCAACGCAGGCAAAATGATGGTTTTGGAAGGAGGCTTTGAATGGAAGGAAATGGGATTCTCTCCGAAAGACTTGGACTTTGACGTTGCAAAAAATTCAACTGCCCGTGAAATTATTCAGGCATTTGGTGTTCCTCCGATTTTAGTCGGAATTCGTGGCGATGCATCTTTTAACAATAAGCCTCTTGCGAAAGTCGAGAGGTTTGTGGTTTTTATGAAAGATAAAGTACTCAGATTTCATCAGAAGCAATTATCCAAATCTCAAATTATAAATTCCTGCAATGATATTAAATCTAAGATG
>SUUU01000020.1 GCA_015062335.1 Alphaproteobacteria bacterium
TACACAATTTTACGAAACTTAGCATTTTTATGCGCTTATTTTTGCTGAGTTTCTCATTTCTTCGTGTAATTTGCTAGATACTTATTACTTTCGCAAGAGCTCTATTAAAGACAGATATCCTAAACACAACAAATAAGCACTGATGTTTATCTTCCTTTATGCATTTTTTCCTTTTATGATTGAGGTATTGTTACGAATTTATCGTAATATACTGAGTTTAAATTATTTTTTTATAAGCCTGGCAATTTCAAGCGTGAGTTTACTGCCTTTTTTTATATATCATCGTTACAAAAAAGTATGGATTTGGCTCTATTTCGGAATTTTTTACATACCGAACATCATTGATGTCATCCATATTTATATGTTTGGAGGATCAATAGACACATTAGCAATAAAAGCAGTTTTAGATACAAATTTTCAGGAAGTCACAGAATTTGTTGCAAATTTCTCTGATTTTCACTACCTGGTTTTGATCTTTTCAATTACGGCAATTGCGTATTTATTAGTACAAAAAATAATCAGATCAAAGATTTCTGCAAAAATTAATCATTTGTGGATTATTTTATTTTTTCTTGGATTCGGAGCATCATGCTTCATTCATGATAAGTACAAACCTACACTGGTACGAATTATTCTTGCTTGTAAAAGCTACTACCAAGAACAAAAATTCATTATTTTTTGTAAACAACAAAGAACCTCTCTGTCATACGGACCCATAACATCACATATACCGAAAAATATACCCCAAACCTATGTCATTATCATCGGAGAATCGGCAAACAAAGAACATTTAAGCTTATACGGATATCATCGAAAAACTACGCCTCTGTGTGACAAAATAAAAAATGAGTTATATATTTTCGACAACGTACAATCCGCTCACTGCCAAACTTTAGAAGTATTAAAAGAAGCTTTATCGCTTGATGAATTTTCTCACGGTGATGTTATTTCGTTTTTTAAAAAGGCAGGTTTCAAAACATTTTGGCTATCATCCCAATTCAATGGAGGACATTTTGATAATCTCATTGCCGTCATCGCTCAGCAAGCCGATCTGTGTAAATTCATCGCTCAAAAAGATACAACAATAACCGGCGGACAGTATCTCGATGAATTACTAATTCCCCATTTCGAAAATGCTCTAAAAGATCCGGCGTTAAAAAAAGTAATATTTCTACACCTGTTAGGCTCACATTCAAATTATCACAATAGATATCCTAATCGCTTCCAATATTTCAATGATTATTCGAGCAAAACAAAACGATTAGTTTCCGAATACGATAATAGTATCGCATATACTGATTTTATTATATATGAATGCATAAAGTTGCTGAAAACTCAAAATACATGCTCTTTTTTGCTTTATTTTTCTGATCATGGAGAAGATGTCAGAGATGCTCCTGATTGTGTATTCTTTCACTCTGATGCATTGTCGATGCCGAGTATGTTTTCTATACCTTTCTTCGTATGGATTTCAAATCAATACCATAAATTAAATGAAAAATTTGTGAATTTATGGAATACCCATCAGTATTATAAAACGGATAATTTAACTCACTCCATTTTGCTTCTTTCTCGCCTTAAAAATCAAAATATCAATAAAAATAAAAGTCTTTTTAAGGCATCTAACAACTCAAAATAATTTTTATTAATTAATTAAAAATGCAGATGCAAAAAAGCCCCCGTTTTCGGGAGCCTTTCGCTTTCTTAATTTCTTAAACAGCTAAATGACTATTCTTCGCCTTTCTTGTTTATGGCCAAGCCGAGAATATCTCCCAAGCTAGCTCCACTGTCAGACGATCCGAACTCTGCCATAACCTGCTTCTCTTCGTCGATCTCTAAAGCTTTAACTGATAATCCGATCTTACGTCCTGTCTTATCGATAGAAACAACTTTAGCATCGACTTTCTCTCCAACCGCAAATCTTTCGGTCTTTCGATCTTGCCTATCCTTCGCCAAATCAACTTTCTTAATAAAGCCATGAGCTCCGTTTGTCAAAGTAACCTCAAGGCCGTCCTCTTTGACCTCTGAAATAATACAAGTAACCGTCACGCCTTTCCGGACTTCAACATCGTCATTTCCGCCAAATGGATTTTCCTGTAATTGCTTCATCCCTAGAGAGATTCTCTCTTTCGTCGAATCAACTTCCAAAACTTTAACCTTAATGACATCTCCCTTCTTATATTGAGAAAGATCTTCAGGTTTGACTCTTTGCCAGCTGATATCATTGAGGTGAACCATCCCGTCCACTTCCTCCGTAACCTTCACGAAAATACCGAAATCCATAACATTGGTAATCGTTCCATCAAACTCAGTACCTACTGCAAAATCCTTAACAATCTTTTCCCAAGGATTTACCTGTAATTGCTTCATCCCGAGCCCAATTCTCCTCTTTGAGACATCCATATCGAGAATTACAACTTCGATCATTTGACCAGCGCTGGTAATTTTAAACGGAGAAACTCCCTTATTCCAGCTAACCTCAGAAAGATAAACCAGACCTTCAACGCCTTCTTTAAGCTCAACGAAAATACCATACTCGGTAACGTTATTAACTTTACCGGAAACCTTCATTCCGACCTGGAATTCTTTATCAACTCCGCACCATGGATCCGGTGTCAATTGCTTAATCCCCAAAGAAATCCTCTTTGAATCCTTGTTAAACTTAATAATCTTTACTTGAACTTGCTGTCCTGGAGTCAGAACATCCGCAGGATTGTTAACCCTCTTCCATGAAATATCGGTATTGTGCAACAAACCATCAACTCCTCCGATATCAACGAACGCTCCGTAACTTGTGATATTCTTCACTACGCCATCAATTACCTGTCCCTCTTCAAGGCTGGCCACTACTCGTGCTCTCTCCTCAGCATTTGCGCCTTCAAGAATGCCACGACGAGAAACAACAATATTCTCCCTTGGTTTATCCATCTTCAAAATTAAGAAAGGCTGTTCAACATCCATCAACGGAGAAATATCCTTAACCGGATGTACATCCACCTGACTTCCCGGTAAGAACGCGGTCGCACCACCGAGATCAACCATAAATCCGCCCTTTACACGATTAAAGATTCTACCCGTAACCGGAGCCCCCTCTTTAAATGATTTCTCAAAATCATCCCAAGCCGCTTCACGTAACGCTTTCTCACGGCTCAATACTATCTCGCCGTTTTTGTTCTCATAACGATCGATATAAACGTCGATAGTGTCTCCAACCTTCAACTCAATTTTTCTGCCGTTGGTATTGAACTCAGATGTCGCTATACGACCTTCCGACTTTAAACCAACATCGATAGTTACGAAATTATCATCAATCGCAACTATTCTCCCCTTTACTACCTTATCTTCCCACAAAGACCCTTTGCAAGACTCCTCAAACAGATCCGCAAAGCTTTTGCCTTGAGTATTTAACTCTTCTGACATTAATTTTACCTATTATTTAAAAAACAACTGACTAACCAAACTAACCTTGCCTTGCCTTGAAGCGAGGATTCGTCTTATTTATAACATAAATACGCCCCTTCCGCCTGACCATCCGACAATTTTTATGCCTGGACTTTATAGTCTTCAACGAATTTACAACCTTCATGTAAAAACTCCCTTTCAGGTTAGATGGGTATCATATCAATAAGCAAAAGTCAACAAGGAATCGTTTTGGTAACAGTCATCAACAAATATCCGATGTTTACGAAACCGAAGTCATTTTAGCAACCAGCGATTTTAAGCCATCTGAAACTGATGCTAAATCTTTCATCGGAGAAAAAGTCTTTCTATGATGAGGAGTAACCCCATGTTGAAGTATAGCATAAATGTGTTGTTGAGATCCGTATCCCACATTCTTATCCCAACCGTAAAGCGGATATTTCTTAGACAAATTTTTCATGATATCGTCACGATATTCTTTCGCAATTATGGAAGCCAAAGCGATCGCTAACACTTTATCATCCCCTTTAATCACTGTTCGCGTTTTGGTATTTTCGAGATCCGGAGCTTTATTTCCGTCGATCAAAGCTATACTTACATTAAAATCTAAAAATGTGTAAGCTCGTTTCATTGCCAACAATGTCGCATTTAATATATTCAATGAATCGATCTCTTCTACTGAAACTTCCGCAACCGCATACTTCAAAATGGATTTTGGTTGAGCCTTTACCCACTCCACAACTTGACTGCGCTGCCTCGAGGATAACTTTTTAGAATCCCGAACGGATACATCCCCTTTTTCTAAAATCGCGACAGCTTTTTCACTTAACCAAACAGCTGCAGCGACAACCGGACCTGCCAACGGGCCTCTTCCAACTTCATCAATTCCTATGCTGTTTTCTATTTGAACGTTATTTTCTATATACCAACCGGAGTTCATATTTCTTTCCTATCCTGCACATAGTCTTTCACAATCTTGCTGTATCGCTTAGCCAAGGTTAATAAGATCTTGGAATATTTCATTACCATCTTAGTTAAGGAAGCCAATTTGCGCTTTTCTCCGGCAACGACCAATTGAAAAAAAACCCATGAAGAAACATCCAAAGTCGATGATGCTAATTTTCGGCATCTCTCGGCTAAAATCAACCAGAACGGGCTGAGAAACAAGCTTAACGCTGTCAGGCTTACCAAAAATTTCAATTGAGTAACGCCTATAATACCGACTTTACTCGCCGCAAATGCCAACATGAAAGAAAACTCACCTATATGCCCAAGCAAAACAGATATAATGAAAGAATCTTGCATTTGAAATTTAAAAAGTCTGAGTAAACAAACGTTCAACGCCGTTTTCCCAATAGACACATACAACAACGCGAACAAAATAAGCCCTAGATTATCTAAAATAAAACGTAAATCGACCATTAATCCGACGCTAAGAAAAAATGTCATCAACAATAATTCTTCAATTGGAGCGGCCGCGGCTTTAGCTTCTTCCCTTAAGTTGGAATTCCCTAAAATAAGTCCGGAAATAAACGCTCCAAAAGGAGCTGAAAATCCTACTAACTCAGAAAAAACAGCTCCTCCTAAACAAATACTAAAAATGATAATGGATTGCATACTGTTATGCTTTTTTATAAAGTTCGTTACCTTATGGACGTATTTATGAAAATGAGAAAAATACATCACCAGTCCGACGGAGAACAAAATTAAACCTATCAACCTCGGCGATTTATAAGAAATCGAAAAATCTCCTTGACGAGCGAGAAGATTAACTATTAACACCATAACTAACGAGATCAAATCTTGAGCTATCAAAATCCCAAATGTATTTTCTCTGATCGCATCGTTTTTTTCCTTTAACATACCTAGAGATTGTACAGTAATTGCTGTTGAGGATAACGTAATACAAAAAGAAAACAAAATCACCTGAGGCTGCGGAATTTTAAATAAATGCCCAATTACGGATAAAACTGCATATGTGGCAGCTGTTGAGCTTACTGTAATCAAAACCGAAGACTTCCAAATATTCTTAATCTTCTCAAACGATAAACCCAACCCGATAATGAACAACAAAAAAATGATCCCCATCTCGGAAAATAGCGTTACGGATTCATAATCGGCAATAATCGAAAAACAGGACGGTCCCAACAATAAACCCGCCACAATATATCCCAATACAGGAGTATGGCCAAAGCATGAAAACACCAACCCCATGCACATTGCCCCTAACGCCACTGATGCTATTTGTGTAATTGTCCAGCTCATCACAACTCAACCGTTCACTTGATACATACTATCAAAATACGATCAAATTATTAATAACATTCCGATATTTTTCAAAGAAAAATACAAAACTAAAAATTAGTGATCTCTTCAACTGATACTCCAGCGTATTTTGCAACTAACTTTACATCTAATCCGTCAGATAGCATTTTTTTAGCCATTTCGATTTTTTCTGCATGAGCTTTCGCGCGTTCTTCAGCGCGACCTTTTTCGATGCCTTTTTCGATGCCGCTTTTTTCGCCTTCATCATACTTTCTAGCCATAGCATCTTTATAATCCATATCGGCTTTTTCTCGAATTCTGAGTAACTCTCTTACCTCAGGATCAGCTATAGTCTTTTCATATGCCAATTTCGCTTCGCTATAAATTTCCTCTATTGCATACATATTTTTGATTTTATCGGAAAATGGATCGTTGATAAATTCCATCCAAAACAGCATTGGGCTTTCAGCCGGTATTTTTCTGATTTTTGGTAGCTCCAAAAAGTGAATCTCCAGAAGATCTGTTAATCTTTCGTGAGTTTCCGAATCAGAAAACCAATCTTTGCGCCAGTATCTCAAATCATCAAATAACTTGAAATTCATAATATTGATACAAATAGTTCTTTTTAGATTTTCATACTTTTCGCTAATTACCGCCTGACCGGAAAATATCTTCGCACAATGAAAAAGCGATCTTTGTACCATATTGTGCTCATTATATTTTTGAATTTCCACATTGATTAATTGCCCGTCGGACGCCTTTGCAAGAATATCCAGTCTAACGCCTCGTTGCCCTACAAATTCAGGAGTCAACTCAGTTTGTTTAATCTCAACATCTGTAATTGGGTGCGGATCTCGAATGATAGAGTTCAGCAAATGTATCAATAACCTGGGATGTTTTTGATCTCCAAATAAAATTTTGAAAATTATGTCTGATTTCGGAGTCTTATCTATATTTCTCTCGAAATCTTCAGATTCGCAAAATTTGTTTTTTTCCATCATAAACCCCTCCAATAACGGACACCTCCATTGTACCATACTTTTTCGCGAAGCTGTACACACGGCGAGATTTTCATGTTTTTCACTGCGGAGGAGTTGTCGGATCGAAAATTCCTGGCCGAGGCGAGAAAATTACGTAGTTTAAAAAGTATGGATTCTGCCTTGAGGTGCAACCAGGATATTTGCTCGGAGATATCAAATAAAATCCTAATAATTCTTTAATAGATTTTCCTCTGTCATATTGAATATTAGTTTCGACAATGATTTTAATCTCTCCTTTTTGAATTTTAAGATCTGGATAAAAATCAGACGCGCTTCTTGATTGCCCTATGCTTCCTACATTCTTATAGCATAATGAAAACGCTGTTGATGAGCCGAATCCTCCTGATGTCACTTTCGCATACTTATTTATCGTCGCATAAGTTTGCATTATATCAACCCAACAATACCAATTTACTTTGCACTGATTATCTCCTGTTCCTTCAACCAAAATCACTAGCGGAGCAAAATATGTAATATCAGATCCAGACCAACCTTTTCCGCTCCATTTGCTACAAACATCATGAGGATTAGAAAAAACAGTCATATAAGATGCCTTAAAGATTCTATCCAAATCTTCTTTTGTGATCTTTTTATCAGTTCGGTTTTGTGAAACATTTTGCATCATGCTGACAGCACACAATGTGCAAAAATGCATTCTTCGTTGAATTTGCTTTAGCAGAACCAAATCATGAATGTAATACAAAAGCATTATCATGATTGGAACCGCGAACGCGAATTCGATCAAAATTGCGCCGCAAGAAGGTTTGCCTAGTGGTCTACCTCCCCCCCCTCCGTCAAAATATTTTTACATCTTTTAAAAATCATTTTTTTCATATCCTTCTATTTTTCAATGCAACTACAGCTAATTAGCTTGTTGTTGCGCTTTTTTCTTTGCCACAAGTTCTGCATCGCACTTTGGGCAGAACGTATGTTCGCCGTCAAGATATCCGTGA
Organism: Alphaproteobacteria bacterium; assembly: GCA_015062335.1. Classification (GTDB taxonomy): domain Bacteria; phylum Pseudomonadota; class Alphaproteobacteria; order UBA3830; family UBA3830; genus UBA3830. The sequence continues at coordinate 7,679 of SUUU01000020.1, forward strand.
ACAGGACAAATTGAGAATGTTGGCGTAATTGAAAAATACGGCAATTTGAAGTTCTCAACGACTTTGCGAACGAGTTTCTTACAAACCTCTGCGCTTGAAATTTTTTCGTTCATATAAAGATGGAAAACTGTTCCGCCGGTATATTTTCTTTGCAAATCGTCTTGTAAGCGCAAAGCTTCAAAAGCGTCTTTGCTGTATCCAACAGGCAATTGACTTGAGTTCGTGTAATACGGTTTTTGATCAGTTCCGGCATGCAAAATATCAGGATATCTCTTCAAATCCTCTTTTGCGAAACGATAAGTTGCGCCTTCGCCAGGAGTTGCTTCCAAGTTATACATATTTCCTGTTTCTTCCTGGAATTCGATCAATTTCTCTCTCGCCTTATCCAAAAGTCTCAAAGCCATATCATGACCGTACTCTGTTGTGATATCGTGCTGATCGTTCGTGAAGTTTCTGATCATTTCGTTGATACCATTCACGCCGATTGTGGAGAAATGGTTGCGCAATCTACCCAAATATCTCTTTGTAAATGGGAACAAGCCGCTATCCATATATTGCTGAATGATTTTTCTCTTGAGTTCGAGGCTTTTTTTCGCGTATTCCATTAATTCGAACAATCTAGCGATCAAAGCATCTTCGTTTCCTTTGTAAACATATCCGAGGCGCGCGCAGTTGATTGTTACAACGCCGATAGAACCTGTTTGCTCTGCAGATCCGAACAAGCTGTTTCCTCTCTTCAACAATTCTCTCAGATCGAGTTGCAATCTGCAGCACATTGATCTGATCGATGCAGGATCCAAATCCGAATTTACGTAATTCTGGAAGTAAGGCAATCCGTATTTCGCCGTCATTCCGAACAACAGATTTGCGTTTTCGCTATCCCATGGGAAATTTTTCGTAATGTTGTAAGTTGGGATCGGAAACGTAAATACACGCCCCTTGCTGTCACCTGCAAACATTACTTCCATGAAAGCCTTATTAATCATATCCATCTCTTTTTGGAGATCGCCATAAGTAAAGTTGACTTCCTTGCCACCAATCAATGGAATCTTGTCTTTCAAATCGTCAGGACAAACCCAATCAAAAGTTAAGTTTGTAAATGGAGTTTGAGTACCCCAACGAGACGGCACATTTAGGTTATAAATAAACTCCTGAATATTTTGCTTAACCTCTTCGTATGAAAGATTATCCTCACGTACAAATGGAGCTAAATAAGTATCGAAAGAGCTGAATGCTTGAGCCCCTGCCCACTCATTTTGTAAAGTTCCGAGGAAATTAACCATTTGACCAACAGCACTGCTCAAATGCTTCGGAGGATGAGACTCCGCTTTTCCCGAAACACCATTAAAACCTTCATTTAACAATGTTCTCAAAGACCAACCTGCACAATATCCGCTGAGCATATCCAAATCGTGGATATGCATATCACCATTTCTGTGAGCCATTGAAATATATTCGGGATAAACTTTATTTAACCAATAGTTAGCAACCATCTTTCCGGAAATATTCAAGATCATCCCCCCTAACGAATACCCTTGATTTGCATTCGCATTAACGCGCCAATCGAGTTTATCTAAATACTCATTAACGGCAGTGACAACATCAACCATATTTTTACGATCTTTTCGCAATTCTCCGCGCTTTGACCTATAAACGATATAAGCTCTCGCTGTTTTAAAATAATTCGAATTGATCAAAACTTGTTCAACGATATCCTGGATTTTTTCGATATCAGGAGTTGATTGCTCAAATCTGTGTTTTAAAACTTTTATAACGTCAAATGTCAAATGACGGGCCTCAGCTTCATCAAATTCTCCCGTTTCCAATCCTGCCGCCTTAATGGCATTCACGATTTTTTCAGCATCAAATTTGACCTTAGCACCGTTCCTTTTTAAAACAAAATCAAGCTCATTTTTCGCTTCTTTTGAAGTCATGTCCGTCCCCCGCAAGTATCGATGATTTACTAGATCATATATAATAGTCATCTGATACAAACACAAGAAAATAATTTTTTCACAACCATCTTGACTGCTGAATTTTCAGTCTTAGCCTACCTAAAAAATTTTTCTTACGATATATATAGGTCTCTGCTTGGTTTCGATATAAACACGTCCGAGATACTCTCCTATTATACCCAAACTGATAAGCTGCACTCCACCAAGCAAAAGTACAGCAACGATAGTAGAAGCGTATCCTGGAACATCTATTCCATGAAGTATTATATTTACAACTATGCGACCTCCACAAAGAAAAGCAAGAATAGAGCTCTTGCGAAAGTAATAAGTATCTAGCAAATTACACGAAGAAATGAGAAACTCAGCAAAAATAAGCGCATAAAAATGCTAAGTTTCGTAAAATTGTGTAATCAAAATAAAAAATTTTCA
>SUUU01000003.1 GCA_015062335.1 Alphaproteobacteria bacterium
GTAGTCTCATTTGTTTTTTCTTTATTCAGAGACTACTCTTTTTTCTTACACTATTCTTCTTTTCCATCGCTTCTGAAATGCTAGTTCAACTCGTCTCATTTGTCTCACTTCTTGCTGAACGAGGACAATCGGATTTAATAAATTCACTCTACATTCCAAGTATTCCCGCTTTGTGATTGAATGCTTCTTTAATTTGAAACTCCATTAATTGATTATGTTTTATAATTCTTTCCAAATTTGAAAGTTCCAGAATTGGAATATTTCCGTTAAAATTCAATGACTTTAAGGCTGATAATTCCTTTGTTTTTTTGATTAACTCTATGGCGCTGTCATAATCTATGTCATTATTGGAAAAATCTCCTAATACAAGATATTGCATCTTATCAATAGGTAGATTTTTTATGCTTTCACCAATTTTATTGTTAGCAAGGTACAAAAACTTAATTCCACATCCTTCTGAAAAAGCAGCATTGCATAACGCGGAAAAAATCTCGGTGGACATTTCGCAATCTCTCGCAACAAACGCAATTAACTCGCTCAAATCTTTTACGGCTTTGCCTACTGATTCGGCTGATTTTACACTTAAAGGATTGCCCGAAATATTTAAATTTCGTAGCGTTTTCAACTGAGAAAGAGATTGCGAAAGCATCTGTATCGTTGCATCAGGCAGCTTCATGCCGGAAATATCCAGGGATACTAGGTGTGTCATACCAATTAACGCATCTCTCAATATTTCAGCATTTTTGTAAGCATCAACATTGTCGTGTTCAGCAAAATCTTCGAAATAAAACTTTAAATCTTTCAACTGAGTCATACTGACAAGCGATGAGAAGAACAATTTTGCATGTTTGGTTGTACTTTCACATACAGAATATTCCAATTTCTCTAGTTCAGTTGCCTCTTTTATTGACGTTAAAAATTCTTCATAGTCCTTACCATCATCAACGGTCAAAAATCCCAACACTAAAGTTTTCAAAATCGAAGATGAATTTTTTATAGTTCTTGAAAGAGCTTCGGCTGATTGAGTTAATAATGACTTAAAAATTAAAGTTATAAACTGAAAATTTTTAAATCTAGAAATAGCTTCAAATAAAGGAATGGATTCACTACCGTCCATTTCAGGTTGAATAATAGAAATACTTGTCAACTTTGTACAGCTGGCTATCCAATTTGCAAGATCACTGCAATCTTTTGTGCTTACCTTACAGTTATCAACCGTAATGTCTTGAATATTTTTTACAGCAAATTTTTGTAAATTATCTAATATCTCTTCTGTCAAACTTATTTTATGCAGTTGAATGGATCTTAACTTAGGGTATTTTGTAAAAGCATTGAAATCTGAAAAATTAAAACCCTCCGCAAGATTTTCAATGTAATATGTACCATCATAGCTGAACAGTATTACTCGATTTGGCTGTATCTTGATTCCGACAACATCGTCATTTTCAATTTTTCCTTGACTCTGATTAAAGCGCCCGAATTCGTCAATTTCTTTTTCGTTTTCTGGTTTATCTGATATTATCGAGCTTCTGCTTTGATGTTTCCTGTTTGTCATCGAGCTGACGGATTGCTTTGCATCAAGCGTTGAATTCAAAATTATTGCGACAGGAATTATACTCCATAAATAACAGTTTATTAGCTTCATTATCACATTCACCGTAAATTGTATCTTAGGATATGAAATCATAAAAAAGTAAATAACTTCTGAAAATTTCTATATTTCTTTTATTTTTTTCAAATATTTTCATATAATGACTGCGGTTAAGAGAAGAAGGTTATCAGAGTGCTTATCGATAAATTAAAAAAGTTGCTGTGTATGGACAGCGACACTTCTCCGAAGAGTCGCCCTTTATCTGATGACATTTTAAGAAATTACGATATTCGAGGAATTTTTGACGTTAATCTGTTCACGGATGATGCGTATAAAATAGGACGAGCGTTTGGTACATATCTTCATAGAAAAGGATTAAAAAAGATTGCCGTTGGGCATGACTGTCGAAATTCCTCAGAAGCCTTAGTATCTTCATTAATTAACGGGCTAATTCGTTCAGGTGCTGAAGTTGTGGAATTAGGAGTTTGTCATACTCCTCTTGTGTATTATACCGTGCATAAATTTTCAATGGACGCTGGCATCATGGTTACAGGTTCGCATAACACAGGCGAATATAATGGGTTTAAATTTATGGTTGGTACCGATTCGTTTTACGGAAGCGAAATAAAAAAACTTGGGAAAAGTGCTCAACTCAAAGATTTTGATGAGGTCAGCGGACGTGAAATCATTATGAACGATATCTTTTCCCAATATATTTCCGATATTTTATCTGGATTTGTCTTTTCCGATGACCTGAAAATAGCGTGGGATATAGGAAATGGTGCGACAAGCAACGTCATCCGAGAAATAGTGACACGAATTCCTGGACAACATCACATATTGTTTGAAGACATGAATGGAGACTTTCCAAATCGACAGCCTGATCCTACAGTAGAATCAAACGTTAGTTACCTGAAAAAATTGGTTGCTTACAATAAATTTGACGCTGGTTTTGCTTTTGATAGCGATGGGGACAGATTGAGTGTTGTTAATTTTCAAGGACAAATGATACGTAGCGATCAATTGTTGGAAGTCTTTGCAACTGATTTTTTAAGAAAAAACCCGGGAGCACAAGTAATAGGAGATGTAAAAGTCTGTAATAGAGTGTTCGATACTATTAAGAATTTAGGCGGTATTCCTATTATGGAAAAAGTTGGACATTCATTCATTAAAGCAAGGATGAAATCCAGCGGAGCACTGTTAGCAGGCGAAATGAGTGGTCATTTTTACTTTAATGACAGTTGGTATGGCTTTGATGACGGCATTTACGCAGCACTAAGATGTTTGGAAATTCTGGGTAATGATAAAAATGCATTTACGAATATTCCATATGGATATGTAACGCCAGAAATTCGCATCGGTTGCAAGGAAGATGAAAAATCCGCTATTGTATCCGGTATAAAATCTGACTTACGGAATAATAAAGTGGATTTCTGCGAAATTGACGGCATTCGTGTTACTAACAATTTAGGTTGGTGGTTGTTGAGACCATCCAATACTCAAAACGCCATTTCATTAAGAATAGAAGCAAACCAAAAGGAAGATATTTCTGCAATTTTTGACGAAATCAGTGGGTATCTACGGACTTACGTAAATCAAATAAGAACTATATTATCTCGATATGAATAAGGAATTTATTGAATCTTTAAAAAGCAGGATATCTATAGTTGATATAATCTCTTCCAGGATTCGCCTGAAGAGATCTGGGAATGCTTGGTTTGGTCTTTGTCCTTTTCATAAAGAAAAAACAGGATCATTTAAAGTTGATGAAGTCAAAGGATTTTTCTATTGTTTTGGCTGTGGAGCCGGAGGTGATGCAATTAAATTTATAATGGAATATGATAAAACTTCATTTCAGGAAGCCATTGAGACAATAGCTCATCAGTATGGGATAGAGTTACCATCTAGAAAAGAAAATAATGTTAACGATTCACATTATTCTCTTCGAGAGATTTTGGATATTTCAAAAAGTTATTTCACTGAAAGCTTGAAAAGTGCAGCAGGTGAAAAGGCAAGGGATTATTTAAAATACAGGCGAATCTCTGATGATTCAGTATCAAAATTTCAAATAGGATATGCCCCTAATAATTCAGATTTATACAATTTACTAAAGAAAAAAGGATACTCTAATCATGATATAATCCGTACAGGGATTTTTTTCAAGTCTTCTCGCGGATCGGATTTGATAAATAGATATCATGATAGATTAATCTTTCCCATTATTGATGCTTTCGGTAAATGTGTAGGATTTGGCGGCAGAATACTGAATAAGAGCGATAAAGCAAAATATATCAATTCTCCAGAAACAGAGATTTATAAAAAAAGCGAACATTTATATGGTTATCATTTGGCAAAGAAAGGGTCTACCAGAAGAATTATTATTACAGAAGGGTATTTAGACGTTATTTCTTTACATCAAGCCGAATTTGATGGCGCAGTAGCCCCTCTTGGAACAACCATCAGCGATACACAAATTGAAATGTGTTGGAAAATATGCAGTGATCCAGTAATTTCACTGGATGGAGATCAGGCCGGACTAAAAGCGTCATATAGGTGGACAGATAAAATTTTATCTTGTGCAAAACCTGGAAAATCTTTCAAATTTGCAATTCTTCCTCAGGGCTCAGATCCAGATGTTCTAGTCTTTAATGGACAAATGGATGTTATCAAAGAGTCAATCAATAACGCTATACCTTTATCTCAGTGGCTTTGGGAAGGAGCATTTCGACTGTTTCCTTCTCAAACACCCGAACAAAAAGCCGAATTAATTCAGACACTGCTACAAAAAATCGAAGTTATCCAAGATCCATCATTGAAAAAATTATATTCCCAATATATAAAACGCAGAGAATATTCGCTTGGCAAAAACCAAAAAACAGAGCAACATTTTGTAAACTTGCGGAGAGCTTTTACTGCTAAAGAAAAAATTGAAAAAATACTGCTTGTGACATTAATAAATCATCCCTATATTATGGATAGAGTGGTGGAAAGTTTTGTAAAACTTGAATTTTCAAATGAAAGAATGCAGGTCATAAAAAATCGCATTATACAAAGTTATGAAGATTATGGAGTAGAAAATGGTGAAAAGTTTGCGAGTGAAATTGGCCAATTACTTCATGATCAATTTGATGAATTCACAGATATAAAGTTTGAAGCGGCATTTTCTAATCCGGAAGCATCAGAAGAGGACGCTTTAAGCGGATGGAATCATTTGATAAAAAAATATCTGACGGATCCGCGAGTTCAGGAAGATTTACAAAATGCCTCGGCTAGGTTAAAATACTCTTTCTCAGAGGATGACTGGCAAAGGTTAAAAGCTTTAAAAACCGAAATTATTTTTGATAAGACAAAAGGACAGGAGTTATAACATGGTAGCGTTATCAAATTCACAAATTCTGGAAAAAGATGATCAATTACATAAAGATGATAGCGCCGAAGCGGAGTTCGGCATGTTACTAGCAAAGGGAAAGGAGCGTGGATACATTACGTATGACGAGTTAAACGACGTTTTACCTAAAGAAAAGTTTTCTTCTGAAAAGATTGACGACGCCATTACTGGAATCACTACCTTGGGAATTCAACTCATAGAAAGTGAAGATGCTGAAACATTCACTCGTCAAGATGAAAATAGCGATGATACCTCAGCTGTTCAAGAGAGCGATAACGATGAAAATTTGTTACGTACTGATGACCCGGTTCGATTATATTTGAGAGAAATGGGTAACGTTGAACTACTATCCCGTGATGGTGAAGTTGAATTAGCAAAAAGAATCGAAGATGGATATGCCGATGTCATTAGTGGATTAAGTGAAAATCCTCGAACATTTGTAAAATTTAAGCAATGGATAAAGGAATTACCTGAACATAAAATATTGCTTAGAGATATCGTCCAGATTGACAATGGCAAAGATCAAGTTAATGACGAGGACGCTGAACTTGATGAGCTAGTCGAAGAAGTTGACTCAGACAATGTTGCTCCAGAATTTAGCGAGCAAGAAGAAAAGCTAATTCCTGAAGTTATTGAGTCTTTAAACAATGCCATATCTCTATATGATCAGATCATAGCATCACAAAATCCATCTAACAAACAGAAGCAAGAGTTGGTTGATGTCATGTTGAAGTTAAAATTAACTCAGTCTACGATCAACAAATTATGTGAAGATCTGTATGTCTTAAACAGACAATTGATAAAAAGCGAAACTGCCTTATTAAAATCAGCACAAGCAAGCGGCATCAGTAGAGATGGATTTTTAAAAAATTATTACGGCAATGAAACCAATGATGATTGGGAAAACTCATTACTAAAGTTTTCAAATTGGAAATCTTTTTTTGATTGCGCAAAAGCGGAAATTTCAGAACATCAAAAGTTAGCAAAAGCAATTGAGAAGGAAGCTATGCTACCTATCGGTGTATTTAGGAAGTTAGTTGCCTGCATTCAAAAAGGAGAAAGAGAAGCGAGCAGGGCGAAAAAAGAAATGATTGAAGCAAATCTTCGCTTGGTAATCTCTATTGCGAAAAAATACACAAACAGAGGTTTACAGTTCCTGGATTTGATTCAAGAAGGAAACATTGGGTTAATGAAGGCTGTTGATAAATTTGAGTATAGGCGAGGATATAAATTTTCAACATATGCAACATGGTGGATTCGGCAGGCTATAACCAGATCTATCGCAGATCAAGCTCGTACAATAAGAATCCCTGTCCATATGATTGAAACAATTAATAAAATTGTCAGAACGTCTCGCCAGATTTTAAACGAAACAGGAAGAGAGCCATCTCCTGAAGAGTTGGCAGAAAGACTGCATATGCCGTTGGATAAAGTTAGAAAGGTTTTGAAAATTGCAAAAGAGCCCGTCAGTTTAGAATCTCCGATAGGTGATGAAGATGATTCTCATCTTGGTGATTTTATTGAAGATAAAAATATTGCGCAACCTGTTGATTCAGCTGTTAATTCAAGTTTAAAAGAAACTACAACATTGGTGTTAGCGAGCCTGACTCCGAGAGAGGAAAGAGTTTTGAGGATGCGTTTTGGTATAGGTATGAATAGTGACCATACTTTGGAAGAAGTCGGACAACAATTTTCCGTAACAAGAGAAAGAATCAGGCAGATTGAAGCAAAAGCTTTGCGTAAATTAAAACATCCTAGCAGATCGCGAAAATTGAAAACTTTCTTGGATGAGTAAATTTATGACTTCTGGGTATTTGCAGGTTGCTGACCAATGATTGAAGAATTGTCTGTTTTGGGTGTATACTGCGATTGGTTGAAAAAGGGTGGTTTATGAAAAATATTTTTTGTTGTATGTTTGTTTTGGGAGTATGTAATGTTGTTGTAAATGTTTCAGCGTTGAAAGATATGCAATCTGAGACAGGGAATGTAAGTGTATACGAAGCTGAAAATTCTTATGATTTTCAAGAACTTGCAGAACCTGATAGAAATGTTAGCGGGGCTTACTATGGATTAGGATATGAGCTATCTTTCGTGAAGTATAAAGTTAATGCAGAAGATGTAAGCGCGAACAAAAACAAGGCATTAAAAAAATCTGCTACGCAAAATGGTTTGTCACTAATCGGTGGATTTGGTAGCAGCATTTATAAGAGATACTACGCTGGATTGGAATTTGAAATTATGAACCGTTTTGCGGGAAAAACCTCGTATGATGAAGACTTGGGAGTGAAATTTTCAAAGCAGTTTGGAATCAATATGGACGCTCGCTTCGGCTACTTGTTTCCTCAACTCGGAAGTATGATTTATGTTACTGCCGGATTTTCTCGAACTTTAGGAAAAATCGTTGCTAAGTCCAACGGAAGTAGCGCTGGATTTGGGTCGTATTTTCCTACAGTCGGTTTAGGTTATGAGTATAAAATTAATGCATCATGGAATATCAGAATCGATGGTCGGTATTCTATAACATCAAAAGATACAGGAAAAGTCGTAGTTTCAGATAATCGTTGGGATTGTTCGGTAAAACCTCAAAGGACAAGTATAAGGCTATCTATTACTAGAAACATATAAAGGAAGGAAAACAAAATATGCGAGCTAAGGTATCATTAAAAGACATTTTGCCTGCAGTCATGAGAACTGTTAGCGTTGCCGATAAAAAATCCATAGTACCCATTCTATCCCATGTCTTGATGGATTTTAATGCTAAGGGTTTAACAATTCAGGCGACGGATTTGGACCATTCTATTGTGGAGCAAGTCTCCGCAGAGGTCGATACTTTCGGCTCGTTGGCAGTACCTGCCGGAGTGTTGGGAGATATTTTACGTAAAGTTCCAAATGAGACTATTTTGGAGTTCTCTGCGATAGAAAAAGGAGATAAATTGTTGGTAACCGCCGGACGGTTTAAATTTGAATTGTCAACGTTAAGAGCAGATGATTTTCCCGTAATTTCACGTTTAGAAAATACGTGTCGTTTTTTATTGAATGCATCTGATTTTAACAAACTAATCAGCCGGACGAAATTTTCTATTTCTCCAGAAGAAAGTCGTCATAATTTGAATGGTATTTTTATTCATAAAAAAGATGATATGTTAAAAGCCGCATCAACAGATGGGCACAGATTGTCTGTTTCAGCTATACCTCTTTCCGCAAAGGAGAGTATTCAGGGGGTTATTGTTGCGCGGAAAACTGTGTTTGAAATAAAAAAGCTGTTGGACACCGCTGAGAATGACGTAGTAATAACGTTCAGTGCAAATCAAATTCAATTTGAAATTGGAAATATTCTGTTTATTTCAAAGTTGGTAGATGGTAATTTCCCAGATTACACGAGAGTTATTCCGGCAGCTGATGGTGAGTTTTTTACGGTTAAGAGATCCGATTTTGTAGAAATTATAGACAGAGTTGCAGTTATCTCTGACGATAAAGTTAAAGCTGTTAAGTTAGGATTAAGTAAGAACAGTTTGAGTTGTTATGTTGCTAATAATAAGATCGGCAGCGGACAAGATATTGTGGATGTTAAATACGATGGCAAAGAATGGTCTGCAGGATTTAATGCAAGTTATCTTTTGGATATTGCGCAGACATTACAAGGGGATGAGTTAAAAATCTATGTTAAAGAATCACTGACTCCAATTTTAATTATAGATCCATCAGAACCTGAATCTTTGTTCGTCGTTATGCCGATGAGAATTTAAGAGCAATTTGTGCAGCCTACAGTTTTAAAATTAGTCTGTCGCAATTTTCGTTCTTATCGAACGTTGGGTTTAGGGTTTTCTTCTCGTTTTGTGTGTTTTTTTGGAAAGAACGGCGCGGGAAAGACGAATATATTGGAGGCTATTTCATTGTTTTCTTCCGATAGGGGACTACGAAAGGCGGCGGTTGCTGATTTTTCCAATAACAAATCTCCAAAAGATAGTTGGAGTTTGAAATTGTCATTGCAAAATGGGAATTACAAGACATTTTTATCCACAAGTGTCAATAATGGAAGGAGAGTAGCATCGGTAGATGATAGCTCATTGACTTCTCTATCAAAGTTAGAAGATTTTTTGTGGCCTATCTGGATTACCCCAAGCATGGGAACTATTTTTATTGGATCCAAAAATGATAGGCGTAGTTTCTTTGATCACCTGGTCAGTGGATTTGATAGAAACTACAAAGAGCGTTTGCGAAGAATATCATCATTACAAAAAGAGAGATTGCATGTCATTTTTTTCAGAAAAGATTTGAATTGGCTGCAAGTATTGGAAAACAAATTAGCTGAAGAAAATATCGAAATTGCAAAAGTGCGCCGAAATTTTTTGGAGATGTTAAAAAAAACTTTTGACAACTATCAATCAGATTTTTTACGGCCAAATATCAAAATTTCAGGAATTATAGAAGATATCACACAACAAAATAGTGAAGAAAACGCAATTTTAGAGATAATGCAAGCTTTATCCAATTCTCGTATCGATGATTCTGAAAAACAAACAACAAAGGTCAGCGTAAACAAAAGTCAATGGTTAGCATATCACCCTAAGACGTCATTTGAAGCCGAAAATTGTTCTACCGGAGAACAAAAAGCTTTTTTAATTTCTCTAATTTTAGCTGTAACAAGAATTTATCAACAATCCAAACGCGGAATTCCTGTTTTGCTATTAGATGATCTTATGGTTCACCTAGATTCAATCAGACGCCAAACTTTAACAAATGAACTACTTGATTTGAACGTCCAAACTTTTTTCACGGGAACGGAAATCGAGCTATTTGAATCGATAAACAAAGAAGCCCAACTCTATCATGTAGAACAATCTATTTGTTCAGAAATTTATTAAACTGAGCTTCGATCTATTCTGATTCTTTGCTGAAAATCTTTTCCAAAAAATGGATATTATAATCACCATTTATGACATTTTGGTGATTTGCCAATTTCTTATGCATCGGAATCAGAGTATCAACACCACTAATAACATACTCATTCAAAGCTCTGCGCACCCTTGACAAACAATGGTTTCTGTCTTTTCCATGTACGATCAATTTAGCAATTAAGCTATCGTAATAAGGCGGAATTTTGCATCCAGCATACATCGCGCTATCAACACGCACCCCAGGACCACCAGGACAATGATAATTTACGATTGTACCAGCTGATGGAATATACGTTTCTGAATTCTCTGCGTTGATTCTGCATTCTATTGCATGCCCATGAAATGATATATCATCTTGAGTAAATGATAATTTCTCGCCACCCGCCACTAAAATTTGTTCACGAACAATATCTATGCCAGTTATCATCTCAGTAATCGGATGTTCTACCTGAATTCGAGTATTCATCTCGATAAAATAAAGCTGTCCGTTTTCATATAAAAATTCGAGAGTTCCAACACCAACGTAACCCATTTCGGATACCGCTTTCGCAATTTTTCTTCCAAATTCGTCACGAAACTCACGGGACAACACCGTGCTCGGTGCCTCTTCCCATACTTTTTGATTACGACGCTGCATTGAACAATCACGTTCGCCTAGATGCACTGCATTCCCGTACTTATCTGAAATAACCTGAAACTCAATATGCCGAGGATTTTCTAAATACTTTTCTAGATAAACAGTATCATTACCAAATGCAATGCCGGATTCTCTTCTTGCAGTTTCATAGGCTTCAACGAACTCTCCTTTTGAACGAGCAACTTTCATTCCTCGTCCTCCGCCACCTCCTGCTGCCTTGATTAACACAGGATAGCCCATTTCATCTGCTAACTTTACAGCTTTATCAATCTTGGATAGAGCTCCATCAGAACCTGGGACTGTCGGCAATCCTAATCGTGTTACAGTTTTTTTGGCCATGATTTTATCGCCCATCATCGCGATGTGATCCGCTTTTGGTCCTATAAAAATTAAATCATGCTCCTCAACCATGTGAGCAAAAGTTGCATTTTCGCTTAAAAAGCCAAACCCAGGATGAATCGCGTCAGCCCCCGTTATGCAGGCAGCCGAAATAATAGAGGGGATATTCAAATAACTTTCTCTAACAGGAGCAGGACCGATACAAACACTCTCATCAGCTAACCGCACATGCATAGCATCTTGATCAGCCGTCGAATGTACCGCGACTGTCTGTATTCCTAAATCCTTACAGGCCCTCAATATCCTGAGAGCTATCTCGCCACGATTGGCAATTAACACTTTTTTTATCATGATTCCTTAATCGACTATAACCACAGGATCGCCATACTCAACAGGCTGTGCATCTTGAACAAAAATATGCTTCACAACACCAGATCGAGGAGCTTTAATCATATTCATTACTTTCATGGCTTCGATTATAAACAAGGTCTGCCCTTTATCAACTCGATCACCAATTTTTACAAATGGACTTGCTCCAGGTCCTGGAGACAAGTACACCGTACCAACCATCTGGGCTTCAATCACCCCAGGCTGGCTAGCAAAATCTTCATCTGAAATATTTAACTCCTGCGAAGACTTTCCCTGATCAACTATTCCTTCTGGCGTCGATACAACAGACGTTGGCGCAGCTACCGGAATAACCGCCTGAGAAACAGATCTCAACACCTTTATCCTTAAAGAATCTACCTGATACTCAATCTCCGTCAAATCAGTCTCACGCAAGAGCTCTGCCAACGCGCGAACTGCTTCCGGGTCTATCTTCACTTGTGGAGCCACTTTAAACTATCCCCCAGCTAAACCTGAATGGTGGGCACAGCAGGGATCGAACCTGCGACCACTACGATGTCAACGTAGTGCTCTACCTCTGAGCTATATGCCCCTACCTTCGTTAGACTTATACTATTATTTCCGTTCACAATCAATACCAAAATTTGACAGAAAATATCGAAATAATCTCCGCGCTAGTTCAACTTTTTCAATTGAATTACAATTTTAAAACAAGTTTCAGGCTTTAAATCTCCTGTACATCTGTTATTTCTTTCCCAATTAAGCATAACTTTAGAACATTCATTTTCAAAAACGACACCTGCTGTATGTTTTAACAATTTTATTTTATCTTTTCGAGTTTCTGTATCAGAAAGTATATGATTGTAACTATTTCCAAAAACTACTCCGTAATTTAATGAAGTTTGAGGTGTTACCTTATAATTTGCCGTAAAATACACTCCCTTGTATTTTTTTTCGGCAATCGATTCTGAAATTTGGTCTTCCGGTATCTTAAATGGATCATAAAAACACTGCTTTCCCTTAAATGCCATAATATCTATGGAACACCGATTAGCGATATAAGTAATTCCTGATTCCCAGCGATCAATTCTACGTTTTGCATTATAATAACTTAGAACATTCGAAAAACTTAAGTTTTCCGTAAAAAATATATCAAGACTTCCAATTATGTTGGAATGTTTACCTTCATTTCCCGAATACTTTAGAGTTGGCCGAGACCTGGTAATATCTACACATTGCCCTAACATTATGCGATAAATGTTCCTTGATTCATCATATCCGTTTAACTTTGTTCCGTAAAAATATCGACTCCCTGAGTCGATATTATATGGAGAAATCGATCTATTATTTGAAAAAATATTAGTCTCTGTAATTTCGTCAAATGGACTCTCCATTGCATCAAAATAATTTTTGGCCGGAGCTACAGTGATGCCAAAAATTGGAGACAATACCATATCCGACAAAAACGAAGAATGTATTGACATCGGCCATTGCCATGTCGCGTTCAATTGAGGTAACACCTGAGAATAAGAGTTATAGTCAGATCGAGTCTTTTCCGAAACTTTTAAACCTTGAAACGATGCTACTGCATTTATACTGAGCAACTGTCCCCACATTAAAACAAATTCTTTATTCCATGAAGGATTGATAACATATTTTTGTGAGTTTCTTCCGTGCTTAAACTTCAAATTCATACACGATGTATCCACCCTAAAAGTTCCGCCAAAAATATTAAAAAAATGATTATGTTCAATTAATGGAAGCAACATTGGCACTGAATCCATGTAATCTGCTTGGTACATTGATGTCTTCACCTGCGTATAATTTCTATGATGAAACCCTTCCAAATTTGCAGTCGATACCATTGTTCTGTCGGGATTATCAACAATATCAAAACGCCTTAAATAGAAACGATCTGATACAAGATTAATGTTGAATCCCGTTCTCCAATGATTGTCGATATCGTAATCAAATTTTGAAAATAAATGCCCTCGGTACCCAGAATTTTGAATTTTCTGCAAAACTTTTTCTTCGCTTCCGACTTGGCCAACCTTTTTATCAGCAGACTTGGTGCCTGTATAACTGGCATCTATTTGAAAATGGCCATGAGGAATTCTCAGCCCATAATATATCCATGCAACATGTCCTATTTTAGAAATCAAAACAGGCTTAAAAATTAATTCTTGAGAATCCGATATCGACCACAAATAAGGCAATACTATACCCAATCCACGTTGAGATGACATGGAAAATTTTGGAATCAAAAACCCACTTTTTCGCCGAATATTTGAACTAACCGTAGTTAGAGTCGGAACATACAATACAGGAACATCGAAGGATTCAAGAACTGCATTTTGATATGTTGTATAATTTTTCGGATCAAATAAGACCGTTTTGGCCTTCAGTTGCCACGTAAGAGCCCCGGATTTTGTGCATTGATAACAGGGAGTAAATCTCGCATCTCTTAATCTATAAGCTTGGTTTACTATTATACATCTTTCCGCCGCCAATCTCGACTTATCAGAAGTTAATATTTTAAAATTAATGGCGTGTCCAGACGCAAAATTATTTTTTACTTCAATGTAATCCGCATAATACGTATTTCCCAACTCATCTTTGATAACAACGTTGCCTGTGGCTTTTATCGTGTTGTTGATTTCATCGTATTCTATATTTTCGGCAGAAATGACCTTTTTATCGTATATTGCAACGACGTCACCACTACACTGAATAACATTCCTCTTATACTCCGTAGTTTTTGAATTAAGAAAAGTTACCTCATGTCCAATCGCCGATGCAAAAAGCAAAGAACATCCGGTAAACAATAGAAATTTTTTCATGCTTCTTTCCAAATTAATGCAGATATAGATATTAATACTAGAACAAGAGTAACAGCCCATGCAGATAACGTTACAGGAATCAAACCCGTATATGAAAATGACTCCATCATACTATTCGCAAAACGTAACAATAACGAAAAACTTATTACTTTAATTGCAAGATTGGTTTTAGTTTTATAGCGATTTATCGGAAAACATATGATTGCGGCAACTAACGCGAAAAGAATAAATGAAACACCATTGGCTAGCAATTTGTGAAATGCAAACTCATACAACCGAATATTTACATGATCCTGTTTTTGTATCTGATAAATTTTATACAAATTATATATCGTTTGTCGTAGAGGAGAAACAGACAAAAGTTGTACTAACTTTGGAGATATTGAATCTTTCAACTGCAAATTGGCATAAGTCTTCAATCCGACCTGACTCAAAACAGTGACGTTGCTCAAAAAAACGGTATTTTGAGATATTTCTCCGGATTCAGCTATTATTTTTTCATTTTTCGATTGATCAAATAAATAAAAATTGCCAATCTGATTTTGATTCAACGATTTTATAAAAATCAGCTTATTATCTAAACCATAATCAATCCAAATGTCACGATTCTGTTCGTACGATGAAATATCAGAATGCTCTGTGTTCCTCTTGTATAAATTTTCAGCATAGATTCCGGATGGATGCATGACAAATAACCAAATTGACGCCACAACAACTGAAAATGCAATAAAAGGGAACAGTATTTGTTGGGGAGATTTTCCTGCTGATTTCATTATCGTAACTTGATGTGATCGACAGAGATCCCAAAGGCTAAAAGTAGCAGTGATAAAATAAATGTAATGCAAAATTTCACAAAAAGTTACCGGTCCTCTAAGCAAAGACAACTTGATCACTAAAAAGATTTCACTCCAGCTCGTCATTGGAAACTTTCGGCTGACTTCAGCAAACTCAAACAGCGAAATTAAAGAAAATACCGCAAAAGCCACAAATAATATTGATTTCAATTGCTTATTAAAAATATAAACAAACAACGTTCTATTCATGGTGATGAACCTTTGTAACAATCAACGCGACGATAAGTAACAAAATAACAACTATGTAATTAAAAACAGAAAATGTTGGATTTGTAATCGCCATATTTGAGAATGACAGAAATACGCCTTGTACTGTAATTATTAATGAAATCAGCGCGATTATTCGTTTGTGTGTGATTTTGCGAGCATATGGAGCGAGAGCCACAAATCCAAAGGCAAATAGAGCGAATATCACAGCCAACAAAGGCGATAAAGTTTTTTGATGAAAAAGCGCTTTTTTTTCTAATGTTTTTGACAAATTTTCCGGAATAGAAATCAACAATTCATGAATAAAATACTCATTTGTATTTTTTTTTAAAAGATGAGTTTGCATAACATTCTTCAGATCATAACTGTAAGATTTAAATGTTGTCGAAGTGCTCCGATGAGATATAAAATCCGTTTCTATACGCTCTCCATCAGCAAGGGATAATATATTTTTCTCGATTGACCCCAACCTCGCAAATAGCGTATACGCCTTTGTCGAATCTCTGGTATCAACGATAAAAATTCGTTCGAAAAATAAATTTCCGAGATATTGTTGCGAATAAACTGAAAAGTTATCACTCGAAAAAATCAACCCGGCATGAGTTGGAGGTTCTATATTATTTTTTATATTATATTCCATATTGCGAAACGCTTTCCAGGCCAAGGGGGACAGATAAGCGTTACTGATATACACATAACCTGAACACAGAACCGCAAGAGTCATCAACGGTCCTAGTAACTTTCTGAGTGATATCCCTGCAGATTGTAACACTATCATTTGATTTGATTCAGCCAAACGATGAAATACAAAAGCCGCAGATACCGATAATGATATAGGAAGAATGAAAGAGATAATATCGACGGATAAAAGAGAAGTAAATCTAAAAAACTTCGCCAAACTCAAATTGATATTCAACATAGATAGATACCTGGACGATTGAATTATCCAAGCACAGAACGCTAGCGCCACTGTTGAATACACTGTTGACCTGAAAATTCTGAAAAATATCACACTTAAAAAGCTTTGCATCGATACTCCGTTTCGAGCGCAGTATACTTATATTTGATGAAAAGTGCAATTTTGAGATTTCCAATAGTTTCATTTTGAATGAAGTTGTATATTGATCTACTAATTTGTTCAAAAGCTGATATAATCCACTGGTGTTTTTATGGTGGAATTATGCGCTTTTCTGATTTTTTCGCACCGACTTCAAAAGATGTTCCGTCTGATGCTAAGATCGCATCGCATCGTTTGATGCTTAGGGCAGGGATGATTTCCCAAACAGCTTCCGGTATATATTGCTGGTTGCCTCTGGCGATTCGAGTCCTCGACAAAATTATAAAGATTATCTGCGAAGAGCAAGATAACATTGGTGCAAATAGAGTTTTGTTTTCAACCGTTCAACCTGCAGATTTGTGGATGGAGAGCGGTAGATACGACGACTATGGCAAAGAGATGCTCCGAATTCAAGATCGCAAAGGTGGACAATTTCTTTATAGTCCCACTAATGAAGAGCAAGCCACAGATATTTTTAGAAAATATGTAAAAAGTTATCGATGCTTGCCCACGATGCTTTATCAAATTCATTGGAAATTCAGAGATGAAATTAGGCCAAGGTTTGGAGTCATGCGCGGACGTGAATTTTTGATGAAAGATGGGTATTCGTTTGCGTCAAATTGTGAAGAAGCCAGACAGATTTATAAAAAAGTTTTTAAAGCATATATCAAAACATTTAGAAGGATGGGGTTGACTCCTATACCTGTGCAGGCGGATACAGGCCCAATAGGTGGAAATATAAGTCATGAATTTCATGTGTTAGCTGAAACAGGAGAGAGTACCCTTTATTACGATAAAAAATTGCTTAAAGCCACAGATGATGAATTGTTAAATACTTTTGCCGTTGCGGATGAAAAATATGATCCGAACACTTCGCCAATTTCTGAAGATCAGTTACAAATTTCTAATGGTATAGAGGTTGGGCATATTTTTTATTTTGGTAAAAAATATTCTGAACCAATGAGCGCATTTGTGTTGAATGAGCATGGGGAAAAAATTTATCCTGAAATGGGATCTTATGGAATTGGTGTGTCAAGATTGATAGCCGGCATCATTGAAGCTTTTCATGATAATCGTGGAATTATGTGGCCGGAGCCTGTTGCTCCGTTTGATGTGACGATTTTAAACCTTCATACAAAAAATGAAGATTGTTGCAACATTTCAGAAAAACTTTATGAGATTATTTCAAGAAAAAAAGATGTTTTGTTTGATGATCGGGATTTATCTGTCGGTGAGAAATTAGGGGATGCTGATTTGATAGGGATTCCATGGCAAATTATTATCGGACAGAAAAAGTTATCTCAAGGAATTATTGAGTTAAAGAACAGGCAGTCGAATAAAATCGAAGAGATGACCTTAGATGCAGTTATCGAGAGGTTTAAGAAATAGTGTTCAAAACGGAGTTATTATTAGCTTGGCGATATATTCGATCTAAAGGCCGTGAAAAGGCTATTTCGGCTATCGCAGGATTCTCTTTGGTTGGAATTGCTTTAGGAGTCGCAACTTTAATAATTGTTACCTCAGTGATGAACGGATTTCGCAAGGAATTTACAGAAAGAATTATTGGTTTTAATGGACATATTTCACTTTATCCTTTAACTGAATTTGTTGATATTCAAAAAGCGACTGATTCACTATTTGAGTTAAATAATGTTTGCCAAGTCATTCCGGCTATAGAAAAGCATGCGCTGATTTTAAATCGGAAAAATGTAAAAGGAACATTGACTTATGGGATTTCTCCTCAAGATTTGAAAAAGAAAGACCTTATCGTAAAAAATATAGTTTCAGGTTCTTTGGACAATTTTTCTCAAGATGACAGTATTGTTTTGGGTGATACGTTAGCGCATCGTGCTGGATTGGTAATAGGAGATAAGGTAATTATAATTGTCCCCGAAATGGACGAAACAGGATTTGGCTTTATGCCTCGAAAAAAGACTTTCCGTTTGGTCGCTACCTTTAAGTCGGGGATGCATGAATATGATACTACAGTGTCATACATCTTACTTAACATGTCTCAAAAGTTATTTAAAATGAAAAATCGTATCGGGTGTATTTCAGTTTTCACAAAAGATCCGATGTCTATTGAATCAACGAAAAAACAGATTAAACAAAAATTTGAGAATAATTTCAGTATATTGGACTGGCAATCAAGCAATAGTTCATTTATGAAAGCAGTAGAAATTGAGCGAAATGTTATGTTTTTGATTTTGACTTTGATTATATTGGTAGCCAGTTTTAACATTATTTCGTGCATGATAATGCTCGTGAAAGACAAAGAAAAAGATATCGCAATTTTGAAAACAATAGGATTGTCTCAAGCTGCGATAACAAGGATATTTTTCATTGTAGGAGCTTCAATAGGGGTGTCAGGAACTTTCATCGGCTCGATTTTAGGATTGCTTTTTTCTGCGAATATAAAATCTATCCAGTCATGGTTGGAAACGGTATTGCATATGCGAGTATTTTCACCAGAGGTTTATTTTTTAACTCATTTGCCGTCATTAATCTGTCCGGCAGATGTGATTGTAACTGTTGCCGTATCGTTAGCGCTGTCTTGTTTAGCAACGCTGTATCCTGCTCGTAAAGCAAGCAAATTAAATCCGACGGAAATATTAAGATATGCATAAAATTCTTGAGCTGAAACATATAGAGAAGAAATATTCATCCAGTGATTCTCTGGTATTGAAAGATGTATCGTTGAAGTGTTTTGAATCTCAGATTAGTGCATTGACAGGGCCCTCGGGATCCGGAAAGTCCACTCTATTACATATCGCAGGTTTACTTGATAATTCGAGCTCAGGAGAGGTATGGATCGATGGAAAAAATGCGTCACAATTTTCAGATAATGTTAAGACGCACATAAGATTAACATCTATCGGTTTCGTATATCAGTATCATCATTTGTTGCAGGAGTTTACCGCGTTGGAAAATGTAATGCTTCCTCAACTTATAGCAAATAGATCAAAGAAAGCTGCAAAAAATAGAGCGGAAAGTCTCCTTTTTAAATTTGGAATAGGAGAAAAAATTAATATGTTTCCATCTGAACTGTCCGGAGGACAAAAACAAAGAGTGGCGATTGCAAGAGCGTTGGCTAATAATCCGATTCTTTTATTAGCGGATGAACCTACGGGCAATTTGGATCCTGAAACTGCGCAAAAAGTTTTTGATGATCTTCTCAGAATCGTGAATGAATTCAAAATGTCTTGCATTATTGCTACGCATAATTACGATTTGGCATCATCTGTGCACAGACATTATGCAATTACTGAAGGAAAGTTGTTACAACAATGATTCCTTTTATCCATTTGAGATTGCATTCATCATATTCATTAGCTGAAGGTGCTATTAAGATAGAAAAGCTTGTTCAACTCTGTGAAAAACACAAAATGCCTGCAGTTGCAATGACTGACACAAATAATCTGTTTGGAGGCATGGAGTTTTCTTTCAAATGTGCAGAGCATGGCATTCAACCTATCGTTGCAACTCAGTTGAATGTGCAGCATTTGTCCGGAACAGATCATCCTTGCAATGTGTTGCTGTATGCAAAAAATCAAAACGGGTATCAAAATCTAATCCATTTGATTTCGGAAGCTTATCTACATCCGTCATCAAATGAATTTCCTGAAATTTCATTAAGTCTATTTGAAAAATACAATAAAGATCTCATAATTGCCACCGGTGGAGCTTTTGGATCTTTGGGCCGTTTTATTGCCGACAATGATATCGAAGGAGCGAAGGAATATCTTTCGTACTTAAAAAAATATTTTGACGGAAGAATTTATGTTGAATTGTCCAGACATGGATTTGAAATTGAAAATAGAATTGAAACAACAGCGATTTCACTCGCATATGATTTTAATTTGCCACTGCTGGCGACTAACAATGTTTGTTTTTCTACTCCTGATGATTTTCGGGCACATGATGTTCTAATTTGTATTTCTCAATCAAAAACTATCTATGACTCAGATAGGCAGACATCTTGTCAGGAATATTATTTTAAATCGCAACAGGAAATGAATAACTTATTTTCTGATATTCCTGAAGCTTTGGAAAATACAGTGAACTTAGCGGAACGATGCGCATTTATGCTGGTGAAGCAAAAGCCGATGATGCCGATTTTTAAATCTGAGAGTGGACGTTCACAAGAAGACGAATTAGTTGTTATGGCTTCAGAAGGTTTAGAAGAAAAACTGGAAAAATTTAAGTATCAAAAAGACTACGAAGAGATCAGAACTAAATATTTTGAAAGATTGCGGTACGAGTTGGATGTAATTCGCACAATGGGGTTTAGCGGATATTTTTTGATAGTTGCGGATTACGTGCGTTGGGCAAAATCACAAAATATTCCGGTAGGGCCGGGTAGGGGATCCGGAGCCGGATCAATTGTCGCTTGGTCTATTCATATCACTGATGTAGATCCTATTTATTTTAAATTGTTTTTTGAAAGATTTTTAAATCCGGATCGTGTTTCTATGCCGGATTTCGATATTGACTTCTGCCAGGCTCGCCGAGAAGAAGTTATCGACTATGTTCAAAGGAAATACGGAGCACAGTCCGTCGCTCAAATTACTACTTTCGGCAAATTGCAAGCAAAGGCTGTAGTGAAAGATGTTGGTCGGGTTTTAGCTATGCCTTATGGTTTTGTTGATAAAATTTCGAAATTAATTCCATTTAGTCCAACAAATCAAATTACGTTACAACAGGCAATAGATAGTGAACCGGCATTACAAGAACTGATTCAGACAGACGGTCAAGTGAAAAATTTGATGGAAATTGCTCTGAGACTAGAGGGATTGTACCGTAATCCCGGTGTACATGCTGCAGGTGTTGTAATCTCTGATAAAAATCTTCAAGATATTGTTCCGATGTATAAGGATGTAAAATCTGATATGCCTTCTACCCAGTATTCGACAAAATATGTTGAAAGCGCAAGTTTAATAAAATTTGACTTTTTAGGGTTAAAGACGCTAACAGTTATTCAGAAGGCAATTGATTTAATTAATCGAGATGGAAAGATTCTTACCTCTCAAACAATACCTTTAGATGATACGAAAACATTTGAATTGATGAAGTCGGTTAATTGCGTTGGGATATTCCAGATCGAAAGTGGAGGAATGCGAGATGTCGTAAAGAAGTTACGACCTGATCGTATAGAAGATATTATCGCATTGGTTGCTTTATATCGTCCGGGGCCGATGGATGATATTCCGAAATATATCGCTTGCAAACATGGATTGGAGCCTATTACGTATTTGCATGAGAAAGTAAAACCTATTCTTGAAGAAACATACGGAGTGATGGTGTATCAAGAACAGGTTATGCAGATTGCTCAAGTTGTTGGGGGCTATTCTCTGGGGCAAGCAGATATTCTACGGCGTGCCATGGGGAAAAAGCATAAAGATGAAATGCAAGCGCAGCAAAAGCGGTTTATAGACGGAGCGGTTGAGCGAGGGGTAAAAAAGGAAATTGCTGAAAAATTGTTTGAGCAAATGAGCAAGTTTGCCAGTTATGGTTTTAATAAATCTCATTCTACCCCATATGGCATATTGACTTATGAAACTGCGTTTCTAAAAGCTAATTATCCAATGGAATTTTATGCGGCGGTTATGACTTTGGATATGGCTAATACAGATAAACTTGCAGCATATTATCAAGATGCAAAACTGAATAAAATAAAGATAGCTCCGCCAGATATTAACCTTTCGGAAGCGGATTTCATTATTGATTCATCAACAGATTGTATCATATACAGCTTAGCGGCAATTAAAGGTAGCGGCATCAGTGTTGTAAATGAAATTGTTAATGAACGTAAAGAAAATGGTCCATATACGTCAATTTTTGAATTTGCTGAACGATTGAGTCCGTTAAAAATTTTGAATCGGAGGTTTTTAGAAAACTTTGTTAAATCCGGAGCTTTTGATAAGCTGCATCCGAATAGACATCAATTAATAGAATCGTTGGATGAGATTTTATCTGTAAAAGTAGATACTGATCAGTTTTCGTTATTTGATAAATCGTATCCGGAACTTGCCAATGTTTCTGAATGGGAAGATACTGAAAAATTACAACATGAATTTGCTGCGGTGGGATTTTATATTTCGTCACATCCAATGCAACAATACGAAGACTTTATTAAAAAGCTGAGATTCTCTCATTTGTCGGAAACAACAAATTTTCCGAAAACAAAAGTCGCTGTTATCATTAACGATGTAACCTTTAAGACATCTAAAAATCAAAGTAAATTTTGTATATTGCAGGTGTCGGACATTACCGGAATTATGGAAGTTACATTGTTTGGAGAGACCGTTACAAGGTGTCGTGATTTGTTACAAATTGGAAATATGGTGGTTTTGAATCTACATTGCTATAAATCAGAAGATCAAAATAGAATCACTGCAGACTTTGTTCAGCATTTTGACCAAAATTATCGTCCAATGACAAGTGAGGATTATTTAAAAAAAGTGCCGACAATGAATTTTCCAAGGCGTTCTACCATGAATATTACCTTGCGTATATCAATACAAAGTGAGAAAGAATTATTGTCAGTTAAAAGCCTTATTAGCAATTTTAAAAAAGGTGGAAACTATTCTATAGAATTAGTTATTCAAGAAACAAAACTATTGTTGCCAGGAAAATACTTATTGACATCTTATGATATTTTGGATATCAGGAACGTAGTTGGTGTCAGCAACGCAACAGAGATAAAAAAAGAGTAGAAAATGTTAGAAAAATTTTATGATTGGATGATGAAGCAGGCAGAAAGCAAGCATGCATTAAGGGTGTTAATGTTTATGTCATTCATTGAAAGTTCATTTTTTCCTTTTCCTCCTGATCCTGTATTAGCGGTAGTTGTCGCTAAAAATAGGAATAGAGCGATGTACTATGCCATTATGTGTACATTAGCCTCAGTCTTTGGCGGTTTTTTGGGATACTTTATCGGATATGCCTGTTTCCAAACTTTAGGAGTATATATTCTAGATTGGTTCAATATCACTCCTGATAAATTCAATGAAATAGTGTTAAATATGGGGCGAGACACTTGGGCATTTTGGCTTATTTGTGCAAAGGGATTAACTCCTATTCCATTCAAAATTGTGACGATAGCCAGCGGTTTTGCAAGAGTGAACTTATGGATATTTTTTTCGGCATCTGTTATTACGAGAACTATGCGTTTTATTATTTTATCTTGGATTTGCCAGAAGTATGGTAATTATGTTTTAGAATTTATCGAAGCTCACAAAAAGGTAGCCTTGTTTGTAGTTATTGGAATCGTTGTTGTCGGATTTTTGCTGTTGAAGATATTTGTATAAAAGCTACCATGAATACTGATTTTTTAAAAAATGATGGATTGTTGTACATAAAAGCCAGTCATTATCCTGGGTTGAGTGACTGTGGTTTCGATTTTTTGAAATATTTTACAGGTATGCAAGCTTCT
Organism: Alphaproteobacteria bacterium; assembly: GCA_015062335.1. Lineage (GTDB taxonomy): Bacteria > Pseudomonadota > Alphaproteobacteria > UBA3830 > UBA3830 > UBA3830. The sequence continues at coordinate 23,595 of SUUU01000003.1, forward strand.
GCTGGAGCTGTAGTGTTAACAAAAAACAGAAATTCTGTTTTTGTTGATGGAAGATATGAGCTAGCTGCCAAATTGAGTATCGATTCAGATAACTGCGAGATTAATTCGCTTTCGATAAAAGGAATAGTTTCTTGGATCAAAAATAATTTATCAAAAAGCTCCAATATCTTGGTTGATGCAAGATTTTTTTCTCATGAGACTATACGATTTATTCAGTCTGAATTACTAGATTATAAATTCATTCCTCAAGATTTTGATGCTCTTTTTGATATTCCGATTATTAATAGAGAATCGCAAATTATTTCGATTCCGGGGAAACAACAAGATAAAAAGTTAGAGTTTATTTACAATTTAATAGATGAACATCGCCTGGATGCATATTTGGTTTGTGATCCATGTTCTATAGCGTGGTTGCTAAATATTCGTGATTTAAAAACTCAAAATACACCAGTGCTTCTTTGTTACTTGTTAATTACAAAACATCGCGAAAAATATTTATATGTAGATAAATCGTATCTTGATATGCCATACCCGACGATCAGTAAATTGAAAAACGATCTTAACGATTACTCGTCAGTAGGCGCTGATTTTAAGGAAGTTCCTTATAGCATTCAGCATCATAATTTGATCAATATCAAAAATCCTATACCTGCAATCAAAAGTATTAAATCCGATGAGGAGTTAAGACACATCAAGCAGGCAGCCTTGCAAGATTCAGCTGCAATTATCAATTTTATTAGGTGGTTTGATGAAACTCTAGGAACAATTACTGAAATAGAGTGTGTTAGGAAAATTTTGGAATTTCGACAGAGGATGCCGGATTTTATCGGCAATAGTTTTGGAACAATTGCAGCCGCTGATGAAAATGCTGCTATTGTTCATTATGCACCGTCTCAAGATAACGATAAAACAGTTAACAATATTCTTCTTCTGGACTCAGGTGGTCAATACAAGTATGGGACGACAGATATTACAAGAACTATTGCACGAAAGGAGCCGAAAGCGCGAGAGAAATTATGCTATACTTTGGTGCTAAAAGGGCATCTTGCAGTTGCTCAAGCTAAAATCCCCAAAGGGAATTCTGCCGCAATATTAGATGCTTTGGCTCGACAATTTTTGCTAAATTATAATTTGGATTATGGGCATTCAACTGGACACGGCATCGGATATATGCTCGGAGTACACGAAGGACCGATAGCAATTTCAAAATATAATAGTGTCGAACTACAATCTAATATGGTTTTATCGAATGAGCCAGGAGTCTATATGGAAGGAAGTATTGGTGTTCGTTTAGAAAATATGATGGTGTCGAAAAGGGAAGGGGATTACATTGTTTTTGATACCGTTTCGTTGGTACCTTTTGATTATAAATTTATAGATTTTTCTCTATTAAATGGAAATGAAAAACTTTGGCTTAATGAATATCACAAAATGATCACAAACAATGAATTTTTAGAGAAAGATACCATAAATTGGCTGAGTCTGCATATAAAAGAATTTTAATTCATCTACTTTAATAATCAGATTCAAATTAATTACCAAAGTCCAACGACATACCCTCCCAAGCCAGAACCAACAGGTTTAGCTGCTAGTGCTCCTTTGGATTTCAGTATTGTGATTGTGTTGCGTAGCTCATCACTTATTAACCCCCAAGACTCAAAAACTTTTGCACTTAAATTAATTCCCTCAGCAAGAATTTTTAAATCGTAAGATTCCAATCCATTAATACATAAATCGGCCGAAATATCCATTTGCTTATCTAACTCTTTTCCCAATACCGGATCTTTTGTAATTAAATTTTGCACTTGATCGATGCATTTTGATGTGCAAGATGAAACCCCACAGTATGTCAAAGTAAAATTGGGTAGTTGATGGATTTTCAGATATCGTTGAACTTTATTATTTTGAAAAATTAAAGGATTTTCTAAAAAGGACGCCGCCACGTCCATACCGCTACTTTTTCCGTGAAATTCATTTTCTAAAGTTCGACTCAAATTCATAATATCTCCTGCATATCCAAGTGATGCACACAATTTTGCGATATTAACACATAAAGCAGCAGAACTTCCCAGTCCGGATCCAAGCGGTATTTTGCTATTGATATTATAATTGCCGGAAAAAAGAGGGAAGGGAAGTCCAGTTAATTCCGAGGCCTTTTCAATTAACGTCAAGAGAGATATTTTAGATGCATTCGGATCATTGATTGTCATAGATTTTGAAGGCAAAAATTCTAGAGTACTTCGAAGATGCTTTAACGGAAAAACTACGGCTTTTCCATGACGAATAACCGTGTGTTCTCCTGTCAAAACCCACTTTGCACAACTCGAGAACAACATCAATTGTGATCCTTGATAATAAACTCATTCCACCGTGCATTATTTAAAGTATTTAAAAATACTTCATGAGCTTGAATTTCATCATTTGATGGTTTGAAACATCGAGATATATATTGCCTGATATTTATGTCATTTCCAGAAGTCTCAGTAGACAACAATGACTCTTCAAAAGAAAATCCTCCTTGACGTCCTCCCATTAAGTTAATATAAACTTCAGCCAAAAGGTAACAGTCGATTAATGCTCCATGAACTGAACGCACAGAAGTATCGATATTAAACCGACGACATAACGCATCCAAGGTGAGGGGAGAGCCCGGAAATTTTTTGCGAGCGATATCCAACGTATCTACGACCTTTTCCATCTGAAATAACGGCTTTCCAAGTAACTCCAATTCCCCATTCAAAAAAGAGATATCAAATTTAGCATTGTGAATAATCAAGGTATCATTATTTATAAATCTCAAAAAATCATCTGCAATTTCTCTAAATACAGGCTTATCCGCTAAATATTCATTGGTAAGTCCAGTAATTTGTACTGATTCTTCGCTCATTTCCCTTTCTGGATTAATGTAAACCTGATATGTTTTCCCAGTCGCAATGTGATTTACAAGCTCCACACAAGCGATATCTACTACGCGATCTCCTTGTTCGAAATTCAATCCCGTTGTTTCTGTATCCAAAACAATTTCTCTAACATTCTCTTGAATAGTCATAATTTATAAACTTTTGTATGCGAACATATATTATAATAGATTTGGGGATTAGTTAAGTGCTGGAATCGGCAAAAATCTTAGTATTAGACGAAGAAGAAGATACTGCTGACTTGTTTCAGCAGTCATTTCGCAAGCATATTTCTAAAAATGCATATAGCTTTAGCTTTGTAAAATCTAAGAAAGAGGCAGAAGAGTTATTGGCCTGTGCCGATTTCGATGTATTCATTATAGATATAGCCGTACTCGCATTTGATGTTTCTGGATTCATAAAACAGATTTCAACAAATTATCCTTTTTTAGAAACAATTATTGTTTCAGCGTATAACGATGTTAATATTCTTCGAGACGTAATGCGATGCGGTGCTCATGATTTCGTTGCCAAGCCTATCGATTTTCAAGATTTTAAAAATGTTGTGGAAAATGCTTTAAGATTTGTGAAAGATCGACGTACTGCGGAAAATAATGCGAAAAAACTGGATGTAATTACGGGAGAAATAGGACTTTCAGCTCAATTACAAAAAAGTATTTTACCAGGTAATGAGTTAAAACAGGGATCAGTTGAAATTTGGGCGGATTCTGTTCCTACAGCGGAAGTCGGGGGAGATTTTTATGATTTTTTTTGGCTGAGTTCGTCGAAGTTAGGTATGGTAATTGCGGATGTTTCAGGTAAAAATATATCTGCTGCAATGTTTGCCGTTATTTCGAAAACTTTAATTAAAACTTTTGCAAAATTGGGATTGTCTCCGTCCGAATGTTTCAAGAGGGTTAATCGCATACTTTGTGAAGAAAATGTCGCAACAATGTTTGTTACGGCGATGTACGGAATTTTTGATTTAGAAACCAATAAATTTACCTATACAAATGCGGGACATTTGCCATTAATCGAGATCAAACCTCTGGATGGTCCGGCTTTTATTGAATGTGAATCCGGTATAGCGCTGGGAATAGCAGAAGAGGTCGAGTTTATTGATAACGTATTGGACATTACTCCTGGAGAAATGCTATTACTTTATACTGATGGAGTTTCGGAAGCAATTAATACAGAAGGAGAGGAATTTGATTTTGATCGATTAATAAACGTTATCAAAAATTCTCGATTAATCACTCCTAAAATATTAACGCAAAAACTTTTTTCATCGATTAAAGAGTTTACCAATGGAGCAGCTCAATCCGATGATATCACTACTTTATGTTTCAAATATAAGCCGAGGATTGTCAGCAATGTTACTTAAAATAAAGACTGATATATCTGAAATAGACGCGATTTGTACAAAGTTGGAGAAATTTTGTAAAGATAATAACATAAGTGACGATAAGTCGTATGATATAGTGATTATCACGGATGAAATGGCCACAAATGTTATCAATTATGCATATCCTGATGGGAAAGAGCATTGGTTTGTCATTGAAATAACGAAAGATAACAATATTGTACATATTTGTCTTGAAGATGATGGTATTCCATTTGATCCTTTACAAAAAGTTGACCCGAATTTGAATGAGTCACTAGAAGAAAGACCTATAGGGGGATTAGGAATTTATTTGGTAAGACAATTATCAAATACTGTTACTTACAGACGTGAAAATGGAAAAAATCGTTTAGATATTTTTATTAAGATAGATGGAGTAGAAAATGGAGATTAAGGTTGAAGTTAAACAAAATATAACGATACTTACGCCAATCGGAAGGATCGACACAGCCACAGCGAAAGCATTTGAAGAAGGGATATCTCAACACTTGAAAGAAAAAATTCAATTAGTAATTTCGTTTGAAGAAATTAACTATATTTCTAGTGCAGGATTACGTGTAATATTGATGGCAGGAAAAAAACAAATGGCCGGCCATGGAAAACTAGGGTTGATTAATATGCCGGACAAAATTTATACAGTGTTTAAAATGAGCGGATTCGATAAGATCATAAAAATTTACAAGGATTTTGATACTGCTTGCAAGCTTTTACAGAGTGAAACGGCAAGCTTTTAAAAGCATGTTCGAAGTATAAAGAGAAGAACAGTTTCAAATGGTTAACACTTAAACACCTTTTGCTTTTGTCGATTCCTTTATTCGGCCATCTGTTTCCAGAAAAATTTTCCCATAGTCTAGACTTCCCATGAATTATTCCATCTAAAATTAAATAATTTTAATTATGTTAAACAAAAGCAAAAACACGGCGGAAAAACCACATTTCATATATGTTTTTTCTATATAAAAAATATCCTGGCGACAGCTATTATTTTTTTATATTTCTTTTTCTTATGTTTTTTCTATATAAAAAATATCCTAGCGCTAGCATTAATATAAACAGTGCAACATACTGAACGTACTCCAAATGATCTTTGACAGATTCCAGAGCATTCGCAAAGACATATCCTGCACCAGCAACCGAAACGGCCCAAATAAATGCTGCGGGAACATTTAAAGTGGAATATTTCAACGGAGATATATTTGAAATCCCTATCATGATTGGACTAATATTGCGAATACCATATACGAAGCGACATCCAAAAATAAATACTGAATCATATTTTCTTAAAAACTCAATCACTTTTTGTGCTTTTTTCTTTAAATGAGGTCTGTTATTTAACAATCTCATTCCGTAAATTCTTCCGACAAAATATAGACCCTGTTCAGTCAATAAAGTACCTAAAAATGCAGATAAAATAACTGTTTGCAGAGACATCAATCCCTGCTTACACAAAAATCCAGCTGTTAACACAGCAATCTCGCCTTCTACACATGCGAATATAAAAACGGCGTAATACCCATACTCTTGAATAAAATGCTCGAACAAGGCGTTTCTCTTAATCTCAAAGTGGTGCGCCCGGAAGGACTCGAACCCTCAATCTTCAGATCCGTAGTCTGACGCTCTATCCAATTGGGCTACGGGCGCACAAGATGGTGGGTGGTAACAGATTCGAACTGCTGACCCTCTCGGTGTAAACGAGATGCTCTACCACTGAGCTAACCACCCCCATGCGGATTGAAGAATATCTTAATTTAACTACGCTTGCAAGAATATATTGAGATATTTTATCTCTAATATCTACGGTAAATTCTCGATAAAGCAGAAACTATCAATCCTATACCGATCATAAAGGTAATCATTGAACTGCCTCCATAAGACAAAAAGGGTAAAGGAATACCTACAACAGGTAATATTCCCATAACCATGCTTATATTGACAAATACGTGTAAAAATAATAGTAAAGCTATCCCATTGCTCAAATGTCTGGAAAACTTGTTCTTACTCTCTCGTCCCATTTGAAAAAAATACATTACTAAGCATACAAATAAAAAAATTATAAATACAGCACCAACGAATCCCCATTCCTCTGCAATCGTTGTAAATATAAAGTCGGTATGTTTTTCAGGAAGAAAATTTAAGTTACTTTGGGTCCCCTGAAATAAACCTTTGCCGAAAAGATGTCCTGAACCTATCGCTATTTTAGATTGCAAAACATGATATCCAGTTCCTAAAGGATCTCGATCTGAATCTAAAAAATTTAAAATTCTGTTTTTTTGATAATCATGTAAAGCATACCATCCAAATGGACATAGGCCGATTATCCCTAAAACTGAGTAGCAAAACGGCTTAAATGGAAACCCTGCCAAAAACATCATTCCGATTCCAACGCTGATTAATAGCAATGCAGTACCCAAATCAGGCTGTTTAGTGATTAAAATTGCAGGTAACATGATTAACATCAGAGGAAACCTGTGATTTTTTAGGTTTTTTAATTCCTCAATCGTTAAAGAAGAATAATATCTGGATAAAGCTAAAATTAAGGCAATTTTCATGAATTCAGATGGTTGAAACGTAAAAATATATAAATCTATCCATCTTTGAGCGCCGAGCTTTATTACTCCTAATAATTCAACAATCATTAACGAGATAAATGCACATAAATAAAATACATAGGCAAAGTTTTCCCAAGTTTTAATATGAACAGAGGCCACTATAACCATAATTACAAGGCCAAAAAACAACCTGGCAACGTGTTTTTGGATAACCACGTAATTTCCGTTAAAAGCAGATATTTGACCTAATATACTTATGGCTAAAATCAGAACTAGCAAACAAAATAATATTTTGGCAGTATTAACGAAATAGAATTTTTTTTTGCTAATTTTCATGTTTTTCCATAATCAGCTTATCGAATATTTTTCTTGCGACAGGAGCCGCCACTTTAGCTCCACCTCCCCCATGCTCTATAAATACAGTGACTATATATTTCGGTTTATTAGTCGGAGCAACTCCTACAAAAAAAGCGTGATCTCTGTATTTCCATTTAATCAAATTTTGATTTATACCTACTTCATCTGACCTAAGTTTTCTCACTTGAGAGGAGCCAGTTTTTCCTGAAATACCGTAAAGCGTTCGGCATGAACCGCTCGCCGTACCCAAGTAACAAACTTGTCGTAATCCTTCTTTGACAGTATCGGCGCTTTTTTTGTCTATTGGTAGAACCCTATTACTATTCGAATGATCATTTAACAGAGATACAGAATAATTCAAATTATTACTATACAACTTTCCCATCATGGTCGCGACTTGAATTAATGTTGTAAGCACAGATCCTTGCCCTATTCCAGCAAGCATTGTTTCATAAGTTTTCCAATGACTTTTGTGTTTCAGAAATTTCCACTCTTTCGATGGAATTAATCCTCTCTTTTCATTTGGTAACTCTATCCCTGTTTTATTTCCTAATCCGAATTCTTTAGCATATTTTTGAATTTTTTCTATGCCGAGCTTCTTGGCTATCTCAAAAAAATAACAATCACAAGACTTACTTAAAGCTTCAACCATATCTATCCAGCCGTGCCCTGCCCTATTCCAACAATGAAACACATGATTGTCTTGTTTGATACCCCCTGTACATAAAAATTTATGATTAGCCTTAATAATACCTTCCTTTAATGCTGCATAAGCGACAATAATCTTAAACACAGAACCAGGTGGATATGATGAGTAAACTGCTCGATCCAATAAAGGTTTATATTGAGAAGAATTCCAGTTTTTCCATTCGCTGACCGATGGACCCATGCTCATGCTATTAATATTATACCCTGGATATGAAACTAGCGCCAATACTTTACCTTCCATATCTAAAACACAGCAAGCCCCAACGTGATATGGTTTTAGCAAGTTATAAACATATTTTTGTAACTTTGCATTAATTGAAAGAATAATATCTTGTCCATCAACAGGGGCTTCTTGATCAATGGTTCTTATTTTTTTTCCGACAGAATTGATCTCTTTTTGAATATTCCCCGGCATTCCGCTGAGTTGCTCGTTAAAAAACAATTCTAATCCTGTTTTTCCCTCTAGAATCTGAATTTCATCACTAAGTTTTGACGTATAACCTATAATATGACTAAGTTCTTCCGGCATGTTATATCGACGAAGATAACTATTTGTAATATAAACTCCATTACATTTGAAAAGATTCATCATAACCTTAACATATTCCTCTCGGCTGATTGATTCCTTTACGACAATCTCGGAAACTCGAGACTTTCTTCGCGACTCTAATTTTAAGATGTCATTTTTCGTCAAGTTGAGACATGTTTGTAATATTTTTATATTACTTTTGAAAACTTGTAATGAGCAGTAATCCATTACCACTTTGTGATTACATTCGCTATACGCAAGTAATGTTCCATCTGAAGAGAAAATATTCCCCCTTTTCGGAAGTAAAGGCATTAACCTAATTCTGTTTTTGTCGGATAAAAGCTGATACTTTTTCGAATGCTTGACTTGTAAAAAATACAGATTTCCAACCAGTATCAAACTAAGAATGATCACAACAGTTTTCATTATATTCTGCCTGAAAATCAATTCTTTCTGAAATTTTTCATTTTGCAACATTTTGAATTCTCTTTAGAACTTCAATTACTCCGTAAATGAACATAGTTTTCAAAAGTACAAGCGCATGTTCCATAATATTGTAATTACCATCAAAACAAACAGTTATAAAATACATAAAAATTTCGACAATTATTAATACAAACAATAAATAGTACCACAAGCTCAACGACGAAAAATATTTTCGTGATTTTTTGATCTCATCAAGAACTATCATCGTCAGCGACAGATAAGCAAAGGACATACCTACAAAATTTAAATGATACAAATCAAAAAAAATAGAAACTATCCACCAAAATATATAATTTTTATCTTCTAATACATTTTCTATAACCATGGCCAATAACAGGGCCAATCCTGTGCTTTGTGATAATAACAAAATCAAAAGAAGACAGATGATATTAATTGTTACTGTTCTTGACATCGATCAACGCATACATATTTGATATTACTGAAATCCGCAAACGGTATGACGTAATTGTTCGCTCCGATTTTTTGAATTTTTCCTATCGGCATTTTTTCTCGAAATACACTGCCATAGTTGGATGTTTCAACTATTTCGCCATCGGAGACATCTTCGCCAAGTAAAGATATTTTTAATAGATTTGAATTATCACCGCTTAACATACAGTCAACACCTGCTACCTTAGCTGGAATAGTCGAATTTGAGTCGGTTATTAGTAATATTTTACTGCTTGTTTCGCTTACTTCTATTACCCTTCCTATTAAGCCGGCTTCTTCAAAGACGAAGTCATCGATTTTGATTCCTTGATCAGATCCGCAATTTATCAACGCGGATTTCACAAAATCGTTATCAAAAACGGAAATAACCTTCGCTATAACTATGTTTGCAAAAGAACCCTCCTTTACTTTCAACAATTTCCTCAATTCTTGATTTTCTTGTTGAATCAAATTCGCCCTAGATATTTCTGCTTTCAGTCTACAGATTTCATTCCTCTGTCGAAAAATAATTTTTCCCGATTTTCCGGAAAAGTCATAATACAGGCTACTAAGGTAATTGTAACTGACATCCTTAACGTAATCGATAGATTGTTTTAAATTTACAATTTTCTGAAAACAACATTTGATCACACTATCAAAATGATGAAGAACTACAATCAAACACAAAAAAGCGCCGATTACATAAAACACTTTGGTATCTCGAGCGCTTTTGAATAATTTAAATCTTTTACCTACGTACTGCTCATCCATCAATATGACTTAATTAACACGCTTTTCATGATTTCAAGCTCCTCCAAAGTTTTTCCTGTCCCCAAAGCTACACACAACAAAGGATCCTCTGCTCTTGTTACAGGTAATCCAGTTTTTATTCTTAATAATTCATCTAACCTAGACAACATTGATCCTCCACCAGTCATTACAATCCCTTTATCAACAATATCGGCAGACAGTTCAGGAGGAGTATTTTCCAACGCGAATTTCACTCCTGTTACAATTTCATTCACTGGCTCAGAAAGACTTTCTGCTATTTGCGCTTCCGTAATTTCTTTTTCACTTGGAATGCCCTGAATAAGATCTCGACCTTTGATCGATAACTTTTTTCCGCATTTGTCAGATGGAGGAATAGCGGATCCCACTTCTTTCTTTATTTTTTCTGCTGTTGTATCTCCTATCAACAAATTGTGCTTCTTTCTAATATAATTGATGATAGCGTTATCCATTTTGTCGCCGCCAACTTTGACTGATGTTCCGTATACAATGCCCCCTAAAGATAATACCGCAACCTCCGTAGTGCCTCCACCAAGATCTACAATCATAGATCCGGTAGGTTCAGTTACGGGAAGACCTGCGCCGATCGCCGCAGCCATTGGTTCTTCTATCAAAAATACTCTGCTAGCTCCTGCTGCTTGCGCTGACTCTTGAATAGCTTTCCGCTCAACAGCTGTGGCTCCCCTTGGAACACATATCACTATTTGAGGATTAACAAAACTTCTGCGATTGTGAACCTTTCTGATAAAATGTTTGATCATTTCTTCTGTAACATCAAAATCAGCGATAACACCATCTTTCATTGGCCGAATTGCGGTTATATTTCCAGGAGTTCTTCCGACCATAAGTTTAGCTTCTTCTCCCACGGCTAAAACTTTCTTTTTGCCCCATTCTTCAGATAAAGCAACAACTGACGGTTCATTTAATATGATTCCCTTTTCTCTGACATAGACCAAGGTGTTAGCAGTTCCAAGATCTATCCCCATATCTGAAGAAAACAGTCCCTTTAAGTATGATAGCATTTTTATCTCCAATAACCCACTAAAATATAGTAAGTATTCCTAATTATCACAAGGCATAATGCGCTCTGTGAATTGATTTTTTTTACAAAGCGACTAGAATGCAAGTGGTGTCGTTTACGCGTCTCATCTAGCATCGGAGCTTATGGTGAAAAAATGTAGTTATTTACTAGTTTTTGGCTGTGTGTTTACAGTTTTATGTAATGATTTTCAAGACCTCCCTCTTGATTATGTTACCGCTCGTAGTGTCTACAATGATAAAAAATCTAGTAATAACTATAATACTATTGCAAGATTAATCGCAGGATTAGAAAAGTGTTCCGATGAGAGCTACAACGATTACGCAAAGTCAATTGCTTCCTCTTGGAAGAAACTGCAAACGGACAGTCTTAGTTTAATCCCGAAATGGGTCGATATTCATGTGTCGCCGTACACAAAGAATAGCGATACTTTGTTTTATCCTTTTGGAGGACCAGATATTTCGTACGCTTTTGCGTTTTTCCCAAATGCGCAAAAATACATTTTAGTTGGTTTGGAACCAATTGGCAGTTTTACAAAAATTGAGAAAAGTTTAAAAAATCAAAAGGCATATAATGCAATAAAAACAGCCTGTTCATCTTATTTAAAAAATGGATATTTCATAACGTCTGAAATGGTAACACAACTTTCAAACAACGACATTCGAGGTGGCCTTAATCTGATCCTTTTACAGCTTGCTATGCTTGATTATGATATTTTGGACATTGTCGAAGGGGGTATTACGTCTTCCGGTAAGTTTGTAGACACAAATAAAGGAAATGTTGACTGTGCTAAGATCATATGTAAAAAGGGTAAATCAGAAAAAACGATATATTATATACGTTTAAATCTGAGTAATACGAATTCGAGATTAGAAAATCTACTCCATTTCGTATCTCAATTTTCGTTTTCTACATTTATAAAAAGCGCGTCATATGCTCTACACGGAAGAGATTTTTCCGACATTCGAAGTTTTATTTTAAAAAACACACGATATATCTTGCAAGATGATACCGGCATTCCATTTGCGTTTTTCAAATCTGATTGGTGTATCCAAGCATTCGGAGTATATACGCATCCCACTCTTTCTGTTTTTCGCTTATACAAACAACCCTCCTTATTTGAATTTTTTCACAGTAATCCAAAGATTAGTATTCCTTACAAAATAGGGTACGGATATAACCAATGTCGACCGAATCTTTTAGGATGTGTGCCAAAGCGACCTAGTTCTCAAATTGCAGAAAGCGAATCGGAGGCATTTGTTGGCGTCCCAACTTTTTAATGCTGAAACATATAAAGATATTTGACGATTTGGCCATTTTGTAGTACTATGATTGCGTTGATTTTGTAGGCCCTACATATACGGAGGTGTACGGTGATGAAGAAAATGATTTTAGGTTCTTGTTTGGCTCTAGTGTCGTTTTGTGGAAATTGTTGTGAAATGAATAGATCTCAAAGCTCAGATAATTTGGTTTGTAAAAAGCTTATTGTATATGGAGATGCTAGCAAGGAACATCAAAGAAGACTTTCAGATCCTGTTACACAAAAAGAAAAATTAGAATCTGTGCGTCGTATCTCTGTGGATGACTTTTTAAGTATGAATGAGAGCGATGCTCAACAGTATAACGATGTTAATTTTTGCAACGTAGAGATTGATAGAGCATGTGCCGATAAGTTTTGGGAGGTATTCAATGGCATGGACAATTTGTTGTTTGATAGTTGCGTATTTGTAGATGGTTGTAAATTTACAGATATTTTTGATGGAGAGTATCGAGTGGCTTGCTTATCACTGATAAATTGTAACATAAAGTTGGACGATATTGATAGTATTTTGTGCCTTCTGTATCCATACAATATAAAAAAGCTTAATTTCCAAGATAACGGGTTATCAGGCGATGCTGTTCGCGAATTAATGGCGAAAAGATTAATGAGTTGTGCAAAGTCAATTGATTGCTCTGTATAGAACTGTGCATTATACTGCTGTTGCCCTCCAGTTGCGAAAGAAAAATGTGCTGTGTTGGTTTCTGATTTTTCGTAAGCCGCGAAGGTTCGGAGGTTTCTTTCGCGACGTGGTCTAATGTAGGTAAGTATGGCAAGCTTCTTTGGATCATATGGCATTAGAGTTGGTTATGCAGATGTATTGTATATTATTTATTCCGGTGGTGTTATATAGTCTATTAAATAATCTGCTTTTTTCTTGCTGTAACGCCTTGAGTTGTAGGTATTGGTTCATGATTTTTGCAACATCAGCGAGTGCTTTCTGCTCATCACCTGTGGCGTTCCATTTTTCACCCATAAGTTCAGCTGGCGGTATAGAACATAATGGAACTTCTAGTATTTTTTGATTTTGCGCATCGTTTAAACAGCATTTTATTTTAAATCCTTGTGTTATCTGGTCGAGCCTTATAAGGCTGACCAATTCATCGAAAAGAAGAGGTAAGTTAATATAGTCCTTTGCACCAGATTTTGCGGTAATACTACTAAAATCATGAAAAAATATACGAAACTTGACGTTTGGAAATGCTACAGCCAATTGCTTGTAGTATGCTATACATGGATAGTTATGATTGTCAATAGCATTGTTTCTGCATGGAGGGGATTCCGTATATATACACAAAGTTCCTTTAATATCTGTATTAACACCATTTGTTATAATATTTGGATAATTATGTGAAGTGCGACAAAACGGTACCACTGCTCCAGGCCGTAAGTGGCCAAATTGTGCCGGAACAGCTGAGACATACTTAGCAGAAGGAAGCTCTCGTTCGTATATTCTTTGATGTTCATTTTCAAGGGCTACGATTGCCAACTGTCTTTCTGTATGCATATTGGAACTGTAATGTAAAACATGTCCATCAGTAGTATTTGGATTATTCTTGGCAATATTTGTGTTATGTTTTCGTTTTTTCGCTACATATACCTTTTGAGGATCTGTATTATCTTTAGGAAAGAATACAGCGCAACCAGGCATTTGCCAGTTTATGTTTGAAGGAAATCTTTCTAAGGATAACTCTTGCTCAAGGTGTTGATTTATAAATTCAACAAACTCAGGCTCGTCGCCTACCTCTCGATCTGTGAGATATACATCTCCATTAACAAAATTGAGAAATGAACAAACGCTTATAAATGAAATAACAATATTTCTAAAAATCTTTTTCATATCAACTCCGATAATACTCAGATCAATGGTACCAGCACAAACTTAATAAAAAGCAAATGTCATGAAAGGTCTTTCGAAAAAATGATAGACGCTGTTTTAGTGCTCATATTTCAACATTTTTCACACGCTTCGATTCAATGTTGCACTGCTTATCGATATGACAGTTGAATTCGTAACACGCATAACAAGCTGCTGTGTATCAAGGGTTAAACACACTTTTTAATCTATTTCGAAGTTTTAAATTTTCGATAGCTTCAGAGTAGTCATCATTGTCGAAGATGTATGAACCAGCGATTGCATACGATATCCCCTCGCAGTTACTTATCGTTTCATCGCTGACTCCTCCGTCTACCCCAATGTCTCCAATGAATAATGATTGTACTTTTGTAATTTTTGCAATTTGTGACATTAAAAATCTTTGTCCTTTTTGTCCAGGATTTACGGTCATTATCAAAACAGAATCCAACAAATCTTGATCTATATATTTCAAAAAATCAGTGGAGGTTCCAGGGTTTATCGCTATACACGATTTTTTCCCAAAGGATTTAATATCTTGTAACACTTTATGAATATGATTGGTAGATTCGACATGAACAGTGATGATATCAGCTCCGGCTTCTGCAAAAGTTCGAATATGTTTTTCGGGATTATCTATCATCAAGTGCACATCAAATGGCAGAGACGTAATTTCACGATGAGCAGCGATTATATCAGCACCGAAAGTTATTTTATCAACGAAATGCCCATCCATAACATCCCAGTGAATTCCGTCAGCATCATTTAACTCTCTTAATTCTTCACCTAAACAACAAAAATTTGCAGACAGCATAGATGGATAAATTTTCATTTTTCAACCATATAAATCAACCCACACTTATATTATACTGGCAGCGAATAATTTGGTATAAAAAAAATGAAAGTAGTATCGTGGAACGTTAATTCAATTCGGGCTAGATTGGAAAGTTTTCGGGTGCTAGCAGAAAGATACTCTCCAGATGTCGTTCTACTACAAGAAACAAGAGTTGAAGATCACGCTTTTCCCTCAGAATTCATAGAAGATCTTGGGTATAATCTCGCAATAAAAGGTCAGAAAGCACGCAATGGTGTAGCTATATGCTCTAAGTTTCCGTTGGAAGAGGTAAATTCTGATTTTTCAGAAGATGCCCGCTATATTGAGGCTTTTACCGGTGGTATATTTGTAGCATCTGTTTACGTTCCAAATGGGCAAGAAGTGGATTGTCCGCAATATTTTTATAAATTAGAATTTTTGAAATGCTTTGTGGAATATTTGAAAAAATTTCATCAGGAAATTTTTGTGTTAGGAGGAGATTTTAACGTAGGGCCATATCCTCACGATATATACATCAAAAATTATGATGGTATTGCCGGAACTCAAAGAGAACGCGATGCTATTGCTTGCTTACGCAATTCAGGATTCAAAGACATTTTGGAAAAATCTGGATATACATGGTGGAGCTATCGTCAGAGAGGATTTAAAAAAGATAATGGATTTCGACTTGACCAATTTTATCTCAATCACGAAACCCAAAAAATTTTCAAAGAAGGATGTGTTTTGCTTGATATAAGAAAATTGAATCGTCCATCTGATCATGCTCCTATTATGTGCGAAATTGATAGATAACATCGACAAAACCATGGCATTCTCCTTATTTTTTTGATAGAATTCCCTGTTTTTATCGTTTGGAGTATACATCAGTTATGGAACTTAGAAATTTGGCTATTATCGCTCATGTCGATCATGGGAAAACTACGCTTGTAGACGCGATGTTTAAACAAAGCGGATTGTTCAGAGACAATCAGCAGTTGGAAACATGCGCAATGGATTACAACGACCTCGAAAGAGAGAGAGGCATTACCATATTGGCTAAATGTACAAGTTTTGTATGGAACGATATCAAGCTTAACATTGTCGATACTCCGGGGCACGCTGATTTTGGAGGAGAAGTTGAGCGTATTCTAAGTATGGTTGACGGCGTTTTGTTGTTAGTTGATTCTTCAGAAGGACCGATGCCTCAGACGAAATTTGTATTGACGAAAGCACTTGCTTTAGGTCTAAAACCTATAGTTGTAATCAATAAGATTGACAAGCCAGATGCCAGAGTAAACGAAGTTATTGATGAAGTTTTTGATCTATTCGTCGCTCTTGGCGCAAATGAGGAACAATTAGATTTTCCCATCATTTACGCATCTGGACGTAATGGTTGGGCAACAAAATCATTGGAAGATGAAAGAAAAGATTTAATTCCGTTGCTCGAAACTATTATTTCGCACATTCCAGCTCCTCAGGTTGATGCAGATGCTCCGTTTAAGATGTTAGTTACGATGTTAGATTATGATCAGTATGTCGGCCGTGTTCTCACTGGAAAGATTTTATCAGGAAAAGCTACTGTAAATGAGGCCGTCCATGCTTTACGTGCAGATAAAATTGTTGAGAATTCTAAGCTTACGAAATTATTGACATTTGAAGGATTAAAAAGAATTCCTGTAGAAACAGCGCAATCCGGTGATATCATTGCTATTGCAGGGTTACAAGTTGCTACTGTTGCAGATACAATCTGCTCTACATCTGTCACGACTTCGATAAAAGCTCTTCCTATCGATCCCCCTACTCTATCTATGGTGTTTTCAATTAATGATTCTCCACTGGCCGGAAAAGAAGGAAAGAAATTAACTTCCAGAATGATTTGGGATCGTTTACAGAAAGAGGCCGATGGTAATATATCTATAGCGGTGTCTCGCGCGGAGGATACGGATTCTTTCATTGTAGCAGGACGAGGAGAGCTTCAACTCGGTATTTTGGTAGAAACAATGAGAAGAGAAGGTTTTGAGTTGTCTATTAGTAGACCGCAAGTATTGTATAAAAATGATGAGGCAACTGGTGAAAAATTGGAGCCAATGGAAGAGCTTTATATCGATTTAGATGATGAGTTCACAGGAGTAATTGTTGAAAAAATTACATTGAGAAAAGGGACCCTTCTCGATATGCGTCCGTCTGGTACAGGTAAAACCAGATTGAAGTTTTCTATACCAACAAGAGGATTAATTGGTTATCACAGCGAATTTTTGACAGATACCAGGGGATCAGGTATCATGAGTCGGTTATTTTTGGGATACGAGCCGTTTAAAGGCACCATCGAAGGAAGAACAAAAGGCGTGTTAGTATCTAACATATCGGGCTCCGGAGTTCCATATGCATTATTCTTTTTAGAAGAGAGAGGCACATTGTTCATTAATCCGGGGGATCCTGTATATGAAGGAATGATCATCGGAGAACATAATAAAGGGAATGATCTTGATGTAAATCCGACAAAATCTAAGCAATTAACTAACATGAGAGCATCTGGAAAAGATGATAATATCAAGTTGTCTCCACCTAGGATTATGACGTTGGAGCAAGCGCTATCTTATATTCAAGATGATGAGTTGGTAGAGGTGACACCTACCTGTATTAGATTACGCAAACGTTATCTTGATCAAATTACTAGGAAAAAAATGAGTCGCATAGATCAATGAAATTTAAATCATTCGTTACTGATTTAATAGATTCTTATTTTCAGAAAGAATTAGGTCCAAAATTTCTCTTGGGATTCACTTGTGGAATCCCTTTTTTATTAAGATTGGCTGTCTTGGATTTATGGCTTAAAGATTTTGGATTATCGAATACAGCTATCGGATTAATGACACTGATCCAGGCTCCGTATATTTTTAAATTTTTATGGGCGCCTTTTATAGAGCGCTTCGACTTTCCAGTGTTATCGAAAATTCTTCGAGGTCGCAAAAGAGGATGGGCCGTTGCAAGTCAGTTATTGTTATTTTTAGGAATCCTCGGTATGGCAACATCATCTCCAGAGAGTAGTTTGGAAAGATTGTTGTTTTTCGCGTCATTTGTTGCGTTTGCAGACGGATGTCAGGATGTGTCTATATATGCATGCCAGTGGGACAGAGTATCGCCTAAAATGCACGGGCCTACGGCAGGAATTTTTACATTCGGATATAGATTAGGTTTATTTTTTTCTAAAAGCATCACGCTATATCTAGCTCATTATTTGAATTGGAATTATGCCTATGGCATGATGGCCTTTTCCGTTTTCCTCTGCACAATATTCATATTGAGGATGCCTGAACCACTCTCATCTTGTGACGATACATCTGATCAGATTACTACTAAAAATCGTATTTCATGCTTTCGTATTATATCCGACACAATTTCTCGATGTTTGGTAAAACCTTTTAAAGAGTTTTTGAAAGATAAGCATTGGAAGCAGTTTATTGCTATTTTGATTTTATATCGTGTGGGGGATATTTTGTTTCAAAAGATGAGTAAATTATTTTTTATAGATATAGGTTTTTCGATTCTGGACATAGCAAATGTAGTTCAAGTATTTGGCAGTGTTGCGACATTAATAGGAGGATTAATCGGGGGATATTTGATCAAAAAATTTGGAGTCATTAGAGCAATGATCTCTTTTTCAGTTATTCATGGTTGTTGTTGCTTATGTTATATCGTATTAGCAAATGTTGGAAACGATTTACCCATGTTGTACTTATCTGTATTTGTTGAACACTCCACTAGCGGAGCTGTAACTACTGCCTTTCTTACATTTATCTATTCCATAATCAATAAGCAGTATGCTTCTACACAATATGCTCTGTTGTGGTCATTTTTTGGCATAAGCAACATGATTTGCAGATCAATTTCAGGAATTGTTGCTGATTGGTTGGGTTGGACTAATTTCTTTATGTTGCTTCCACTAACATTAGTTCCAAGTTTAATGATTTTATTCTCTTTAAAAAAAGACGTTAGATTAGAGAAAGCAGAATGCTTCGATCATATTTGACGAAAATTTTTATAGGGTTTTCATATGGTCTGTCATTTCCGCTGACCATGATTGTTTTAGATTATTGGCTAAAAGATTCAGGAATATCAAATGCATCTATCGGTTTGTTTTCATTCCTACATTTGCCTTTTATGTTAAAGTTTTTTTGGGGCATGTTTATTGACAATTATGATATTCCATTTTTATCAACATATTTAAATAGGAATAAATCATGGTTAATAGTTTCTTATTTAACGATGATCTGTGGAATTTTAATTATGATTATACCACCTCAAAGTCACTGTATTATATTTTTTGGAGCATCATTAATTGCTTTAGCCGATGGATGTCGAAATGTGATTTTATACCCGTATCAAATCATGAATAGCCCAACCAAATCATTTGGATTCATAGCTAGCTTTGTTGGACTTGGTCATAGATTAGGATCTATATTCATAAAAGTGACGATGCTTCACATAGCTCACATATATAGTTGGCAATTGGCGTACTCATTCGCTATAATTTGTTTAATTGTTTTGATGATATTCACTTTGTTTATCAAGGATCCTGCAAACACAACCCACAATCAGTTGAATTCATCATTTTTTGAAAATTTTTACATCTCTTTTCGCGACCCTTTACAAAAATTAATCAAAACATCCCATGGCTCGAAAATATTAATGGTAGTATGCCTGTACAAAATTGCAGATTTTATGATACAAAAAATGTCCAGACCATTTTGTATCGAAATCGGATTCTCAAAATATGATATAGCAAATACAGTTCAATTCTATGGGTCCATCACTGTAATTATTGGAAGTTTCATAGGAGCATATTTAATCAAAAAATTCGGACTCATCCGATCTATGAAAAATATCGCAATAATCCATGCGAGTTGCTTTTTTATGTATTTACTATTGGTTTTTTTTGGACATTCTATAAAGATTTTAACATTCATTGTTACTGCAGAAGGATTCAGCGGAGGAGCAATGACAGCATGTTTCCTCGCATTTTTTTATACCATATCTAAAAATGCATCTATGTATGCAGTACTATGGGCAATACATGAATTTTTCGGTCTTTTAAGCATGGGAATTTCCGGAATTATAGTCGATTATTTTGGCTGGAGCATCTTTTTTACAGTTGTGCCTTTGCTTATAATGCCATCGTTGTTGGTATTGCGTGAAATTTCTGAAGTTAACATGCGGAATGTAGATTTATGAATCGATTTATAACTATAACAAGAAACATAGAATTTGGTGACGTAGATCTAACCGGCGCAATGTGGCATGGTAGCTACGCAAGGTACTACGAAGCAGCCAGATGTCGCTTATTAGATTTTTTAGGATTTTCATATGAAACTATTTTATCAAATGGATATCAGATCCCCGTTATTTCTATGCAAATGCGATATATTCATCCATGTCGATACAATCAAAAAGTAGAAATTACAGCTACTATAAAGCCGTCTATTCGTATGTTGATTATTGAATATGAAATGCGAGACAGTGAATCTCATTTGAAATTATCGACCGCAGAAACCAAACATTTGGCGTTTTCGAATGAAAAACAATCAGCTTTATTTAAATTGCCGAACTTTATGCTTAAAAAACTAGGAGAAATAAATGAATAAAAAAATAGTTTATCTGCTTAGCTTATTATCATCTGCTTTCACTTTTGCATTGGGAGTTGACGTAACTGATTCAATAGTGAGAGATATCGCAGCTTTTAATGGCATGAGTAAAGGAAATATTACTCATGAAGATACATCCGTTGAGTGGATTGCTTATACGAAGCCTCTAAATTTACTGAAATCAACGGCCTTTGAATTCACTAAAGCCGATGCGGAACTGATTTTTTCAAGATTAACAAAAACGCAATGGATGGTTGGATCTACCGAAGTAGAATTAAAGGTCAATGGGGCTCGCGGCACGGATCGTCCATGGAAAGGAGATATTTCCAAAAGTATCGGAGCAAATATTTGGGTGCCAACTTCAGTACTAAATGGAAATAAAGAAATGTTGGAATTGATAATGCATCGTGCTATATCAATTGCTGTGTACAACGTAATAGTAAAATATTTACGACGATATGCCCCTGAAACAGCACATCAAGTAAAACTAAAATGGATAAATGATGTCATCATTAATGGTAAAAAAATTTGTGGAATTAAACCTGATGATTTTAACGTAAATCCAAACATAGTCAGCTATCAATTTGCCATGAACATTAATATGCCGAGAGAAGAATTAGACAAGGTAGATCAACCAGCAACCTCATTATCTGTTGAGTGCAACACAACGATTGATAGGGAATCTGTATTTAAAGATATCGTGACTGAAATTATAAAAACTGTAAAGAATTATAAAGATAACCTCGAAGATTTAGATAAAATCTTTTCATCCAAAATGGCTTTCATTGGTGATGAAGTTATTGTATACGATGCTACATTGGGGAAAAATATAGAGGGAGTTTTAGAGGTTGTAAGTCGAGGAAAAATCTTCATAAGACAAAGCTCTGGCCAATTAGCAGTAATAGAACCGGGCTATGGTATTCTTCGAAAAAAAGAAATGACTCCGAAAAAGGAAAGCCTGTTTATTTTACGCATTTGGAATAATTTAAGAGACAGATTCTGTTCGCTTACGAATAACTAACCTTTTAACCCTACGATTGTCTGCTTCAGCGATTTCGAATTCAATGCCTGCAGGGTGAATCAAGGTTTCACCTCGAGTAGGCATTCTTCCTGCCAGGTACATAACTAATCCACCCAAGGTTTCAAATGTAATTTCTTCGTTTTCTTCTTTCTGCAAAGGGGCAAATAATTGAACTCCTAATTTTTCTTCGCATTCGGATATCAACATCTTGGCATCCGCAATAAAACTACCATCTTGCTTATTAATAATTTGCGGAAAAATGCTCTTATTTTGCTGAATTTCGCCAACTATTTCGGAAACAACATCCTGCAACGTAACTAAACCATCTACGCCACCGAATTCATCAACAACTAACGCCATGTGATTTGCAGATGCTCGAATTTCAACTAGCAATTCCAATAACTGCATGCTAGGCGCAACGTAAATAACGTCTTTCAATAACGCATTAATATCAAATGAATTCGGATTATGAATGTATAACAAAAAATCGCGAACTCGAACTATTCCAACTACGTTATCTAAAGTATCCTTATAAATTGGAATTTGGGAAAAATTATTTTGCGAAAAAATATCAATGAACCCTTCTAAAGACGTATCAATTTTAGCTGCAACGATGTCCACTCGAGGAATCATAATATCCTCTGCAGTCAAGTCTTTTAAACCTAAAACGTTCGAAACCAAGGCCAGTTCACTCGTATCATCCGCACTTAATTCCTGAGCTATCTCCGAATTGGACTCTATTAAATCCTCCAGCTTATCAACTAAAGGCACTTCAACTGGTGGTTGTTTTTTTAAAATTTTTCTTAAATAATCTCTGATTTTAGACATTATAACATCTCCGAGTCATATGGATCATTAACTCCCATATTGCTGAGTATTTTTGTTTCCAATTCTTCCATTTTTTTTGCATCTTCATCATCGATATGATCGTATCCCAAAAGATGCAATACGCTATGGACGACCAAATGTTTTAAATGATCGTCAAAAGATTTATTTTGATTCATGGACTCATCGCGAATAGTTTCGAAAGCAAACGCAACGCTACCCAATAAACAAGGCGGCTTATCATCTTTACAATTACAAATTTTACAATCACATGAGGTATTTGCTTCACATGTGCAACTTGAATCTTCATCATCATACGAGTCTGCGGGAAATGATAAAACATTCGTAGGCCTATCAACCCCTCTGTAAGTTTTATTTAGTATTCTGACGCTTTCGTCATTTGTACACAAAAAACAAATCTCAACATCGTCATGTTTCAGATTCAATTGCGCAAACACCGCCTCTGCCGCCGTATTAATATCGTCTCTGCAACACTCCATCCAACTATTGTCCTCAAATATAATTTCTGTGTTCATTTTAATTCTCCTATCAAACTATGAGATGCCGCATCAACAATTTTTACCTCTACAACTGAACCTATTTGTGATTTGTCTGCCATAACAGAAACGGCTTGAAAATATTCATCTCGTCCGCTCAGTTGTCCTGAATCTCTTCCTTCTTTTACAAATAACACCTGCGCCATTTTTCCTATGAACATTTTATTGAAATCACGCTGTTGAAAATTTAACAAATCTTGTAGTATCCGCAACCTGGAAGATTTTACTGATTCTTCTACTTGACTATCCATTTTTGCAGCTGGAGTATGTGGTCTCGGACTATATTTAAATGAATAAGCCTGAGAATATCCGACTCTTTTTATAAGATCTAATGTGTCTTCAAAATCATTTTCGGTTTCTCCTGGGAACCCTACAATAAAATCGGACGAAAAAGCAATGTCAGGTCGATATGATCTTAGCATATCGATGACATCAAAATATTTTTCTCTGTCATATTTTCTGTTCATTCGACGCAAAATTTCATTTGAACCTGATTGTACCGGCAAGTGTAAAAACGGCATTAAAATCGGAATATCTCTGTGTGCTTTTCCGATGTTTTCATCGATATCTTTCGGATGAGAGGTCGTATACCGCAATCTTGATAATCCAGATATGGATGCTAATTCTTCGAGCAAAATTGACAAGCGCCGAGGCATACCGTCATCCCCTACCCCATTGTACGAATTTACATTTTGTCCGAGTAACGTAATTTCCTTACAACCACGAGATACCAAATTCTTAGCTTCAACAATTATTTCTTGAACACTGCGAGAAAATTCTCTGCCTCTTGTATAAGGTACTACACAATACGTACAAAAATTATCACATCCTTCTTGTATCGTCAGATATTCTGAAACTAATCTGTCTCTTATCTCGTTTTTATTAAAAACTTCGAATTTATTCTTCGATTTAAAATCTGTCAAAGCTAGCGTCGTAGTGATCTGATTATTTAGAACCTTCATTATACATTCTTGCATATTCTGGACTTCCTGAGGTCCCAGAATTATATCGACATACGGGTGTTTGGACTTGATATCTTCACAACGAGATTGTGCTACACATCCCATAACAGCAATAACAAATTCTTTTCCTTTGTTTTGATTTTTCAAGAGTTTAGCACGCCCTAAATCAGAGAACAATTTTTCATCCGCTTTTTCCCGAATACTGCAAGTATTGAAAATCAGCAAATTTGCCTGCTCCGGTGAGTTAACTTTTTCATGATTGTATGAAAGCAACAAATCTTCAATTCGTTGCGAATCATACAAATTCATCTGACATCCGTAACTTTTAATAAAAAATTTCATCGACATTGCTCTTAATTTTTTGCTCTGTTACGCCAATCTTCCTTAAACTTAATTAATCCTGAAGTCGTTAACGGATGTACAAAGCACTGCTCTAACACTTTTGTTGGAAGGGTTACTGCATCTGCACCGACTTGTAAGGCCTGAGTGAAGTGATTGATATTACGAATAGACGCAGCTAAAATTTTGGTTTCTATTTTTTGCATTGCAAAAATATCTGCAATCTCTTCAATTAAAACAATTCCGTCTTGCCCTATATCTTCTAGTCTTCCTATAAAAGGTGACACATAGGTCGCTCCGCATTGAGCAGCCATTAATGCCTGCGCAGCCGAAAAACATAGTGTAACATTCGTCGCAATTCCCTGATTTGACAGTTCTTTGCAGACCTTTAATCCATCTAAAGTACAAGGCAACTTTACGCACACATTCGAACCTATTTTTGACAAAGCGAGCCCTTCATTTAACATTTCATCATGTTGATCAGATAGAACTTCAGCGCTGACAGGTCCTTGAACGATTTCACAAATTCTTCTAATCACCTTATAAGGCTCTTTTTCTTTATTCAACGCCATCAAACTCGGATTTGTCGTAACACCATCAATAAAGTAGCTATATTTTTCTATCGACTCAATCTCAGCGGTATCTAAAAATATTTCCATTGACCTGACTTTCTTATACACAGCAGTATGATATCCGAAATTATTGATCTTTTACATATTTTTTTAATTAATTGTTTACAACGTTGGAATATAATGAATCGGTGAATGTGGAGCTTTGAAATGAAAGTGTTTATAAAATTTTTTAAACAATCAAATCGCGGGGCATCCGCTATAGAATATGTTCTCATCGCTACCTTGCTAGGAGTATGCATGATGGGAGCTTACAAGAATTTTGGTAACAAGTATCTATCATTATACAATCAAATCTCAGATGGATTAAATGACGTCTCTTTCGGTGGTAAAGAGTAAATCTGCATGAGATTGCGCTCACAGATATCATTTAAAGCAAGTTCAATTTTACTAGAAATCAACAACTTCAATTAAAATACATCATAGATGCCATCACGAGATAGATTGCTTGTAATGTAAGTTTAAAATGTAGAATATGATTTTATTTTTTCATTTCCATTAAACAAAAAACAGTTGCTTGTTATAATGAAAGTTATATAACATTTAAGTATGTTTTTATGGAGTTACCAATGCAAACGGATATTGAAATTTCTCAACGTTCAGCTATCAAGAATATCAAAGAAATAGCCAAAAAACTTAATATTGATGAAAGCGATTTGGAATGTTATGGGCATTATAAAGCGAAAATTTCATCTTCCGTTTGGAAAAATATTGAAAAAAATCACTTCGGAAAATTGATTTTAGTTACATCGATTAATCCAACTCCCGCTGGCGAGGGAAAAACGACGACAAGTATCGGATTAAGTGATGCACTTAGCTTGTTAGGACACAAAACATGCGTAGCTTTGAGAGAGCCATCCCTAGGTCCATGCTTCGGATCAAAAGGAACCGCTACCGGAGGAGGATATTCACAGGTAATTCCTATGGAAGATATTAATCTACATTTCACGGGGGATATTCACGCTATCACTTGTGCTCATAATCTTCTGGCCGCGTTAATAGACAATCATGTTTTTAGAGGGAATCAGCTAAATTTCGATTTAAAAAAGATTGTTTGGCGTCGAGTTCTGGATATGAATGACAGAGCATTGAGGCATACTGTAATTGGCATGGGAGGAATTACTGATGGTGTTGTTAGAGAGTCAGGATTTGATATTTCAGTATCTTCTGAAATTATGGCTTTGATTTGCTTGGCACATGACTTGAAAGATTTGAGAGAAAAGCTTGATAAAATTATTCTCGGATATACCTCGGAAGATAAACCTATTACTTGCAAAATGTTAGAAGCCACAGGATCAGTTTTAACTTTATTAAAGGATGTGATCAAGCCTAATTTAGTTCAAACAATCGGGGGAACCCCTGCCCTAATTCATGGCGGACCTTTTGCTAATATCGCTCATGGTTGCAACAGTCTGATAGCGACTAAACATGCTCTAAAACTCGCAGATTATGTGGTAACAGAAGCCGGATTTGGTTCAGACCTGGGTGCAGAGAAGTTTTTAGATATAAAATGTCCGTTGCTTGGTAAATATCCTGATGTCGTCGTAATAGTTGCAACCATTAGAGCCTTGAAAATGCACGGTTATGTAACAAAAGACAAATTAAATGAAGAAAATCTTCAAGCGCTTTCCGATGGCTTCGCAAATTTGGGCAAGCATATTCAAAACATACAAAGATACAATTTGCCTGTAACTGTTGCCTTGAATATCTTCGATTCTGATACAAAAAATGAAATTAACTTCTTAAAAGAGAGATGTGAATCAATGGGAGTTAGAGTTGAATTATCCAAAGTATGGGCTCAAGGAGGAGAAGGAGCTGTTCAGCTTGCAGAGACCGTTATAAAACTCGCAAACAGCAAACATGATTCGTTTCATCCCTTGTATAATGCAACTGACACACTGGACATGAAGATAGAAAAAATCGCCGGTACCATATATGGAGCAAATGGCGTAGTGTACTCGGCAAAATCGAAGGACTTCTTGCAAAAATATCGCAGCTGCTGTTACCCTGTTTGTATAGCTAAAACAGAAAAGTCACTTAGTGATGATAAATCTCTTTTAGGGTGTCCTAAAAATTTCAGAGTCACGATAAATGATATGAAATTGATGGCCGGAGCAGGAATGATAGTGGCATATGCAGGTAATATCATGACGATGCCCGGGTTACCAAGGATCCCTCGCGCAACACAAATTAATGTCACCAATGATGGAGTAATCGTCGGATTGAATTAAATTCGTGTGTGATCGACACGGAATTAACTTGAAAGTTGTGAGACATTTCTGTTCTGAAGTAGGTCTTAATTTTTGTTTTATGGGTTAGCCCAGTTTAAATTATTGACAATTACATAGGAAAATGGTAGTAGATTTCATCGATAGGATGTGTTACATTCCGGTCGAAGAATATGGAGAGGAAACATTGTCTGATGTAGGTTTCGTTATAGAAAATGCAGTTATAAACAGATATGTAAAGTCCCTCCACGGTGTATCGCTTCAAAACAATAAAGAAAATGAATATCTGAAACAAATTGTATCTGTGGATGATTTTATCAAAAAGATCCCAAATAATGAAAAAGTCTTAAAAAGGTTAACACTGTTAGCATATAGAGAAGTTTCCTTCATTGAAAATATGATCGGCGAGTTAAAACTATCTAAGGAAGTCGGAAATTTCTTGAAATTATTGTTGAAGAATAAGCGATTCGGACTAATCTCGGATGTTTGTAAGTCGTATATATCGTTTGTTGAGTCTCGCCATGGGAAAAAGACATTTTATATCACCTACGCGAAACATTTTTCCAATGAAGATGAAAATAAATTAAAACAAGAATTAGGGACGATTTTTCAGTGTGATGTAGAGTGCATTGCCAGAAAAGATTCTTCGCTTATCGATGGGATACAAATCCGGTATCGATCTAAAGTGTTGGATTATTCCCTAAAGTCCAAATTGGTGCGTTTAGAAAGCGCTATAAAAGGAGATAATTATGAACATTAAACCATCTGAAGTCGGTTCAGTTTTAAAAGAAAGAATTATGAGCTTTGATTCTGGACCCGAATTTGTTGAGGTTGGTCGCGTGTTGTCCATCGGTGATGGTGTTGCACGTGTTTACGGATTGGAACATGTCGCAATGAATGAAAAAGTTGTGTTTGAATCCGGAACGGCGGGATTGGCGATGAATCTCGGTGAAGATACTGTCGATGTGGTTTTATTTGGAGAAGATCGCTCTGTTCAAGAGGGTATGGAAGTTAAAAGAACCCATAAAATTATGGAAGTTCCCGTTGGTAAGAGCTTATTGGGGAGAGTTGTTAATGCTCTCGGAGAACCTATTGACGGTAAAGGTGAAATTAAGGCGACGGCATTTAATCCAGTAGATATTAAGGCCCCTGGTATCATTTCCAGGAAATCTGTTTTTGAACCTGTACAGACAGGATTAAAGGCTGTTGATGCAATTGTCCCTATTGGCAGAGGCCAAAGAGAATTAATTATTGGGGATCGTCAGACAGGTAAGACAGCTATTGCGATTGACACGATTCTGAATCAAAAGTATGCATTTGATAATAATATAGAATCCGAAAAGTTGTACTGCATTTATGTCGCTATAGGTCAGAAGAGATCCTCTGTCGCGCAAATTGTGAAAGCATTGACGGATGCAGGAGCTATGGAGTATACGACTATTGTAGCCGCAACAGCATCTGACGCTGCTACTATGCAGTATTTGGCTCCGTATGCCGGCTGTGCGATGGGTGAGTTTTTCAGGGATAATGGAATGCACGCATTAATAGTTTATGACGATCTATCTAAGCATGCAGTGTCGTATCGTCAGATGTCGTTGTTGTTGCGAAGGCCTCCAGGACGAGAAGCTTATCCAGGTGATGTTTTCTACTTGCATTCTCGTTTGCTAGAGCGAGCTGCAAAGCTTGATGCATCAAGAGGTGGTGGCTCTTTAACAGCGTTACCTATTATTGAGACTCAGGCTGGTGATATGTCTGCATACATCCCAACAAACGTCATTTCCATCACTGATGGCCAAATATTTTTGGAAACAGATTTGTTCTACAAAGGTGTTCGACCAGCTATAAATGCCGGCGCTTCGGTCAGCCGTGTCGGGTCTGCCGCACAAACTAAATGTATGAAACAGGTTGCTGGAAAAATTAAGCTTGAATTAGCACAATATCGAGAAATGGCGAGCTTTGCTCAGTTTGCATCAGACTTAGACGCCTCAACCAAGCAGTTGTTAGCGCGAGGAGAAAGATTAACGGAAGTTTTGAAGCAACCGCAGTATTCTCCTATGAAGGTTGAAGATCAGGTTGTTAGCATTTATCTTGGAGTTAATGGATATCTTGATAAATTGCAATTGTCCAATGTGAAAAAGTTTGAGTCTTATGTCATTGACAGAATAAAAAGGGAGTCTGCAGAGATTATTAATGATATTCGTGATCATAAAAAAATTACTGAAGAAAATGAGCTGAGGCTTAAAGCTAAAATAGACATTTATCTAGCTGATTTTTACAAGGAAAATGAAGCGTAATGGCTAATTTAAAGGAATTAAGGGATAAAATTGGCGGTATCCGGTCTATTCGAAAAGTAACATCTGCTATGAAGTTAGTTGCGGGTGTAAAGTTTCGCAAGGCGGAGCAAAAAGCATTAGCTTCTCGAGAGTATGCTGCAGAAGTTAGTAAAATTTTGAAAAGCATTCGCAGAGATCAGTTAGAAAGGTCATATGATTTGTTAGATGGACGGTCGGACGTAAAATCGGAATTAATAATTGTTTTCGCATCAGATAGAGGATTTTGTGGAAATTTTAATTATTCGGTTTTAAAAGAGGCGCGACATCAGGCAAAAATCATTCAAAAAGAAGGGAAAAACCTTTGGACAATGTGCGCCGGAAAAAAACTTCGTAATGCAGTATCGTTATTAACTGAAGGAGGAAGTTTTACTTTTTTGAGTGATTTTTATAAATCAGATCAAATGTTCGATAATGCGCTAAATTTGGGGAGAGAAGTGATAAATTTGTTTAATTCCGGAAAGATTGATAAAGTTTCCGTGATATATACTCACTTTTATTCTCCAGTAAGGATGTTAGTAAAAAAGAAAGACTTAATTCCTTTAAAGCAGGAAAAAAGCTTAGATCAAACACAAATGATTTTTGAACCGTCAGTCGATGAAGTGTTGAACGATTTGTTGTTGCAAAATATTGGAATACAACTGTATCAAGCAGCGCTCGAGAGCGTTGCAAGCGAGCAAAGCTCTCGAATGTCTTCCATGGACAACGCAACCAGAAATGCGGATGACATGTTATCGGATTTAACAATTAGGTATAATAGAACAAGGCAATACGGCATTACGCAAGAACTTGTCGAAGTAGTTGCAGGAGCGGAGGCAATAGCAAATGAGTAAAAGTGATATGAAGAATAAGGGTTATGTATCTCAAATTTTGGGTGTTGTAGTTGATGTTGTGTTTCCTGATAAAGTCCCGGAAATTTTAAATGCTCTTGAAGTTTTTAATGAGGGAAAAAAGCTTATTTTAGAGGTCGCTCAGCAATTAGGTGAGAATACGGTAAGAACTATAGCTATGGATGTGACTGATGGTTTGCAACGAGGGCAGGAAGTTATCGATACGGGAAAAATGATAGAAGTTCCAGTTGGACGAGAACTGCTGGGACGTATTATTAATGTTGTGGGTGAGCCGGTCGATGAAAGAGGTGAAATTCATTCAACTGAAAGAATGCCTATACACCGGGAGGCACCAAAATTTGAAGAACAATCGACGGAAGCCGACATTTTGGTTACAGGCATCAAAGTTGTGGATCTGTTAGCGCCATACGCAAAGGGCGGAAAAGTTGGACTATTCGGCGGTGCAGGTGTTGGTAAAACCGTTTTAATTGAAGAATTAATAAACAATATTGCTAAAGCTCATGGTGGGTTTTCTGTTTTTGCCGGAGTAGGAGAACGTACTCGTGAAGGTAATGATTTGTACCACGAAATGATGGAGGCCGGCGTTATTGATATCGAAGGAGGCAATTCTAAAGCAGCATTGGTTTACGGTCAGATGAATGAACCTCCGGGGGCAAGAGCTAGAGTGGCTTTGACAGGTTTGACCTTAGCGGAATATTTCAGAGATAAAGAACACCAAGATGTTTTATTGTTTGTTGATAATATTTTTCGTTTTACTCAGGCAGGATCAGAGGTTTCAGCCCTGCTTGGAAGAACCCCTTCCGCTGTAGGATATCAACCAACCTTGGCAACGGATATGGGAGAATTGCAAGAACGTATAACTAGTACAACTGAGGGATCTATTACTTCTGTTCAAGCAATTTATGTTCCTGCTGACGATTTAACCGATCCAGCTCCCGCGACATCATTTTCTCACTTGGATGCGACTACGGTTTTGAGCAGAAAAATTTCGGAATTGGGAATTTATCCAGCGGTGGATCCGTTGGATTCTACTTCCAGAATGTTGTCTCCAAGAATTGTTGGAGAAGTGCACTATAGAGTAGCTCGTGAAGTACAGAGAGTTCTTCAAAGTTATAGATCATTGCAGGATATTATTGCAATTATGGGTATGGAAGAGTTATCTGACGAGGATAAATTAACCGTTTCAAGGGCACGAAAAATTCAACGGTTCCTATCGCAACCGTTTCATGTTGCGGAGGTTTTTACCGGAATGCCAGGAAAGTTTGTTAATTTAGAAGATACGATCAGAGGGTTCGATGCGATTATTTCGGGGGATTGCGACGAATTACCAGAGGCAGCATTTTTCATGGTCGGAACTATTGAAGAAGCCTTTGAAAAAGCGAAAACTTTTGGAGCCTAACATTGAAAGTTAAGATTCTGAAATTAAGTTGTAAATTGTTTGACGGTGATGTTGATAGTCTGACTCTTCCATCGGAACAAGGACAAATCACAATACTACCTCGCCATATTTCAATTTTGACGAAGTTGACAAAGGGAAAGATTGTTATCAGACATGACAACGAAAGTAAAGAGTTTAATATAATTGCCGGGATATGCAGTTTCTCCAACAATACTGCTTCTGTGATTTTATACTAAGCTAAACAGTGGTTGGAATACTGATTGGTGTTATGTTTTCAATGTGGAGATGGGCATATGAAATTGTGCGGCACGATTTGTTAATTTTTTTATCGTCTGTCAAGAAAAATTTTCTTAATAAAAAAAATATGAAGGGGGGGGATAAGCAAGCCCGCTTAGGTAAAAACTTTACCTCTAATTGGAAACAATTCTTCAAACACAATGGAGCAATTATTGTAGAGTTTGCCGTTGCGGTGCCTATTTTTGTTATTCTTATTTTTTATGCGCACGACCTTGTTTTGTATACGCGTCTGTACGCGAAGACAAAATTTTGCGCTTATTGTATTGCCAACATGATAGGAAGCGTTTCACAAAACAGAAACAACAAAAAAATAACCATGACAGATCTTCAAAATATAAGGTGCGCAGCGTCTCTTATCGCATATCCTGGAAAAACAGGTTACGCTATCAAAGGAACCGGTGATGGAGCTTGCAGATCCATTGGACATTTTCTCTCTTTATACATATACTGCGTGATAGGTACCGGAAACAACAAAGGCAAATGTGTTTGGAGATGGGATTCTAATTATTTGAACACTTCTCCATCCAATAGTGGGTCATTCAATTCATTATCTGACAATTCTTACGCAGTAGTTAGGTACAAGAATAATGAAACCGATACCAAAAATATTTGGAAAGATTTAACAATAGAAAATGGAGAGATGAAAATAATAATAGAAACCAGCCTCAGAACAGGCTTGTGTTCATATTCTGATGGTCAAAGAGTTTCATCCGTTCCAATATCCAAAAGATTTGGATTTTGGCTTATTACCCCCACATGTCCCACTCCTATAGGACACGGCTCCCATTTCCATTCCGTTGTGATTTTTTCTCCAAAACCCGGATTGTTTGATACAAATACCCCAACTTAGCTATTAAAATCTATTCAGCTTCCTTATAACCGTACCTCACAAAAACAACAAAACATTCATTGCTCAGAAATAGCGCAAATCAATCCCCCCACCTCCTTACCTTCGCAGAGGTAACATAGCATTCAACCTAAATACAACAGCATTTATTAAATTATAAAAATACAACTTTTAGATAATCATTTAAGAAAATTGATATAGCGAAACTAACACTTCAGCGACAATAATACTTTATTTGAAATGATATAAGCAAATTAAACCAATTTAATATGCGATTGATTCTATTTTCTATCGTTTCTTTACTTTTTTTATAGATTTGTCGTATCATAAAGATAGGTAGAAAGGTTGCGGCATGTCCAAAAAAGATAAATTATTCTATTGTACAGAGTGTGGAGCCAGGTATCCCAAATGGGTGGGAAAGTGTGAGGACTGCAATCAATGGAATACGGTTGTAGAAGATATTTGTATCAGCAGAGGCTCTACATTTAAGAATAATGCTATTGAATTTCAAGGGTTATCTTCCGCAAACAAAGAGGTAGAAAGACGAAGAAGTAAACTGGCTGAATTTGATAGAGTCCTTGGAGGAGGCGCTGTTCCGGGATCTGTTATATTAATCGGAGGAGAACCTGGAATAGGTAAATCAACTATATTGTTGCAAATTTTGTCATCTTTATCCGAGAAATACAAATGTGTATACATTTCAGGTGAAGAATCAGCTGAACAGATTTGTCTAAGAGCAGAGCGTTTAGGGTTGTCCAAATCAAATGTTCGACTAGCATGCGAAACAGATGTGGATGTTATTATCAATTCCATCGAAAACGACGTAGATTTTCTTGTAATTGACTCTATTCAAACCTTATCAAGTCACAATATTGACTCTATTCCCGGCACGTTGAATCAAGTAAGAACTTGCGCATTTGCTTTGATCAATTTTGCAAAAACCACTAATACCACTATATTTTTGGTAGGACACGTAACCAAAGATGGAGTTATAGCTGGACCGAAGATTTTAGAACATATGGTTGATACAGTGCTGTATTTTGAAGGTGAAAGAGGTAATTCTTGCCGAATGCTTCGAACAGTAAAGAATCGGTATGGGTCATGTGATGAGCTGGGTCTATTTGAAATGAGCCAAAGCGGATTGATTAACATTGCGAATCCGTCAGTTTTGTTTTTAACTCAGCGTACAGAAAATGTTCCTGGTACCATAACTTTTTCTGGAATTGAAGGAACTCGACCTATTCTGGTAGAAGTCCAATCTTTAGTTGCAAAGAGTTATTTTAATGTCCCTCGTCGTACTGTTGTAGGTTGGGATATCAATAGGTTATTTATGTTGCTTGCCGTTTTGGAATCTAAACTTAAAGTTTCATTTTCAGATCGCGATGTGTACTTAAGTATCGTCGGAGGTTTAAAAATATCCGAGCCAGCATGTGATTTGGCGGTGGTGTTGAGTTTGCTATCAGCAAGGAAAAATATTGCGGTAAATAATACTGTGTGTGCTATAGGCGAAATAGGTCTAACAGGAGAGGTTAGATCAGTGCCAAAATGCAAAGAGCGAATAAAGGAGGCGGTAAAGTTAGGATTTAAGGATATTATTATTCCAAGATCGTGTTGCTTGGACGAAAAAGAATTTCAAAATATCTCGCTAACAAAAGCGGATGTTTTGGCTGATATTGTTGCATTTTTAGGAGAAGTCACATGAATAACAACGAATTTTTTAACTCATTAGATTACTTTTATATTTTTCTGACTCTTGCGTCGTGCTTATTCGGGTTTGCCAGAGGATTTATAAAAGATTTTTTCAGCACATGCGCTTGGTTTGGAAGCGGATTTTTGTCTGCGCTTGTCTCTCCTCATTTTGTAACCACTTTACGTAGTAACTATTTCCAGAGTGACTTATTAGCAAAAATCGCTGCATTTTCTATTTCATACATAGTGATATTAATCACTTTATTATTGGTTATAAGCGCAATTTCTGGAAAAATTAAGAATTCTTCATTATCTGGAATTGACAGAGCACTTGGCAGTCTTTTCGGATTAGTTCGAGGTGTTTTGATATTGTTAGCGTTGGTGATGATTTGTTTATTTTTTAACTTGGCAGATGAAAATAGTAAATTTGCAAAAGAATCGAAAATCACTCCTTCACTGATAAAAATAGCCAGGCAAATGATGCCAAAAATTATTGATCAATCTGATTTGACAGAATCGTATTCCGAAAAATTTTTCAAATCACTAAAAGAAAAGGAAGAGCCGATGAAAAAAAGCTCTGTTTTCGAAAAAACAACTCCAAAAGATGAAAAAACTTCTGCAATAGATCGATTTAAAAACTACGTTTCTACAATGATTTCAAATTATGAAAGGAGAAATGAAGCAAAAGATCGTATAGAAAACAAAAATCGTCGCGCCCTGAGAAAAAGAGATAAAGATGTAGAGTTTGGATGCTTATCATTGATGCAAGCAAGAGCGAAGAGAAAAACTATCAAAAAGGCGGAAAAATTGAGAGGACAACTGGAAATGCGACTTGACAAAAGGCCTGGATGATGGTTTTCTATGCATGGTTGGAGAGATGGCCGAGAGGCTGAAGGCAACGGTTTGCTAAACCGTCATACGTTTGTAAAGGCGTATCGAGGGTTCGAATCCCTCTCTCTCCGCCAAGTAATTTGGCGGTAGTTCGGAAAGGTGGCCGAGTGGTTTAAGGCGCACCCCTGGAAAGGGTGTATACGGGGAACTGTATCGAGAGTTCGAATCTCTCTCTTTCCGCCATGGAATATGGTATTTTGTAGGTTCCAAAAAACAGAAAGAGGCTGTTGATCGCACAACAAGAAAAACTATTGCCTGGGTTACAGGTAACCGTGATATTGAGACATTTATAAAATTCTATGCTCAGGTAAAATATCTAAAAAGTGTGTAAATTTTATACAGATAAATGGGACGGATTTTTGCGGTTTTACCTAAAAAACTGCATCAAGTCGGCAAAAAATATACAACAACTATTGAACAAAACAATTCCGATCGAGGCATTATCTCGGTCGCATAACCAGAAAAACTAAAATCGCCTCTAGATCTAAAGACATATTCAACGCTTCTTTGAAAATATCAGACTCAAAAATCAGCATAAATTGCGGATCGTCGAACATTGATATTTCGGAAGATTCAATCGCTATAAATTCTGGATCAATTACAACTATACCACCGTTATGCATGTGTGATGGAGGATTGTGATGGAAAGATTACCTAGCGGAGCGAAAAAAATGTGTCCAGCTTCAAGCGGGGAAGGATTGTGATGGAAAAATCATCTAGCGGAACGAAAAAAATGCGATCGGAGGCTCTCCGATGAAGGGAATGAGCAACAAAAACGGCGGATATTTGAACGATCTTGAGCATTTGAAGCAATCGATTATTAGAGCTCTTGCGAAAGTAATAAGTATCTAGCAAATTACACGAAGAAATGAGAAACTCAGCAAAAATAAGCGCATAAAAATGCTAAGTTTCGTAAAATTGTGTAATCAAAATAAAAAATTTTC
>SUUU01000021.1 GCA_015062335.1 Alphaproteobacteria bacterium
ATCTTAGATTTAATATCATTGCAGGAATTTATAATTTGAGATTTGGATAATTGCTTCTGATGAAATCTGAGTACTTTATCTTTCATAAAAACCACAAACCTCTCGACTTTCGCAAGAGGCTTAATAAACATGTTCATGAGTAAATATCGATCGGGGGGTATTACTGACAAACCCTTTCAAGGAAAGGGTTTTGTCATTTTTTGCTATTTTTACATCTTAAACTTAATGAATTCCAACAAATTCTTAGCCCCTGCGTGATTTTGCTTAGCAGCTAATTCCAGATAATGTTTTGCGGTGGAAATATCATGTGAGCACAAAATGCCGGTATAAAACCAAACACCTAAACAACATTGCGCGGCCGCATAACTTTGATCAGCTGCAGACTTCGCATACCTAATTGCCTCTGCAGCTGTTTTAATATTACTCTTGGTTAAGAATTCATCCCTCAATAAAATTGCATAGAGCAGTTGTGACTTTGCATGTCCTTGATCAGCGGCTAATTTTATATAGTTAATAGCTTCTGATAGATTTCTATTTACTCCGTTTCCATTTAAAAGGCAAAGACCACAACAATATTGGGCTTTTGTATATTTTTGATCTGCAGAGAGTTTGAAATAACCGAAAGCGCCGTTATTATCTCCACTATTTAACAAATATTTTGCATAGCAATGCTGAGCTACAGGATTACCTTGATCTGCAAGTTCTTTTACTTTTGTCATTTTTTGACGTACGTCGGCTGAACCTATTTCAGATGCTACATTGGTCA
Source organism: Alphaproteobacteria bacterium (assembly GCA_015062335.1). Taxonomy (GTDB): domain Bacteria; phylum Pseudomonadota; class Alphaproteobacteria; order UBA3830; family UBA3830; genus UBA3830. The sequence goes on from SUUU01000021.1 coordinate 767, forward strand.
TAGCATTTGCATTACAAACATTTAGTAATGCGGTCAACAATGTAGTGCCTATCTTTAATTTAAAAGATCTCATGATTATCTGCTCCTTTATCTTAAATTTATATAATATTGATAACACGATATTACTATCGCAACAATGGTTTTGCCAAATATTTTATTTTAATTTAATAAATATTAACATAAATTTATGTGTATTTTGTTGTTAGCATCATATCGTTTTTGTCGTGGCGTTACTAATGAATTTTATTCCAAATCTGCGCTTTAAATCGATACAACTGTGCATAAAACAAGAAGTAAGTTTATATTATCTGGCGTTTTATTTCTCTAATGGCGCATTATAACTTTGGAGTTTGTTGACAATACGCTCAACGTCATCAGTGATTTGATCTATCTCCGATACATTTGCCTTTTTTGTTCTAACCATGGCTTTATTATACCACTCAACGGTGTAATTAAATTGCGTAATTGCTTGATTTAGTGCCTCTGCGATGTCTTGCGACGTGATTGCAGATCTAAACTTTTCAAAAGTGCCGAATTCTTTTTCTCCTGAAACAGAAGTTGCGCCAAGAATGACATTTCTTGTCTTTTTTATATTTCGAGCAGCCATCGCTTCTTCGTCAAGATTTGCATCTTCAGAAAAATTAGCGGCGCTCATTGTATCTAACTTGCTAAGTATTTTTTCGAATACTTGATGCTCGACCATCTTGGCGATTAATTTTTGGATGTCAGAGGAAGATACTTTGGTCAAACGACAAGGCATCGCTTTTATCGAATTATAGAGGTCGACTAATGTTTTGAGCTTAAAACACTTATCTTTGAAATCTCCTGCTATAGTTTGATCAAAATTATTCATTAAATCTATTATCAGCTTTTTTTGTTGAGTATTCTGCAAATCTAGCGGAATACGTTGCAACTGCGTTTTCATCCATAAAATAAAATGTTTTACGGCATCTGTGTCAGCATCAGTTTGGGCCTTTTGTACAATTTGCTTGATATCAAAAGATACATCCGTATTAAAGATGTGAGTTAACAAGTTTTGTGCTTCCTTGGCGTAGGTAAAAAATAATGTATTCAAAACCCTCTCAATCATGTCATGATCTATATCACTTAAAAACGCAACCGGTATTTCACAAATATTGTTGTACGCAATCAAGATTTGCTCCAATATTTCTATTTTTTCAACCGTTTTTAAATTGCTATTTGACAATTCATTTTGAAGAGTCTCAATTTCTTTTTTCTGTTGAAGTAAAACTCTCTCATCTCGTGGCAAATGTCGGCCATCTGATAACATTGATATATTATTGGTGATAATTGCCAATAGTTCATCGATTGATTTTATTTTAACCGACTCATTAATAGTGATTTCATTATGTGGTTTTTCTGATAATTGAATATCAGATTTTGATATTTCAATATCTTTTGATTCTTCCGATATTATGAGATCATTTATCGGCTCTAAAGGAATAGAATCAGAAACGTGATGTTCTGTCTCAGTCGAAAAAATATTTTCTGCCTTTTCTTGATTTTTCGATGTATCAATCTCTGAATTTTCGCTAACGGGCATTCTTGCTTTTACTCCGAAAATAAAATCAAACCAATCGAATTTAGCTTCCAAAGTAAAATAATTCATACAAATCGAGATTGAAACACATCCTGCAATTATACTTTTTTTCATCGCCTTCTATCCATGCAACACATCGCTTATACAAAATAACTCCAAATCGAAAAAATGTCAAATAACTCGTTGTTTTGTATCGATTTTTTAACCTTTTGTTTACATTTTGTTTCGTTAATCATATTCAAAGAATCCCTTTTTGGTTTTTCTGCCCAAATGTCCGCGCATTACATATTGTTCGAGTAATGGAGAAGGGCAATATTTTGTATTTCCGCATTCTTTTTGCAAAGTTTTCAAAATTGCTAAGACTGTATCTAACCCTATTAAATCGGCAAGAGCCAATGGACCAATAGGGTGATTGGCGCCTAATTTCATTGCATTATCAATTTGCTCAGGCGTTGAAACATTTTCAGATAAAGCATAAATCGCTTCGTTTATCATCGGGATTAAAATTCTATTCAGCACAAATCCAGGAGTGTTTCGGGAATAAATCGGTGTTTTTCCTAAATCATTTGCTAACGTCCAAAAAAAATTATAGGTTTCATCGCTGGAATGAACTCCTTTAATCACTTCAATTAAATTCATTAGTGGAGGGGGATTCATAAAATGAAATCCTACAAAACGATCAGGATGAGATATCATATGAGCAAGAGATGTGATTGAAAAAGATGAGGTGTTTGTTGCTAAATACGTATGTTCATCGATATATTGATTAAGCTTATAAAGAATGTTTGATTTTACATCGAAATTTTCGAAGACCGACTCTATATATACATTGCAATCTTGCAATTCTCGCATGGTGTCACAATATGTTACTCGAGACAAAATCGTTTCAGGAAAGTCTGTTACTTGATGTTTTTCATATAATTTTTCGAGAGATTTTTTCATTTTCAACTTTGATAACTCCATAACATGAATAGATAGATCGTGTATTCTAACGGTATATCCACGAGTTGCAAAAACTTGAGCAATTCCGGTTCCCATTTGCCCCGCTCCAATAATTGCAACAGATCTTATAGTATCTATCATGTTCATATCATCTTAAATTAATAACAGTATAACCTGTTGTTAATTACTAAAAACTTAACAACAGGCGAAATGAAAATTTTTTACATTTTTATTGCATGCGTCATCGCGTGTTCTATTTCTTTGATGCAAGAAATGTTTATTATGGATTGCATGTCTGCAGCATCGTAATCTATATTTTGTTTTTTCCCGATAATCTTCAAAATATTTCTCTTAATTTTTCCTGATCGAGTTTTCGGTAATTCAGGAATAAATACGATTTTATCAGGTTTTGCTATAGCACCTATATCTTGTCGAATTCGTGTTGTAATTTCTTTTGCCACACTTTCTTTTTGATCTTGATCTAAATCTGCCGTTGTGGTTGCAAAAATACATAACGCTTGTCCCTTTATTCGATGAGGAACACCGATTGCTGCGCTTTCTTCTATTTCTCCAAGAGCATTTACAACGCTTTCAACTTCCGAGGTTCCTAATCGATGGCCGCAAATGTTCACGACATCATCAATACGTCCCAGAATTTTGAAATCACCATCGTCATCGACCATAGCTTTATCTCCCGTATGATAAATTTGGTCATCTCTTACAAAATTAGAAGACAATCCCGGCCAATTCTTATTCTTGATAATCAATTCTTCATTTTCGATTCCTGGAGCCACTCCAAAAAACGGCATCGATGCAAAACCTGGTTTTTGATATTTTACGTTATGCAATGGGGCCAAAATGATTCCTCCCGTTTCTGTTTGCCACCACGTATCCATTATAGGACATTTTTCTTTTCCCACATTTGTAAAAAGCCATTTCCAGGCAGCTTCATTCATCGGTTCGCCTACACATCCTAAAACTTTTAAACTGGATAAGTCATAATTGCGAACAGATTCCTCACCTAGCGATGCTAAGCACCTTATTGCGCTCGGAGCGGAATAGAAAATTGAAACACGCTCATTTTCGATAATCTGCCAATATCTTCCACCATCAGGGTGCATTGGTGTTCCTGAGAAAATCACAATAGTTAAACCTAAAAACAATGGAGCATATGTGATATAGCTATGACCAGTAATCCATCCGATATCGGAGGTGCAAAAATGGATATCTTCAGGTTTTGCATCAAAGACGTATTTAAATGTCATTGCAGAATATAATTGGTATCCTCCACAGGAGTGGAATATTCTTTTAGGTTCCTTGGTAGAGCCAGATGTATACAATGTAAACATAGGATCGTCATATTTCATATGTTCAACTGACAATGCTCCGTCATCCATAGGAAAATCATCGACGTGATCTACTAAAAGAACATCCACATCCATATCACCTATAGCGGCAAGTACATTATGTAAGGATGGTATCATCTTTCCACCTCTGCTGCCTGCCGTAACCGTGAGCACTATTTTAGATGCAGATCTAAAAATTCTTTCATTTAATGCGTTAGCCGAAAAGCCGGAAAATACAACATTATGAATTGCACCGATACGGCAACATGCTAACATTGATGCAATACTTTCGGGAGTCATTGGCATACAAATTGTTACGCTGTCTCCTTTTCGAATGCCTCTCCTGATCAATTCAGAAGCTATACGCTCTGTCATTTCCAATAATCTAGCATAAGAAATTTCTCTTCGTTCACAATATTCGTCGCCGTACCATATTATTGCATTTTTGTGAGGGGTGATTTTTGCGTGTCGATCCAAACAATTAAATGAAGCATTATAGTTTCCTTCCGGAAACAGAGTGTTTTGGTGATATTCCCAAAACTTCTCAGGTGCCGCTATAGAGTTAACATAAATCTCTTTGTAAATTGCTGGATCTTTCCAGGCTAACTCGTGATCGAAAAGCATTTTCATTCCTTTCTGTTGTGCTGTTCAACTAACAAAGGCATAGTATCAACAAAAAGCAAAGAAACTCTTAAGATTTTAAAATTCTTTGATAAATTTTTGGTCTGTGAAAATTTATGTTTTTTGAGTAGAATTCTATTAAGTTTACGCTATTAATGTGATATCTTACCGCAAGGTTGGATCGCTTCATGAAGTTTTTTGTTATCTTATTGATTGTGATGAGTCATACATGGGCTGCGTCATCTATTCCACCAAGGGCGACAATCGTCATTGATTATAAAACGAGCAGAGTTATCTATAACTATAATGCCGATGTCCAAACTCAGCCGGCATCGTTAACAAAAATGATGACTTTGTTGCTGACATTTAAAGCGATACGACAAAAAAAAATTTCTCTTCAGACTAGATTGACAATTTCCCGAAATGCCGCAAATCAACATCCTTGCAAGCTTGGGCTTGCTCAAGGATCAACTATTACTGTAAAAGAAGCAATTCTAGCATTAATTACAAAGTCGGCTAATGATATAGCTGTAGCACTTGCGGAATTGGTTGGTGGAAGCGAAAAGAATTTTGTTTGTATGATGAATAAAGAAGCGCGCCGACTGGGTATGAAGTCCACCATTTTTATCAATCCTTCAGGATGGAAGAATCCCCGTCAATTATCTACGGCAAGAGACTTATCTCGGCTTGCGCGAGTCATTATTCGTGAATACCCTTCGTATTATCATTTTTTCTCGACAAAATTATTTAAGTATAACGGAACTTCGTATGTTAACCACAATAGATTACTTGGAAAACACGGAGATATTTTAATTGATGGAATCAAGACCGGATATGTTGCTGCATCAGGATACAATATAGCGGTTTCAGCTAAATCAAAAAACAATCACTTGATTATTGTTGTTTTAGGAGGGGCAAACTCTAAGGACAGAGATTCTCAGGCAATTGTTCTAGCTCAAAAAGGGTTTACTAGATTAAACCATTCTTTGACACGTTCCAAAAAATCCGAAAAATATGGCAATAAAGCAATTAAAATATCTTCACAGTTGGAATCGATGCAAAAAAGCATTACATTGGATCAGTCTGAAGAGATTTTAGAAGCGTATCGGTCACGTATAAAAAAGAAGTTATGCAAAAACAAAAAAGGAGAAATTCATGAAAAATGTAAAGTTGACACGGTTGGATAACGGACTTCGAGTCGTCACAAAATCATTAGATAATTTTGAAAGTGTTATGCTTGGATATTGGGTGAAGGCCGGCGCTGCTTGTGAAACAAAAGAAAACAATGGAATTTCTCACTTTTTGGAACATATGGCATTCAAAGGTACTTCTTCGAGAACTGCAAAACAGATTGCGGAAGAAATAGAATCAGTTGGAGGATATTTAAATGCGTATACTTCTCGAGAGACGACGGCATTTCATGCAAAGTTACTAAAAGATGATAGACATATTGCAATAGATATTTTATCCGATATTTTACAAAATCCTACGTTTGCGAATATAGAATTGGAAAGAGAGAGAGGGGTTATTCTTCAAGAAATATCACAGACAAATGATACTCCCGATGATATAATTTTTGATCATTTTCAAGATGTAGCTTTTCCGAATCAATCAATGGGGCGCTCTATTTTAGGGCCGGTGGATGTCGTCTCTGCTATTACCGCAAATGATCTGCGGAAGTATCGTAATCGTTTTTATAATGCAGATAATATTATTTTCGGTGCTGTCGGAAATATATCTCATGATGAAATTTTGGAATATGCCGACAAATATTTTCACAATTTCGGAAACGTAAAGACTCCTGAATTGTTGTCAGTGTATGATTATAAAGGAGGTTGTTATTCTGATGTAAGAGACTTAGAACAAGCCCATATTATCCTTGGATTCAACGGAATATCCAGCGTAAGTGAAGATTTTTATGCTCTGGCTATCTTTTCATCAATTTTAGGTGGAGGAATGTCTTCCAGATTATTTCAAGAGGTTCGCGAAAAGAGGGGGTTAGTATATTCAGTGTATTCGTTTTCGTCATCGTATTCTCGTAATGGATTGTTTGGTGTATATGCCGCAACATCTCCTGACAAACTATCAGAACTCGTTGATGTCGCATCGGTAGAATTGATGAAAATGTCAGAAAATATTTCAGAAGATGAGTTTAACCGAACCAAGGCTCAATTTAAGGCAGGGTTGTTAATGTCGCAGGAGAGCAATTCATCAATGTGCGAACAAATTGTTAACCAAACCATGATTTTCGGAAGGCCATTAACTCGCGACGAGATTTTGACTAAAATCGATAAAGTGTCCATAGATGATGTGAAAAGGTTGACAAAAAAAATCACAGCTTCAAATACATCGATCATTACTGTAGGAAAGTGCGAAGCCGAACATATGATTCAATATGTAAAAAAGAACGGATTGATAGCGAATTCTAATCCAACTAAAAGGGCTATTTAAGTATTAATCTCTTAACTTTATCGATATAATGGTGATTGAGAATTATTTTGCTGGAAGACTGACAGAAATGGGTTTTGCATAATGCTTTTATAGATGTGATAATTGACATTAAGGCTGATGGTTTGAGGAAAGAGATGAAGTATGGTTATGAAAAATTGCTAGTTTTATATTCATTACTTTGTCCTTATATAAGTCTCCTAGTAGATTTTACATTATTTATTCTATAATGGCGATATGTATTAAAAACACCGCTTTGCAATGTGCTGGTACTCTTTTCTTTAAATTTCAAAAAAAGCTAATAAGGTTCTTTGGCTTAGTAATCTGTAGTCAGCGTAATCGTTGAGAGATTCACTTTAGCAATGCAATAATTCGTTGATGCGGAATCCAGCGAACAGAGCCGTTAACCTGTCCTGCCCCGTATAATTGTACCAAATTATAATTTGCGAATTATGTTATTAGTATGAACATTTTATAGAGAGAGTGATGCAAGAAGTGAAGAGTGCGAAAGAGATAATATTGAAGTTAAGGAAAGTAGAAGTCCTGTTAAATCAGGGAAAGACCCTTAGGTTGTCGTGCAGAGAAGTTGAGATGCCGAATCACACGTACTACAAATGGCGTAGAGAATATGGAGGTTTGAGCATGGATCAAGCCAAGTAATTCAAGAATTTGAAAGAAGAAAATATGCGTTTAAATAAAGCGGTAGCTGATTTGACGTAGGACAAGCTGATGTTGAACGAAGCATTGAAGATTGAGGATAATAAAAGCCCAAAATACTAAGCCCTCAGAGGAAAACACAAGTTGCTGTAGAAGTGATGCAAAAGCTGGGAATATCAGAGCGTAAAGCGTGCGATGTGTTCCAGCTAAACAGAACTGTCAAAAGATATAAGTTGAGAAAATCGCAGGACGAACAAAAGTTGAAGAATGCAATTATTAGTCTTGTATCAAAATACGGCAGATACGGTTACAGAAGGATAACCGC
>SUUU01000022.1 GCA_015062335.1 Alphaproteobacteria bacterium
CGCCATCCAAAAACAAATTCGAGATGATCCAGCTTCGCGAAATCGAAACTCCGAGGCCTACAATTTTTGAAAAAGCGTTTTTGAATGATGTTTTGATTGTGCTTAAAAATTCGGTAGGAGTTGACGACATCAAAGTGATTTTTGCTCGAACATCAACATCAATTAACGCGCATGGAACAACTTGAACGGTGTCCGTTAAAACGCGAATGTCATCTCTTTGTAAGTAATCAGTTACGGTTTGCAGAAGTTCTTCGGAAACAATACCTCCGTTTTCTTTTGATAAAATCGAGATTCTTACAAAACCTGGTTCTGGCGAATCAGCGTTGGCTTCTTTTGTAAATCAAACAGTTGACATGCTTTATTGAATAATGTTAAGCTTAACTTATGTTTGTTGATAGGTGTAGAGTAATGTACTGTAAAAAACTAATCGCTCCGTTCTTTGCGATTTTATTTGTGTCGATTTTTAGCAGTGATACAGCATTTGGGATGAGAAAAAGAAATCTGTCGGGAAGGACAGGTGCAGAGAAAGAAATTGTTCAAACTCTTGAGCAAAAAAAAGAGGTTACAAAAGAGTGTGTAATCAACTTAATTACTGAAAAGCAGGAGGCTTTGGTTCGTTATATTGACAATATTGTTTTATCGGATGACGAATCTATTTTGTATGTTTTTGAAAATATTGATTTGAAAAAAGGATTGATAAATAGTATAAACAAAGTAGATCTTTCTATTTCAGATGATGCAATGGCTTTGTTAAAACGTGAAGCAAATAAATATGAACAAGCTTTAATGAGATATATTTCTAATCGAGCTAATGCGTTAGTTTCATCTTTGTTTTCTTCAGAATATTACTCACCACTTATAGACAATGTATTGTCAGCGGACCATTTGTATGGTCAAAATTCATCGATGTGCTTCAATTTTATTAGGAGAATGACTGACCTTGCGAATTATGATTGTTATTTAGGATTGCCAAAATATGTTATTGATTCAAATTTTAATCGTATTTTCCCTTGCTCTAGACGTTTAATGATCGCAGTGTGTTTTGATGAGTTTATTCGAAGAAGGTTTTACCCTGGAATGTCCAAAGCAGATTTGTTGAAATATTGTACAACAGGAGGAGACTCTTCTTCAGAGTTCGTGATAGTTGTTGAATCTATTGAAGAACAATGTGAAAAACGTCAAGTAGTATTTAAACATAAAGAATCAGGAGTCAATCCTGGATATATCGTGAATGTAGATGATAACAATCGTTTTTTCATAAAAATGTTTCATTTAGCAAATTATAAAAAAAGAAAGGGGAGCGATAATCAAAAAAAAGAGTATGGTACTCGTACATATGTTAGCGATTCACTGTCTTTTCAGGCTAGTCTTAGAAGTTCAGAGACTTCGGCAACTCCTATTGATGAGTTTGAGCTTAATTTGCGAGAGCCGTTCCTTTATACTGTGTTGGACATTTTAGGATTGGGACCTGAATTCAACTTAATAATAAATCCTTATGTATATCAAGGAATTTATATCGCTACTAAAGATGTCTCTTCAAAAGATACAACGTTTTTTACTTTTAAAGAGATTGGCCAAAAAATTGAAAACAAAGAAATTGATGAATCAATCTTGAGCAATGAAGAGCTTGTTATGTCTATTAACGAGTTGGATTTTTTTGGGAAATTGTTTGGGCTAAGAGATTTGCATTGCGAAAATTTTGGTTTTTTGTTTCGTGATAATATCTTACAACACGATAGCTTAAAGATAGTTGATTTTGTTTATCCTAATTCAAACTTTGGATCAACTAGTGTTTTGGATTCTTTTCTGAAAAGAGAAACAACAGGCTTGGATATAGGAGAGAATACTTTAATCGGAGAAAGTATTAGACGTTTAGATGTGGAAAATGCGCTAATTACAATATGGCGAGAATTTAATGAAAGAATAAGTAAAGCTTATGCAACGAAATTTCCAGAACATCCTCAGAATATAGATCTCACTGATAAATTTTCTTCCATTTTATCAAATGCTTTAGAGACTGTGAATGGAATTTTAACCGTCGAAAGAGGCACGCTTGAAGAGAGTATGTTGTCTTGGAAAGGTAGGTTAAGAACAAATGCTGAGCTTATAGGTTTATCGGAGAAGGGGTGGCATACCTACCAGTCTAAGTATGAGGATCTGCAAACATACATTGGTATCTTAAATGAAAATTATGCAATTGTTAATAATCATATAAATTTTCAAAAATGATTTGGTTTGGCGTAAATATCTGTTCCTCGATCAAATTTCCTTGGTTCTTGTTTGGCATAGATCGGCAGGCCGAGAGTGTTGACGGTTTCGTTGAAATCCGCTGGAGCAAAGTACGTAACAAAAGTTTGAGATGTTCCAACAGGGAAGCAATGGCCTTCATTTGATGCTATAAACTTTCTCGGAGTGCCATCAGGAGATGTTGCTTGTCCGCGATATTCTTCAAATGTAATTCCTCCGAATGTAAATCCGGATCTCATGTCATCGCGAAGTGCTGCTCCTTCCTGCCATCTTTCATACGCTTCTTTTACTTTGCTGTAAGACGTCAACGCATCGAAAAACTCAGGAGAAACCAAGCAATGAACACCGGTCATAAATTCTCCGCAAAGGTTATCTTCAATATGGTGCAAAACTTCGAGACACTTCTTCTTAACGTCTGTAGTTGCTGTACCTAAAGCAAAATTGACTGTCTTCGGAGCAATCTCAAACTCATCATACAAATTATATAGAGTAGTTCCGTCGGCGTCTAAAATAGTGCCTTTCAGTGCGCCCATTCTCAGGTGTTCGAGAGTTATGGCATGTTTGTTTCTCATGGATTGCAGATGGTCGGTAATGACATTCGCCATGGCTTGTAACTCAGTCTCAGAACCGAAAGCACGAATGCCTTGAACCTCTTCAGGAAGAACAACATCGTCATGAGGAATGTGAGGAATCGTGAAAGAGTGCATCTTTCTTTTGCCTCGAGTTCCAACAGTTGCCGAGCCTCCTGGAATTTGCGTCGAAAGTAAATTCAGCACGCCATTCATTTCTTCAACTGCAATGTTTCTTCATGAGCTTAATAAAATATTAATTCATACATGTTACAGTCATCTTAATGTGTTATTGGAGGTTACATGATACATGTGCTATTTTGCTTGATTGCTGTTGTTACAATGCATGCCAATACTGTATCAGCCTCTAATATAACTGAAAAATTGCAACAATTTATAAACGACTTAAACACAGAATTGAATGCAACTGACAAGAATCGCATGTTTGTAATCACGGTCACGCGCTTGTCTTCTGGAAAAACGCCCAAAATTCAACAAGAAGAATTAGATAATGTTTTAAATTGCTTATCAATTTTATGTACGAAAGAAGATTTTATCAATAGTCGTAGAGGTGATTTGTCTTCTGGCGCAGCAGACATCCCTCCAGTCAAAAACGATCTAAAAACACAAATAAGGCAAATACATACAGATCATAATATGAAGAATTGTGCGAAAATAATTATTTTTAACGAGATGTTTTTTGCGCAAGAGAAGCCTTTAAGCTCCTCAGAGCAAGAATCAATAGAATTATCATTGCACGATTTATCTAAAAAAGATCCCTCTATTTTGTTGTGTCCAAATTTTTTGTTTTTAGAAAAAGCTAAGACGGTATCAAAAACAGAGATGGACTTAATTGCAAATAATTGCGAGATTTTCTCAAATAGTGGAAGCATGCAGGTTGACGAGGGATATGACAAGGTATTTGCAAAAAAGATAACAAATACATTTCGAGTACTAAAGCAAGTTTTGATATCATTCTACTTGTCAACAAATCCGTTTGCATTCATGATGGTGCCACACTAGTAGAATATATGAAGTCTACGTATTTTCAAGAATCAGATAGTGATTTAGTAGATACTTCTAAAAATTGTTGGTATCTTTTTGGTGATGGCGATGATCATCTCGTGTGTGATAATGAGTTGTCACAATTTTTGCTCGCAAATATGTCGTTTGAAATTTGTTTTGACCTAGCGAATGGAATCAGAAAAAAACAAAACAAAAATTCTAAATTACTACACATACTACAGTCCAATTGGATTGACTCTACAGATTATCAAAACCAAACCAATCTGGTTGATAATAGACTCATAATTCACGTGGATCCAGTAGTTACTGTAGGTAATTTTGAATGCAATGAAATTAGAAAATTTGGAAATACATTATCGAAACAAAAATTCGATTTAGGCGCTGAACACTTGACTAAAAAAATATCAGAGTTTAAAATAACAGTAAGTGGATCTGATGAGATAATATTTGTTGTATATGAGATGAGTTTTTAAAGGTGATATGATGAGAAGTATTTTTGTTGTTTTATTTTGTACATTCTGTATGAGTGTATTTGGCATGGAAGAGCGTTTTAACAATTTCGAAACTCATGGAGTACGCTTAACGATCGTTAATTCGACTGATAAATGTATAAATGTAGAAGATGCAACTAATTCTCTTGGATTATTTTCATCTTTTCGCAAAGTTGACTCTTTTGGTATACCTGAAGGAGGAAGGTGCACATTAGAGATTGCATTCAAAAAAGTTATGGAAGAAAGCGCTGGTACTATCAAAATGTATCAAGATGATGGTAATTATGTGTCACTTAATATTTTTAAAAAACCGTCACTTTCTATCAAGCGCAATTCTAATAAAGGCTTGATATATAAACTATATTCCGCTAAAAAAGGTGGCGGAGCTGAGTACTACCTAGTCGTCGCAAAAGACAAATTAGTTTTATCATTATGTAAGCCTAAAAATTCTAGTGCTCAGTCGTATTCAGAGGTTGCGTCTTCAGATTCTGATAGTGAGAATTAATTTTAAGAAGTTGCAAAATATTTTGTTGTAATAAACGCCCCTTTGCTGTTTGCTAAAGACCTCATAAGTGTTGCCGACGTCAGCTGGATTAGAAAATTTAATGTCTTCTCCGGGATCTAAAAACTGCATAATTCTGAATATTTGTATAAATATCTAGTTGAATCATATTGTAAAAAACATATATTTGGATTAATATGATTAGAGCCTCGATGAGGCGGTTATGAGAGTTTTTTTAGTGTAATCTGGGTTGAGTTAGTTTTAGCATTATCAGTTGAAGGGATGAAGGTGTTTGATCATACATCATGTTTTACTTGTGATGCGATGAAAAATGCTTACATGGAAACTATGGGAATTTCAGATGAAGAATTAGTGAACAGATTTAAAATTTGCAGTGTTAATGGAGCATCAATTGATAGCGTAATAGAAGGTCTATTGTTTAATATTGTGAAAAATGAGGCAGGACGTGAGACTTTGCGTTTAATTGTATCTCGTTTGTATCCTTTTGTTGTGTGCGCTTCGAGTTTGGAAAAATTGTCTAATTCAATTCCTGTAGATCGGCAGGATACCGTCTCGTCGGTTTCAGAAAAAGTTAAAAATGTTACTCTTTTGTGCAATAGTTTAGGAATCGTTCAAGGAGATGTATTTGACTCTTTTTTGCATATAGATGCAAAATTAAATGGTTTGAAAAGTAATCCTGTAGTTTTCCCTGCACCTTTGGAAAAATCCGATGTGAAGTTACTGAAAGTTTTTAAAGATAATAGCAATCGGGAAGAGAATGATCAAAAACTTCACATTGTAAATGAAATAAACTGTTGGTGGGATTTTTTAGTAAAAGATGCGATAGATCGGGTTTTGCCTATTTTGAGAGAATGTATGTTTTCTTTGGGATTTGGCTTATCCACCTGCTATCAATATAGCACGGCGAATCATACCTTTTTGATTAACTTGTCAAAAAACAGATCGTCAATTTCAGCACGATGCATTACTGGTCCGTTAATCTGTCGACAAATTGAAAGGATAACAGTGCCAATTTGTTATGCTCTTAAAGATAAAAAGGTTGATTATGATGCATGCTTGCACCACGAAATTTTTCATCATTTAGTTATAGGTTTGGAATTAAGTTCGGATCCTTTTTTCGGGAATTTGATTCGTAAATATGTTAAACATTGGTGTTGATGGTATGTATATTGTAGGTTTAAGAAATATCTACACAGATATGGATGAGTTCAGAAATATCATAGGAGTTTTTGTAAAAGATGATGGTTGTCTTTATTTTGATCCATGCAGTGAGGCCGCTTATGCCAGTAAAGCTGGAAAGTATTTGCGGGGTACGCATAAATCTAATGCATCAGCAATAACGATTATTCCTGTTAGTTTTGTTCGGTTTCTTCAGAACAACGTACCTAATTTAAAAATAAATCAAAAGGCAAGTTTGAATGATATTTCAAAAATAAAGTGGCATTAAAAGAAAGGAGAAAATATGTATAATTTTAAATATTTTGTATTATGGCTAGCTTTGTTTGGTGATGTTTTTTCTATGCAATTTGATTACATCGTTCGATCTAACGCTAGCAATCCTGCGGAATTAATTAGACAGCTAGAATTAATCGAAGATCAATCAGAAGAAGCAGAGGCCTTTCTTCAAAACTTTGGTGGGGAAGGGTTTCAAAAAAAATGCAATGCTCAAAAGCGGTATTCTGATGAAATTAGTGAAAAAGTAAAAGAAGCGGCTTTTATTGTTGGAAGTGAGATGAGAAAGATTGGGGCATCACAAATCGATAGTACTGAAGCATTGGAAATTAGCAAGATATTCTTAGATGCTACCAGTATGGGAACGACTCATAATTTAACAGATCAGGATGTTTCAGGTTCACTGTGGAGTGATCAGTTGGATGATATGATTGCTAATAGGCAGAAATATCAACTTGCGGTGAAAGCACTCAAGGAGAGATTTGAAAGTACAGAAGATGAAGGTATTATAATTCACTCTGTGTTATTGCCTAATGATGTGCTGGATGAATTGTAAATTTTTGATTGATTAAAGGTTTAGAATTACACAACTGGGGGGGGTGCTTTAAAAAAAATCCGCAAAACGAACACGGAACAAAATAGTATCGAAGGCCAACTGCCGAGTTTGCTCCTGTGATAACAATGTCCGCCAGGGAATTCCTTGCTTTGAACAGTGTTGCCGGAATCTCGACTTCGAGGGTCTTCTACTTTGTTTCTTAAACACGGAGTATCCTCAATCAACGGAGCTAAACGTCCTTTCGACCAGCGTTTACCCATTTCAACAGTCGGCTGAACAACTAACATCGGACCTGGAGCTTGATCAATGATATAGCCAATCCAATTGTTTCCGGCTTCGGTCCCTCCGATTTGCGCTCCTTTCATGAATACTACTTTTTCGTATTTGGATGTTGGCGACAAAGCGTCCATGATTTCTCTTAAATAAGGAGTTCTTGATGTTCTGAACTTTCCAGGCTCTTACAAGATCTTATCTAATTTTCCATCAATAAGTGATATATCGTTTTTTATACAATAGTTACTTCTTAAGTTTGAGTGTGCAGAAAATTCTTGACTTGCTGATACCAATATCGAGAAAATTCCTTCTTCGAAACTTTTGGAATTGGTTTATCTTTGTATTCCAAGTATTCTACAATTATAAGCTTCACATTTTTTAAGGATTTTATCGCAGCTTGTACATCTTCCAATTTGCTCGTACTATTATCTACGAATATTATAAGTTTCGGTTTTTGTGCAATCCTTCTAAAAAAGCTAACCAATACATCACCTTTCGAACAACGATTAGTCGTGATGATTCCTCTTTTATAAACTGGGTAGCCAGATAAATACTTCGGGAACTCTAAAAACTCAACGCCTTGTAAATTATAACTATTGTTAATCTCAATGCCGTTTTTGTTCAATAAATTCAAATAAGCATCAACATTCTTTTCAAGAGAACTGGAACAAACTATAAAATTTACCTTTGAATATTTTTTCAAGAACGCTGACAACCTTTCATTTATCAATTTTTGATTTTGCGTCACCATCATTTGAGTAAGCATTTTATCTGCTTGCTCATAGGATAGCTGACTTATAATTCTTTTAAATTCGTTTTTATGTGCGTCAACATTAATTTTATGTAGACATGGTGTGAGTGGATACATAAGAGTATAATTGAAATCAAACACAACCAAAATATCTTCAGGTTTTTGTATAGAATGGGATAAAATGTCATCAATTCGGGATAGGTTTGCTGCTTTTTCATATCGTACCTCGCCAGTTTTGATGTAATCATCATTGCCAACACATCCAAATAACAGAGCTAATGCCATCCAACTTACCACACATCTAACATTAAAACGCATCTCACAACTCCTAAATTCTACAGTAAACGTACCATTCACTTCCTTCATTATAATTACTGCGCAAGAAACTTCAAACAATAACCTTTGTACTTACAGCCCATTGACATATTTTATTGATACTACAAAGAGAGATTTTTCCACATTTAAATTCTTTCAATTTCAATAAGCCTCTTGCGAAAGTCGAGAGGTTTGTGGTTTTTATGAAAGATAAAGTACTCAGATTTCATCAGAAGCAATTATCCAAATCTCAAATTATAAATTCCTGCAATGATATTAAATCTAAG
>SUUU01000023.1 GCA_015062335.1 Alphaproteobacteria bacterium
TCTTGAAAATTTTTTATTTTGATTACACAATTTTACGAAACTTAGCATTTTTATGCGCTTATTTTTGCTGAGTTTCTCATTTCTTCGTGTAATTTGCTAGATACTTATTACTTTCGCAAGAGCTCTACTCATTCCCCCTGAAGCTGAACCCGTAACTCCGCCTAAAATTCCTGTTACAAAGGCTCCGGATATTAACGGGTTACCGGAAGATATATGCAATATATAGTCACGAATTAAGGCAAATCCCGGCAAATTACTGATAACTGCGCCATATCCCACCACAGAAGCTGTATTAAATATCGGGACTAAGGAGTCTACTGCTCCCGCATTTATGCTTTTTGTGATATTTTGTTTCTTCAAATAAATTAAAAATAGAGCACAAATAGAAACAAATAGCGCAACAATAATGGCCCAGTTACTCGCTACAGTTTTTAAATGAGTTTCCCCGTATTTTAATTGTGCTAAATAAGTAGCGTCAATATTCGGAAAGACAAATGCAATGCAAATGTAATTAATCAAGATGACCATGATGATAGGAGCACTTGACATCCAAAATTGCGGTAAGTCTTCATCGGATATATCTTCTGTGTTATCGTGATAATCTCCATATCCTTCATTTGTCTTTTTTGCTTTTTGGAATTGGTACTTTAACCACCACATTCCTAAAGAAAACATAAGAATTGAGCAAATCATACCTATACCAGGAGCGGCAAATGTATCTGTTCCAAAATACTGAGATGGAATTGCATTTTGAATTGATGGAGTCCCTGGAAGTGAAACCATTGTAAATGTAAAAGATCCTAAACCAATAGCGCCAGGGATCAATCTTTTTGGTGTTGAGGATTTTTTAAATAACTCTACCGCTATGGGATAAACCGCAAACGCTACGACAAAAAGAGAAATTCCTCCATATGTTAAAATTCCACAGGATAATACGGTCGCAAGAATTGCATTTTCTTTTCCGATTTTATTCGATATGTAATTACTGACTGAGCGGGCACTTCCTGAAATTTCCATTAGTTTTCCGAAAATGGCACTTAATAAAAACAGGGGAAAATAGCTTGTTATGAATTCCCCAACTTTTACCATAAAAATTTGAGTATAGTTTGCTAAAATGGGCTCTCCCTGGTTAAGAAAGACAGTGAATAGCGCTATCAATGGAGACAAAACTAACACAGAGACTCCTCGATAAGCGAACAACACCAACAATAATATGGATAAAAATATACTTCCAACTTGAATCATGCGTGCTCCACTAGAATAAGTGTAATCGTATCATAAGTATGTTAATTTTAGGTTAATGTGAGAGAATTAATTCTGAAAATTAAAATTTTACAAAAATATTAATCAATTCAAATAATGATTAGATTATTGTATTGCAATATGATACTATCCAAAGGAGTTTATATAGGGTTGTTATGTCTTCATATCAATATATTTATGTAATGAAAGGTGCTTCCAAAACTTATCCAGGAGGTAAGCAAGTGTTAAAGGAAACATGGCTATCATTTTTTCCGGACGCCAAAATTGGCATTATCGGAGGAAATGGAGCAGGTAAGTCATCTTTGCTAAAGATCATGGCCGGAGTTGATCGTGAATTCAATGGAGAAGCTTGGTTAGCCGATAGTGCAACGGTAGGATATCTTCCGCAAGAGCCAGAGCTTGATAAAAGTAAAACTGTATATGAGAATATTATGGATGGGCTCGCTGAACAAAAAAAGCTTCTCGATGAATTTGATGAAATTTCAGCTAAATTTATGACTGAAATGTCAGATGATGAGATGAATCAATTAATTGTTCGGCAAGGAGAGGTTCAAGAACAAATTGATGCTCAAAATTTATGGGAATTAAATCGAACAATAGAAATAGCTATGGACGCATTAAGGTGTCCACCGCCTGATGAGCTCGTTCAAAATTTATCAGGAGGAGAAAAGAGGCGAGTAGCTCTCTGTAAATTGCTATTGCAGAAACCGGATTTGTTATTGCTTGATGAACCTACCAACCATTTGGATGCCGAGTCTGTCGCGTGGCTGGAAAAGTACTTGCAGGAATACAAAGGGGCTGTCGTTTTGGTAACACATGATAGGTATTTTCTTGACAATGTTGTTGGATGGATTTTGGAGCTAGATAGAGGAAACACTTATCCATTTGAAGGTAATTATTCCGCATGGTTAGAAGGAAGACAAAAGAGACTAGCACAAGAGGATAGTAAAGATGAAGCCCGTCAGAAGCTTTTGGCTAGAGAATTAGAGTGGATTCGACAATCACATAAAGCCAGGCAAGCAAAAAGCAAGGCAAGAATCGAGGCTTACAATGAGTTGTTAGCTCAGGAAGAAGATAAATCTTATAATACCTCTGTTTTGTATATTCCTTCAGGTCCTCGCTTAGGTGATGTTGTCATCAGAGCTGAGAATATCAGCAAATCATTTGGTGATAAAATGTTGATAGATGATTTATCTTTTGAGTTAGTTCCAGGCAGTATTGTCGGAGTTATCGGATCAAACGGAGCTGGTAAGTCGACGTTATTCAAAATGCTGGCAGGAAAAGAAAATGCAGATTCCGGAAATATAATGTTCGGAGAAACTGTCAAATTAGCATACGTGGATCAAAGCAGGGATAATTTGGATTCGGCCAAAACAGTGTGGCAAGAAATTTCGGATTCTCTAGATGAATTGGAGATGGGAAAGCGAAAAATTCCGAGTCGAGCTTATGTTTCTCATTTTGGTTTTAGAGGCACCGATCAGCAGAAGTATATCAATCAGCTTTCAGGCGGAGAAAGGAATCGTGTGCATCTGGCAAAAATTTTGAAATCAGGTGCGAACGTTTTGTTACTCGACGAGCCCACCAATGATTTGGACGTTGATACATTGCGAAGTTTAGAAAATGCATTAATTAATTTCGCAGGATGCGCAATTGTAATAAGTCACGACAGATGGTTTTTGGATCGAATAGCTACTCACATTCTAGCTTTTGAAGGAGATAGCCATGTCGAATGGTTTCAAGGTGATTTTTCATCATACGAAGAAGACAAAAGAAAACGTCTTGGTATTTCTGAAATCACTCCGCACCGTATAAGATATAAAAAATTAACACATTAATTGAAGGGATTTTATGAAAATTTTAAGAAATGCAATAGAAGCTGCTAAAGATTATGATACCGTGTTCATAGATGTGTATGGTGTTTTATTTAATGGGGTAACTTTGTTTGATGGAGTTCCTGAAACGTTACAGGAGCTACATCAAAGTGGTAAGAAAGTGGTTATTTTGTCAAATACAACGCAGTTATCTGCTGATGCAATTTGTGGATATGGAGAAAGAGGTATATATAAGGGGGTGCACTACGATTATTTTATTACGTCTGGAGAATTTTTAAGAAGCATTTTGATATCAAATAAAAACGTCATTGAGCAGAAAATCGATCGTGAATTTAATACATACAAGTGCTTATTTATGAGCAATTCAAATATATTTGATAACACTGGAATAACTAAGGTTGAGCACTACTCCGATGCAGATTTAGTATATGTGGCCCCTCCTCGCGCGAGTTATGGATCAATTAGAGTGGACCGTTTGCAAGATAGCAACGGTTGTCATGTTTCTCTTCAAGATTTTACTTACAAAAATTGGTTAGAGTTATCAGATGATCAAGGTCTGAAAGGTCTGGCTGAGGTGCACGGCTTGTTAGAAAAATTAGCGCAAATGGATAAACCATTGCTTATTGCCAATCCGGATGTTTTTGCTTTTTTGCATTTGAATGGTGAGAGTTGCCCTGCCCTGACTCAAGGGGGAGTTGGTACATACTATGAGCATAAATTTAAAGGTAAAGTTGTCTGTTTCGGAAAACCATATACTGAAATTTATGAATTCGCTAAATCGGTATCGAATGCAAGTGGAAAAATTTTGATGATAGGAGATACTTTGTGGACTGATATATTAGGGGCACAGTCTTCAAATATAGATTCAGCACTGGTTCAAACCGGAATTACAGGAGCATTAAAAGAAGAATGTCCTCAAAAAGATATTGATTCACAACTGAAGATGTTAATATCTCTAGGAGAAAAAATTTCTGGACAAAAAAACGCTCTACCAACATATTTATTAGATCAATTTGCAAGGAGAATATAATGGTCTTTCAGCTTTTGGAAACTTTTCAGAAAAAAAATAAAATTTGCGATTTAAAATTATGTACAGTCATCATGGAAAATAAAGAATTTCCATGGATTTTGTTAATTCCTCGAGTTGCAAATGTAAAACAAATGAATCAATTAACTTTAGATGATCAGTTACAGTTAATGAAAGAAATTAATTTATGTTCAAATATCATGGAAGAACTTTTTGAATGTAATCGTCTAAACGTGGCAGCAATTGGAAATAAAACTCCGCAGTTACATGTGCACATTGTGTGCCGAACAGAAAAAGATTCATTGTGGCCGGAAACGATTTGGGGACAGCAAATGACAACATTATCTCTTGAAGAAGCGGAGGAAAGAGCCTTAAAAATCCGAAAAAAATTTGAGGAAAATGCAACATTAATCTTATAAAATCATTTGTGTAGGAAAAATCATCTTAGCTTCGCATCGATCAATTTGTTATCGAACAAGATACAGAGCTAAGATGAAGAGGGTTGTTGTATTGGTTAAACTAACCTCAATGTCGTGTAAGGTTTTTTTGGCATATGAATGAAACATTTGAGTGGCAGAATATCTTCGTATAAGTGTAAAATAATTTTGTATTTGCAAAAGCGTTCAAAACAGAGAACAGTCAAAGGAGAAAGCCAGAGGCAATTTTAGCGAAGAATTAGGCATAAATTCAGGGTTTTACCTCGTTGGAGTTACGCAAACCTGATAGTGTTAGTGTTTGAATTTGATTCGGTGGTAAATGTATGTTTTCACATAACGAAATTTCTTTCTAATGACAATACATTGACAAAACCGTTCCCATTATCCATATGAAATTTGCAATTCTTTAGATGTTTGATTTTATTGTATAATTTTCCAAAGGTCACAGCCTTGCGATCATCCGTAATCCAGGTAATAGCCTTTAGCTACCGCCGCCTATTCTGCCATCTGTTTCCAAAAAATTTTTACTACAGAATTTGCATATTCCGTTTTCATCGAAAAGCTGTTTTTTGCAAAGAAAAAAAATGCTGATCCAGGACCTTACTAATTATTATTCAAATACCACTCGATTGTTTTTTTTATTCCTGTTTCGAAGGATTCGTCAGCTTGCCATCCGAGTTCATTATTTAATTTTGAAGCGTCGATAGCATAACGGCGATCATGTCCCGGACGATCTTTTACAAAAGTCATCAGCTCTTGATAGCTTTTGCCGTTTTTTCTTGGTACATTCACATCTAGAATTTCACAAATTTTGTTCACAATCTGCAAATTATTCCGTTCATTATGTCCGCCAATGTTGTATGTTTCTCCGGAGCGCCCTTTATGGAATACTAAATCCACAGCTTTGCAATGATCTAATACATAGAGCCAATCTCTAATGTTTTTTCCGTCTCCATATATAGGAATAGGTTCTTCTGCAAGGGCTGTACGAATTATTGTGGGTATCAATTTTTCCTGATGCTGTTTTGGTCCATAATTATTTGAACAATTTGTTGTTACGACATTTGCTCCGTAAGTATGAAAATATGATCTCACAAGCATGTCAGAGCTTGCTTTGCTTGCTGAATACGGACTGTTTGGAGCGTAAGGTGCATCTTCAGTAAAGTATCCGATTTCTCCAAGAGTTCCATAAACTTCATCCGTAGAAATATGGTGGAATCGACCTTTCGAAAAACGTCTAAAATTTTCCAACAAATTAAATGTTCCTAACACATTAGTTTCAACAAAAGCACGAGGATTTGAAATTGAATTATCCACATGACTTTCTGCCGCAAAATGAATAACATCAGTTATATTTTCTTTTTTAAAAAGATGCGCTAGTAAATCAAAATCGCATATATCCGCCTTTATAAATTTATAATTCGAAAATGAAGAGCATTCTTTTAAATTTTCTAAATCTCCCGCATACGTTAATTTGTCCAAATTGATTACGTTGTATTCAGGATATTTTTCACAAAAATAAGTAAGAAAGTTTGAACCAATAAATCCAGCTCCTCCTGTTACCAATATAGTTTTAGTTTTAAGCATTTTTTCTCTCTGATAAAATTCGCTCTAGATACAATTTGTATGCAGAATTGCCCTTGTATGATTTTATTAAATTTTCAAACTGTTCTAAGGAAATAAAATCACGATTTAATGCTATCTCTTCTATACAAGATATTTTTAACCCTTGTCTTTTCTCTACCATTTGAACAAATTGAGCCGCCTCCATTAAGCTGTCAGGAGTTCCGGCATCAAGCCATGCCGTACCTCGACACATACGAAAAAACCGTAATTTTTTTTCATTTAAGTACTGCAAGTTAAGATCTGTTATTTCCAATTCTCCTCGACCTGATGGTTTTAATTTTTTTACACGTTCAACAACATCATTTTTGTAAAAATACAAACCTACCGCAATAAAATTTGATTTTGGATTTTTAGGTTTTTCTTCAAGTGAAATTATATTGTCATTTTCGTCAAATTCTATTACTCCAAATGATTTCGGATTAGAAACATGATAGCCACACAAAAGAGCTCCACGATTCTTTTCTATTTGTTTTTGAAAATCCCGTATTTGATCACCCATATAGAAAATATTATCTCCCAAGATTAAGCAGGCATCATCAGAATCAATAAAATCCTTTCCTATAATGAACGCTTCCGCTATTCCATTAGGAGCATCTTGCACCTTATATGAAAGCTTCAGACCGATATGACTTCCATCGCCGAGTAGCTTTTGTATATTTGCAATGTCAAACGAAGTTGAGATTATCAAAATATCTTTTATCCCGAACAACATCAATGTAGACAATGGATAATATATCATTGGCTTGTCATACACCGGCAACAATTGCTTAGACGAAACCTGAGTTAAGGGATACAAGCGGCTACCCGTTCCTCCAGCTAACAAAATCCCTTTATACATAAAAGCACCATAATATTGACGTCGCTCATTACTATACAACGGAAAGATTTAAATAAAAACCAAAAATAAAATTGGGTTCAAATTTTATAACATGCATGATTCCGAATAAAACATTAAGACGCAAAGCGAGAAAATATATTAAAGAGAAAATACGTTTTAAGTAGTGATTGATACAATAATAGTGTTAGTGTATCATCGGCATGTGAT
>SUUU01000004.1 GCA_015062335.1 Alphaproteobacteria bacterium
CTTCAGCTCGCTGTAAAAAAATATAATGACTATAGGCCTCATTTGGCCTTGAACGGGCTAACTCCTTCGTTGTATATTCAAAATTATTCGGTGACTATTCCGTCTCATTTAGGGTGAACTTGGACAATTCGTTGTTTACCATTATGATTCAGTGTACAATACAAGGGGTTGATTAGAGGTTTTTATGGCAGGTCATTCACAATTTAAAAATATTATGTACAGAAAAGGTGCTCAGGACGCAAAAAGAGCAAAAATCTTTTCTAAAATTTCAAGAGAAATTACTGTTGCAGTTAAAGAAGGAGGAGCCGATCCAGAAAGCAATTCACGCTTGAGATCTGCCCTTTTGAGTGCTCGATCGGAAAATATGCCGAAAGATAACGTTGAAAGAGCAATAAAAAAGGCATCCGGAGGAAGCGGAGATGCCAATTATCAAAGCGTTCGATATGAAGGGTATGGGCCTGCAGGTGTTGCTATTATCGTAGAAGGATTGACCGACAACAAGAACAGAACCGCTCCTGCTGTACGTTCCATTTTTACAAAATTCGGAGGCAACTTAGGTGAAACAAACAGCGTAAGTTTCCAGTTTGATCATATTGGTTACATTACATACCCATTGAGCATTGCGTCAGAAGAAGAAGTGTTTGAAGCCAGCATAGAAGCGGGAGCGAATGACATCACCGCTGACAATGATGGATATGAGATAATTTGTTCAATAGAAAACTTGAATACGGTGAGAGATTGTTTGACATCAAAGTTCGGTGATCCTCTGGAAGCTAAAGTTACTTGGAGACCAAAAAACACTATAGATGTCGATGCTGATTCCGCCAGGACTTTATTTAAATTGATAGATTCGCTTGAAGATGATGATGACGTACAATCAGTTGTCGCAAATTATAAACTTCCTGATAATTTCGAATTGGATTAGAAAAGCAACATTTTAATCAAACGACAACATGATAAGAGAGCAAATAAAGCCGACAGTAGCTCAAGAAAAAGGCCGCAGATTGAGAATGGCTCGAGCACTGACAGGATTGTCTCGACAAGATCTCTATAATCATACAGGGATAGCTACATCAACTATCGATACATGGGAAAGCGGTCGAGTAGAGTTATCCAAAAAAGGAGCTGAACGCGTCTGCTCTTCACTGTACGAGCTTGGCATTTGCTGCACTTCAGAGTGGTTACTAACCGGAGAAGGCATGCCTCCGCATTTTATGGATGATATAGAAAAGTTAATGTACGCCGGAAGGATAACGGCCTCAACAGCCATTACATCGTTTGATAAAAACACAATTCCTCGTTTTCTTGATGCGGATTTAAAAAAAGAACTAACTTTTTTTCTAGAGTTACACCGGAACGCGTTATTTTGCATTGTACAAAACAAAATTTTCGGTACTAGATACATGATAGGAGATTGTTTGGCGGGAATTATTTCTGATCCTTTTCAATTAACAGGCCAATTTGTGATTTTGCAAAAAAGTGACCAAAATACAATGGTCGGATATCTTCATGAAATCCAAGACAATGTTGCAAAAATCTCCGTTGAATGTAAAAATGATTGCATGTTCGTTGAATTTCAGAAAATCGCAAAAATTCTTTGGCATCGAATTGGATAAAATTCGCAAAAATTCTCAACGATAAATTTGCAAAATCGCTGTTCATTTTTTACATCGATTGTGTTAGCATCGGAATTGTTTAATATGGCAAATTATTGCTGAAAGAGATTTTATTTTAGGGATGGGTACGGACATCGAGATATATCGCTTGAAATTTGTAACTTCGATTTTTCTGGCTTCGTTTTTATTTCAAGACGCAAGTGCAATTCAGTTTGTGAGTTTAAAATCTTCCAAGATTAATATGAGGGTCGGACCGGGAGAAGAGTTTCCTGTCAGTTGGGTGTTTATCCGGGCTGGATTACCTGTAAAATTAATTGCGGAATTTCAACATTGGCGAAAGATTAAATGTCATGACAACACAGAAGGTTGGATTCATCAAAGTATGATTTCCGGACGAAATACTGCCATTATCATAAAGGACAAGGCATTGCTGTATGAGAAAAACAGCCCTAAGTATCCAAAGGCAAGAATTAGCAAAGATGTAATAGTTCGTGTATTAAAAGTTGAAGATCAGTGGGCTAAGGTTGACATAAATAAGATTAAAGGCTGGATGAAAACTGAAGATCTTTGGGGTACAAATAAGGAAAAGAAAGAGATTGGTTGACCTATGTTCTGCGTTATATGTAAAAAACAATGTCAGGATCAAAAATTTGCTCCGTTTTGCTCCTTGCGTTGTAAAAATTTAGATTTGGGAAAATGGTTTAACGGATCATATTTTATTCCGGAATCAAATAATGAAAAAAATGCTAGACAAATCTCTGATCTTGAGTTATACAATGAGTCGGGTTGCCCAGATAGCTCAGTCGGTAGAGCAGAGGACTGAAAATCCTCGTGTCGCTGGTTCGATTCCGGCTCTGGGCACCATATAGGTCTTATGATTTACAAAAATTTGGTTATTGGAATTAAAGAGATAAAATGCGTTTAAGTGAAATAAAAGCGAAAACTCCTACTGAACTGCTTGCATTCGCTGACAGTTTGGAATTAGAAAATGCAGCAGCATTAAAAAGACAGGATTTGGTCTTTGCTATTCTGAAAAAATTGTCAGAAAATGAGATAGAGATTGAAGCTGATGGAGTTTTAGAAGTATTACAGGATGGGTTTGGATTTTTAAGATCTCCAGAAACAAACTATATGTCAGGATCTGACGATTTGTATGTATCTCCGTCCCAAATTCGAAAGAATAATTTAAAAACAGGAGACACGTTAGACGGAACGATCAGAGCACCGAAAGACGGCGAACGATATTTTGCCATGATCAAGATAAATACCGTCAACGGAGATCCTGTTGATTTTGTGCGACATCGAGTAAATTTTGATGACTTAACTCCTTTATATCCGGACAAAAAATTACCTCTTGAGATTGTGTCCTCATCATCTAATGATCTTACCACTCGTGTTATTGAGTTAATTTCACCTTTAGGAAAAGGACAAAGAGCACTGATTGTCGCTCCGCCAAGAACAGGCAAGACCGTCATGTTGCAAAATATTGCTCATGCGATCACTCAAAATTCTCCGGATACATACTTAATCGTTTTATTAATAGACGAAAGACCAGAAGAAGTCACTGACATGAGACGCTCAGTCAAAGGAGAAGTAGTCAGTTCCACGTTTGATGAAGTCCCTACACGACATGTCCAAGTTGCTGAAATGGTCATTGAAAAAGCCAAAAGACTGGTTGAACACAAAAAAGATGTAGTAATTTTGCTAGATTCAATCACAAGATTAGCGAGAGCATATAACACCACCTGCCCTTCATCTGGAAAAGTACTGACAGGAGGTGTTGATGCTAATGCATTACAACGGCCGAAAAGAATTTTTGGTGCAGCGAGAAATGTTGAAGAAGGTGGATCTCTTACTATCATCGGAACAGCATTGGTTGAAACAGGCTCCAGAATGGACGATGTTATATTTGAGGAATTCAAAGGAACCGGTAACGCAGAAATTGTCTTAGACAGAAAATTAGCAGATAAACGAACATTCCCAGCCATAGATATTACAAAGTCAGGAACAAGAAAAGAAGAACTTTTGGTCAATAAAGGCATCTTGTCAAAGATGTGGATGCTCAGAAGAGTTTTGTTACCGATGGGCACATGCGATGGCATGGAATTTTTAGTAGACAAGCTTAAACACACGAAAAATAATGACGAATTTTTTGTAACAATGAATCAATAAAAATCACTCCAACTGTAAGCTGATTATATATTCAGAGGTAGTTGGAGTTTTTTATTGCATAAAAAACTATAAGTTTAATGTTATTTTTTATTTCAGTATCGTTTGATAACTTCTTTAACGGTATTGTGTTTTTCAGGCATTTGATTTAGCATAGACACGGTTGGACAGATGGCCGAGCGGTTGAAGGCACCGGTCTTGAAAACCGGCAAAGGGGTAACCCTTTCGCGAGTTCGAATCTCGCTCTGTCCGCCAGTTAGTGTGCAGTTGGTAACTAGCTAAGTATCATTGTCACAGAAATTTTCCTGTAATGCTTCGTGGCGATTTTTTTATTTCTTCAGGAGAACCCCTAGCAACTATTTGTCCCCCTCTGTTGCCTCCCTCTGGTCCCATATCGATAATGTAATCCGCATTACGAATAACATCCAAATCATGTTCAATTATGATCACTGTTGCTCCGCGCTCTATAAGCATTTGAAATACTTCAAGTAACATTTTTACATCCAAAGGATGAAGACCTATGGTCGGTTCATCAAATACAAACACTGAATTTACCTGATTTTTTCCCATTTCACAGGCCAACTTCAATCGCTGGGCTTCTCCTCCTGAAAGCCCTGGTGTCCCCTCTCCTAATGTCAAATATCCTAATCCCAAATCTTTCAAAATTTTAAGACGTTGAAATACCCCTTTCATTTCCCTACAAACATCAATTGCGGCATTTACCTCCATGCCCATTAGAGAAGGCAAAGAAATTTCCTTTTTCGCTGGAATTTTTATACTATCAGCTTCTCTTTTGTACCGTGATCCGCGACACTCTGAACATGTAATTTCAACATCCGGAAGAAATTGAACATCTAGACTGATGATACCTGTACCGTCACAAGCAGGACAACGTAACTTTCCTGTATTATAAGAAAAGTCTCCCGCGCTGTATCCGAATCTTTGAGCATCGGAAGTTTTTGCATATATTTTTCGCAATTCATCGTGAATGTTGATGTAGGTTGCTACTGTAGATCTTACATTAATACCGATAGGTGATGCATCTATCAATTTTACACAATTAATACCTTCTGCGGTTATTTTTCGAATATGCGAAGGTAATTGCTTCTTCGCGAAAAAAGATTCTAATGCGGGAACGAGGCTTTCCAAAATCAAAGTAGTTTTTCCTGAACCTGATACTCCAGTTACTACTGTTAGCTTACCTTTTGGAATATCAACATCAAGAGGTTTTACCGTATGAATTCCAGAAATAGATAAATGAATTTTTCCTTTCTCAAAAATTTTTCCGGAATTTCCCCGGACACATGGCAAATCATCGGTCAAAAAAGGACCAATAAGCGAAGACGTATTTTTTTGAATATCTGTAATTGTTCCTTGCGCGATCACTTGTCCGCCATTTATCCCTGCTCCCGGCCCTATTTCTATAATCCAATCGGCTTTTTTCAAAATCTGAGGATCATGATCAACCAAAATTATTGAATTCCCATCAGCAATAAGATCTCGCATAATGTCAATTAATCCAACCATATTGGCAGGATGCAAACCAATCGAAGGTTCATCTAATACGTATAAAATGCCTGTTGTACGATTCCTTACCGCTCGTGCCAATTGCATTCTTTGTCTTTCTCCTGTTGATAAGGATGCGGATGAACGATCCAGAGATAAATATCCTAACCCTAAATCAAGTAATCTTTTTGCACTCAGTTGAAACGAGTCACAAATACTCTCAGCCATTGAACGCATGTTTTCTGGCAAGGAATATGGCACTTGATTAACCCATGAAACTAATTCTAATAAAGAAAGTCGACAAACTTCATCTAACCCAATTCCTTGCAATTTCGGAGATCTAGCAATCTTTGAAAATCTTGACCCATCACACTTATGACACATGGTTTCTGTTAAAAATTTTTCTATACGTTTCATTCCCTTTTCATCTTTTACTTTCGACAATGCATTTTCTACTGTATAGATTGCATTGTAGTACGTAAAATCTAATTCACCGGCTAAATTTGAACTTTTTGCTTTATACAAAATATGTTTTTTTTCTGGAGGGCCATAATAAACGATGTTTTTTTCTTGTTCAGTCAACTCTCGAAACGGAACGTTTGTACGAACTCCCATTTCTCTACAAACGTCTGTCATCAACGACCACATCAGGCTATTCCAGGGAGCCACAGCACCTTCATCTATCGTTAAATTTTCATTCGGAACCAAAGTTGATTTATCCACCATACGAATAATTCCAGTCCCGTTGCACGTCGAACATGCCCCTTGGCTATTGAATGCCAACTCTTCTGCCGATGGAGCGAAAAACTGCTCTTTACATATTGTACATGTTAATTTTTGTTCCGCAGCAACTAATATCGATGGTTCTACATAATGCCCATTCGGACATCGATGATTAGCAAGCCTGGAATACATCAAACGAAGACTGTTTAACAACTCCGTTCCCGTTCCGAAAGTACTTCGAATTCCGGGAATTCCAGGTCTTTGATGTAATGCAAGAGCTGCCGGCATGTATTTTATCTCATCTACATTTGGTTTAGCTGCATGAGTCATTCTTCTGCGAGTATATGTCGATAAAGATTCCAAATATCGACGAGATCCTTCTGCATACAGTACCCCCAAAGCAAGCGAAGACTTTCCCGATCCGGAAAGCCCGGCAACACCAACAATCTTGTTTAGTGGAACATCGATATTCACATTTTTTAAATTATGTACTTTCGCACCCCGCACTATGATTTTTTCAGCCATATCTTTCATTACCTCTTCACCACTAACATTCTAACTAAAATATTCACATGAAAAAAGACATCCCCCAATTTGCTTAAAATTAACCTTATGTCACAAACCACTATCAGATTGCAAAGTTCTTTATAACGAGATATCATGCGGACAAGAATATAAGGAAGTTTTGATGATTATTTCATGCCCTAATTGTTCAAGCAAATATTCTATTCATGCCAATGTCATTGGAGAAGGTAAGATGGTGCGGTGTACAATTTGCGGTACAACATGGCAACAAGGCTCAATATATAAGCAAGAAAAAAGAGAAGATTTGGTCAAAAATCTTCAGATAACAACGTTTTGGTTTATCGTTTTTATTTGTATTTTTTCTCTAATCTTTGCAAAAAACGCTGTCATCAATTTTTGGCCTGCCTCAGCCTCGTTCTACGAAGCAATCGGAGTAAAAGATTCGGAAACTTCTTCAGCGTTTTCCATAAAAGATATATCCAGCTTTTTTATCAGAAAAGATGATAAATTATATATGGGAATAAAAGGAGAGCTAACAAACATCACAAATGATGTACAAATGGTACCCGGATTAACAATTTCTTTAAGAAGTGATGATAACGTGACTCCCTCATTTAACAGCTCTTGGAATCACGAATTGACATGTAAAAAACTTTTACCAAATCAAAAAATAATTTTTGAAACAGATTTAAAGAGTATCCCTTATACGGACATTATTTGCGAAATTAAGTTGAATACGCTGTGATATGAAACACAATAATCACACAATTCTGAATTTACTGTATAGTCTATACTTTAGATTTGTCGAGTTTATTGGCGGTTGTGTTTTTTTCGGAGCATTATCGACTGTTTTAGCATTAATCAGTTATTGTGCTGAAGATCCCTCTTTTAATACAGCTATAGATGGATTCGTGTCTAATTTTTTGTCTTATCCAGGAAGTTATTATGCTGATATCATGATTCAGTGCCTGGGAATGTCTGCATATTTAGTATCGGTAATTTTGCTATCGTTCGGATATCAACTTATTCGGTATCACAAAGTTGGGTTTCTGCGATTTGTTTTGGGAATTGTCAGCGTATGTTGTGCCTCTACTTTAAGTGGCTTGTTGAATCTGAAAAATGGCGGTCTTGTAGGTTTATTATTCAGTAAGTCTATTACAAAATATTCAATATGGCAGCAGTATAATGACTTATTTCTCGTGATAATAAGTATAATTTGCATCTATACGTTTTTATTTGCTGTGCGATTTCGTTTTTCAGATTGCAAAAGATTTTGTAATTTTGTTGTCGAACAACTTCGTAAATATGGAAGTAAAAAATTGACAAACCTAAGCACGTCATCAGAGCATTTAATCGAAACGAAAAAGGATGAAAAACCAAAAAACTCTCGAAAAAAGAACTCTTTTACAAAGGAACATGCCGAGTCCGGATTTTCGTTACCATCAATACAATTATTAGCTGAAGCAAAACGTAATAACGATACATTGAGTTCTGAAGACTTACAGCGACGAAAAGAAGAGCTACTGAAAGTTTTAAAGGATTTTGGTATTGATGGAGAAATTCCGAAAGCAAGTCCAGGACCAGTTGTCACCTTGTACGAGCTAAAGCCTGCAGCAGGAATTAAATCATCTCGTGTTATTGGCTTATCAAGCGATATCGCGCGTTATATGAGCGCGGTGTCAGCACGTGTTGCTGTTATCCCCGGAAAAAATGCTTTAGGTATTGAGTTACCAAATGTTAAAAGACAAACCGTTTATTTGCGAGAAGTCTTAGAATCATCTTCTTATGGAAAGACTTCTGCTGCTTTGCCTATTGCTCTAGGAAAAGATATTTTTGGAGATCCTATAGTTGTAGATTTGGCAAAAACACCGCACTTACTAATTGCAGGAACAACCGGCTCGGGAAAATCTGTGGGTATAAATGCGATGATCCTTTCGTTGTTGTATCGATTGTCTCCGGATGAGTGCAAATTTATCATGGTCGATCCGAAAATGTTGGAGCTATCAGTTTACAATGATATCCCTCATTTATTAATCCCTGTTGTAACTGATCCTAAAAAAGCCGTTGTCGCATTAAAATGGGCTGTTCGAGAAATGGAATCAAGATATAAAGCTATGTCGAGATTAGGAGTCCGTAACATTGAAGGATATAATTTTAAATTAAACAGCTTAAGATCCGAAGGTCAGGAGATTACCAAAAAAATTCAAACAGGATTTGATCCTGAAACAGGAGCGCCAAAATACGAGGATCAAATTCTCAAAATGGAGCCTATTCCGTACATTGTAATTGTTGTTGATGAAATGGCAGATTTGATGCTAGTAGCTGGAAAAGACATTGAAAGCGCAGTACAAAGACTTGCTCAAATGGCCAGAGCTGCCGGAATTCACCTAATTATGGCAACTCAAAGGCCATCTGCCGATGTCATTACAGGAGTCATCAAGGCAAACTTTCCTACACGAATCAGTTTCCAAGTAAGCTCTAAAATTGATAGCCGAGTTATTCTTGGCGATTCCGGCGCTGAGCAATTACTCGGACAAGGAGACATGCTATATATGGCATCCGGAGGAAGAACCATACGAGTACATTGTCCTTTTGTAAGTGACTCTGAGGTAGAAAAAGTTACAGAAGCCCTTAGGGAACAAGGAGAGCCTCATTATGTAACTGACGTTCTTGAAGAAAACTCTGAATTTAATGAGAATAATGATGGCACAGGATCAAACGGCGATGACCCTATGTATAAAGAAGCTGTTGATTTGATACTTAGAGAAGGAAAGGCATCTACAAGCTTTTTGCAAAGGCATTTAAAAATAGGATACAACAGAGCTGCCCGCATTATTGATATGATGGAAGCCGCCGGCATTGTATCTGCAGCTAATCATGTTGGGAAGAGAGAAATTTTAAGTCGATGAAGAAAATTTTTATTTTATGCTCATTGTGTACGCAGTTTTCATTTTGCGAAATAGGAGAAGACTCTTTATCATTAATTGCATCAGTAAATGAAAATCTCGATGAAAAACAAACTTCGCTCGATGAGAAATGGATACCTAAACTCGAAAAATATTTCACTAAATACGAAATATGCCAGTCTAAAATAGAGCAGATTGATCATTTAGGCAACGTACTTCAAGGTCAGTTTTGGTTGAAGCGATCAAGTGGATGTATGAAGCTTCAGTATGATTCCAAAAATGAAAAAGTCGTGTTAGTAAAAGGCGGAAAGTTGACATTATATGATCCTGAATTGAAAGAAAAAACGGTAACATCCCTACATTCTTTCGCTCTGTCATTTTTTTTGGATAAAATTCTTGATTTGAGAAAAAATATTAAAGTAATCGGAGTAATTCGTCACAAGGGAGATATTTTTATCAAATTATGCAATAAAAATGATGAAACAGGAGGAGCGATTATGTTGATATTTTCCGAGCAGTCGTTTCATCTAAAGGGGTGGATCATTTTATCCAGTAACATTGATATTTATTGTAAATTCATTCATGTTCAGTTGATATCGCCAAACGTGACACAACCTATTCCAGATAATGTATTCACTTTAAGTAATTCGTACCTAGATCATCAAAATCAGTAGCCTGTACGATATTCAATAGATTCGGCGATGTGTTCTTTTTGAATAGAATCGCTTTCGGAACAATCAGCAAGTGTTCGCGCTAATTTCAGTATTCTATAAAATCCTCTTGCTGATACTTTGGATTTATCAACAAAAGCTAACAACATCCGCCTTGCCTCATCAGATAGGTATCTCTCCATATCCGTTCCGCTGGCTTCTGCATTGGTTTTCCCTTCCCCATATCTGTCATATTGAATCTTCCGGGCTTTAATCACTCTCTGACGTATCACATCACTGGTTTCTAATTGAGATTTATCTTGATAATAATCTTGAAGTTTCACTACAGGAACATCAATGAAAATATCGATGCGATCCAGTAATGGACCAGATAATTTCCGAAGATAATCTTGACCACATCTCGGAGCTCTAGAACACTCTTTTTCAGGAACTCCCATATACCCGCATTTGCACGGATTCATTGCAGCAATTAACTGAATTCTTGCTGGATAAGTAACGTGATTATTCGCCCTCGCAATGGTAATATCTCCTGTTTCTAAAGGTTGTCGCAAAGATTCCAATGCCATACGAGAAAATTCAGGCAATTCATCTAAAAATAATACGCCGTTATGAGCCAATGAGACTTCTCCGGGTTTTGCATTATTTCCTCCGCCGACAAGTGCTACCAACGAAGCGGAGTGATGTGGCGAACGATAAGGTCTTTGCATAATTAGCCCGCAATTATCCATCATTCCTGCCATGCTATGAATCATCGTAACTTCCAACGATTCTTTGGAAGTCATTGGTGGCAAAATCCCCGGAATCCGAGACGCCAACATAGATTTTCCTACACCAGGAGGACCTGACATTAAAACATTGTGAGAACCTGCAGCTGCGATTTCCAACGCTCTTTTGGCTACTATCTGACCTTTAATATCGCTAAAGCATCCAAATGTCGGTATCCAATCGGATCGAACCTGTGATTTGTCAGGCGTAATCCTAGGCAGCAACTGTTGTCCTTTGAAATGATTTAGCAATGCCGTCAACGTCTTTGGAGCAAGAATGGCTTTGTCTCCAGCCCATGCTGCTTCTTGAGCACATTCTGCGGGACATATAAAAATATTATTATGCGACTGAGCGCACAAGGCGGCGGGAAGAACT
The DNA here is from genome assembly GCA_015062335.1 of Alphaproteobacteria bacterium. Taxonomy (GTDB): domain Bacteria; phylum Pseudomonadota; class Alphaproteobacteria; order UBA3830; family UBA3830; genus UBA3830. The sequence goes on from SUUU01000004.1 coordinate 11,257, forward strand.
CCCGGAACCTTAGATAATCCACCTATTAAAGACAATTCCCCAATCGCCAAAACATTTACAATATCTTCCTGAGACAATATTTCCATTGCAACCAATAACGCAAGTGCAATCGGTAAATCATAATGACTTCCTTCTTTTTGTACATCTGCCGGAGCTAAATTCACCGTTATACGTTTTGCCGGCAAAGAAATCCCCATAGAATACAAACTAGAACGTATTCTTTCTCTTGATTCGGCAACCGCCTTATCGGGCAATCCTACAATACTGAATGAAGGCATACCATTTAATATTTGCACTTGGACATCAACTTCTACCGTCGAAATACCAAAAAATGCAACTGTTTTTACACATGCATGCAAAGATTATTTCTCCTTTGTTGCTTGTAATTTAACGTAGGACACAACTTTCTTTACACCTGACGTTGATCTTGCATGGTTCAAAACAAGATCTCGTTCAAATGTCGTTGTTGCAGTACCACAAATATACACAATACCATTCACTGTCGTCATATCGTAATTGAGAGAATACACATTTCCGTCCAAAGTTAATGCAGATGAGATACGTGTGGTAATGAGAGAGTCTGAAGCAAATGTTCCTGGCTTAGGTAACGCTTCAACTTTTAGTTCATCAAATACATCGGTTGCTTTGACCGATCGCACAATCTCCATAGCCTGATCACATTGTTCTTGTGTATCAAAACTACCTATAACAACCACAATACCATGTTTCACAGCCAGTTCTGTACGATCACCGTAAATATCGCCTTTTTGATATAACGCCGCCTTTATTCTTTTTTTCCAATACATGTCCGAAATATCACCAGTAGCGCCGTCTTTATTTCTCACTGTTTCAGTTCCGACAAATGCGGTTCCGCCAAGAGCCCAAGTAACGGGATCACACCCCGTGCACAATAGTAACAAAGACGATACAGAAAGCGCCGATACTTCTTTTAACATACATTCCTCATTTCATCATACTTCAAACCTCAGAGATTATACCATTTTTATAATACGGAAGCTATAACGGTTTCATATCCGAAAAGCCGGGTGAATTCGAATTTTTAAACCCTTCTGTTGGCGATTCCGACGGCTTTTGGTTAAAAATTTTATATAATTCTGAAATAGTTGTAAGAACAGATGCTCCCCCTGACATATTTATTTCCAATAATTCTTGAAAACTTTTTTCTCCGATTATATGCGCAATTTTTACTAACGTATAAGCAGGGCTTTGTGGTTGTTTTTTCTCCAAAAATGCTGCAATTTCTTTTAGTGCTTGATAAGCCTGACTCACTGTCGGCTCATCTAACTCTGCTTGTTTACCCTGAGAAGACTCTGTCTTATTCAAGGACTCTTCCAATATTTGAGTTTCTTGTTGCGTAGAAATTTCCGGCACAGTCTTAACAGAAGAAGTTTTAATTTGTTTTTGCTTAATTTCTATGTTTTTGTTCGTGATTCTCTGAATATCATCAAGAATATTTTCTAATTGTTGAAAACTTGGAACATCTGGAATGCCTTGATCATCTAAAAATTGTTTTATTTTGCGTATTTTACTTATGGATTCGCTGACATTGACTGATATGTCTTCAAAAACTTTCATTGACGAGATCGCTACTTGTTTTCCTATTTCCTTTAAAGACAATCCCTTGTGATTCTTTATTTGTAAATTACGGCGCGCCATCATCCAATCTGATAATGCATACACGATTTCATTTTGATTATCAGTTAGAGGAATTAATACGATCCGATCCGGCATTTTGTCAGCCAAAAAGAAAAATGGGGACAATCTATAGTCGTAGTTATGATTTTCCCAATCTATGGAAGGAAAAATTTCATCCCAAAATTTCGAGCACAATGAATAAACCAATTGCAATCCAAGATTCAATCCTCTAAACCCTTGCTCAACAATTAACGATTCGGTTAACCACATCGCTATTTGTAAATCTTTAGTTTCGGTTTTTAATAACTTAGCGCATAACTGATGTAACTCTGTCCAATTCGCTCTTTTGGTATCTGTTTGCCAAATTCCTTGAGACAGTTGCGGATCATCTTCCCTTCTGTATTCTTTTATCTGATCGTATACATGTTCGTAACGAAGATTTTTCCCGCACATGCTATTTTCAGAAATAGGATTAAGAAAGTCTTCTATATTGATCATCACATCCCCTGTAAATCGAATATTTCTTGAGGCGTACTAGATATGTTTTTCTCCATAAAATTCATTTCATTATTCGATACATTCTGTACGGAATTTAAAGAAGAATGATACAAATCTGGAGCTTCTGTTGGAAAATTCGGCCAACTTAATGGCTCCAATTTATCCCCATTGCGATGTAAAGGAGTAACTTTAAATACCATTTTAGATGTAAATGAAGCATTACCTTGACTTGCATCCACTATTGGGACATCAAATTGTAACGTTACTCCGTTCGGATACTCAATCCCCTTCCCTGTCTTTTGTTGTTCAATTAACTTAAACATTGCCCATTTTCCTACATATGAAAAAGTAGCTTTATTTCCTCGAATAGATACCATTCCCGACGATAATTTTTCGTTTGGCTGTTCGTCTGAAGATGCAACCCATCCAAATGTAATGTCAATTTTATTCCCATTAAAAAATGCCACATTATCATTGTCAGATACAATAACGTTATTAACATTTACAATCCGGTCGATTACAGATGAAGTCATGGCTTCCATATTTGCAAATGGCCTTAACAGAATGTTGAAACATACCGGACAAGTATTCGGATCAGAAGTTTGAGAATGCTGTAACCACAACTTAAAAAACGGAACAACCGATTGCAACGATTTCAAAAATATTAACACATCATTATTAATGCCTTTTTGTTTTTGATGTTTTTCCAAAATTTTATACATGGAAGTATCTATTGTATCATACAGATCTATAAAACTCTTAATATTTTGTAGAGAAGCTTCTTCGTTAGATTGGCCGAATGGAAATTTGTTAGCCAAATTCTGATTAAAAAACAAAGAAAGATTCTTGTACATCTCAACGGCTTTGTCGTATTGAACGATTTCGGCTCGGGACATCAAAGATTTCGCAACTGTTGATCTTTTTGATAAGAAATAATCTCCTTCATTTTGTGAAATATCACTGATCTCACCTTTTTCATCAAAACTGTCTATCGATACTTTCGATAAATTATCAGTAATAAATGTTTCAAGGGCAGCAATAGAGTTACCCGGCTTTTTGTTTTCATAATCTTCAACATTGTTGATAATCTCCTTCCATTTGTTGATTAACCTTCTATCTCGAACTTTATCAAAAATGACAGGAGTCGATAATAAATCAACAATCGGCGAAGCCAAGTCTTTTGCCATAAATCGAATGCGGTCAAATTGCGCATTAAGATATTGTTGCACATTTTCCTTATTGTTTAAGCTCATAAATTTTGGATTGCCCTTTCCATCCCAATCATCAAACAATGCAGAATTTGTAGAATAAGGTTTTTCAAGATTAAACAAAGCATCAATTTTTTCAAGTAAAAGAGTATATTGGGAAATAATTAAGTAAGATAATCCAAAGTCTTTTTGACTATCTTCGTCAGTTATTTCATCTAAAATTTTCATAATTTTCGGAATTATTATGGATACATTTCTAATGTTCCTTGCCTGTCTTTGATAACAAGACTCCAACAATGTTCTGGAATTTGTTATCGGCAAATCATCTAAAATCTCCGCATTTCCCACCATTTCTTTTATGGTCGGATAAAAACATTTTTTAGCAATAGATTTGAATTGATCAAAATATTTGGAACGCATTCCGTCCGGCATGTTTTCAGCAAAATCATTGTATTTATCTATTAAATTTGTTAGATCTTTTAACCGCTTGATGTCCCACATCAAAAATTTATCAGTCGGTATTTCTGATATATAGTGCCCTGCCGGAATAATGCAAACAAATGGCATATCCAATAGAATTTTGATCTCTTGTTTTAATTGCAAAAACTCTTCTGATGGCGACAAATTCGTAAGTAATGTTCCCGTCATCGAAGACGAATACTGTCGCAATTCATCTCTGTATTTGAAAAATTCAGCATCAGCTGATGATATTAATGTTTGCAAAAAACTATCGCGAATTACATTTAATTTCTTAATTTCTGTTAAAAGTATTTCGTAATCTTCACAAGGGATGAATCTGCTTCCTCGAATCCATGAAAAGTTCTTGTTGTTAAAAATTTCCTCGACTAATTCTACCTTATTATAAAGCTTTGCAAGATCTTGTACAGAATATGGAATTTGTACATTTTTTCCGGCATTATTCAGTCTATCGATATCTGAAGATACATTTTCTAGCACTTTCGCGACAAGAGGATCCAAGACGTCTTTTAGAAAGAGGATGAAATTTTTATTTAAAGTATTTTCAATATTAGATTGAAAATCTGATAAATGGAATTGAGGAGGTAAAATTTTCTTATTTGGGACGTGTTGCCTCATTTCATCTGTAATTTCAAATTTATCTTTAAATAGACTTTCCGTGATATCAACAACATGATCGCCACTGGCAGAATGTCTAAGTGAATTATATTGTGAACTGATTTTTTTTACATTATCTACATTTTTTACAAATTCTTTCAATTTTTGAAAGCTATCAAATGTCGAAATATCGAACAAATCATGTTTTGAATTTTTCGCTTTGCGCACGTCAGATGATGAAATAAGTATATTTTTTGCATTAAAATTAAGGTCTATGTACATCGCTTTCACGACGATAGAATCGAAGACCAACTCCAAAGTAGATTTTATATTATAACCAATATTTGAAAACCATGATTGTGGCACAAAAATCGAAACAAAATCGCTAACTTTTACAGTTGGCATATTTTGCAATAGTGTTGCAGCTTTATTATTTATCATGATTTGATCATCTGAGGTTTGCAATTCACCTTCCAATTTGTTGATTTTTTCCAATGAATATTTAATAGTTACCATTGTATGATAGTAATCATTCAGATGACTTTTGATACATGAGTTTCCGATAAACCATCCGATCGATAAAACTACAGTTGATCCGGCAAAAATAGCTTTATTTCGATATTCATTTTTGCTCATACTAATTGTATTTGAACGAATCGGATGAGCCAAATTAGCTTCTTTAAAAATTTTATCGTTAAACAAATCTTGAACGAAGTACAATTCGGCATCATTCAGACGATTTTGACTTGCGTCCACATTGATACCGGGAGTAAGCGCCGAAATTTCAACACATCCGGAAGTATCGGATTCAATTAATTGTTGTTTCCCAATAAAATACACTCCTCGCAGCATCAGTCCATCCTGAGGATTATGTGTTCGAAACATTGTTTGTAAATAGTTAAATAACGCCGGTTTGAGTTTTTGAAGATGAGTTCCAAACAACACGGCTTTTTCTAAATTTTTATTAATAGGATTTCTTTTTGAAAAGAAAAACAAGGATTTTCGAATTCCTGCATTTACAGTTAAGAAAAAATCCCTAATCCACTCCGAGGAAAAAGCAGCGTCCAAAGAATAAGGACTTGACCATCCGAAAATCTGTTGCGAATTATTACCCAAAGATAATGCCATTTCTTGAAATCCCGGAATCAGATCAGTTTTGGTAATGATAATGTAGATAGGCAATCTGAAATTTATCTCTTTTTGTAATTGAAAAAGTCGCTCAAACATTTCATGCGATTGCTGGGTCACATTTGTACCATTCGTCATTAATTTTTCAACTGAAACAGTAACAATGACTCCGTCAAGTGGACGTCGAGGTCGGATAAAAGTAAATAAATCTCCGATAAAAGACCAAAATGTAGCCTTGTCGGATTGCTCTACATTTGGAAATTCAAAAAAAGCACCCTTCTTGAATATCTTCCAATATTTATCAACATCTGAATCTTCGGATGCGAAATTTTCGGTACGTAAACTATTTAGTAATGTAGTTTTACCGCTTCTTTGATCTCCAATCACCGCAAAACACGGCAATTTATAACGCCATCGTATATCGTACGTGCTTGATTTGATAATATCCAAGGTTTTGAAAAATGCTTTTGTTATCGGACCTGACTTTAAAATGCCCCATAACGTTAACATTTCTCCAAATCTGCCAGAAATAATGGGAAGTTTTTCCGCAATAATTTTATCATTTTCGATTTTTAAATTTGTATCATCATTTTTTTTCAGTAACGTATCTCGGGTCAATATGTTGTCAAGCTTTGGCTTTTTTTTAGGTTGTGAATTAATATAAGCAACACAAGCGACAAAAGAAATTATTATCAAAACCACAGCTATAGCTATAAAAACTATCGCAACAGTAGGAATCAGATCTTTCGGAATTAAGGATAATTTGCTGGATAATAGAATATAAAGGCTACGCATATTATTTCCTTAAAATCATTACGGAAATTTCTCTTAAAACATTATTTAGCGGACGCGTTTCCAACATCCACGCCAATGAGCTGATTACAATAAACATAAAAATAAAAAATACGCACACGTAATTGACAATAGAAGTATCCGGCAGAAATTGCCTATGTATTGTAGGTAAAGTTTTGTCGTATTCATGTTGAAATATACGATCATTTGAAAGGTCTACTGAGTGATCATGTTTACTTATTACAATAAATAATTGCTTCCGATACTCGTCTATCTCTTTTTCCGATTCTGCAATTCCTCTATATTTTCCTTTAAATCCTAAAGCTAGGGATTTTACATAAATTTCTGTTAGATCGGAATTGTACAGTTGATGATTAGCCAACAAAGTATCTATATCATCAAAAATTTTTTCCCCGGCCACTTGCGAACCAAAGAAACGTTTTTCCAACATATGCTCTTCCCAATATGTTTTTCCTGGCCAAGAAATATTGAGAAAAATCTCGTCTGCTATTGAAGCCATAACGTAAACAACCGTTCTAATATGCTTGTCAAAAGATGATCCTTTTGGTATGTCCAAAGTATCTTTAATAATAGTACTTAAATTTTTATGAATTGCTCCACAATCAACGCTCTGATCTGATTGAAGAACGCTGTCTCGATATGTAAATACGTCGACCATAAAATTATCAAAAATATTTTGCAAATATAGAGAGTTACTGTTGTCTTTCAGCATATAACACTACTTCCTCAGGTATAATATGCGAAACTGTACTGGACAGGAATAATTTTTCATTAGCCTGTATGTAAGCAGACTGAGTCTTTACAGCAATTGCGGTCATTCCCGCAGGCTGCGTAATGTATTGTCCGCGCTCAACAATGCGACGTTCCGCTCCTAACACTCTTTTATCTTTAATCGCGATAAGCATAGATTCACTCGCTATTTGCAATCCGTTAATCCATGTCAACATATCATCGGATGACAACGAAAACGGTTTTTGAATACCTATAACTATTTCCGGAGATTTAAGCCACTCAGATTTCATATTCAACGAAAAAGAATTGCTATTTCTGATAAATCGGATAATGCTGTATTTTTGTTTTAAGTTGTTAAGAATATCTAAAGCGTATGTGTATAACTGATGAAAGCTTTCATTAATGTTATTGTGATCATATATAGGTAGACGAGGAATCATTCTGTTTGGGTTAACGGCAATAATTCCGGCGACAGTTTGCATGCAGCACTTGAAAATTTCAAACGGATGTAATCCCTTAACCTTTAAAATCGATTCCAATGGTAAAACCGACATAATTAACAATCTTAAGTTTGTTAGAGATTCTTCGCTTTGATTTTGATCAAAATTTTCCTCACGATCAGAAAAATACGCTATTTTTTCTCGAATAGCTTGGACAATATCTCGGCACATATACAATACTTTTGCATGTTCAATCAAAGATAAAAATGGAGCTGCAAATGGCGTCATTACGATTCCACCTTCCAATGATTTCTCAATTTCAATAATAGGAAAACTTTGGTAGCGTCCATCAACTTGAGATTCTGTAAGTAATTTTAACTTTGGTTTTAAAATAGGAATATTTATAGGATTATTTCCAGTATTTTCATCAGAAATATTTAACATTTCTGACGAATAATATCGGGCCATCTCTCCTTTCATTGTGTTTTCCCCACATCGTCGAGATGGAACCGCAAGATATATCTTCACGGCAGCATGATTAGTTGAAAAATATTCACTCAAATTTAATTCCAATGGTTCATCTTTTGTTATGTCAAAATCGAAAAACAAACCATCTTGGAATAAGCCTCGAGCTTTCATTACTCGGATCAAGCCGGAAGATAATGATGCTGAATCTATTCTTAAGTCAAAGAGTCCGTAATAAAACGGCGAACAAGTTGCACACGATTGCCCTATAATCATTTGCATATAGTTATTTGCCTGCTGAAAATGTTGCGGCGAAATCAACATCCCTTCGTGCCATTGTACCAAAGATTCCGTCTGTGCCATCATCGAACCATTACTTAATCTTCATAAAAATAATGTTCCAATAGTTAACGAAAAGTTTATGTTTATTAACTTTTTTGCTTTTCTGGAATTTTTCCCACAATGGTCGTACTTTCTTTACAATTTCTAGAAATTCTTCTAGCTTTACTCCGGTTAATCTTGAAAATTTTTTATTTTGATTACACAATTTTACGAAACTTAGCATTTTTATGCGCTTATTTTTGCTGAGTTTCTCATTTCTTCGTGTAATTTGCTAGATACTTATTACTTTCGCAAGAGCTCTATTGAAAAATGCTAACAAATTATAAAGGTAACTGGACAACTTAACGCCTCCAGTTATAAAATTAGATTGCGGTTAATGTTGCAGAGTAATTTATGAAAGAAAAATGTCTTGCTTTGATTATAGCTTTGCTGTTTACAAATGTAATGGGCGCTACGCCTGATACGAGAGTTGCGGTCTTTGCGCATTACGATCAAAAAAACGTGATAAGCGATCACGTTATATATTATTTAAAGGAATTAAAAAAAGTTGCATCAAATATCATATTTGTTTCTGATTGTCATTTGGGTGATACAGAAAAAGATAAAATCAAAAATTTGGTCTTGTATATTATCTCGTATAAACATGGAGAACATGATTTCGGATCTTACAAGCGGGGGTACAATTATTTGAAAAATCACAAAGTATTTAAGAATGCAGAAGAATTAATCTTTTGCAACGATTCATGCTTAGGCCCTCTTTTCTCATTTGATATTGTTTGGACAAAAATGGATACACAAAAGTGTGATTTTTGGGGAATGACTAAATTTGTTCATTCAAAAAATAAAAGACGAAGGCATGTACAAAGTTATTTTGTAGTATTTCACAGAAATGTTTTTGCATCAAAAGTATTTGATGCTTTTGTAACATCGATCACAAAACAACCAAACAAGGAAGAAATCGTGCAGAAATATGAAGAAGGAATGTCTGTACTGTTAGAGCAAAATGGTTTTACATTATCCTCTTATCTTGATGATAGAATGTCATATGAGTGGTGTTCTAGATTAGCTTCTCAAAATCCTATTAACCCACTAGTAAAAGTCCAGATTTTTATGAATAATTTTGGATTTGTAATAGATATGATGCTGAATAAAATGAATGAACAAATTCGAATATCGTATCCGAAAAATCTGATAGAAAGCTATGTAAAACAAGTTAATAGTCGTTGTGGATTTTTTGAAAAGTCGGTAACACTGTTTAAGTCAATATTAAATATCCATTTATCCCGTGGTGATCTTTTTTGGTTCGGAAAAAGATATAAGCTTTTTTAAACATGAAATACGTAGAAAAATTTCTACTTTAAAAGAGATGTAGTAAACCTCGCTGTTGTTGCTATATATATTTTGGTATAAATACTGCTTTGCATCAAAAATTTACGTGATCAGGACACATGAAAGATCTTTATCATATAGAGGTGTTTTCTGTCTACTCCCTCTGGATTTTGCATCAAATATGTGATAAACAATGTTGGATTGAAAGCAGTATTGGAGATTTTAGTGGCTTTAAGAATTCGTTTGGCTCGAGGTGGAGCAAAAAAGAGTCCTTACTTTAGGATGGTAGTAACAGAGTCAAGAAATGCCAGGGATGGTTCTTTTATTGAGAAAGTAGGAACCTACAACCCCCTCTTGGATCATTCTGACGATAAAAGAGTTGTTGTAAAAGCAGAAAGGATAAAGTATTGGATATCGGTTGGAGCAAAGCCTTCCGATAGAGTAGCATTGTTGCTCGGGAAACTCGGTTTGTGTGACAAGCCTGAGATTACCGAAACTCCGAAAAAATCTGCCCCAAAGAAGAAAGCCCAAGAAAGGCTGAAGGCACAAGCCGAAGCGGCATCTGCAGAATAACGTGATCGAGATTTTACATATAGGAGCCCCTTTTGGAATAAAAGGGGCGGTTCGTGTTGTTTTGTATACTAAAAACATAAGATATTACAAAAAGTTGTTTTATTCCACGGGAGACGCTTGCTCTTTTCATGTCCTTCGAGAAGACGGAGTTTCTGCTATTTTAACGTTAGAAGGAATCATCGACAGAAATACGGCAGAAAAACTCAAAGGTCAGAGTTTGTACGTTCGCAGACAAGATATGCCTAAACTAAAAACTTCTGAATTTTTCATAAATGATTTGATTGGACAGACCGTTAATTGCACAGGAATCGATCAAAATTTAACTATCGTTGGAGTAGACAATTTTGGCGCTGGTGATTTGATTGAACTAAAAGATAAAGATGATTCCCGATTTTATGTTCCTTTTACTGAAGCGAATTTCCCTGAAATTAACGGTAAAATGTGCTTGTCTGAGAACGCATACAAAGGGTTTAAAAATTAATGTGGCATGTTAATATTTTTACAATGTTTCCCGAAGCCTTTCCTGGTACTTTGGGGGTTTCTCTCATTGGTCGAGCGTTATCACAAAAAAAATGGCAGCTTAACTTGGTAGACCTAAAACAGTTCCCTACACAATCAGATAGGATTGACTCTGTTCCATTTGGCGGAGGTTCAGGGATGGTGTTGTCGCCTATTACTTTTGAAAAAGCTTTTAATTCTTTAAGTGATTTTCAAAAGCAACAAAAAAAGTTTTATCTATCTCCGAGAGGAAGAAAGTTAACACAGCAGGATATGCTGTACTTCAGCAAATGTCCTGGGATTACTATGTTGTGCGGTAGATATGAAGGAGTTGATCAACGCATTTTAGATTTTTATGAATTCGAAGAAATTTCTATAGGTGATTTCGTTCTTATGGGTGGCGAAGTGGCTGCGATGGCATTTGTTGAAGGAATTGTTAGACTACTACCAGAAGTTGTAGGCAATGATGAGTCTATTCGCACAGATTCCTTTCAAAATAATCTTTTGGAATATCATCAATATACAAAACCAAGGAATTTTCACGGATTAGACGTACCTGAAGTTCTTGTATCTGGCAATCACAAAAAAATCGAGGTCTACCGTATTACTCAGTCCAAAAGTATAACAAAATTACGTCGCCCTGATTTGTGGGATACCTACATCTCAAGCTCTCTTTCGGATTTATTTTAGAAACTCAGCTATACGGCAACAAAATTACAAAAATCTCACCAAAATTGGTAGCGGAGGAGGGACTCGAACCCCCGACACGCGGATTATGATTCCGCTGCTCTAACCGGCTGAGCTACTCCGCCACAACGAGGGCAATATAGCAAAGTATAATATAAAAATCAAAATTTATTTCTATTTTTAACTCCAATCTAATAAATGCTTCAAATTTCATTCGCTATTTATGTCTGATAGTTATATAATAAGGCATTTTGAAGATAACCGTATGAAAGAAGTAATAAAAAGACTAAAGAATATTGTTGTGAACAAGAATGGACAGATATCTAATAGAAAGATATCTTTTTTCCTCTTGTTTATGAATATAATTACTTCAGCGGCTGTCAGTATCTATATTCCATGTATGAGACAAATGGCTGTTGATTTACATACAACTAATGAATGGATGCAAATGAGTATAGTGGCCCATTTAGTCGGTGAGTTTTTTGGCAGAGCGGGATGCGGGCCTTTGATCGATATAAAAGGAACTAAGGCAATTATCGTTCCCGCATTGGTTTTATCAATACTGGGACATTTAGGATGTTCATTATCTACGGATTTCTTTGTTTTTATATGCATGAGATTTTTTCAAGCGCTTGGATCCAGCGTAGTATACGTAATTTCGCTAAGTATCATTAATGATATTTTTTCAGGCAAAGAAAAAGCTGGAGTTGTTGGAATCTTGGAACTTTATCAACCAATTGCCTGGATTTTATCCCCATTTGTAGGAGCTATTTTATCAGAAGTCGGAAATTGGCGCTTGTCATTCATTGTGTTAATGATTTCGCAAATATTTGGCTTGGTCTTTTTTGCAATTTGCCCACAAAAAGACAAATCCACCACGAAAAAAGATTTTTCTGTTATGTCTTTAGTAAAAGATTACGGAACGGTTCTTACTAATTTATATTTTGTAACTTACGCATTGATTCCTGGATTATTTGCAGGCGGATATATGATTTTTGCAACAAATTGCCCTGTTATCTGCGCCCAACTAATAGGTACCAGCTCAACGGACATCGCTGTTTTCTCAGCTGTTCCTCTTTCTTTTTATGTTATGTCCACGTTTATTTATAGGGTTATTATACAAAAGGCAGGCATTTATCTTTCTAAATGGATCGGAACGACAATTTACGTTTGTTTAGGAATTTACATTGTTTATTTAGTGCTAAATGATCCAACTTGGAGCGCAATACAACTTTTGAGTCTAATGTGTATACAATGTATGGGAAGTGCATTTTTGGTGCCTGTATCGATCATAAAAGCATTGAAATCAGCGTCTGATGCAGCCAGTGTCGGAGCATCAACTGTTGTAGTATTCCGAAATATTGTTATGTCATTATGCATTTCTATCAGTACAAAATTTGCAGGTAGTATTACAACGATTATGGCATGCGTATTTATGACAGTTGGTACAGTTTTGATGCTTTTCACAACAAGACGCATCATTAAAGTCAGATCAAGAAAAAAATTGACACGAAATCGGTAACATTTCAGAGAAAGATATGAGTATCAGAATATCCGCGGGAAAGTATAAAGGAGCGGTTTTAGAATCCCCACCGTCGGCGCGACCTACTTTATCAAGATCACGTCAAGCATTGTTCGATATTCTAGAATCGTTAAGCCCCAACAGACGTCTTGGACAATTTTTCAAAGAAAAGAAAATCATCGATTGTTTTGCCGGCTCCGGTGCATTGGGCATAGAAGCTTTATCGAGAGGAGCAAGTTTTGCATTTTTCATCGACATTGATAAAAAAGCTATTGATACAATTTATAAAAATGTAAAATCGCTAAACTTGGAATTACAGTGTCGCATCATGAAAGGTGACGCATACAAATTAAAATCATCCAACAAATATAGATCCGAAATATGCGATATAGCTTTCCTTGATCCTCCGTATGGAAAAGTTTCTATCATCCAAACGATAGAACATTTGAAAAGTTTAGGCTGGTTAGATTTCAATTCTTTGCTGATAACAGAAGAGGATAAACATCATACTGAAAATTTTTCTCATTACAACTGCATCAGAAAAAAGGAAATGGGTGACTCTGTTTTTACAATATTGACAATGATGTAGAACTATTGAGCGTATTATCCGTTGAGGATATTCGCCATATCTGGAGAAAATTCGCCCCTATCGTTGTGTATTATCTTAGGCGGCAGAAATTTCAGTTGCTCATTGCTTCCTTTTTTCGCCTCGACAATAATTCTTTTAGCTTTTTGATTTTTATAAGCATATATCGGTGTAATTTCAATTTTCCCAAGTTGCATTTTAATGCAATCTAAAATGTCAGAGAGTCGTTCAGGAATGTGAATGATATAAAATCTTCCTCCATGTTTTAAATGTCTTATACAAAAGTTAATCCAAACATCTAAAGGCACAGTTTCAAAATTGGCTAAAGTTTTGGTTTGAGAAATTCTAAAATTTTTCGGATCGTAAAACGGTGGGTTTGTCACTATACAATCAAAACGCTTTTTCAACAATGCTGTTTCCACGCTTTGATTATGAACTGTAATCGATAAATCATTATCTCTTGCATTTTCTTCGCAAAGCCGACACACAAAAGGATCGATATCTATAGCGTCAACGTATTGTGACGGATTTCTTTTTTTTAAAATTAACGAAACAGTACCAACACCACATCCTACATCAAGCACTGACTGTCCTGGATAAACCTCAACAACATGAGCTAAAATAACAGGATCGATAGCAATTCGATACCCATGCTTCGGTTGCTTCAATTTCAGTTTACCATTTAATATGAAATCTTCTGTAACGTCATTCATACAACCTCTGACTTGCCAGGAGATGATATCATACTGAAGAAAATTATGAAAATACGTTATTTTTATATCAATCATTAAATAAACAATGAATTTCTAAAATTTGTTTACCAAATTTTAACTTAATATCCGCAAATATTAAGCATGTAGTTAATTAATGGAGCAATTATGGATCCGATAGTAATAGTATCAGCAGCACGAACTCCGTTGGGAGCTTTTAACGGTAAATTTAAAAACACTTCCACGGTAGATTTGGGAGCGACAGTAATAAAGAAGGTTACAGAAGACATTACAGAAAAGATAGACAGCGTTTATATGGGATGCGTCTTGCCTGCAGGCTTAGGACAATCCCCCGCTCGCCAAGCAGCTATTAAAGCAGGCATGGATAAATCTGCAAATTGTGTAAATATTAACAAAATTTGCGGATCAGGCATGGCATCTATTATGTTTGCGAAAAATGCTATTTTAGCTGGAGAAAATGAAGTTGTTGTTGCTGGTGGTATGGAAAACATGACAAGAGCGCCTTATTTGTTAGATAAGGCTAGATCAGGTTACAGGTACGGCGATGGGAAAATCATTGATCATATGGTAATGGATGGATTGCTTGATGCATACGGCCAATGTGTAATGGGATCTTATGCAGAAGAAACAGCAGAAGAATATGGTTTTTCTCGAGATGATCAGGATCAATTTGCGTTAAATTCTTTCCTTAAAGCGAAAAAAGCCATTGAACAAGGCTCTATGAAAAATGAAATCGCTCCCTTAACTATCAAAGAACGCAAAGGAGAGGAAATAGTTCATATGGATGAAGCTCCATTTTCTGTTGATCTGTCCAAGATGCCAAAATTAAAACCAGCCTTCAAGGAAGGAGGAACAATTACCGCAGCTTCTGCCAGCTCTATTGCTGACGGTGCTGCTGCAATGGTCTTAATGAAGGAATCAAAGGCTAAACAATTAGGGTTGATTCCTCTGGCGAGAATTGTTGCTCAAGGAAGCTACTCTCAAGAACCAAATAGATTTACGACTGCACCAATAGGTGCCATTAATCACACCTTGAAAAAATCTAATTGGTCATTGAAAGACGTTGATGTATTTGAAATTAATGAGGCCTTCGCTGTTGTAGCAATGGCTGCAATTAAATCTTGCGATATTGATCCAGATAAAGTCAATATTTTTGGAGGAGCTTGCGCATTAGGTCATCCGCTTGGAGCCAGTGGAGCTCGTATTGTCGTAACGTTACTTAATGCGATGAAATCACAAAATGCTAAAAGAGGATTAGCAACTCTATGTGTTGGCGGAGGAGAAGGCGTCGCCATGACATTTGAAAGATACTAAACTGAGCAATTTGCGCTATCGTTAATAAACGATAGCGCATGTTCATCGACTCAAAGACTATCCTACTAATATATAGGTTGAAAATTCATATCGATTGAGCGAAGAACGAAAGTTCAGATTTCTTAAAACTTGGGTCTTATCAAACAACGAGCTAATAGGAATTTACTTCCTCTTTCTGGAATATGGTATCCTCTTGTATTGCAGTGCTGCGATTTGGCTTTCTTTCGGTAAGCATGTAACTCTAACCTTAGTAAATCCTTTTTTTCTAAAACCCAAAAGCTCTGCGGCTCGTTGCGATACATCAATGATCCTTCTGTCTGTTTTAGCAAAAGGACCTCTGTCATTTACCAACAATTTTACTTTTTTTCCGTTTTCCAAATTTTCAACAACTACCACGGATGGTAACGGCAAGGTACGATGTGCCGCCGTCAATTTATTCTTATCAAAACGCCGCCCTGTTGCAGTTGGTCTTCCGTGACAATCATATCCATACCAACTCGAAACACCAATAGCACTATACTGATAGTGAGTTTGTGGATAATACCTAACCCCCTTGATAACATAAGGACGTTCCGTTCCGGCATGCCAATATTTCTGTGTTCTAATTTTTTTCTCGCTAGAGCACGATGACAAAAAAATATAAAGTATTAAAAATGTAAATTTCCTACATTTTCTGTTATCATTCTCCATGGGATGTGTTTGCGGAGCCATAACTGTTGAAAGACTATCTAACAAATGTAAAACCTCTAAGCACCAAGCATACTACCATAGAACGTGTTAAAATAAAACGTTCTAGAGCAACGATCTATTACAACTCCAACAAAAGTGAAGCCCCTATGAGAAATGTTCAAAGAGCTTCGCTACATAAAATGAGCCGAAAATCAAAACGTCTTTTTCAAGCAGAAAAAACTATAGATCTGCATGGTATGAGTACAGATAAAGCATTTACAGCTTTATGCAATTTCTTCAATTATTGCCAAACTTCAGGCATAAACAAGGTTTTGATTATTACTGGTGGAAATGAATTGAGAAACACTACAATTCGCAAATCGTTTCAAAACTGGGTTCATGAAAGTTTCGGAAATTATATAATATCTTGCTCAATGGCTAACATTTGGCACGGAGGGCAAGGAGCCTTCTACGCAACTCTCAAAAGGAAAAAATAATGCTTATCGTATTACTGAAATCAACCCAGTTAGCAGAAAATACGGGAATGGCTATGAGAGCCATGATTAATACTGGTGTCACAGAATTACGGTTAATATCTCCTCAGCACGGTTGGCCAAATACAACAGCTCATTTGGCATCTGCAGAAAAATCTCACCTGTTAAATGTCAATGTATTTGCGTCCATAGAAGATGCTATTCAAGATTTAAATATCGTGTTTGCTGCAACGGCAAGAAGAAGAAACATGATATCCCGTATTTACTCTCCTGATATTATTTCCGAATACAATAATTCTCCCAATCGTATCGGAGTTTTATTTGGCAACGAAAAATCAGGATTATCAAATGCCGATGTTTCATTGTGCAATGCAGTTATCGAAATTCCTAACTCTGGATTTTCGTCATATAATTTAGCCCAAGCGGTTTTGCTAATATGCTATCAAAATTTTATGAAGCCGAAGTTAAATGAAGTGCACTTAGGCAAAACAGTTCCTTCATCGCAAAAGCATGTTGATGCTTTGGTTAATCTGTTGGAGCAAAAGCTAGAAAAAAAACATTATTTTCCATCAAGCGACAAACAAATCCTAATGATGCAAACTATCCGTAATTTTTTCAAAAGAAGCATTCCGACATTACAGGAAATTCAAAGCCTTTTCGGCGCTATTTCTTCCTTGCAATGAAAAACTAAGGAAAATCAACTCCGCCACGACTAAATGGATGGCATCGCACTATTCGCAAAAAAGTTTTTAAAATTCCTATAAGGCTTCCGTATCTTTTGATTGCTAAAATTGAATAAGTTGAGCATGTTGGATAGAATCTACACTGGGTTTTTACGTAAGGCGATACTATTTTCTGATATAATAAAATTAATTTGATGATTTGTTTCATTTCGTAACTTTGGAAGAAATATTTTTTAACGCATAGGTGCAAGCATCTTGCAACTCTGCCCATTTTGCACTGAATAACGATTTTTTTGCGATAAATACAAAGTCACAACTTTCTCGACCATAAAGCGGAAGCAACTGACGAGCCAACTCTCTCAATCGACGTTTGCATCTGTTACGAACGACAGCATTTCCTACTCTTCTGGAAGCAGTAAACCCCACGCGAACACCACCGACAAAATTTTTACGGCACTGCACAACAAAAAAATCCGTACGAAAAAAGAACTCCGACATAGATGCCGACACAAAATCTTTTCTCTTACGGATTGTTGAAATTTTCTCTAACGACACGTTACGCTGACAAACGAGCCCTGCCCTTTGCCCTGCGTGCTTTCAAAACATGCCCACCCGCTTGGGTTCTTGCCCTAAACCCATGCCTACGCTTTCTTACAATTTTACTTGGATTATAAGTAGGTCTAGCCATAACAAATCCCCATTTACTAACAAACTGCGCCCATGCTATCAAAGCATCACGCAATCGTCAAGGGGTTCAAATATTAGAGATGATCACTTTAGCGATGTTTTGTTGTTAACACATGAGGAAATGTTATCAGGAGAAAAAATGAAAGAAGTAACATCAAAAGTAAAAAAACTTTTCCCTCCGGAATCAGATATTACGACGGACCTGTATTGCAATAAAAATAGGCGATTGCTACTCGCTTTGATGGACAGCGATGTGTTTGAACCGACGATCAACATATCTAAATTGACTGATTCTTCTCTCGGAAAGTATGGATTGTTTTTAGAGACGCAACAATCAATGAAAGGTTTTTTAGAAAATAAGTCCTTTATATTTTTTGAAGGGAACGTTATGACAACCTATAATAAAAGCACCTACTTTAGGGAACAGGACAACGCATTATACGATTATGTATATGTATTTGGAGATGGTAAAGATAAAAAATGCTGTGAAGATGATACTGTATATTCATGTATATCAACGCAAATATGTAGAGATTTAGTTGCAGGTATACGTTTAGAAGACACAGAAAGTCGACGATTTCACATTTTAGAATCAAATACAATAGATTTTGATAGTAGATCTATACCGAAAGAGACAACATACGTTATTCATGCTAATTATGGAAAACCTGGTGCTATCTACAAAAAAACGAGAAGATTTTCTTCCAATCCAGAGGATGAAAAATATGTTTGGGATCAAATAGGTCCATTTAAGTTTTATTTTAAATTTTCGATAGGAACAAGTTATTATACTCTACAAGGAATAGATATTAATCCTGGAGAGTAATGTGTGTATGAAGATGAAGAGGGGGGGGGTAAATAATGAAGAGGATATTGTATATTGCTTTGTTTGAGATGTTTGAAATAGTAAATGGTATGAGTATTCCTATAACTATTTGCAATGATACTGCACAACCTGTTGTTGTCAAAGATTTTGATTTAAAAAGATCGAGTGTTAACATATGTCCAGCTCGTAAAGTATCTGCTAATTCATCCCTTAGGTTTTCAATTATTTCTATAGGGGGACAGGGCAACGAATCTTTCACGATAAGTATAGATCGTTGCAATATAAAAATATGGTGGAATTGGGTTCCTAAAAAGGGAATCGGTCCTTTTATAGAACAAATTTCAAAAGATTATAGAATTGTCAAAGAATTAAATTCTTTTGGAGAAATAAGCTTTCACGTTTTACGCAGAGATCAACTAAAAAAAGAAAAAGCTCAAGAATTAAAGCAACAACATCTGGAGTTACAAGATTTAATTGAACAAACTGGCTTTACAGAAGTAGAATTAGAAGCAATTTAGTTTTTGATAGAATTATGGGAGGATCACTTTAGCGATGTATTGGGATTAAAGTGCTTAAAACGTGGATGCGAGGGGGCATATAAATACGGCCATATGAATAGGAGCCAAAGATACAAATGTAAGAGTTATGGGCATCAATTTATGAAGACCGCTTCAAGAGAGAGGCCAAAAGAAACCAAGAGACAATGCTCTGTTCACGAGATTCCGTATCAACAAATCTATCAATGAATTAATTGCATTGCTAAAGTGAAAGTTTCAAATTTCGACGTCTCTTGATAAATCAGTAAGTTCGAATATAGTGATATGTTCTAAGGCTTTTTATTTGCAACTTGGAACAGTAAAACTTTATGATTCCATCATTTGTCAAAGAAGAGAAATAGAGAAAGATGTGTGTTTTGTCCATGAGCTTTCGCACTATATCCGCAAAGTTTTCGATGGGGTTGTCGTCGGAAATTTTCTGCCTTTATTACCTAAGTTAAATTTTCTACCAGAGAAATATATAGCAAATGCCCTTGAGAAAACGTTTTCCAATGATGAAGAATTTAGAAATATTACAGGCATATTAGTTCAAGGCAATTCTTTATTTTTTGATCCGATGACTGAAGCAGGTTATGTAATAATGAATGGAAAAGGGTTAAGAAATTCGCATAATGTTAGTTTCATAGCTAGGGTACCTATCGGTCTTATAGAAAAAATTGAGGAATTATCAGGAACCGATATAATGTCATCAATTTCTGATGAAGTGGAATATTTGGAGTCGTTAAATTTATGGTAATCTTGTTAAAAGGGGGTAGCAAAATGTTAAAAAAAATTGTGGTTATGTTTGTATTTACACCGTTTTGGATGTGTTTCGGATTAGATGTTAAAGTTAATGTCTTCCAAGAGACTATAAATAAACAAGCGTTAGCGTTGAACTTAAAGGAAAGCTTAGAACAAATAAGAACAGAAAGCAGAGAGGCTGATTTATTTATAAGAAAATATTTCGATAAAGAAGAATTTGTTAGTGATCATTTTGAAATTGAAATTGTAGAAAGGGTGGATAAAGCAGCGACTTATGTTGCTAGTCGTTTATATGAAAAAGGAAGAGAAAATCCTACTGATACAGAAATATTGGAACGAGCTTTGTTATTTATAGGGAGAGAGAATGGGGTAAACGGCATTGATAGCTGTTCTGAAGCGACAATGAATAGTGTTGCCTCTCTCAGGAGTGACATAGAAAATCTTCTTAGCCTTAGAAAAAAGTATAATATGTCTGTAAATGGACCTGAATTTCAAGCTTTTTTGGAAGGATTGAAAAATATTCTGAGTAATGATTGATTTATTTTCATTGAGCCTGTTTTAAGTTCCCTGCGAAATTATCGGCTCCAATTCGTAGGGCAACATATAAACTTGCTGATCCTTCGCAAAGTCTGAAACTTCAGAGGTTATCGGCAATACAAGTTTGTTATCAATGATCGCTCCGGTTTGCTCAATTCCTTGATCGCGCGTATCGCCATCGTAAAACGGATCAACAAAAATCCCTTTCTTTTGTCGCTGGATCATTGGCGTTTGCATCGTTCTTCAATTCAAGAGTTTTTTCGATAAACAGCCAATCTCCTGTCATTAGATCTAGCTGGTTGCTCATCATCTACCTCTTCAACTCGAGAGTCTCTTTGATAAACAGCCAATCGCCTATCATTAGATCTAGTTGGCCGCTCATCATCTACCTCTTCAACTCGAGAGTCTCTTTGATAAACAGCCAATCGCCTATCATTAGATCTAGTTGGCCGCTCATCATCTACCTCTTCAACTCGAGAGTTTCTTTGATAAACAGCCAATCGTCTATCATTAGATCTAGTTGGTTGCTCATCGTTTACCTCTTCAACTCGAGAGTTTCTTTGATAAACAGCCAATCTCCTGTCATTAGATCTAGTTGGCCGCTCATCATCCACTTCTTCAACTCGAGAGTTTTTTTGATAAACAGCCAATCTCCTGTCATTAGATCTAGTTGGTTGCTCATCATCCATTTCTTCAACTCGAGAGTTTCTTTGATAAACAGCCAATCTCCTGTCATTAGACCTAGTTGGCCGCTCATCATCCACTTCTTCAACTCGAGAGTTTTTTTGATAAACAGCCAATCTCCTGTCATTAGATCTAGTTGGTTGCTCATCATCCATTTCTTCAACTCGAGAGTTTTTTTGATAAACAGCCAATCTCCTGTCATTAGATCTAGTTGGTTGCTCATCATCCATTTCTTCAACTTGAAGCAGGTTTTTCTGATTTGTAATCGGAATTAATCCTTTCAATTTATCCCAATCTCCCCCTTCTTCTGCGGTAAGAAAAATATTATAGATACCTTCCTGTACAATTTGACAATTACCGATAGATTTTGATAACCTCTCCTTGAATTCTTTTGCCAGTTTTGAGTCCATTAATGCAGGTACATTCCTAATTTTCTCTGCCAATTCTGAAATTTTGCCAAAACATTGAGTAACCTGAGTATGCGCATCTCTAATAATATCAAATATCCCCTTTTGATTATTAAATTCCTTATCAAAATTTGCTTTTAAAACGTCAGCCGACATTTTTAGTATATACTCATAATATTCCAACATCTCTAACTGTTCCATAGCCAAACACAAATGCTGGGACTTCGTCGCTGAAAATCCATCTTTAGTCTGGGAAACCTTAGTTCTCAATTTTATATTTCCTGCCTCTTCATAGCCTGATACAAGATCGCTGAATGTTTGAACTGATGCTTTCCATTCCTTTAGATAAAGATCTAACACACACAAAACGTGCTCAAACATTCGAGGATATTTCGAATCTTTTTTAATAGAGTATGTTGCTGCAGCGCTAAAAGCGGTAACGATTTTTGTTCTAACGCTATCATTAATCGAAATCAATTGACCTACTTCTTTAGCGCCAGCTCTTCCTATTACTTTACGAAATTCTTGTCTCTGCTTTTCTAAAGTCGCAATCTTAGCTTTGGAAGCTTTTTCTTTCGCCACTAATTCCTTCAATTCAGAATCAAAAGGTTGCTTGATAAGAGAAACAACTCCTTTTCGTATATTAATTCTTGATTGAATTTTTGCTAATTTTTTCTTTTCTTCTAGTACCGGATCTGCCTTTAGTCGCTTTTTTCCTTTTGATATGAGCTCTTTTCCTGATTCTTCCCATGAAAGATAATCTGACTCTTCTTCAATATCGAATTGCCCCGTGGCATTTTCTAAACCCGTCAAGCTATACATTACGATTCCCAAACAAGCCATCATCAATATTTTTTTCATTTTTTTCCTCTCCTTATACTCTTACTCGTCGTTTTTTCAAATCCAATCTTCATTGTCTTGATCGTGTAGCGTTTGAATTCGCTCGCCTTGGTCCGAATCCTTGTGCACTACCACGATTTTGTGAACGTGCTTGGTTACGACTATTATTCGATCGAGAACTATTGCCCATTCTGTCTCTGTTTCGATTTTCTCGATAACTTCTTGAATTACGATTTGGATCAATCCTGTCAGCAGTTGAATTGTCTCTATGACTATTCAAATCTGAGTCGGCAGCATACTCCTCATTGTACTCATTATCATCAGACGTAAAACTATCATCGTAACTATCAGAGATTAAATCATCAGAATAATTATTTTCATAATCATCACCATACTCGTCATCAGTAAAATTATCGGCGTAACTACCCTCATAATCATCATTATATCCGTTGTCTTCTTCTGAATACTCTGAACCACATGCCTGATTCACAGCATTCAGAAAATCAGTTAAGGCATTTTGTGATTCCTGTTGCACATTTTGCCCTTTTACTGCCTGAACAAAAAGGTCCAATGCAAGAGAAGAATACTCAAACATAATAGCGATCTCCGAAGAAATTCGCTGAATTTTTGCTCCTACGTTACCATCAGCATATTGAAAACCATCAACCCATTGATTAAGAGACTGTTCGCAATTATTACCTATCGATTGTTGAGATCCGCTCAATGCTGTTTTCAGTGGAGTAATAGCTCTTTCCAGTTTTTGCAAAGCATCTTGAGGGCATTGTTCAAAATTTCCTGATTTTAGCACTATGAACACATTCGCTATAGATGTGAGAATATCTGATGAAAACACACAAAATAGATTCAACAAATTAAATATTGCATTTGATCCGGTAAGCTTGCTGGTCTCAACTTTGGACATTGCTCGCACCGTCCCTTTTGTCTGCTGTCCTGATATTAGGGCAAATGCATTACGCAGCTCAGTTAATATCGGTAATATAATCTCTAAAGCAGTTCCCCAGTCTGTTACTGTAACATATGCTGCTGACGATGCTGAAAGATTTGATGTATTATTCATCCCTGTCTTTAAAAAAGTTGCAATAAAGGATCTAAGCGCTGTCTTCGAGGAGTTCAAAGTCTTTGAAACATTTTCTATTGTTTTAATCAATTCATCATCGTTCATATTTGCTTGTCGTCCTTTAAAAAAATCGCCTGCCGACCTAGTTGCAAAAACTTGATCAAATGAATTGATCTCCATTAGGCATCCCATACAAAACGCAAGAAAAATTCTTCTTTTCATCGCTTCCTCACATATCTTAGAAAGACAGTACCAAAAAAAGATTAATTCTAAGTTAATTTATCTAATAAGCTTTTGTAAAATTCATAAGCCGGATTCTGTTCTCTGATAATAGAGTGACGGTCATTCATCTAGCAACTGCGTTACCGCAGTCGTCAAGCGATCCACCCGAATAACTTAGCGTGAAGGGGCGCGTTATTCCTATTTGATCTTGCTCCAAGTGGGGTTTGTACTGCCACATTTGTTACCAACTGTGCGGTGAGCTCTTACCTCGCCTTTTCAACCTTACCAAACGGCGGTATATTTTCTGTTACACTTTCCCTGACACTTCGTGCCGCCGGATGTTATCCGGCACTTTCCTCCAAGGAGTCCGGACTTTCCTCTGCTTAAGCAGCGACCGTCGAACTTCACAAAAGCTGGCTTATGTTAGCACTAAAACGTGAACAAGTACATAATCTATGAAGAATTTACATAACTTCACAAAAAAATAAGACGGAAAAGCCGCCGAACAATGTTATACACACAACGAATCGAAAAGTTGTATTTCCGCGTTCAACACTCCGTTATTTTTCGGAGTCGCTGGCTGAATATTTTTACGCCACAATTAGGAGGCCTTTTTTGCCTCTTTCATTTGTACTTATGCAACCTAAGACAAAAGCAACTCAGAGTTGAGTATTTCTTTCGCATCCGATAGTATCAAAATATCATCTCCACTTACATAGCTGTTCTGTGAATTCTCGCGGTTATGCCAAATCCATCTTTTGTATTTCTAGTTTTGTTGATTTTTCATGTCGCTCTTTAATCGATTTATTCAAGCGATATTCGTTTTGCAAAATCGATGAAATACCATAAGGATACGTTAATTTCAAAACGTAAGCGCTTAAAGTAGTTCCGTAAACTTCCATCATAGAACCGTGAATATCAACAACAGGAAAATTATATTGTACAAACGGCTTCTATCTTGTTATTTTTTAGATTAGATAACTCTTGTCCTAAATGATCAGATCTAATAGGGGTATTTTTGCTTACACTTAAAGCGAAATCACTCATCATATTGATATACAAAGTTTTTTGGGCATTGATTTCTAGCAATAATGTTTCAAAAATTTGATAAGCTTCGCTGCTATCATTCATAAGGAATTTAGCTTGAATTAGTTTATTGTTCAAATTATCTCGTTTATAATCCAAAAAATCATCGATATCTTTAAAATCGATACCGAGTATTTCCCGCCACTGTTTCAGACTCTCAGGTTCTGCTTGTATCTTTTTTTTATCAGCTCTCTATTAGCATCAAAACGCTCAACACTCACTGTTAAATTATAAAAGTCAGACGTAATTCGCTCAATAGTTTTGTCCACATTTGCGCATATCATGGCGGTTGAGAAGTAATCTACAGAATGCCCCATCTCGTGAAACGAGACATATTCAATATCTTCGCAATATGCAAATACATTTGATTTTAATCGTCCCATATTGGTTTTAAAATAAGAATAAAAAACACTTGAATTATATGCTCTGTCGATGCGAATTAATCTATAAGATGAACTTGAGTAGTTAGACCATTCAACCTTATTTATCATACACGATTCAGGGTAAATATATCTTACGCAAATAGAAGGCATAGATTCTGTCATTGCAATGTACGAAACCATTAAATTTTTGTACACATCAGAGGAATTTGATCCGCTTATCATTCGATCTAGCACTTTGTTTTTCAAAACGATGTCAGAAAACTCTACTTTATCTACAAATTCAGCGAATAGTCGCCTAATACCCTTCATTTGACCGTTAGATAACAACTGAATAAAGTAATTCTTTCTTTGCTTGTTAAGATAAAGGCCGTTAATGAAGCTTTCTGCGTCGATGATTTTTACTTCATCTATTGGAGAAGAAAGTTTTTCAATAAATTTTGAAACAGCTATTTTTTCTTGAGCACTAAGTGGACGAGAAATAGCGTTAACTTCATCTATTGCCAATTTTTTCCAAGCCTCGAAATCCAACTGAACATTTTGATACATCTGAGCAACTTGCTCTTCACTCGGATTATTAGATTGTGACACAATTGAGGGACTTAGCCCGAATAAGTTCACAGCAAAAGACAAGCAGCATAAAAGCTTTTTCATATCAAACCTCAAATTTTAACGCTTTACAGAAACTACACACAAACTGATGAGTTGTTGTTACATATTTGAAACAATCAGTCAATGGATATATGTCTAAAATTGTTTCTATTTCTTTGTAAATCAGAATGTTAGCTGCCATTTAATTTTTGGCAACGAATTTATTATTGATAAAAGAAGCAGCAAAAAATCCGTCTGTATCATTTCCATATGGAGATAATTTCAAAAATTTTCCATGATACTTAGATAAGTGAACATCTTCTAGAGAAAAATTGGGAAACTCTTTAAGAAACCTAAAAACTTGATCTTCATCTTCATCAAAAAGTACTGAACATGTGGAATAAACCAAACGTCCTCCTGGTTTCACTAATTTTTGGGCAGAACGTAATATATCTGCTTGCACCGCTAGCAATTCATTAAGATCTTTTTGAGTAAACTTTGCCCGCATATCAGGATTTCTTCTCCAAGTGCCAGTACCTGAGCACGGAGCGTCAACTAATACAATATCAGCGAATTGCTCATGGCGTTTCATCCACTTTCCCGTAATTTCTTGGCAATAAACGTTATCGACTCCTGCTCTTCTAAGTCGTTTTTTAGCATTCTCTAAACGCTCAGGATATTTATCTAATGCAAAAATTCGTCCTTTATTTTGCATCGCACATGCTAATGCCAGGGTCTTTCCACCAGCACCTGCGCAATAATCTACAACAATATCTCCAGGCTGAGCCTGACACATCTCTGCAATAAGTTGAGATCCTTCATCTTGTATTTCAATTAGTCCGTTGATAACCATTTCGTGACTACGACTAATGCGCCCATTTCTCAGTCTCACCCCATTTGAAGCATATCTCATCGGTTCAACATTAAACTCTTTCAAGTTATTTACAACTTCATCTGATGTTGTTTTTAATGTATTAACTCTAATATCAACTGAAGCTGTTTCATTGAGCGCCTTCATTTCATTTTCAAAATCTGGTGAGGAAAACGACTTCATCAAATATGGTTCTAACCATTGGGGATAATTTAAGCTTACATGTAGTGGATAACTTGATGGTAAAGATCTGTTAATAAATTTTATCTCAAAATCTGTTAATTTCCCCGGCGCATACTTTCGTCCGGAAAATATTTCGTCAATTTGTTTATTCGAATATTTTTTTTCATGTTTCAAAAACGATAGAACAAAAAAACGTCCAAACTTTTCTGTAATATTTTGATTAATCAGTTTTAACTTTTCAAAATGACGAAACATGGAATACGAAATTTCAGCGATAGCTCGACGATCGGCAGAGCCTATCCATTTGTGGTTTTTAAAATACCTAGCCATAATAATGTCAAACGGAGAAGAAGTTTCGAAAAATATATCAAATAAATCTATAATTGTCTTTACTCTGGCTTCCAGTTGCATTATTTAAACTTCTTTCCTATTACATAAATCTCAACAGATAAGCTACGGCTGGATTTAGGCTTAAAAAAGCATGCTGATTCAAAGTCTTTTCTCATTTGTTCTAACAACTGCTTTTCTTTTCCACCCATAAATATTTTTGCAACAAAATTTCCTCCAGGACTAAGCATTTTTTTTGCAAAATCGTACGCAGACGAAACAAGTCTCATAATTCGCAAATGATCAGTTTGCTGATGACCAACGGTTGCCGGAGCCATATCTGATACAATTAAATCGGCTTTTGAACCAAGATAATCGATAATCGCTTGTTGATTTTCAAAATCTTCAAAATCCCCTATAAATTGCCTAACTTTTTCGATTGGATCAAAATCCAGCAAATCTATCGCAGCAATTTTTGCACTATCAGACGATTTTTCCGCCAAAAATTGAGACCATCCTCCAGGTGCCGCTCCCAAATCCACGATATATTTAGATTTCTTTATTAAACAAAATTTTTCTTCAATTTCTTGTAATTTGTAAACAGCCCGACAACGATAACCCTCTTTATGAGCTCGCTTTACGTACTGATCGTTTCTTTGCCTGTCTAGCCACAAACGAGAAGATAGACTCATCTTACCTTTTATCTGCATATGCAACACCCCCTCGAGCTTTTTCAATCAAAAGCAAGAAACTTTTCAAACGAACCTACTGTTTTCTTTGCCATCCCCCACCAAGAGCTTTACAAAGATCAACCACTGCATTAAGTTGATTTTGCAAAGCAGTAACAAGGTTCATTTCACAAGAAAGAAGCCCTCTTTCAACATCTAACAAATCGATTAGTCCGATTAGTCCAGCCTCCTTTTGTTTGAGAGCGATATCATAACTTCGTTTTAACGCATTAACTTGACGCGTCCGTGATACTACTATCTCTCTTGATTTTCTGTTTGATATCAATGCATCTAATGTTTCTTTGAAAGCAACCTGAACTGTTTTTTCATATGCAACTAATGCTGCTCGATAATTTGCTTTCGCTGCATCACTCATTGACGACAAACGTCCTCCGGAAAATATTGGTAGGTTTATTCCGCCATCAAACGACCACATATCACTTCCTGGCCTGAATAATTTTCCTAAAGTCAGGCTTTCGAATCCATAAACGCCTGTTAACGAAATAGATGGAAAAAATGCTGCTCTCGCTTCTCCGACTTTTGCGTTTGCAGCAATCAGCATACCTTCTGCCTGTAATAAATCAGGTCGTCGATTTAACACATCTGATGGAATTCCTTTTGGAACAAAGCCGGGAATCCTTAGTTTTTCAATCGCTACATCCGGAGATGTCTTTCTTTCCATCATTTCACGAGGACTACATCCTAACAATAAACTCATGGATGTTTCAGCTTTAGCTAACGCTTCTTCTAAATCGATAACCGTCGTTTTGACAGATTCCATTTCCGATTGAATTCGCAAAAAATCAAGCTCAGTACAATATCCGTGTTCGAACCTGCTTTTGTACATTCTATATGTTTCTAGTCGAGTGGCTAAAGTCCTGTGAGCAATGGCTAATTTCGCATCTAAAGCACGAATCAAGAAATAATTTTTCGCAACTTGTGACGTGATACTGAGCATTACCGCATCTTTTGCAGCGCGAGTTGCCAATAACTGAGCTCGTGCCGCTTCATTAGCTTTTCGATATTTTCCGAAAAAATCAATTTCGTACGAAGCGCTAACAGTCCCCAAGTAGTCTGTTGCATTACGCTTTTGACTCAATCCTTTTATAAAATTCTTTCCGTTTTTGGAAACGTACGCTTTACTACCTTTTCCAGAAACAGCGATTTGAGGAAGCAAATCACTTTTAGCTATCCCTGCGGCAGCCATTGCGGCATCAATATTTGCGATAGCCATACGCAAATCAGCATTATAAATTAACGCTTTTTCCTCCAGCTTATCTAATGTTTTTACATTAAATACACTCCACCATTTTTCTTGTGTATATAAAGCTATTTCTTCTTTACTAAGTTTAGGCATATCAATCTTTGGAGCCTTATAATCCGGCCCAACAGAACACCCGGCAAAAATCAAAAATGAAAAAAAGTAATATGATTTACGCATGTCTTTTCCCTTTAAAATGTTCGCTCATTTTCGTGACGAGCACATAAAACAGCGGGACAAACAGTGGAGCTAATATAGTAGCTCCCAACATTCCGCCGATGACACTGGTACCGATTGCATGCCGACTGGCACTTCCTGCGCCACTACCGACGGCCAGCGGTACACATCCCAAAATAAAAGCTAAAGATGTCATGATTATTGGCCTAAAACGCAACTTAGCTGCTTTAATCGCGGCATCAACCAAAGACATTCCCTTTTTGCGAAACATAACGGCAAACTCTACTATCAGGATAGCATTCTTGGCCGACAACCCAACCAAAGTAATTAAAGCTACTTGAAAATAGATGTCATTACTGAGTCCTCTCAACCACACCGCTACGATTGCCCCGAACATCGCAAACGGAATGGCCAGAAGCACCGAAAAAGGCAATGTCCACCTTTCGTACAGTGCAGCCAAAATCAAGAATACAACGATAATTCCGAGAACCAACGCATCATAAGAAGAGCCTCCGTTTTCTTTTTCTTGATACGCAGATCCTGCCCATGCAAATGAATATCCTTCCCCGAGAACTTCTTTTGCAACTTCTTCCATCGCTGAAATAACCTGACCTGAAGAATATCCGGGTGCAGGACTTGCTAAAATTTTTGCAGATGGGAACATATTGAAACGTTCCATCAAAACAGGCCCAACTGTCGGCTTAAAAGTCACAAAGGCCGATAAAGGAATCATCGCCCCATCTCTCGACTTTACATAAACCTCGGAAATTTGATCAGGATAGGCACGATATTTGTCTTCTGCCTGGATCATTACTTTAAATCCTCGTCCAGCTTTTGAAAAATCGTTCACGTAAAATGTGTTAAACGTTGTTGCCACAGCAGTGTATAAGTCACTAATAGACACCCCCAAAGACAACGCTTTAAGCTCATCAACTCTCATTTCAAGCTGAGGCGTACTGGCATTAAAAGTCGTCTGAACAACGGACATCTCAGGTCTCTTAGACGCTGCGGCAACCAATTCTCTAGCTTTTCCCTCTAATTCACGAGTATTAACGTCTCCGGTTTTCTGAATATATCCTTCAACACCCCCTGTTGTACTCATACCTATGATTGCAGGCATACAAAAGGAAAAAATTGTTCCACCTGTAACGCTTTGAGCGCCAATTCCCATTGTTTTTTTAGTTAAAGCGCTAGCTGATTGATCAGGCTCTGGCCGATATTTCCAATCTTTTAACATAGTAAACATTGTTCCTGCGCTCGAAGATACTGTTCCGCTTAACATGTCATATCCACAAGCATACAAACAATCCTTTATATTAGGATCTTTCGCTAATTGCTCCGCAACAGTTTTTACAGCTTCATTAGTCTTTTTGAGAGATGATGCAGGGTCCATAATCGCAGAGGTTAAGAACGTTCCCTGGTCTTCCTCAGGAACCAAACTTCCCGGAATTACGTTAAATAACGCGACCGTAACCAAAACAATTGCACCAATCGTTATACAAGAAGATTTCACATGACAGGTAAAAAACGCCACAGCCGCAACGTATTTTTCAGTCAATCTTTCAAACATATTATCAAACCACACGAAAAATCTACTTTCGTGAATTCTTTTGTTTTTTGCGCGCTTCTGCAAAAACACGACACAAAGTGCGGGAGTTAATGTCAACGCACAAACTCCGGAGATAACAACTGATACAGCTATCGTAATAGCAAATTGCTTATACATCGTTCCTGCAAGACCTCCCATAAATCCGACAGGTACAAACACTGCACACAACACCAAAACGATTGCAATCAAAGCACCAGTTACTTCATCCATTGCTTTGATTGTAGCATCTCTGACATCCAAATTTTCAGTTTCCATGATACGTTCAACGTTTTCGATAACAACAATAGCGTCATCGACAACTATACCTATAGCCAAGACTAATCCGAATAACGTCAATGTATTAATTGAAAACCCAAACAAAATCATACCGGCAAATGCACCAATAATCGACACAGGAACAGCTAAGCAAGGAATAAAAGTCGCCTTCAACTTCTTTAAGAACAGAAAGATCACCATTACCACAAGCAAAATTGCTTCAAACAACGTATGACAAACTTCAGAAATCGAATTTTTAACGAACCCTGTTGTGTCCATGACAACAGAATATCTGATTCCATCAGGAAAACTCTGAGATAACTCTTTTAATTTTTTTTCAACTCTTTCCGCTGTTGCCAATGCATTTGCCCCCGGGGCCAAAGAGATCATAACCGGCGTAGCATCGTGTCCTTGAATAGTTTTTGCTGTTACATCATACGTCATTGCACCTAATTCCACAGTTGCAATATCTTTTAAACGCAAAATACGACCGTCAGAGAATGCCCTAATTACGATGTCCTCAAACTGTTTGACAGAGCTCAATCTCCCCTGAGCGGATATTACGTAATTTCGATCAACCTTTACCGTCATCGGTTCTTTTCCGACTGCACCTGCTGCGCGCTGATTATTTTGCTCCTGAATAGCCCGAACGACTTCTGATGCGTTCAAATTTAACTTCGCCAACTGATCGGGCTTCAACCAGATTCGCATAGTATAGTTACTGCCAGTCATTGCCGCAGCATCGCCGACACCTTCTATTCTCTTTAAAGCGTCAATGACATTCAATAGAATATAGTTCCCGACATAGATGTTATCATATCTTCCATTATCACAGTAAAAAGCGAGTACCTGTAAAACAGAGGGACTCCTCTTTAAAACAGTTACACCATACTTTTTACATTCTTCAGGCAAAGACGCAGTAGCCTGTTGAACACGGTTATTGACATTGATCATCGCAATATCAGGATCTGTTCCAACCTTAAAAAACACATTAATACATGATTCTCCGTTATTGCTTGAAGATACAGAATTCATGTAAATCATATCATCTACGCCGTTTATTTTATCCTCGATCGGTGCAACAACTGTCTCAGCTTGAGTTACCGCACTAGCGCCCGGATATTGAGCCTTTACCATAATCGTCGGAGGTGTTAAACTCGGATACTGCTCAATAGGCAAATTTCCTATGGATACCAACCCTACCAACACAACAAGCAGAGAAATAACGCTCGCAAAAATCGGCCTGTCTATAAAAAACTTGGATATCATCACCGACCTCGCTACTTTGACTCTTTAAACAACGGAGATATAGGTTGCCCTGGTCTTACTTTGACCACTCCCTCCGATACTACGACGTCGTTCGCTTTTAAGCCGTCGCGCACAACCGCTATGTTGTCAATAATTTCAGCAACAACAGGTCTAACTTCAACAGTTTTATCTTCTTTCACGAGATAAACTGAAAATCCTGACTGTGTCGACAACAAAGCCGTTGCAGGAACAATCAATGCATCTTTATATTCTGCTCCTATAATACGAGCTCTCACGAACTGCCCAGGCATCAATAATTTCTGCGTTTCATTTGTAGGAATTTCTGCTTTTATAGAAACACTAGAGGTCTGTTGATCTTCGCTACTGTCAACAAAAATAACCTTACCTTTTTCAGGATAAATTGATCCATCGGCCATCACAATTTCCACTTGAAAATCGTTTTTATCGGCCAATTCGATGTGACCAGATCGATAGCTTTTGGCCAATGCGGTCCAAGTTGATCCGGAAATAGAAAAATTAGCATGCAAAGGGCAAATCTTCACCATGGATGTTAACAAACTGGACTCACCATTTGGAGACACAAGATTGCCTACCGATTGCGCTTCTTTCCTAACGATTCCGGAAATTGGTGCTTTAACCTCGGTATATCCGAGATTAATCTCAGCTTCGTGCAACGCCCCTTCAGCCACTTTCATATTGGCTTGAGCGCGTTCATAAGCAGACAATGAATCATCGTATTCCTTTTGGCTGATAGCTTTATTCTTATGCAATTTTTGCATTCTTGTATAATCTCTGGAAGTTCTACGCAATTCAGATTGGGCTTGAGCAAATGTCCCCTGTGCCCTCGTTAATGCAGCTTCATAAGGGGCCGGATCGATCTCAAACAGCTTGACACCCTGCTGGACATATTCTCCTTCATTGTATGTCCTCGATTTGAGAATTCCCCCTACTTGCGCTCTTACTTGAATTTCCAAAGAGCCCATTATTTTAGCAGGAACTTCTATTCGCAACGGAACATTTTCTTTGATAACTTTTGACACACCAACAATCGGAGCAGAAGGTTGAATCACACTCTTCTTTTCACACCCGCACAGAATCAATACGGCAACTGCAGGCAACATTAACCTTTTCTTTAACATAACACTCCCTCTCCTTATATACATTTTTTTAACTTTTACATAAAAAGCAAGAACGAGTCAATGAAGATTTTATACAAAAAAAATTTAATAAACCGTGATCAATGTGAAGAGGCCCACCTCAAAACAACGCAATCAATTTATCGATAATAGCATGTTGTGACACCTACAAACTTCATTGCATGACTTTAATGCTCAGCTATACATTCCTAATTATTCGGAGATATTTTGTCTGATCCGTTAAGATATAAATACGACTTGATATCGTCGTTACTATGATGATATCATTTTCGGCAGAATTAACGATGGGAGTTTTATATGAAGAATATTCTTGTGATGATGTTGTGTAGTAGCGTGGTTTTGGTGAGTGACGTTGATGCGTTTTCCATGAAGCTGGCAAGAACATCCTCTTCGCAAACTCAATCTGGACAGACTGTCTCTTCAGCGATTCAGGTTAAAGCGACTTCCGGCCTTCTGCAGGGAGAGAAGTGTCTTATTCCGCGATGGATAAGAGATAATATGGAAACACGGCAAACTTTCACGTGCACGATACAACAGGTAAAAGCGCATCCTTATGAATTAGGTCAAACTGATCCGATTCTTACGACAACTTTGAGGATCAATCCTTCATTTCATAAAAATTTCGATACATTTAACATTCTCTCAATGATTGGTTCTCAAGAATCACGTGTATTTGATTTTTCAATTATTGATCTAAGCGGGCGATCTTGGGGAAATAACTCTATTCAGTTAAAACCACAGTATGTGTTTTGTCCCGATAATCTTTGGAATGACTCACAATGGTTATCAAACCCTGGTAACAGTTTGTATTCTGACGTAACTGTTTTAACACGAATAGTAAGAAAAGCCGGTACTGTTGAAAACATAACAAAGCATCCTTCAACGCAAGTCAGCTTGCATCCCATCAATGGGGAATTAGCTGTTTCTCCGAACGCACTTGATATTGGCCAAATCAATTGGGGAGATGCTGTGCTGTATCGTGTTACTTATGGCGCCGGGAACGTGAACATGCAAGGACAAACCAAAACAGGTATGATTTTGTTTGTTTCGGACATAAGCCGCGCCGTCGTTCAACAAAATGATGATGATAGTTATACATTAAATACAGAGCAAGTGCTACTAGGAACGTGGCCTGATAAATTTCGCTAAGCATGGTGACTAAAGATAAAGGATTGAGTTAATTTCAATCCTTGTTTTTGATTCTATGCATTGAAAATGCTAATCGTTTTTTCGATGACGGTCCCACCATTCTATTCTTTTTTTTATCTCTCTTTCAAAGCCTCGTTCGTTCGGCCTGTAGAAGCTTTTACGAGAAAGTTCATCAGGAAAAAAATTTGTTCCAGAAAATGCATTTAAAGTATCGTGATCATAAATATAACCTTTATTATATTCTAGATCCTCCATTAACTTAGTCGGAGCGTTTCTAATTTTTTTAGGTACAGGCAATGATCCGTAGAATGTAGCGCACTTTGAGGATTCATTGTAGGCTACCTCGATAGCGTTCGATTTTGGGGCGGTTGCTAAATAAATTACGGTTTGAGCGATAGCTAATTCTCCTTCAGGAGATCCTAAAATTGCATAAGCCTTATGTGCTGCTATAGCTTGCTGTAAAGCTTGCGGATCCGCCATTCCGACATCTTCACTAGCAAATCTGATCAAACGACGTAAAATGTACAGGGGACTTTCCCCTGCTTGCAACATTCGATTCATCCAATAAAGAGCTGCATCCACATCTGAGCCTCTCATAGATTTATGTAATGCACTTATCAAATTAAAATGTTCTTCTTGAGCTTTGTCATAAACTGCTGCTCTTTTTGGAGTAAATTCTTTTAATTGGGCAATTGTCATTGCTTCTTGTAACGTTACTGAGAACAATTCCTCCGCTCTGTTTAATAAGTATCGAGCATCACCATCCGACATCAGGCAAAGATGCTGTCTGGCTTCAAGAGTTAATGGCAATTTCTTCCCCATATGAGATTCTGCTCTTTGCAGTATTTTGTCCAGGTCTTCGAGTTGCAACCGATCAAAAGTGATAACTTTGCATCTAGATAATAACGCAGGCCTGAGCTCAAATGACGGATTTTCCGTTGTGGTGCCAATTAAAATCAAAGACCCATTTTCCAAATGAGGCAAAAATATATCTTGCTGACTTTTGTTAAGATGATGTATTTCATCCACAAGCATTATGATTCTATCAAGGTGATCTTTGCTTAAACTCTCAAAGATCGATTTAAACTTAGCTGTAGCATGCATAACTGCAGAAGTCTCTTCAAAGTGTAATCCGCTTTTTTTTGCCACAATTTTAGCAAATGAAGTCTTACCCGTACCTGGAGGTCCCCACAAAATCAAAGATTGCAATGCATCTATATTTGATATCTGTTTTGTAAGTGATTGCCCGATAAGACCGCCAAAATCATCAGGACGAATACGATCAGCTAATGGTTGTATAGGTTCAAATAATTGCAAAATTTACTGCTCCGACTAAATCGCAAATGACCGAAAAAACTTCTTTATGTTATGAAAATTTAAGCTTAGAATCAACTGCAACTCTTAACGAGGTAATTATGAAAAAAATGTATAACGTCGCTGTCGTAGGGGCAACAGGCAATGCCGGAAATAATACCATTAGAATTTTGGAAGAACGTCGTTTCCCCATCGAAAATCTCTATGCCGTGGCTTCGGAAAAATCTGTTGGAGCGGTTATTTCATTTAACAATCGAAATATTCAAGTCTTGGATCTTTCAAAGATGGATTTTTCAAATATTGATATCGCGTTTTTTTGCGCAGGTTCTGCTGTTTCCAAACGTTATGCCAAGCATGCGACGGAGTTAGGATGTACAATTATCGACAAAACTTCGTGTTTTAGATTAGAGCCAAAGGTTCCGTTGGTAGTTCCCGAGATTAATGGTCATTATTTAAAATCAGGAGCTGCTTTAGGAATAATTTCAACTCCAAATTGTATTGCAGGACCTTTGTCAATGGCACTTAAGGCTGTTTCACAAGTTGCAAAACTTAAAAGGGTTGTTATTTCAACATACCAATCAGTGTCTGGAGCAGGAAAGTCTGCGATAGATGAACTGTATAGACAAACGAAGTCCGTAATTTCATCCGGAACGATCGTAACGGATGTATTTTCAAAGCAAATTGCTTTTAACGCGATACCTGCGATAGGAGATATTTACTCAAACGGTATTTCTGATGAAGAGGATAAAATTGCTTCGGAAATTCGAAAAATTTTACATTCGGATGTTAAAGTTGCTGTTACTTGTGTCAGGGTTCCTGTATTTGTCGGTCATGGAATAAGCGTGGCTTGTGAAGTTAATGGAGAATTTTCCGTTAATCAGATCTATGATGCGTTTAATAACTTTCCCGGAATATTAAGCGTTGACAGAAAAGGTGAAGAAGTGGCTTTTGCAACACCATTAGATGCCCAAGGAGAAGATGCCGTTTTCATAAGCAGAATTCGTAAAGATATTTCTGTGAAAAATGGAGTATTGTTTTGGGTAGTAGCAGACAATCTCAGAAAAGGTGCCGCATTAAACAGCGTACAAATTGCTGAAAATATGATAAAATTTGATTCAAGCTTAAGTATTTTTAAAAGATCAAAATAAAGGGGTATTGATATGGAAAATTTTGAAAGGCCAAATTTAACTAATATGGAGCTGGTTATTATCTCATCATTATTACAAAAGACGAAAAGAGGAGATGATTATCGCAGGTTGAGTTTGAGCACAGCGGATGGCAGCGCCACGTATCCAGGAGTCATGTGGGCAAATGATTTGCGTAAATTTCAAGAAGAGAGGTATTTCAGAACCGGGAATGTAATCAAACTTACAAACTACGATCCTCCGTCAACTTATTCTGATTATGTAATTCACGACTTCGTTTTGATTAAAGAAGGGAAAATAGGGCTGAGCCTAAGCGAAATCACCGAAACATACGACAAAGTGTTACAGTACGTAAAAAACATTAAAGATGCGAAACTGAGAGATTTCTTAGCGTCATTGCTGAAAGACTATGGAGAAGCGTTCAAAATAGCTCCGGCAGCAAAAACAATGCATCATAACTATCTTGGCGGGTTGTTAGAACATACGTATGAGTGTTTGGAAATTGCAAAGGATTTTTTGGACAAAAATCCTAAAATTGATAGAGATACGGTATATTCCGCATGCATTCTTCATGATTTTGGAAAAATTTGGGAATACACTATCGATACAGATACCGGAGCCATAACTTACAATAATTCTTTTACATACAAGTGGGTTAGCCATTCACAATGGGGATACACTACTTGTATGAGCGCTGGTTTTGAAACGGTTGCAAAAATGATTGCTACCCATCATGGCAGGATAGATTGGGGAGCAGTGATTGATTTAGATGCTGAAGGTCTTGAACCAATACATTATTTGCTTCATCACATTGATGATCTTTCCGCGAAATTCGGAAAAACTACGGTTATGGATTTGTAATCAATATATTGCAAAATAGCCTCTCTAATCATCGCTGACTTCGTTTCCTGCGTCAGCGCGGCAAGTTCATTAAGCGACCTTTCAATATTTTTATCTAATCTAATTGAAAACATT
>SUUU01000024.1 GCA_015062335.1 Alphaproteobacteria bacterium
ACTAGGTGAAATATTAGACGAAAATGATATAATTCGTTACGAAGATTTGTATGGACGGGTTCAAAATAAAAAATAATTAAAACTTACGGTTTAAAATAGCGATGATAAATGACAAGATAGTTTTAGCGGATTTAGATGAAGCTTTGACTTTGACTCGTCTGCCAGTGACGAAGGGATTTTCGGATTTTTTACGAAATTCAAAGATGAGCATGAATGTGATATTGCATTGGCGGTAGGGGTTATTCGTTAGCTTGGGCTTTATTGAAAAAAGAAAATGCCGTGGTTATTTGGATAAGTTGTCCAGAAGAAACTTTAAAATTTGGGGAGAAAATGTCGTGAGTAAATATTATATTGTCAGCGGAGGATTTGATCCTATTCACGAAGGGCATATTGCCATGATAAAAGACGCTGCAGATAAATCTAATGG
Organism: Alphaproteobacteria bacterium; assembly: GCA_015062335.1. Classification (GTDB taxonomy): domain Bacteria; phylum Pseudomonadota; class Alphaproteobacteria; order UBA3830; family UBA3830; genus UBA3830. The sequence goes on from SUUU01000024.1 coordinate 428, forward strand.
AGTAATATTACTTCTAAATTCAGATGCATGGTTGTGTCGTAAAAAAGGGAAAAATTTTTTGGAATTCAAGACTCGTAAAACTGTTTGTGAAAATATAAAAGGAGTTGTTGCTGCATTCGGATTTAATGATGCTGATGGATCAGCAAGTGATGGCATCCGTTTGGTTCGCGAAAAATATCCGTGCGACGAACTGATTTTTGCAAATGGTGGTGATCGTACAAAGAATAATATTCCGGAAGGACCTGCTTGCGAAAAATATAATGTTCAGCTTGAATTTGGTGTTGGCGGAGAAAATAAAGCTAATTCTTCGTCATGGATTTTAGAAAGATGGAAATAATTTTTTTGGATATTTGAGATATTATGGAAAATAGAAAATTAAAGTTGGTTTATGATGCATCTTGTTTGAAACAAGGATTTTTAAGATCAGGTAGTCGTAGTGGGGTTTTTTTTGTGGGGCTTAACGTTCTGAAAGAGTTAAGTAAGAGAGAAGATGTTGAATTAACATTGGTAGTTGATCCTTTTTGCTTTTACCACGTAATGCATGTATTGCAGAAACACTTTGAAAATACTACATTTCCCATTTGTACCAAAAGATTCCTTACATCTTATTCTTATTTAAGAGTAGAAAAAATATTTAGCAAGTACAGAGGTCAACATTTTAAAAAATTTTTATTACAGATTGTTTTGTTTTTTTTATCTCCGGTATTTAAGTTACTGAAAAAATTAACGAGGAAGCATGATTTCGCTGGTTATGATGTGTTTTTGTCGCCGGCTTACTCAATTGACTCTAAAGTATCGACAAAAAAGTATACGATTTTACATGATTTAATACCTTTAAAGTTTCCGCAATACAGTTCGAATAAGTGGCAAAAAAATTTTTGGATATGTGATTTGTGCGAAAATTTAAATAAAAATGATTATTATTTGGCGGTCTCCGAAAATACTCGCAAAGACTTTTTGAAATATTTTCCTAAAAGAATCGATTCAGAAAAAATAAGAGTAATTTCTTTGGGATATGATGAAAAATTCAAACCATATAAAGTGAATAATATTACTACGGTAAAACGAAAATATGGTATTCCTGAAAATAAAAAATATATTTTTAGTTTGTGTACTTTAGATCCTCGCAAAAATTTATTACGAGTAATAAAAACCTTCATTGCGTTCGTTAAAAAAAATAATATAGATGATACAGTTTTTGTGTTAGCAGGAGGTCATTGGGAAAAATTTTTACCACAACTGCAGAATGCGGTAAAGGAATTAGGTGAGTATAGTAATAGAATCATCAGAACTGGATATATCGATGACGAAGATTTGCCGATTTTATACAATGGAGCAGAATGGTTTGTTTATACATCTGCTTATGAAGGATTTGGTTTGCCTCCACTCGAAGCCATGGCATGTGGTTGCCCGGTAATAGTTTCAAACAATTCATCCTTGCCTGAAGTTGTCGAAGATGCCGGAATTATGATTGATTGGGATAATGATGAACAACATATTGCAGCTTATGAACAATATTATTTTGATCTGGAGCTTAAAAAAAATGTAGCAAAAGGTTTCAAACAAGCAAAGAAATTTTCATGAGGAAAATGCGTAGATCAAATTATTGAAGGAATAAAAAATGATTGCAAAAACCAACAAAAAAATAAAAATACCAATAGTTTTTGCTTTTGATGAGAATTACAAACTACCCGCAAGTGTTGCGATTGCTTCTTTACTCGCTTCCAAAAAAGAAAATACTGAATATGATATATTTGTGTTATATACGGATTTATCTGAAAATACGCGTGCAGCTTTTGATAAAATTGCTCGCATAAATTGGGTGTACGTGGATGGACAAAGATTCGAAAAATATCCACATACGAATTATCATTATCCTGCAATTGTATATTACAGACTTATAATTCATGAATTGTTTCCTCAATATGATAAAATGATTTGGTCTGATGTCGATGTACTTTTTAAGGGGGATCTCCAAAATATATATCAAACAGATATAGAAAAATATTTTTGGGGAGGCGTTATCGAACAGAAAAATGCATATTGCATGTTTGGTCACAATTATTTTTCAGAAAATAAAAATGATAATATTTATTATTCTGGTTTCATGTTGATCAACTGTAAAAAAATGAGAGCTGAAAATATATCAGACGTTTTTGTTCGTATAATAAGCAATCATAAAGATGAATTGCTGTGTTTTGATCTGGAAGTTTTAAATGCTGCTTGTAATCCGATAAAATCTCTTCCTTTCGAGTATTGTATGGTAGAATCAATTTATAGGGAATCAGATTTTAATAAAGCGTATGATTGGAAGTTTCTAAAAACTGTTTATAAAGAAGAAGAACTAAGAAAGGCGAAGAAACATCCAAGAATAATTCATTATAATTATAATGATTCACTAAAAATTTGGGAAAGACCTCGTAAACAAATACCTGATTATTATTGGATATTTTTGGAAAAATCTCCTTTTTTTAAGCTTTCAGACCATTATCCACCAAAACAAACTTTATTTGATTATTTAATATATATTTTACAATGTTTTTTAGCGAAAACTCTACCTGTAAAAAAATGGAGACAAAAATTACACTACATAACAGGAAAGTATTGTCAAAGATATTATGGAGATAAAAATTAGAGAAGTATTCGTACAAATGTAGTGCATTTTTGAAAAAGATGTTGCAAAAAAAGGAACTGCTAAAAATTAATAAGAAAAATGATAGGGATTGATTGTCCAAAATGCAATTCGGTTTTTACTTATTTGGAGTTACAAAATTTTTTGCGCTGAATTGCTATCCTGCTGTTTTAAAATTTTATATTGTTTTTTTTAGTAGTTTATCCTATCATGTATGAGCTCTCGAGAGGAGCATATTTTTGTGTTTGAGTTGGAGTTAAGTATGACTGATGTAGTAAATTTTACACCGTTGAAAGACAGGGTTTTACTCAAGAGAATAGATTCAGAGAACAAAACCCCAGGCGGAATCATTATTCCTGATACCGCCAAAGAAAAGCCTGTTGAAGGTGAAGTGTTAGCTGTCGGAAGCGGAACTCTCGATGATAAGGGAAATTTGCGTCCGTTGGAACTGAAGGTCGGGGACAGAGTGCTGTTTTCGAAGTGGGGCGGTAATGAAGTTAAAATTAATGGTGAGGATTACGTTATAATGAAGGAATCCGATATTCTTGGAATTTTAAAGTAGGAGACTAAACATGTCAGCAAAAGAAGTTAAATTTTCTGTAGAAGCTCGCAACAAGATGTTGCAAGGTGTAGATACCTTGGCCAGCGCCGTAAAGGTTACTCTTGGACCAAAAGGTCGTAACGTTGTTATCCAGAGAAGTTTTGGCGGGCCTAAAATCACTAAAGATGGAGTAAGTGTTGCGAAGGAGATCGAGCTAGCCGATAAGTTTGAAAATATGGGCGCGCAGATGGTGAAGGAAGCCGCCAGCAAAGCTAATGATTTGGCCGGAGATGGTACGACGACTGCAACTGTGCTGACTCAGGCTATTGTAAAAGAGGCGTTAAAGGTTGTGGCTTCTGGAATTAATCCTATCGATTTGAAAAAGGGAATTGATTCAGGTGTTAATGCGATAACCGAGATGCTTGGAACGGTTGCCAAGAAAATCTCCACCAATGAAGAAATTGCTCAAATTGGGACCATTTCTGCAAATGGAGATGCTTCTGTTGGAGAGATGTTATCTAAGGCTTTTGAGAAAGTTGGTAAAGAGGGGGTTATAACCGTAGAGGAAGCAAAGTCTCTTGAAACAGAGTTAGAAGTTGTCGAGGGAATGCAGTTTGATCGCGGATATTGCTCGCCGTACTTTGTTACAAATCCTGAAAAAATGGTTTGTGAGCTAGATAATCCTTTCATTCTTTTGCATGAGAAAAAATTATCTGTATTGCAACCTATGTTGCCGATTTTGGAGAAAGTAGCACAGTCAGGACGTCCGTTGTTGATCATTGCTGAAGATGTTGAAGGCGAAGCTTTGGCGACTTTGGTGGTCAACAAGTTGCGTGGAGGATTAAAAGTTGCTGCGGTAAAGGCTCCAGGATTTGGAGATAGAAGAAAAGCAATGATGGAAGATATTGCTATCTTGACGGGAGGCCAAGTTATCAGTGAGGATCTTGGTATTAAGTTAGACTCTGTCGACATGAATATGCTCGGAACTGCAAAAAGAGTATTTATTGACAAAGATAATACGACTATTGTTGATGGAGCAGGCTCTGCTACCGATATCGAAGCTCGTTGTGGGCAGTTAAAGAGACAAATCCAAGATACCACTTCAGATTATGATAGGGAAAAGCTGCAAGAGCGTTTAGCGAAATTATCGGGAGGCGTGGCTGTAATCAGAGTAGGTGGAGCAACGGAGCTCGAAGTAAAAGAGCGCAAAGACAGAGTTGAGGATGCTATTAACGCAACTCGTGCAGCCGTCGCGGAAGGAATTGTCCCGGGAGGCGGTATCGCCTTATTGAGGGCCACTAAAGTATTGGCGAATTTGCAATCATCGTCTAGCGATGAGAAGTTAGGAGTCGATATTTTGAAGAAAGCTATCCAAGAGCCTGCACGTCAAATCGTGGATAACGCAGGGTTGGATGCGTCATTGGTTGTTGGAAAAATCCTTGAAAATGACAGCTTTAATTTCGGATATGATGCTAGAAAAGGTGAGTATGGTGACATGTTAAAATCCGGAATTATTGATCCGGTAAAAGTTGTAAGGATTGCCTTGCAAAGCGCTGCGTCCATTGCCAGCCTGATGGCGACGACGGAGTGTATGATTGCTGAGATTCCTGAAAAGAAGGAAGCTCCTATGCCGGGGGCGCCGGGAATGGGCGGTGGCTACGGATTCTAAAAAGTACTCCTTTCTGAAATGTAAGAGGAGAGAGAAGTCTCTCCTCTTCTGTTTTTTTGGAAAGGGGGATTGTTCCGTATTGAGATCGGTTGGTGCTTTTATAACCTTTTTGTGGTACGCTAATAATGTTTGAAGCGGGGTTATAATGGATTTTATCGTATTAATTGGCATTGTTTTTGTATTGTTGGCTATGTCTGGTGCGTTTGTGGTGCAGCAACAAAGCTGTGCAGTAATTGAGCGTTTCGGAAAATTTCATCGTATAGCTTATCCGGGCTTACATTTCAAAATTCCGAGTATAGATCGCATTCTTACAAGATTGTCGTTGAGAATCAATCAATTAAATGTATCAGTGGAAACAAAAACAAAAGATAACGTGTTTGTTAATGTTATGGTGTCTGTTCAGTATCAGGTATTGAGTGATAAGGTCTTCGAAGCGTGCTATACATTACAGGATCCGGAAAATCAAATTAAGGCTTTTGTTTTTGATTTGGTTCGAGCACAAGTTCCAAAATTAATTTTAGATGATGTCTTTTCCAAAAAAGATGATATCGCAAATGCGGTGAAATCCGAACTGGAAGATCCAATGGAAGAGTTTGGTTACGGTATTATTAAAACTCTGGTTACCGATATTAACCCTGATAAAAATGTAAAAGCTGCGATGAATGAAATAAATACCGCTCAACGATTAAGGATCGCTGCTAATGAAAAAGGTGAAGCTGATAAAATTTTAAAAATCAAGCAGGCCGAGGCAGAAGCTGAATCAAGTATCCTTCATGGAAAAGGAATTGCAGGACAGCGACAGGCAATTATAGAAGGCTTGGGACAATCTGTAGAAGAATTTGTGAAACAGATTCCAGGTACTCAGGCGTCTCATGTAATGGATATGGTGTTAATGATTCAGTATATTGACACTCTAAAAGAAATCGGGGGAAGTTCAAAATCAAATGTGGTTTTCGTTCCCCATTCTCCAGGCAACGTCGGAGATATTTCTGATCAAATACGTGAAACTATCTTTTCTGCGAAAAATTGCGAATAGTGCGCGTTTCGAAAGCCGAAAAGACACTTAAAAGCCCTAGTTACCGGCATCTAAAACAACCCTAAAATTACTTTCAAATTTAACCGGTTTAATATTGGTTGACTAATAACTCAATAATTTTTCCCAATATCTTTGCAAAATTAGTTGAAAATCTCGGACAATAAGGCGTACATACCTCGGAGTGCGTGTTCGCAGTGTTCAATCCGATTTTGCAAGCTCTGAAGGTCTTGCCGAGCCGGGGTGTTCAACGCGCAGTCTCTGTCCGTCTGAGGTGGTATCACCACAAATGCAGATGAACTGCCGGCGTATTGTGTCGCGGCAACATAATTTCGACTTTTCACGGCAACTTCGATCTCCTCTCTCGCCTTCTCGCCCAACACGGCCTTAAACGCTCTATTTAAGTCCTGATTGTCCGGCTCAACCATATCAGCAAGTGTTACGTTACCATTTCTCAACAAATTTATGAAATTTTGCTGCTTTT
>SUUU01000005.1 GCA_015062335.1 Alphaproteobacteria bacterium
GTTCCTCTTTCACATAACAAAATATTATTATTCCCTGATGCCTCTACTTTTTCATAAACATGCTTCATGTCCCAAGGCGCCAAAAATTGCCCCTTTTTTATTTCGATAACTTTTCCTGTTTTAGCCGCTGACACTAACAAATCAGTTTGTCGGCATAAAAACGCTGGAATTTGCAAAACATCAACAACATCCGCAACTACAGAGCACTGATACGACTCATGAACATCAGTAACTATCGAACAAGTAAATTCTTTTTTGATGTCTGCGAAAATTCGTAAGGCCTCATCCATTTTGACGCCTCGTTTAGCGTTCAAACTTGTTCTGTTCGCCTTATCAAAAGAGCTTTTAAAAACGAAGGGCATTTTCAACTCTTCCGCTACTTTTACAAGATGCTCAGCACATCGAAACGCAACATCTCTACTTTCGAGTGCACACGGCCCCGCCAGTAATGCCATAGGTTTATCATTCGCAACAACAAAACCGTTTATGTTAACTGATTTTGTTCGATTTCCTTGATTATTTTCCATTGGACAAGTCACCCTGCTGTGTCTTCACGCCTTCAGTATTAGATGAATTATCTTGCGTCGCAGGAGGTATTACGCTCTCGCGAGCCACTTTATCGATTACCGATTCTTTCGCCGGAGCATGCTTCGTAATTTTTGCCATAAGCAGACAATTCAGCACGAAAATAGTCATCAATGTCCCCGTTAGCTTTGTTAATATATTAGCTTGTCCTCTCACTGAGAACATACCACTTGCGGCACCCCCACCACTAGAACCTAAAGCACCATCGGAATCGTGTTTTTGAACCAGAATCAAACCTATAATTGCCAATGTAAGAACAAAATGAATTCCCAATAAAACGGATAACAACATATCAACCTCTATTCAAATTCAATAGCATCATTAGGACAAGTCGAAGAGCAACATCCACAATTTAAGCACGTACCCTGATCTATCGTAATCTCTTTTTCGCCCTGAGAAATTGCCATTACTGGACACACCTCTACGCAAGGACATGTCCCTGTCTTTGCTAAACAGCTCGCACATTTTTCAACTAAAACTCTCATTTTATCTCCTTGGTTACCTCAGAATAAAAAGTTTTTCATCCGAGAACATTCTTATTTGTTACTTTCTCTCATTTTCCAACTCATCGTCGGAAATCACCGTTATATTTTCATGCTCCAAAGCCTGCGCTTCAAGGTGAGCATAAGGATTGTAAGAATCATCAATTGATATTTCATCAATATCCTCCTCTTCGTCATCGTTCGGTAAACACTGACGAAATCCGTTAATTGCCGTAGCCCTCAGCGAATCCATACAAATGGCTTGAGCCGCAATTTCCCTCAAGGCAACTACAGTCTTTTTTTCATCTTTCGTTTCAATAGCAGGAGCATCGCCGGCAGCAATCTGTCTAGCACGTTGCGCGGCCAGCACAACTAAATCAAACCTATTTGTTACCACTTTTTCACAATCCTCAACTGTTACACGAGCCATATTCTCTCCCAAACCCAAATCAATGTACGGCCATTATAGACACGAACTTTTTAAGTTTCAACTAACGCATATTTTCATTTCTATGTTTTTCGGTTACAATATCGTTGTCTTTTAAGACTATGATGATAAACGTCATGAGTAATAGGCGTTATGGACCCGGGGGCGGAGCCCGGCACCTCCACCATCTATGGGGGTGAATAGATTCGACATGAGCTGAAAGGCATGATTTTCATTCGGGATGGTTTACGTTATAGAACCACTAAATATAAATGCGAACTCTAATTTTGTCGCATGCAACGATAATTCTTTGGCAGCAGCAAGAGCAGCAGCCTAGGGTTGAGTAGACGCGGTTAGAAAGGCACCGGGCAACAGAAGCCTTTCGCCTAAATTAGTACGTCAGGAGCCTTGTATGTATGATAAGTCGAATGTTTTTTTCAAAATTTTGTCTAAGGAAATTCCATGCGATACCGTGTATGAGGATGATGTATGCCTAGCATTTAAGGATATCAATCCTCAAAGTAAAATTCATGTATTGATTATATCTAAAGGGCTTTATACGGATTTTACTGACTTTGCCTCATCAGCCTCAAGTGAAGTTGTGTACCATTTTTTTAAAGCTATACCCCAAATAGCAAGCTTGCTAGGCATTAGCGAAACCGGATATCGTATCGCATCGAATATCGGCAAAGATGCAAATCAAGTTGTTCCTCATTTTCATATGCATTTATTAGGTGGCGAAAAGTTACGTGACTTGTGATTTTCTTTGTATCTTGCGTCACACTGTAATTTCATATATTTTTTACTAAAGTGACGAGTTGAGGTGTTTTTTGAAATTGGAAGAAAAAATTGAGGAGGCTATTGAGGCTTCGTTAGAACACAGAGGATATGGCCTTGTTCAAGTAAGATTTACCAAACTGGGAAAAAGACTGATTCTAGAGATAGATATCGAAAGATTAGATAATAAACCGGTATCGATAGATGACTGCACCGAATGCAGTAGACTGATTTCGGCAATTTTAGATGTTGAAGATTTCATTAAAGACGCATATACTCTGGAAGTTAGTTCACCAGGCGAGAATCGTCCTCTTTTAAAGGTTAAGGATTTCGAGCGTTTTTGCGGTAAGACTGCAAAAATGGAGTTTTTTAATCCTATTAACGAATCGAGGAAGATTTCTGGAGTATTAGGAAAGCTGAACAGTGAAAAAACAGCTATCAATATCTTGGTGAAAAATGGAGAAGAAACAGATGAAATGGTCGTGTTTCTGGAGAATATAAAAAAGGCGAGTATAAAAAGAGATTTCTAGGTTAGGAGAAACAAATGTCAACAGCTTTATGGACAGATTCCAGATTTTATGGTCCTGAATTATTGCAAATTTCCGATGCGGTTGCTCGAGAAAAAGGATTAAGCAAAGAAAAAGTTTTAGAAGCTATGGAAGAGGCCATCCAAAGAGCTGCGAAGTCTAAATATGGTTTTGAAAATGATATACGTGTCACAATAGATCATAAAACAGGCGAAGTTGGGATTTTCCAGTGCTTAACGGTAGTCGAAATGATAGAAAATGATAACACGCAAATTTTGTTGGAGGATGCCAGAAAAACTAATCCGGAAATTCAGCTGGGAGAAGTTATGTCGACAAAATTGCCTCCTATAAGCTTCAACAGAATGGCGGCACAAGCCGGAAGACAAATTATTTCTCAAAAAATCTATGAAGCAGAAAGAGAAAAGCAGTATGACGAGTTCAAAGATAGGGTTGGCGAAATTGTTAGCGGTATAGTGAAACGAGCAGAATACAATTCCGTTACTTTAGATGTTGGGCGCACTGAAGCCGTTATTAGAAGAGATCAACTTATTCCAAAGGAGAATTTTCGAGTAGGAGACAGAGTCCGTGCATATATAGTGTCGGTATCGAGAGAAGTTCGCGGCCCGCAAATTGAACTTTCCAGAACCCATCCTCAATTCTTAGCTAAACTTTTTAAACAAGAAGTTCCTGAAATATATGATGGAATCATAGAAATTAAAGCTGTAGCCCGAGATCCGGGAAGTAGAGCGAAAATCGCAGTTTATACTAGCGATCATAATATTGATCCTATTGGGGCTTGTGTCGGCGTTAGAGGTAGCCGTGTTCAGTCGATTATCCAAGAACTGCAGGGAGAAAAAATCGACATCGTTTTATGGTCGAACGACGTCGCAACTTTCGCTGTTAATGCATTAGCTCCAGCAGAAGTGTCAAAAGTAGTAGTGGATGAAGAAAACAAAAAATTTGAGGTGTTAGCACCAGAGGATCAACTTAGTTTAGCTATTGGTAGACGTGGGCAAAACGTCAGATTGGCGTCTGTATTGATTGGATGGACAGTCAGTGTCGTATCTGAAACTGAAGCAATTGAAAAGAAAAATAAAGAATATCACGATCAATCCAATTTACTGATGCAGGCATTAGATTGTGATGAGGTTATTGCTCACCTTCTGGTTAACGAAGGTTTCTCAGACGTTGATGAGTTAGCCTCAGCTGAAATAGTTGAAGTTGCTTCAATCGAAGGATTTGACGAAGATATTGCGAAAGAATTAATTAGTCGTTCTCAAAATTTTGTGACCAAAAAAGATAAAGAAATCGAAGAAAAGTTGCAAAAAATTGATTTTGACGGAAGGATTGTTGATCTTAAGGTGTTGTCCAACAAAGAGATGTTAATTTTGTATGAACACGATATAAAAACTCTTGATGATTTAGCAGATTTAAGTATAGAAGAGCTAATCGAATTGTTCCCGAACATGGGAAATGATAGAGCAAGCAATATTATATTGAAAGCTAGAGAACATTGGTTTAAATAGAAAAAATGTGCGGAGATATTAATGGTTGACGTAAAAAAAGGCACTTTGAGCTTATCTCATCTTTCAGGTATTGGAAAAGGGGCCGGAGAAACAGGCAAGGTTCGTCAAAGTTTTTCACATGGAAAATCTAAGATTGTCACAGTTGAAGTAAAACGCAAACGGTCTATAGGATCTTCAGCTATAGAGACACGGAGGCAATCCGGCGATTTGAAAAGCGGAGATTTGACGAATGAAGAAATGCAAACTCGTTTGCAAGTAGTTAAAGATGCAATTAGAGAAAATCGAGAGCAATTTCGACAACAAAAAGAAGAAACTTCCCCCATAAAAGCGGAAAAAGCAACCGAAGAAAATAAAAAAAATCAGGAAGATTGTGATATCGTTTCTTCTTTCGCAAACACTTCTGTCGTTGTTGAGTCTGAATCTCGTGAAAAAAGCAAGAATTCAAAGCATTTTATGGAAATCAAAGAATCCCATGCAAAAATTCAACCTAAAAAAGATTTTCATCTCAACAAACGTGACGATACGGAAGATGATGATGCCTCCTTGCTGAAGACATCAAATCAACGTAAGGTACCGGCAATAAAAAGGGATATTCGAGAACTAAAAGGAAGGTATGGATCAGCTTCAAATGGAAAAATTTCCATATATAACGCTTTAGATAGCGAAGATGAGAGCCGAACTCGTTCTCTGTCTTCAATACGGAGAGCCAGACAAAAAAACAAGCTAATCTCAACTGTAAAGAATGATGATGTTAAAGTCATTAAAGAAGTTATTGTCCCTGAAACTATCAGTGTACAGGAATTATCAAATCGTATGGCTACGCGAACAGGTGATGTAGTTAAGTGTCTAATGAAAATGGGCATGATGGTTACTGCAAATCAGATCATCGATGCAGATACGGCAGAATTGGTAGTAGCAGAGTTCGGACATAAAATAAAAAGGATTAGCGATAGTGACATTGAGTTAAATCTTAGGAAAACGGATGCGCCTGAAGACTTGCTACCAAGACCTCCTGTCGTAACCATTATGGGACACGTAGATCACGGAAAAACTTCGTTATTAGACGCCCTCAGAAAAACTGATGTCGCGTTGAATGAAGCTGGAGGTATTACGCAAGGTATAGGAGCGTATCAGGTAACGTTAAGAGATAATCGAAAGATTACATTTATCGATACTCCAGGGCATGCGGCTTTCACAGAAATGCGTTCTCGTGGAGCGAATGTAACCGATGTCGTTGTTTTGGTCGTTGCGGCAGATGACAGTGTCAAAGAGCAAACGATAGAGGCAATTAATCACGCGAAAGCAGCTGGAGTTCCTATTATTGTTGCTATCAATAAGATAGACAAACCCGGAGCTAATGCGGATAAGGTCAGAAAAGACTTGATGAATTATGAGATATTTGTTGAATCTTACGGAGGAGAAGTCATCGATGTCGAAATTTCAGCAAAATCGGGATTAAATCTAGATAAGTTGGAGGAATCCATTCTGGTTCAAGCTGAAATGTTGGAGTTAAAAGCCAATCCAAATAGGAGCGCCGAAGGAATAGTAATCGAATCGAAAGTTGAAAAGGGTCTCGGGCCTGTTGCTACTGTGTTAATTAACAGCGGAACATTAAAAGTCGGAGACATATTCGTGTCAGGATCTATACAAGGCAAAGTTAGAGCGATAAGAAACGATTGTCGTCAATCATTAAAAGAGCTTACTCCTGGAACACCAGGAGAAATTGTCGGATTCAATGGTCCCACGATTCCGGGAGACGATTTTATTGTTGTAGAAGATGAATCAAAAGCCAAGGAAGTAGCGAACTACCGTGATCGTAAGAAAAGAGAGCAACAGTGGGTTGTATCTTCATCAAATAAAACCATAGAGCAAATGTTTACCAAACTGAAAGAAGATGAAAAATTAAAAATTCTATCAATTATCGTAAAAGCAGATGTTCAAGGGTCTGCTGAAGCAATTTGTTCCAGTTTAATTAAATTATCCAACGACGAAGTAGCGATAAAGGTCATTCACTCCGGAGTCGGAGAAATAACAGAGAATGATGTTTCGTTAGCAAAAGCTTCAAATGCAATGATCTTGGGATTCAATGTTAGATCAAGTTCTCAAGCTAAAGATCAAATTGCAAGAGATCAATTACGTGTGCAGTATTATTCCATCATTTACGATTTGATTGATGATGTTAAAGCTTTGCTGTCAGGCATGTTAACCCCGGATACAAAAGAAAATATTTTGGGTGCCGCAGAAGTTCGCAAACTGTTTGAAGTATCAAGGGTAGGAAAAATAGCCGGGTGTATGATTACCGAAGGTATTGTGAAGAGAGGAGCAAAGGTCCGACTGATCAGAGATGGTATCGTTGTACATACGGGAAGCATAAAATCAGTACATCGTGAAAAAGATGATGTAAGAGAGGCAAGATCTGGATTTGAATGTGGTATTATGTTGGAAAATTATAATGATATTCATTTGAAGGATGTTATTGAATGCTTTGAGATTGAAGAAGTTGCTAGAAAGCTGTAAGCATGCAAGTCAAAAAAGAAAACTCCAGAGCATTGAAGGTTGCAATTGAAATAAAAAAGGTACTATCAGAGTATCTGATCTGTGGAACTATCAATGATTACAGTAAAGTCAGACCATCAATGATTTCAATCACTGAAGTTGTAATAAGTGCGGATTTAAGTCACGCTAAGGTGTTTATCTGTTCTATTGCAAAAGACGTTTCAGATAACGATTGCTTGGAATTTTTAAACCAACATTCTCACCAGTTACGACACCACATAGCTCAGTCAGTTAGATTAAAGTTTGTACCTGAACTTCGCTTCTTTATCGATACCTCTTTTGAGTATGCAAATAAGATCGATAAATTATTTAAGTCTATAAATAAAGGTTAATATTTTCAAAAAAGCATTTTTATACAAGTATAAGAGTTGGGGGGAATTATGCGAGAAGATCAAGAAAAAGAACAGCGCCGTAATATGATTATATTTTTCGTGATAACTTTGTTTATTATGATGATATATCCACACATTTTTGGCCCAAATGTTGATGTTACTCCTTCAGCACAGATTCAAAATACAGTCGGGCAGAATTCTGAAATCATCGCTGATCTTTCGAGTCGCCCTGCCTATCAAGTTGATGAGACGGAGCTTATACCTATTGAGACAATCCGTATAGACGCGCCTCGCATTTCCGGAACTATATCGACAAAAGGCTTGGTATTTAATGATGTCACTTTGAAAGACTACAAAGTTGAGTACAATCGCAATGAAAAAGTATCTGTGTTCGGTGATTCTGTGTATTTTGCGACAACGACATGGAAAAGTAACACGCCATCTGTAAAATTACCTAATCAGTATTCACATTGGAAAACAAACGGCACTGTTTTGTCTCCGAAAACACCAGTGATTCTGACTTGGGATAATCATCAAGGCCTACTATTTTCAAAAACCATTGAAATCGATGAAAATTTTGTGTTTACCATCACTGATACTGTAAAAAATTATGGGTCTGAGTCTGTTGAGCTGTGTAACAGCGCAGAAATCTATAGAGAACTTCCGAATCAAGATGCTGAGTCTATGGGGTTTTATAACGGGCCAATTGGGTATTTCGACAAAAGTTTGAATGAAGTAGAATACGCAGATATTGAAAAGAAACAAAACATCGAATACTCCTCTAGAGGAGGATGGTTTGGTATCACAGACAAGTATTGGTTGGTAGCATTCATTCCCGAGGCTAATTCAGAGTATAAAGTTAACTACCAGTTCAATCCAAATAGAAACAATAAGGGATATGTTATAAAAAGTCAGCATAATGCGATCAGGGTAGATCCATCGATGCAATTATCCAAAACTCAACACTTATTTATCGGTGCAAAGGAAATCCAAAATTTGGATATGTATGAAGAAAAATTGAATGTTCCTCACTTTGATCTTGTTATAGATTTCGGTCGCCTATATATTCTGACGAAACCTTTACTGTACGCTATTTCATATACCAAGGATCTGGTCGGAAATATGGGCTTAGGCATTTTGTTAATCACTTTGATACTAAAGCTCATTTTGTTTCCTCTCGCGAACAAGTCTTACCGATCCATGAACAAAATGAAAGATATTCAACCTAAGCTTAAAGAATTGCAACGCAAATACGAAAATGATCAAGCAAAGTTAGGACAAGCAGTATCGGAATTATACAGAAAAGAAAAAGTTAATCCGATGGGAGGGTGTCTCCCGATGTTCCTGCAATGGCCAATCCTGTTTGCTTTGTACAAGGTTTTATATATTTCTATAGAAATGAGACAAGCCCCGTTTTTCGGATGGATTCATGATTTGTCGATAGCTGATCCGTGGCCAATATTAACGTTAGGAGGGTTAATACCTCTACCGTTACCGACATTTTTGCAAATCGGTATTTGGCCTATTATTATGGGTGCGTCTATGTGGATTCAGCAAAAAATGGGCCCCGCTCCAGCTGATCCTGCTCAGGCTAAAGTAATGTTGCTTATGCCTATAATGTTCACGTTTATGTTCGCACAACTACCGTCTGGACTGGTTATTTATTGGACTTTTAGTAACATCCTCGCGATTTTACAACAGTATGTTATTCAAAAATCAGATGAAAAGGAAAAAGCCAAAAAGTTAAAAACTCTCAGGAGTAAGTAATGGGAAAAAATCCCGGAAATTTATGGAAATCTGAATGTAAATTTGTCGCAGGAGCTTCATCGATAGCGCAAATTCCCGACAGTTTTTGCTTGAATGAGATAGCATTTGTCGGACGCTCTAATGTGGGGAAATCGTCGTTGCTAAATTCATTGGTTGAGCAAAATTGTGCTCGAGTTTCCAAACAGCCGGGAAGAACTCAACAAATTAATTTTTTTTCGTTGGCGAATAAAATTATGTTGGTTGATCTTCCGGGTTATGGATATGCTGCTGTATCTAAGCAAACTCGACAAGTATGGGACAACTTAATTTTGCATTATTTAACGACCAGAAAAAATCTCAAAAGAGTTTTTCTGTTAATAGATGTTCGACGAGGAATTAAGGACAATGATTTGGAAGTAATTCAGTTGTTGGATTCTATTGGTTTAGTTTATCAATTTGTATTGACCAAAATTGATAAAGTAAAAAACTATCAAGAAGTATCCGAAAGCATCCGAGAGGTTGCGACATCCCATCCTTCCGCTTACCCTGAGATAATTTGTACAAGTTCGGAAAAAGGTACCGGAATTTCTTTTTTAAAATCAGAGATCATAGAACTATGTTGAATTCCATGCAAAATGAATTTGGTTTGATTTATCACTGTGTTTATAGTAGTAATTGTAATGAAATAGTATGGGGCGTTTTATGCTAAAATTTCTTCGCTGTTGTTTTTACTTAAGTGTGTCGATGTGCGCTTCTGCATTAGGCAAAACCTCCCAAGAAGTCGAGTATCCGGGAATTATCGCATATGTTGATGAAGAGATTATTCTACAGCAAGACCTTAATGAACGGATTAATATTATAAAAATGTCTGTCGGAGGCAGATATGATAGTGGCATGGATAAAACAGCACTAAATGAGTTGGTGTTGGAAAAAATTCGTTGGCATTTATTGAAAAAATATGCTCCGCCAAAAGGATGGACAGATCCGCGAGAGATCGAGGAAATTTATGAAAGTATCGCGAAACAGAACAACTTATCATCTGACAAGTTCACTGTTGTACTTCAGAAGCAAAATATTGATGCTAAGAATTTCAAGCATAGCATAGAGGTAAATTTAGCATGGAATCGATATATTGAAGCCAGGTACGGCTCAGGAATTAACATTTCTCAACACGAATTAACAGAAATAAAAAAGGGAATAGAGACAAGAAAAAATCAGCCCGCATTTTATTTATCTCGGATCTATATTCCTGCTGATGATCAGACATTTAAGCAGGCAAGTGATGAAGTTCATCAAATTATGAGAATGTTAGATCGTGGCGCATCTTTTGCTGATCTCGCGAGAAGATATTCGCATAGTCCTGACGCTAAAGAAGGTGGAGATCTTGGCTGGGTGTCTCAAGGTGAACTCTCACCGGATGAAGCAAAGGTCTTGCCAACAATGTCTATAGGAAAGTCTGCCGTTGTAAAAACTAATAATGGTTATTTTATCCTTTACTTAAAAGACAAAAAAGAAGCAGGACAAGATTACTCTGTTTCTGTAGAATTTGTACAAATTGCCGTGCCACGTCCGGAACTTGCGGGAGGACAAGACACTCGGCAACTATTGCTAAATCTGAAAAATCAATCTTCGAATATTGCGCAGCTAATGCAATCAGCTAAGAATATCGGTTGTTTCGTATCTCCATCTGTGAAGATGCAATTAGAAGCAATTAGCCCTGAATACAGAGAAATGATAAGATCTACAAATGAGGGTAAGTCCAGTTCTATTGGGTCAAATGAACAGGCGTTGTTTATCTTTTGTGTATTAAAGAAAATGAAGCGTAAAATTCCAGAAAAGACAGAAAATCAGTTAAAGCAGGATCATGTAAACATCCAATTGGCGCGTTGTTCTGCACAAAGTTTAAGGGAATTAAAATTAAAAGCTCATATCAGATATAGTGAGCAAGGATTGAAGATTTTGTCGCAAAACTAAAGGTTAAACATGAATTTGATAGCGGAGGATTTATCTCCGCATAAAATTTTCGAATTGTTTTATAATAAAGCAAACAAAAGATTTGGTCAGAATTTCCTTTTTGATGAAAAAATTAATCAAAAAATAATTTCAGCAGCAGGTGATCTTACAGATAAAGTTGTAATGGAAGTGGGGCCCGGACCTGGCGGATTAACTTTGGAGATATTAAAGCAGCCTATTAAAAAATTATACGTAGTAGAAACCGATCCACATTGGGTTAACGTATGGAATCAATTATCTCCGCTTTTTAATGAAAAGCTACATGTAAGACATTGCGACGCCTTAAATTTTGACGAAACAAGTATTTCGCCTGATGTGATTATCTCAAACTTGCCATACAATATCTCAACACAATTGTTATTGAAATGGTTAGAGCATTTAGAGCAATTTGAGCAACTGATTTTAATGTTTCAGAAGGAAGTTGCTGATCGCCTTTATGCAAAAATATGCACAAAATCATATGGAAGGCTATCTGTTTTGTGTCAGTGGAAAGCAAAAGTAGAAAAACTTTTTGATCTTGAACCTGGAAGTTTTTTTCCTCCCCCAAAGGTAAAATCAACTGTTGTCAAGCTCACATCTCATACATCCGACATTACTTGTGATGTATATAAGTCATTTGCAAACTTGGTTGGAATGGCATTTTCACATCGTAGAAAAACCGTAATCAAATCTTTGAAACACTATTCGGATGATATTCCTTGTGTTTTGCATAAACTTGGATACAATGAAAATACTCGAGCCGAAGAAATTTCTGTTTGCGATTTTTTCAAATTATTTTGTATTCTTTCGGGACAGTAAAATGATAGTATCCTTAGCTGTTTTTACTATATTAGCATTCACGGCAGGATGTATTTGTGCTAGAGGACTGCATGTCCTTTTTCAGCGATCTTGGATTAGTATCTCAGCGGTTTTATTGACAGTTACAGTTCCTCTTTCTGTTAATTTGAGAATGGATAATATTGTAAGAGTCATCGGACATCTGTATGTAGGATTTATATTGTATTTTTCAATGTGTTGTATGGTGATTTATGCCACATATTTGTTTAAACCATCATTAAATTATCGACAATTATTAAAATACAGTTCAATCGCTGTTATTGCTCTGCTTGTCGTCGGATACATTAACGCAATAAATCCAACATTAAAGGAAATCTCCATTAACGCTGATACGAATGCAAAAATTTGTTTTGTTTCTGATATTCATGTCGGATCGATTAACTCAAAAACAATTATGGCTCGTGTTGTCACATTAATAAACCAATCAAATCCGGATATTGTAATCATAGGTGGTGATACAATAGATTTAAACGCTTTAACAAAATATCGAAATGATTTCATTCAAACATTTTCTCAAATAACTCAAAAATTCCGGACCATAGCGGTCATAGGAAATCACGAAATATACACTGGCCTTTGTGAAAGTATAAAATTGTTGGAAGATGCAGGCATAGAGGTACTTTTAGATCGCGCTGTTTCGTTTAAGAATTTTACGATCATAGGAAGATTGGATTGTTCGATTGCAAAGCGCAAAAAAATCCCTGATTTAATATCAAATACCGGTAAAAATACAATCGTCATCGATCACCAACCAAATGACATTTCAAACATTGTTGAAAATAATGTATTTTTACATCTAGCGGGACATACTCATAGCGGACAAATGATACCTATGAACTTTATTGTGAATTTTGTATATCCAACAACAGGTATCTTACACAAATTCAAAAATTCATATGTTTACATTTCGCCTGGAGCTGGATTTTGGGGCCCTCCTTTTAGAATAGGTAACCATCCTGAAGTAGTATTAATTCATCTTAAAACAGAGCATAAATGTAAGTAATTGTTCGTCGACAACAGCAATGAATCGGATAAAAAAGCGATCGCAAATCAAGAAGAACTGTTGCCTGGATTACAGGTAACCGTGATGTTGCAACTTTCAAGAAATTATACAGCAAATTCCACTTGTTTTTAAAAAATCTTTAAGTATACAATTGAATGATTCATCACACAAAATTACGTTAATCGTTCCTTAAGGATAAACACATACCCCTAAACAACTAAAAGCGCCTGAAGGCGCTTTCAAATTAAAAGAAAAAACTAAAAAACTAAGCGATGACTTTACTTTCTAATACTTTCTTCATCTTCCTAAAACGTGGAGAAAGCAAACAATCGCAGGCACCCAATAAATAGTTATCGATGCCTCCGCTTTTTTCAACGGAACGTATAGCATGAGTCGACAACCTAACCCTAACTTTGATCCCCAAAGTTTCGCTCAAAAACGAAACATTCTGCAAATTCGGCATAAACCTATGCCTTGTTTTATTGTTGGCATGGCTTACCCTATTGCCGTACAAAACTTTCTTACCTGTTAAAGGACAAATCCTAGCCATAATCAAAACCTCTAAAACAACTTTGATTTTTGTATATCAAAACAATATAAAAATGTCAATAAACAAAACATCACTCCACATCAAAATCAAAGTGCGTATCCGAAATACGGCTCATTTTTCAAAGTAAAATGCCACCATTCGGAATCAATACCATCAACCCCTGCCTCGCACATTGCGTCCCTAAGTATTTTTCTGTTCTTCTTTTGCTCATCTGTTAGACGAGAATAATTGCTATTTGAAATATCACTAAAAAAATCAAAAGCCCCCATATCCATAGATTCGCCATCTAACGCTACTATTGTCAAATCAACAGTGATTCCTCAAGATGGCCAGATCTTCCTGCAATATGATTTTTCATTAAGTTAGGCTTCTGTTCATCCGGATAAAAGCCGTTATTTCCAAGATCTTCCGGATCACTAATCCATGTTACACAATCATTAACTGCTTTTTCAAAAATCTCTACAGCCTCAATTAATGCACTCTGCGCATCTTATTGTTGCGTCATTAATCTGATAGTTAATTTATCTTTATAATCACCTTGCATTTTAAGTTTTTGCCCGGGATTTACCCGTAATTCAATACGGGCTTCAGATTTATCCGCCGATATCTTAAAGCTGTTGTCGTATTCAGAAATTGATTTACCATCTGCGACCACACTATAATTAATGCTATCCGGTCTTCCACTATTTTTTATATCTCTCTTCATACAAAAACCATTTTCAGAAACAATGTAAGCAACCGTATCTTTCAACACATTAAAACTACAACTAACAATCTGATGTTGTGGTGTCACCATAGTTTTATCATCTATCCAAGAAATCGTACCAAAATCAACTTTGCGAGTATTCACATAAATCGAAACATATGGATCTATCTTAAATTTAATTTTATCCCACTTCCCACGCCAATTTTTATATATCCCCAAGTCACACTCAACGAAGAATATCTCATTTAATAAATCTTTATACTCCACTTCATAATCGACTTCCTTCTCAACGCCTGCATCATCAATTGGCAGCATTTTTATTATAAATTTCAAATTTCCGTTTCCGGTTTTTATTATTGGTCCTTTAATTTGCACTCTAAACTGACGAATTACGGCATCACTTGCTTCCTCTTTTACTTCAAAAATATGATTCACATCCGGAGTTACCAGAGTAACAGTGGCTGCATCATTAGAATACAAACAAAACAACGAATGCGCTGTACATATCAAAAACAAAACGTAAAAATTAATCGCTGTTTTGACAAACCAATGATCCAAGTTGAATGATTTCTTCAGCATTTTTCGGCTCCTTAATTTCAATATGAATATCTTTGATACCCTCTACATTTAAGCTTAGCTTATACTTACCTGGCCGCAGCTCAGTTATAATAAACTCTCCATCTTCATTGGTAAAAAATATCGATGGTTTTATATCCGGATTATCCTGATGTAAAGCATATCCCGTAATTTGCTGGAATGGCTCTCCATTTTCATCGATTATTATACCCTGCGCTGCTAAAGTACCTTCGGCTACGAGATCTTCTACAAATCCGCGTTTATATTCTCCATATGCAGAAATTGTATCCTGTTTTATATCTACACGATTTTTAAATTTTGTTAAATCCAAGCGTGCTGACGTATACTGATTCCTGTACACAGGAACAACTGCGCCGCCACCTAAGAATCCAGATTTAGTTGGATGCCCTATAAATTGAATAGTTTCGTTACTTAATGCCTTTTTAGGTGTAACAATAACAAAGCCACCATCTGAATAATTACTGTTAGAAATCCCATAGCGACCATCAGCAAAATATAATGCTGATTCCACGCCTGCTGTGATGGTTTGATAATTCAAGCTGCTTCGAGAATATCCAAAATTACTTTTCAAGATAGAATTAGTATAATCAGCCTTCACATCCATTTCTTTTGATGAAGAATTTTGCTTTGCGGAAACTTCATACCACAACCCTATATCTTTCAGATGTTGATCGATTGATATATATGAACTTCTTGAAGCATCTGATTTGGTCATCCCTGAACGCAAGTTAACATCATTCTTAAATGACAAAGAACAATACAGACTGATTGATTTGTCCTTTTGCGCTTTCGTTCCATCTGATTTTTCAAAACTTAGATTTACGTTGGCACCGCTGAACCAATCATTATTCATTTGAAAGTATTTTGCTATACCAATGGACTGATGGCGATTACTTTCTCCATTATGAAATTTTCGCCTTGAAAAGTTGGCATGAAAATTTGTTGATAATAACCCATCAATATATATTCCCCACGTAGTCGTCGTGTTTTTACCCTTAACATTTTCTTCTTGTTTTAATATCGTCTTGGA
This sequence comes from Alphaproteobacteria bacterium, assembly GCA_015062335.1. Classification (GTDB taxonomy): domain Bacteria; phylum Pseudomonadota; class Alphaproteobacteria; order UBA3830; family UBA3830; genus UBA3830. The sequence continues at coordinate 15,695 of SUUU01000005.1, forward strand.
ATATTCCAAGCTTTTAGCGACCGCATAAGGTTTAAAAAAATTATCGGACCTTTCGAGTGATGCTGCTGCTCTTACAGCAACGGACTCTCCGACCTTGACTGACGGAGTGTCGTATTTTGCATAATAAACGTTTCCTTTTATTCTTTCTAATTCATTTTTGTAATCACTTTGAGCATATTTAATATCAAACGTCCCCAAGGTATTACCATGACGTATTTCATAAGAATTCGTATATCCTGCTTTATTGCGAAGCATCCCGAATCCTAGCTCCGTAGAAAATAATAATCCGTATTTTAGTGTCGCAGATAAAACCGGGTTATGCTTGTCGTATCTTCCTTTTTGAGCATTTCGAACCTCAGGATATCCGTAAGTTCCATCAAGTGTAAATTTACCTTTTGGTATAAACGCACTTTCATAAAAATAGCTCTCATCAATATATTGTTCGCGTCCGGTATCATCGATAATTTTAATTCTAATATTATTCGTACCGTTGTTAAACGCGATATCGTCAAATGTATAAGTTCCCGGGGCAACATTGGTTTTAGTCCTGATCAAATTGCCGTTAAAATACACTTCAACCGTACTTTTTCGTAATAATGTAACTTGTATAGGAGCGTTTATGTTGTCAACTTTTTCTCTGGAAACATCCTTATAAATATTTAATCCCCAAACTCTCGGAGGACTTTGATAACTTAGTGTGCGACTAAATACGTCTCCTAACCTAAACATCAAATCATGCTCCGGCCAATCATAAACTAATGCCGTATAATCTCGAACAAATTTCCCTTTATCTCTAGATAAAGAAGAATGCTCATAAGATACTTCTCCCTCTACGCATACCCCCCACAAATTAACTGCTGGACTCAATAAAAGATGCTGTTGAGTGTAACTCGAGTAAGACCTATGCCATGTTTCAGCCGCCCTAATATTGACAAATGCGCTAATGTTTGCAGGATGGGCACTTACCGGATAACTTTCTTTGCTCGATATTCTCCTCCCTAAACTTTGCGTTTTTTTCTTTTCCACCGGAAGCGAAATTTCTACTTGCAACGTCAATCTATTTAATTTTGTCGCCATATTCAGCTTATTGAGCTTATCAAATTCTATAAAACCATCACTATCCTTATACTTATCCATGACATTAATGTCAGAATCTTTCAAAAATCTTTGTAACAGTTTCTTTAATGGTGCGACTTGAATTCTATTGTTTTCCCCAACAAAAACCGGAGCTTCTCCAGCTTGATCTCCATCTACCAGAACAGAACAATCCAACAAAATATCTTTTTCTGATTCAGCATCACCAAAAATTTGTCGGTATAAATCTTCGTCTTCTTCATATGCAAAATCTGATTCATCCAATCCTTCAATTTTTATTTCTTTATCCGGATGAACCTCTTCGTACTCAGAATTAACGTTATCTACTTCACCATTTTTTGAAACATTATCCGAAGCATATACACCTCCGACAACGATCATTTCACAGATAAAAAAACTGAGAAGAAAAATAATAAAGGTTGTCATTTTTCTTCTCATTAATTCACTTCATCTTTTACTTGTTTTATCATTTGATGATGAACGGCTTTCTGCTTTCTTTCTCATATATACTCGATCATTTCCTGACATAATCACGGTATCAAGATCCTCCTTACTGATGAGCTCCTTGATGGATTTTCCCTCGCAAACCAGATCTGACTGTCTGATCTCTTGCCTCGTATTCCCATCATTGTGTAACACAATACTTTGCTCATTTACCGAAACAACCCTGACTTTCGGCTTAGCATTTTTCGGCGTGATGTATAGAGAACTCCAAATCTCATACTTAACATTAACTGATGCATTCTTCTGAGTTCTTTGAGCCTTTTTCGCCGTACTTATACCAAATTGAGAAAAACTTACTCTCATCGCTATTTCTCTATCAGGAATTTTCCCGTGAAACCTTAACTTTATACTCCTTTGAGTCTTCGGAGGGATAATAATTTGTTTAGGATAAATGTCTATACAATTGCACAGCCACTCAAAATTTGCGAACAGCTTATATTTCTCAGCAGCCCGCGAGTCATCTTTGATTTTCATTAGCTCCTTTGCATGTATAAAAACCTTTTCTTCGCCATCTCCATGCAGACAAACCCATCCACCTTTTGGATCACTAGTCAAGCTCTTCCACTCACTTACACTCAAAAAGAGATCTCCTCCATTTTTTCGTTGCAAGCGAATTTTTACATCACCTTTCTGATTATTTTGTAACTTTTTCACTTCCTGCACATCTACAAATATAATTTTTCCATTTTTATCATAAAGGCAGATCCGTCCGTTATTTCTGAATCGATTTCGCAGTTCTTTTAATTCCTTGATACTCATTAAAATATCTTTTCCGTTTTTATCCTGCAATCTAATCCATAACCCTAATTCAAAGGCAAGTAAACTATCGCTTGTATTTGTTATATGATATTGGAATGTATTTTCATCTTCCACCACCCAAGTGTACACAAATGGAACAATCTGCATGGAATTTAACTCTGAAAAACAAGGCACTAAAACCAACAATAAGCTTAAAATTTTAATAATATTTGACATTTTATTCATCTTTGCAAACTAACTGCTTACTAATATAGTATACAATTACAACAAATTCAATGCATTATGTAATATATTTTGTATTTTTAGCATAATAATATTGCCATTTGCTTAATTGTATCTTAATATTTCCCCGTAGAGAGAAGTTATGTCGAAATATGAAAAAAATATTTTCTTTATTGTTGATAGTTTTTTGCCTGTATTCTTATGCAGACAAATCGGCTGAAGTAGAAGTAGAATCAAAGGTAGATGCGCACTTAAATATTGTTCGTCTCGATTCCGGTATCGTGGATTTGTTTCGTCCTAGTCCTGTCAGATTTGCTATATTTTCAAATATTGATAAAAATATAAATTTAGAGGCAGATTCTGACTTTAAGGCCACCGACGTTAATAACAATCAGCATTACATTGATTATCAACTAGCTGTCAATGTGCGAGGAACGGATCACACAATAAACGAAACCAATAAAAAAATTGAAATAGAGCGTGATAAGTTCGATGATAATAAAAGATTAGATATTGATGTTACAGCGACTCCTGTCGACTTAAATAAAATAACGACGTTGCCGGCAGGAATTTACAAAGGAAAATATACTTTGAAAATATCGGCTGTCAATTAAAAAACGGATGCTTAATACACCCCAAACAGCTGAATTGCCTCATCGTTTTGACCGTCTTTTAAGTCAGATGTTTCTTCGTTTTGTCTCTCTTCTTCAGTATCTTTCTTTGAAGAGGATATCGGGTTTTTTAAAGGATCGATATCAACAGAAAGACTCGTAGCTTCATCATATTTTAAGGATTCCCAAATGGTCGTTTTTTCTCGTGGAGCTCCCCCTGTCTCCAGATCAATTTGTCTCAATTTTATACCATTTGGCACTCTGAACGGCTTTGGGGTTAAATATTTTTTTGCATGCTTCATAAAATCGACAAATATTGGTAATGCTGTTGCCGTGCCACTTGCGTTTTTACCCAATGATTTCAAATGATCATCAAATCCGACAAACACGCCAACGGCAATATCCGGAGTGTATCCTATAAACCAAGTATCCTTGCTTTCATTACTTGTTCCTGTTTTTCCCGCAATTGGAAAGCCCAAAAATCTTGCTGGAACACCGGATCCTCTTTGAATAACACCTTCCAACAAAGATGTTAGTTGATAAATGCTCCTTTCATCCTCAATCTGCGATCGAATGTCATTTAGTCTCGGAGCTTCTTCGTTGTCACTTAAGATCGCTGTCCTCGCGTCTGCTTTATAAATAAGCTTTCCGTGTATGTCCTGTATATAATCAATCAATGTCGGCTCTATCTTTTTTCCTCCGTTAGCAAACATTGAATAAGCTGTAACAAGTTGCATCAACGTGGCTTCTCCAGCACCTAAAGCAAAAGAAAGATACTGAGGCATATTTTCGAATAAATCAAATTTTTCAGCTAATTCTGCTATTTTTTTCATTCCGACTTCTTGAGCTATCCGAACAGTTGCAGTATTTACGGATTTTTCCAAAGCCTGACGGAAAGTAATTTTATCCAAAACCGCATCCCGATAATTGCGAGGCTTCCAAATTCCGAGCTGTGGCCCTAAATCTATTTCCACAGGGCTTGCATCTATAATTGTGTTAGGAGCAAAACCATTTACAAGACCGGCTAAATACACAAATGGCTTAAATGCCGAACCTATTTGTCTTTTAGCCTGAGTAACTCTGTTAAACTCGCTTTGGGCAAATGAATATCCCCCTTGCATCGCCAATATTCTGCCGTTGTGGACATCCATAACAACAATAGCTCCCTGAACTTTTGGTACTTGCCTCAATCTATATTTGTTGTCTTCGATCTCTATCAACACAACATCTCCTGACTTAAGATCTTTTGCCCAACGTAAATCAACGGAAGCAATATGAATATTCTTCTCCGTTTCTGTAATTGCCTTTCCTTTCGTATCAGTAACTACCGCCCTTATAAACTTTTCGCCGCCTTTAGGAAATTGAACAGCTTTCAGCGAAGATATTACAATATCTTTCGATTGGTTAACGTCGATACGACCAACAGGACCTCTCCATCCAAACCCCCTATCGACAGTTTCCAAACCCCGTTTTAGAGCAAAATATGCACACTTTTGAAATCTACTGTCGAGAGTGGCACGAACTACTAATCCCTCGTTATTAATATGACCACTCGGGTACTTACTTTTTAAATCCTTTCGAATTTCTTCAGAAAAGTACTCCGCCAAATAATCATTGCGATGTTGGGTAACAATTTGTAATTCTTCTTTAATCGAAATTTTATATTCTTCTTCAGAAATGTATCCATCATCCAGCAATCGTCCTAGCGCCCAGTTTCTTCGATTTATTGCCCTTTCTTTATTTTTTACAGGATGATAATTGTTGGCGCCTTTTGCAAGAATCGCAAGATATGCGCTTTCAGAAATGCTCAACTCATCAATCGTCTTGCCGAAATACGTTTTAGCTGCCGCCGCAACTCCATAACTTCCCAGCCCCAGGTAAATTTGATTCAGATATAACTCTAAAATTCGGCTCTTACTCAAAGCACTTTCAATTCGATAAGCTAAAATTGCTTCTTTTATCTTTCGAAGATAGGAAATCTCATTGCTTTTTATCAAAAAAATTCGAGCCACCTGTTGAGTAATCGTAGAAGCACCTTGCGGCCTCTTTCCGCTACCTATTCTTTTAAAATTTGTAATTAACGATCTTGCTATTCCGAAAAAATCAATTCCAGCATGCTGATAAAAATGCTTATCTTCAACCGCAATAAACGAATTAATAACTTTCTGCGGGATTAACTCAATAGGAACAAAATATCTTTTTTCACTAGAATATTCGCAAAGTTGTGCACCATCTTGTAAAAACACCTTAGTAGCGGCGGTCGGATTGCAATTCTTTAAATTGTCATGATTAGGTAAGTCTGAACAAAAGAAATACAGTATAACAATAAGACTCGCCACTCCAACACCAGCAATAGCAAAAAATGAACAGACTGTATAAAGGATTATTCTCAAAATAAAAGCGAAAAATCCGGAATCTTTTCCTTTCTCGAAAGAACGAGCATTTCTTTGAGTCGCAAAATCTTCCAAATTCGCGTTGTCTTTCCGAGACAGGCGACTAGCCTTTTCGTAAATATCTTCATCTTTCATAATTTTTGACCCGATTTAAAATACTCATCCAGCGCGTACACCATAGCACAAACCACTTTATTCCGAAATGACTTGGTTAGTAACAAAACCTGATCTTTTTTATTTGATAAATACGCTAACTCGATTAGTACAGCAGGACTTGAATTTTTTAAAATTTTCCAATCACCGAAACGACATGTTTTATTTCGAATTTTACAACGTCGAGGCACATACTTTGTCAGAATATTTGCAAATTTTCTGGAAAGTTTTAGATTGGATTGATACAGTGACAGATTCTCCATTGAATTTAAAGCATTTTCCGGCAAAGTGTAAACGGACAACCCACTTAAAGAAGGATCTTTATTGTAATCTGTGTGCAAAGATATAAAAAAACTGCCTTTCGCGTTGTTTATAATTTTTAATCGGTCCTCTAAAGATACGAATTCGTCCGCATCTCGAGTTAACACAACATTGTATCTTCCGGTATTTAATAGCGCTTGTCGCAATTCTAATGCTGCAACAAGTGTTATGTTTTTCTCAGATTGTTTGTTATACGGAGAAACTGTCCCAGGATCTTTCCCTCCGTGACCCGCATCTATAACGATTGTTGGTTTTTTTGTTATTGAAAAACTTATCTTAATAGAGGTCTTGTTGTAACTTTTTTTCAGAAACTTCACATCCTCATTAAAAGACATGATAAACATCAATGACTTATCACCGATTTGCTCGAAAAAGTACCCTCGCAAACATCCTTGACTCCCGTGCTCAAGTAACGGTTTTTCAACCGGCTTCTTAAATGTTAAAAACATTTTTAATCCATTTGCCGGAGTAAAAATAAGCGGATTAAAATCAAATCCCTTCTTTATATTTATGTTGAGAGTATATACATTTTCATTTTTACTTATCCATGCTTTTTCTACAGGATCAGTTGCCCCCTGTGCCGATGATACTTGTAAAAATTCACAAATGATTACCAAAATGATTAATTTTAAAAGTTGCATTCTGAAAACCGCTTAAACATTTTTATGATTTTGTCTTCTGCCTTCTTCCTCTTGCAAAATCATCACCCGACATTCTGCCTTTTCCCGCCGGTTGAACTTCAATAATTTCCAACATTCCGTCCTTACACTGAATCCTCAAATGATTCGGAGATTGTCTCATTTTATCTGCGAGTTTTGCGTCTATTATTTTTACTCTGACTCCATCTATTTCCATCCATGCACAAGGACTCGGAGATAACGCCTTAATCTGCCGTAAAACCTCAATACAATTTTTTTTACAATCTATCTCCATCATTTGTTTAGAAATTTTCGGAGCATAGCAACTATTCTCATCTGATTGCGGTTTTGCATTCGTTAACAAATTAGGCAAATCAAGCAAAGCATTTTCGATCATATATGCCCCGAGAGAAGCAAGATCATTAGTAAGCTGTCCACTGGTAGTATGAGGCAAAATAGGCCATGATTTCATTGCTAAAACATCTCCCGTATCCAATCCGGCATCCATTTTCATAATAGAAACGCCAGTTTCTGTATCTCCGGCCCAAATAGCAGACTGAACAGGAGACGCCCCTCTCCATCTCGGTAACAGCGAAGCATGAATATTAATAAACAAAGAGCTATCCAAAAAACTCTGAGGAATAATCAATCCGTATGATGCAACAACAGTAATATCCGCATTGAGTCGTTTAAACTGTTCTAGCGCTTCATCTGTCTTCAACGTCTCCGGAGTCATTACTTCGATATCGTGTTGTTCAGCATATTCATGAACAACCGTTGTTTGAATTTTGTAATGTCGTCCAGTAGGCTTTGGAGCACGAGAATATACCGCAACAACATTAAACCCCTTGTTGATCAAACGACGTAGTGCAACAAGAGAAAACTCGGAGCTCCCCATAAACACAATACGTTTGCTGAGCATTTAAGCCTCTTTTTCAGTTAAAAAATTTTTTTCTTGTGATTTTTTAAATCTCTTTAATGCCAAACTTCTTTTCAGTCTGCTTAAGCGATCTACATACAACATCCCCTGTAAATGATCCAACTCATGTTGCAAACAGCGTGATAACAATCCGCATGCATTCACCTGCTGTTTATCAAAATTCTCATCAAAATATTCTACAGTTACCCGAGAAAAACGTTGCACTGTTTCAATTAAATTCGGTAACGATAAACAACCTTCCTCTGATTCAACTCTGTCTTCAGATGTCCAAACAATTCTTGGATTTATCATTTTAAATAAGACCGCAGGATCATCCCTGACGTCAATAACTACCAGTTTTTTCAAAACACCAACTTGAGGAGCCGCCAATCCTACTCCATTCCAATCGTACAATTTTTGACTCATTTCATTCAGGATTGGTAACACGTTCGAATCACCGATCTCAACATCTTCGCACTTTTTAGATAAAACAGAATCCGGATAAATCTTCAAATCCATATTAATGGCCTCTTTCTCGAAGACTACTCTATCACATTCTTCAGATTTTTTATAGAGAAACGAATCAAATGCTAATGAACAAACAACTCTTCCGGACAAATATCTTGAAGATCCAAATCGGCAATCAACTGAAGATGATCAAAGCATCTATTCGCTAATCCGAGTCTTCCCTCCCTTTCCAACATAAGATCCAACTTTTCTTTCAGTTGATGCAAATAGATAACATCTCCTGCAGCATATTTTAACTGCTCTTCAGATAATGAATCACGCCCCCAATCTGATGATTGTTCTTGTTTAGACAAATCCACACCTAGCATGTCCTTACATAAATTTTTTAATCCGTGTTTATCCGTATAAGTCCGAACCAGTTTAGATGCAATCTTTGTACAATAAATATTATTCACTCTTATTCCGAAGGTATAATTCAAAATTTCGACATCAAACCTTGCGAAATGAAAAATTTTCTGTATTTTCGAATCTTTTAAAATCCTTTTCAGATTAACCGCTTTGCCACATTGATCTTTCAAAATCTGAACCATATGGACATCGCCATCTGAAGAACACATTTGAACCAAACACAGGCGATCTCTTTTGGTAACTAATCCCATAGTCTCAGTATCAATAGCAACACTGTTCTGGAACACTACATTGTCAGGAAGATCATTCTTGTATAACTTCATGAAACAAACTCCAATGGTGCCCAAAAGAAGACTCGAACTTCCACCCGCTTGCGCGGACTAGGACCTGAACCTAGCGCGTCTACCAATTCCGCCATCTGGGCACAAAAAGGCCTACTTCGCCTTTTCTACATAAGAACCATCGTCAGTATTTACCACGATGCGAGTACCTGCGTCAATGTGCGGAGGAACCAATATTCTTTCTCCGTTTTCCAAAACAGCCGGTTTGTACGACGCCGTTGCAGTTTGCCCCTTTACAACAGCATCAGCTTCAATGACTGTCATAACGACAGTATCAGGAAGCATTACGCCTATGATTTCACCATCATACGACTGAATTTTCACCATCATGTTATCTTGCAAAAATCTCGCAGGTTCGCCGATTATCTCTTTATTAATCTGGATTTGATCAAAAGTAACGGTGTTCATGAAAGTAAAAACATCCCCGTCGCTGAATAATAACTGATACTTTTCTTCATCCAAAGATACTTTTTCTAAGACGTCTTCTGAGCGAAATCTTTCATTTAATTTCGTGCCTGATTTTATATCTTTCAACTCAGCCTGTACAAAAGCTCCACCTTTCCCCGGCTTAACATGCTGCAATTTGCAAGCTGTCCACAATCGACCATTGTGCTCAATTAACATACCTATTCTTAGCTCGTTAGCTCCAATCTTCATATTGCATTCCTATAATATTGCGTTTTGTAATTTACGATGTTATAGGTATTTTTCCAATAGCATTTAAAAATTTTTTGGAGATTTAATGAAAGCAGTAGGATTAATTCAGTCATTTGGACGAAAAAGAGCACGAGGACTGAGTACAACTCAGAAAAACAATCTCGATTCATTGGCTGAAAAGTTTGGCATCAGTCTCGCAGATACGAACTTAGACCCTCATTCTATTTTTGACAACAGATTTTCAAGCATATTTGTCGAAATAGGATTTGGTGGTGGAGAGCATCTGATACAAAACTCCATTTTGCATCAAAATATCGGTTTTATCGGTTGTGAACCTTTTGAGAACGGAGTAGCCAACACATACAAAAACATTAGCAATAACAATTTACTCAATGTTCGAATTTTCAAAGGCGATGCTAGATTGTTACTTAATCAATTTAAGAACGACACCATTAAGCGTTTTTACGTACTTTTTCCAGATCCATGGCCGAAAAAAAAGCATCATAAAAGAAGACTTTTATCCGTTGATTTTTTAAAGCTATTACAAAAAAAAGCTACTTCCGATGGAGAATTGGTAATAGCGACCGATAGCGAAGACTATATGTTAAATATTCTTGAAAATTTAAAAATTGCAAAAATTTGTGATGATATCACTGATTTGTCTCAATTATCGAACAAACCTAAGTGGTTTTTAGAAACAAGATATGAACAAAAAGCGTTACAACAGGGAAAACAGTGCTATTACATAAAATTGCAACTAAACAAAATTGCATAAGTGCTTAATTCACTATCTCTTGCAAGCGCTAATTTGTTGTAGTACAAACAAAATGTAACATAGGAGAAGAGATGAGTAATGTTTTGAGTTGTTTTTTTCCGTCAACGATTGTTATGGTCGATGATAATCCGGCATTCTTGGATAGTTTGCAAAGCACCTTATCTGGGAACAACCTGACTCTCAAGCAATTTTTCAACCCGAAAGATGCTCTCGATTTCGTAAATAGCTCTATTGAAATAAATACATTAAGTATTTCCAAATTACTGTTAAGTAGCGAAATGGAGTCTTCCGATACTTGCTCATCAAAAATTAATATTAATGTGTTGCATGATATGATTTACAGTGAGGACCGTTTTTCTCAAATCTCCGCTGTTATTGCCGATTATTCAATGCCGGGAATGAATGGTGTTGAGTTTTGTTCAAAAATAAAAAATTCAAATGTACAAAAAGTTTTGTTGACTGGTATAGCTAATGAAAAAATTGCAATCGAGGCTTTCAATGGAAAACACATCGATAAATTCGTAAAAAAAGATCATATAGATTTTGACAGTGAAGTTTTGCGAGTTACACGCAATGCAGTTCATCAATATTTTTCATCGTATACAGAAGATTTGGTCAAATATTTGCCGACAGGAAGCGCTGAACACTTAAAAGATCCGGTATTTGCGAATTTCTTCCGTCATGCTTGTTTGAACAAATCATATACTGAGTATTATTTATTAGACCCCGGCGGTAGCTATCTGTTTTTATCAGAAAGTGGTCAACCAAGCTTGCTTAGCGTCGCGACGGAAAGTGAAGTTGATAGGTTAATCCAAGTAGCAACAGATTCTGGAGATGCTCAGTCCGACATGTTGGCAGATTTAAGATCTAAAGAATACATGTTGGTCTATCATAGCCGATCCGGAACATTACCTCCCGTCTCAGAGTGGAATAAACATCTTGGACCTGCACGCAGATTAGAAGGTTATCAAACGTATTTTTTCAACTTTACTAGTGGCGAAGCGTTAGACATCCGCCGTGATAATATATGCTCCTATCAGAAATTTAAAATACATATTTGGTAATCACCCGGCCGTAGAGCAGCCCAAAAACAGAAAGTTGAGTCCATTTAATTTTTTGTTCACTCGTTCTGTTGATTACTGTTAAGTTTTTAGATATCATGAAAGTTGTCTTTTGAAGTGGGAGGCACTTTCGTGACGATAAGTTGTAATGAGTTGTCGAATATTCTTGCAGTTGATCATGTGGTGTTATTGCTGCAAGGTTGTCGTAATTTTTCGTTTTGTAGCTTGTCTAACACCGTGTGTTACATGCTAAAATCATCAAGTATTCAATTTTCATCTGTTAGTTTGCTCAACTACCCTGAAATAAAGGAATGGATTCAGCAACAACATCCGAGTATGCTTGCTCCATATTTGTATATAGGGGGTAATTTTATTGGAGGCTTCGATGAGATTTCCGCATTGTATCGAACCAATCGACTAACCGTCGATTTATGTTCCGGTCATCGATAAGATAGAACACCTCCTTCTTGATTTTTTAGCTCAAATGATACAGAATCTTGGTCGATAATTTGTAATTGTAGGTGTATGATGACTAATAAAAATAAAGGATATTTGTCGGTAGTAATTTGGTCTGTGTTGGTTGCTTTTTATTTTTATCAATTTATCGGTCGGTCATCATTTATCACAGTACTTACACATGAATGGATGACTCACTTCCATACTGATGCTATTGGAATAGGTATACTTGGTAGTTGCTATTATTGGGTTTATACCATTATGCAGATTCCAGCAGGAATTATTGTTGATAGAATGAGTTTAAAAAATGTTGCAACGCTTGCAACTTTAATCTGCACAGCAGGCTTGTATGCATTAGTTGCGACGGATAATTTCGGTATAGCAGCGTTCGGTGAAATGCTACTCGGATTCGGATCGTCTTTCGCTTTCATACTTGCAATGAAAGCTATTACGGAATGGTTTCCAAAACATAAAATCGCGATCATGAGTTCCTATACAATGTCTGTCGGATGTCTTGGTCCGGTTTTGGGAGGTCCTGCGGTTGCTTACATCGTAAGGCATTTTCAGTGGCAAGATGTAATCAAAACATACTGTTGGTTTGGTATTGTACTAGCTGTAATCGTATGGAATGTTGTGCAAGACAAAAAACAATCAAAAGCAAACAACAATCGAGAAGTTCTTTCTCTTTTGCAGGCCTTAAAGTTAATAGTTTCTTCGGGTCAAGCGTGGATTTTAGCTTTATTTACGATGGCGCTATATGCTCCGTTAAGTTCGTTGGGCGATCTTTGGGGTGTATCCTTCATCAAGGTTGCCTACGGACTAAACGCAGAAATGTCCGCACTCGTAAATAACATGCTGTATCTCGGAGTTGTCATTGGGTCTCCGTTAATAGCGCACGTTGCAACTTTGTTGCGTAGTTATAAAAAACCAATGATAGTTGGCATCTTTGGTGCTTTGATTTCGTTATCAATGATAGTTTATTGCAGTGCCTATATAAACATACCGACTTTGTTTGCGTTATTTTTCCTTACCGGAATTTCCTGCGGAGCCATGTTAACTTATCCTCTGGCTTTTGCGCTATTTCCGAAAGCAATTGGTGCAACCGTCACCGGTTTTATCAATATGATGAGTATGGTTAGCGGTATAGTTTTAATGCCGTTGATCGGCATAATTATAAAATACTTTTGGAACGGTAAGATGGAAAACGGTATAGAAGTTTACCAATTAAACGATTATGTATGTGGTTTAACTTCTGTTATCGTGTTCTTGGCTTTTGGTGCAATAGTTTCTTTTCTTATAAAGGATAACTATCCGAAAGAAAAATAATCTTTTTGCTATTTACAAAAAAGTAACTTATTTTCTGTAACATCATTGCATCTGGTTATCTTATAAGTAGGTGCGTGATGTTTAAAAAGTTTTTGAAAGTCTTACAAACAACGGCAATTTTGTGGCTGGCTATTTTAATCCCTGTTGTCCTGGTTTTTTCGTATGTAAAAACATCATCCAAGACAGACATCTTGAAATACATTGACTCATATATGGATTCAGAGGCCACATGCTTATCAAAATATGTCGGCCTGCAATTAAATGATACAAATAAAGATCTTTTAAGATTGTCAGATTCCGTCATTGCAAAGATACAAGCACAAGAGAAAGACATAAATGATCTCATAAAGAAAGATAACAACATCGTAGCTTTGAGTGCCTATGATTCTCAAGGAAAAGCAATACTCAGATCAGACAAATCAGAAGATCAATTGTTAGATGTTTCTGAAAGAACTTTATCCGATCTGAAGAATGAAGACATAACATTTCATTTAAAGCAACTGGACGACGGCAACGTCGCCATCGTCTACACTATGCGAAGAGATTTTGATGATTCCAAAAACAAAATGTTTTTAACAGTAACAATGAAATGGTCACAATACGAAAGCTTCTTAGATCGGTTACAGGCAGGAGTATATCCTCGTAAGTTCTACATTATTTCTCCGGATTGCCAAAGGTATTTATCCTTAAATTCTCTTCCAAAAGGAGCTGAAAGCAATAGAAATCTAATTGCTTTAGGATTGCACTTAGCCGACAAGATAAAAACTATAAAATTGGGATTCTCTAACTTAAATCTTGAAGGCTTCTCATACAGAATATTCAAAAGTGAAATTAAACTACCCGCTAAAGTTGACGGCAGCCAATTATTTATCGTTGCAGTAACCGATAATGAAGCCTATGAAATAATGTCCAGAGGAATGTTCAGTAGTTTACCTACCGTAATTTGTATTATATTATTCCTGTGGTTGTTAATTAGCTTTATTGTTGCCAAAATAAATGGTGAAGCTCAAAATAAGTTAAACTTAGCAAATACGATTACCGATTTCACTCCGTCTGCCGTTGTGGTATTTAATACCGAAACAGGAAAAATCGAAAAAATCAATAGATCAGGCCTGACTTTACTGCGGATTAATAAAGAAAAAACCGGAGATACTAATGTCTGGGATATTTTTACGTCCGACAAGGATCGAGAATACATAAAAAATGCAGCTCAATCAGGCATCAGTGTTCTTAATTACGAAATTCTTATCCAAAGTTTCGGAGGAGCGCCATTCTGGTCAATTTGCTCAGCAAGCCCGATAACAATTAATTCTAAATCGTATATCGTGCTATCGGCTCTGGATATTAATCGCCGCAAAGAGGCTGAAAAAAAATTAGCTAACAATGCTGAGCTATTAGAAAAACAAATCGCCGCACGCACTGCAGACCTAGAACAAAAAGTCGCGGAAACTCAGGAATTAATCTCGCAATTAGAGCAGGCAAAAAAGGAAGCAAATACAGCAAATGCCGCAAAAACTCGATTTTTAACTTGCATGAGCAATGAATTGAAAACACCTATAAATGCAATTTTAGGATATGGCGAAATTTTAAAAGAAGAAGCTGAAGAGCGTAAAGACAATGTGACCGCCGATGATTTATCAAAGATAATAGGATCAGCCAAGCACTTGTTGTCCTTAGTAAATGAAATTTTGGATCTGTCTGCAATCGAAGCCGGAAAAACTCAACTGTATTTTGAAAATGTACTTTTATCGTCCATCATTAAAGAAATAGAAGGAGTGTCCTTACCTTTGATGTCGCAAAATGACAATCAACTGTTCATTGAGGCTCCAAAAGATCCCGGAGAAATGTATACCGATCAGACCAAATTACGTCAAAGCTTATTAAATCTGATAGGGAACGCCGCCAAATTCACAGAATTCGGCAAAATTACACTCCGAGTTTCTTCAATAGTAAGAGAAGGGATAGATTTTATTGAATTTTCAGTTATCGATACAGGGTGCGGAATTGGCGCTGAACATTTAGAAAATATTTTTGAAAGCTTCCATAATGATTCTGATACGAATGCGGGAACTGGATTAGGCCTAACTATAACAAAAAAATACGTGGAAAGTTTAGGAGGAAGCATTTCCGTTGAAAGCACACCAAACGTAGGATCAAAATTCATTATCAAAGTGCCGAGAATTTGTACCGTAACTTCAAGCGATACGGTCGAAGTAAAGAATCAGACTGAACAAGATCAACTTGATGATATAATTTTATCTACTGAAGAAGCGATTGCCGATATTGAAGGCTCAAAAGACGCGCAAACATTTTCTCGATTATCTGATCAATTGGAGTAATACAAAACCCCATCGATTCACTCGATGGGGTCCCTAAACTTGAGATAAAATGAACTTTTATTATGTTATCACTAAGCCAAGTTAAAATCAGAATAACCAACCACTTTATATGCAGCTTCCAAGGATGAGCGATCCAACTCCATTAACTTGCCATTCAAGTCAGCTCCTTTTTTCAGGATATCCATATCAGCAATATCACATAACTGCAACGAAGTCGGAGTGACACTCCATACTTTCTTGATCAATACCTGCCCACGGTTCAAAATTATAACTGTTGATTCAGGTGACAAATTGCTGGCCGGCTCCATATATAATGTCGATGTTACATTAAAATGTGGTAAAAAATACTCATCTGCTTTAATCGCAAAAGCATCGTTTTTGGATGCCAATTCTTGAGGGCGATATTTCCACTCGGACGTCGGACGAATCGACAAAGTTAAAACAACATTCCCGTCCTCGTTACTTTTTTCAAGTTGATATAAAGGCATCAGATTTTCACGAACATTGGTTTTTTGCCTTTCTCGCTGCTGGCGACTGGAAAAGTCTATCGGCGTGATAACGTTGCTTTCATGAATAGTCTCTTGCAACAACTCTGCGGCACTACAATTGAAGGCATGAGATAATCTCCTGATCAGATCGGTATTTAATCTCCTGGTACCTGACTCCAATCGAGACAAATACGAAACGGAAATACTGGTTACATCTGCCAATGATTCTAAGGTGTACCCACACTTTTTACGTAAATATTTCAAATGTGTCATTGGTGCGCCTTTTCTTTTTCTTCCTACTGACGTAGAAACTATAGGAGCAACCATAGATGCGTCGTCGTATTCCAAATCTTTCATCGGACTTAAACTTTGTCTTGCCATAATCAACCTCTTACAAAAACTTATTGCACAATAATTACCTTAAGACAAATAAACTATCAAGTCTTTTTTGAAAATAATTAGAAAATATTTGATAGTTATTATACAATTTATCATATTTTAATATTTTTCTCTTTTTGATGATCTAAGCTTAATAATTTTATAACTTTGCTATTGATATTTTGGTTATTTGTGTTTAAATCAAAACGTATTGTAAGTAAATATTTTGTTGTTTTTGTAGTTCTTATTGTTTTTATTGTGCTAGATAAAAAAGATTATGGGAATTATAAAATGGCAACTTTGAAAAACAACAACCTAGACACAAAAATAGATGAAAAATTGTGCAATTTTCACAATTTGCCAAAAGATATGTCAAAAAAAGAAAATATATGCATGGCGAGAATAACCAGTAAAAAAATGAGCAAAATTTTACTAAAAAAGAAATCTTGCTTACAAAAAAATACCAAATCATCAAAGATTTCCCAGTCAAATAGTAAAACCTCTTCAAAGTCAGCCACTGAAACAGTACAAGAAAACCATACAATTGAAACCGCAATACAATGGCTAAAATCCACTGGTATTCACTTGCAAAAAGTTTCAAAAGAAAGTTATTTGATAAATGACACATTGGTTTCCTCAGGTAAATTATTAATTATCATTAACAAGAGAAGAATAGCTTCTAAGTTACCTCTGTTCCGCATATCAAACGATTTTGAATAATAAAAAGATCGACAAAAACAAATTAAGAAAAATTTTAAATAATTTTCTTTTTCGAGTGCACAACATTCATCAATGTGTTTATAATTATCCCAAACAATTAAGGGGTATAAAATGAAATTCTTAAAAATTATATGTTGCACATGCTTATTACTTACATGTAAAATCAACCCAACAGAGGCAATGGAAATGGCAACTAAAAAATCTAATGTCGTTGTGGTTGGAGCCGGAGTCTTCGGTGCATCTATCGCTTACCAAATTTCTCAAAATTCCAACAGCGTTACTTTGATAGACAATAATGAGCAGATTATAACGTACATTAATGATAAGCATGCTCATCCATACTGGCCTGATATCCCGTTCCCGGACAATATAACAGCAAAAGTTGATCCCTCTTTTGTATCATCAGCTGATATTTTATTTTTGTCCATCCCGTCAGCATTAATACCTGATCTTTGCAAAACGATACAAAACTTCAATCTCAATTCAGATTGTGACATTATCATATTGAGTAAAGGATTATGCGTTGTTAATCGTATACATGTAAAAACCATGGTAGATATTGTTCATCAATATTTTCCGCATAATGATGTTTATGCTGCACACGGTGCATCTTTTGCCGACGAAGTTATACAAAATATACCGACTCATTTAAGTATAGGAGGCACCAATTTTTCGAGAGCTAAATATTTAGCAAATACTCTTAGTTCGGAAAACTTGCATTTTATCCCTACTGAAGGTTACATAGGATTATGCGTTGCAGGAGCGCTGAAAAACGTAGCCGCTATAGCTTGCGGCGTAGTCAGCGGATATTACAAAGGCAAAAAGTGTGATAACGCAACATCAGTAATAGCCACCTTAGCAATTGAAGATATAAAGGAAGCCTCTAAGATTCTTGGAGAAGAAAACGACCTATCTTTGTCTTCAATTGCTGATATTATAATGACATGCAATAGCTCAGAATCAAGAAATAGAGTCTTTGGAGAACATCTTGCGAAAGGCAAAAAGCTCATCGATTGGCGAGGCGGCCTTGTGGAAGGTGCAACAGCATCTGAAAACGCCTTCCTTTTAAAAAATTATTCAGGAGGCGAATCCCTCAAACTGCTACCTCATGTCTTCCGAATCATTCGTGGTGATGAAACAATTGAAGAATTCATCTCAGACATACTAAAAAATAAAATTAATCCCTGATAACCAATAATTTTCATATTTGAAAATTTCTATGAAACCAATCATCAAAGAAATCATTCCCTCGCCTCTCATGGCGGGGGGGAAATTTCGTGAATATTCCAATTAAAAAATTATCAATAAAACAAAAGCATTAATTGAGATTTTCCGCAGCTAATAATCAAATCGATTGATTCGCTTGGATAATTGCACAAAATCTGTCAGCTCTATTTGCAATTATCATGTAATTTTTTCATAAGTTTTTCTTAGATTGCAAATTAAGGGGTTGTATAAATGAATTACATGTGCTAGGAACAAAATTAGTTGTTTAGTTTATGGTGAAACATGAGTTTAATCAGAACTGTAGCTACCGTTGGAGGGTGGACCCTTGTTTACCGTCTCAGTAGTTTCTTGAGAGATATATTACAAGCAAAATATCTTGGTGCTGGAATGTTTGCTGACGTTTTTGCGTTGGCGTTCAAGTTTGCAAATATTTTAAGAAAGATCTTCGCAGAGGGAGCCTTTAATGCTTCGTTTTTGCCTATCTTTTCCAATGCCTTAAAAGACAAAGGAGAAGCTGAGGCGAAAAAGTTAGCGTCGCAAACCCTTACTTTTTTGGTGTTTTTAGTTTCGTTTTTAATGATTTTATGCCTGATATTTTTCCGTGAAATAATGTCAGTTTACTGTGCGGGATTTGAACCGGGAAGCGAAAAATTCGAACATTTGATCGTCATAGGCAGAATTTGCTCGTCGTATATCGGAGCGTCTTTCCTAGTCGCTTTATTTGGTGGCATTCTAAATACATTTAACAGATTCGCGATGCCTGCCGCGGCTCAACTTGTTCTCAATATTGCTGTAGTTTTAGCTTTTTTCGTTGGACCGCTATGGTTCCCGAGCGTTGCATATACTATGGCTTGGGCAACGTTTTTTGCGGGACTCATACAATTTTTAATCCTGTGGGTTAATGTAAGCTTGTGTGGCATGAACGTTGGTTTTAATTTTTCATCACCGATGCCTGAAGTTAAGATGTTTTTCAAAAAATTGTTATCCGGGGCAGTTGGCGCCGGTGTCTGGCAATTAAACGTTGTAATTGACTTCGGTGTTTTAGCCTTGCTTCCTACCGGGGCCGCTTCGTACTTCTATTACACAGATCATGTTAATCAGTTTCCATTAGGTATTTTAGGAATAGCCTTTAGTACAGCACTGTTACCTCCACTGACCAGAGCAATTCATGCAAAGGACAACGTTACGGCACAAAAACAAATGAGTCTAGGTTTGTTGTTTGCGTTTTTGTTTACATTACCAGCGGCTGTAATTTTGATGTTCTTAAGTGAGCCTATTACCGGCGCAATTTACGGAAGAGGAAATTTCACAGCCGAGCATGTTGCTGCGGCAGCTCCGGCGCTGGCAGCGTTCGCATTTGGGCTACCGTCTTATATGATGACGAAAGTTTTTTCTACAACATTTTTTGCTCATAAAGACACCAAAACACCACTAATCGGAGGAATGTTATCAATTGTATCCAACTTAGTATTTATTTGGATGTTAGTTCCGTTTATGAAACACGTAGGAATAGCTCTCGCCACATCGCTCTCCGCATGGTGTAACGGATTGTATTTAATCGCCAAATTACCTACGTTACACACTGTAAAGGTTGACCGAAATACAATAATTGAGTGCTTAAAACAGTTGCTGATATCTGCCCTTATGTTTGGTTCGATATATTTCATGAACACCTTTGCCGACACGTACTACGTACAGGGAGGAATTGCTCGCAATTGTGCACTACTTGCAGTTATCTTCGTTAGCTTAATGGTATTTCTCATTGCCGGAAAGCTTTTTGGATCTTTTAAATTCTTAAAAGAAATCGAATCGATTAAAGACTAACGCCTAAAGTCCCATCATAACGGTGGGACTTTGCGGGTTTTTTTACCTTCCTAAATTTATTAATAGTTTTAAAGTCTACTTGCACAAGGTTGCTTGTATGATTTCATCTGCGGTGCTTATTTTATTATCTTTCAGCATCAGCTCCACAAAATTATAGATATTCCTTGCAAACAACTGGCTGGAATCTTGAGCAACACGAGAAGCAAAATCGCTATACCCTATAATAGTTGTCCCATTAACTCGAATCTTTTTATCGACTTCAGTTAATTCGCAATTTCCACCGGTTTCTGCAGCCATATCAACCAAAACAGATCCTGACGGCATCGTTTTGACCATCTCCTCAGTAATCAGTCGTGGAGCAGGTTTACCAGGAATTTGAGCAGTGGTAATCACGATATCAGAAACCTTCAGCGCCTCTGCCAATTTCTCCGATTGCTTTCTTTTGTAATCATCTGACATTTCTCTTGCATATCCGCCGACGGTTTCTCCATTTTCGCTGTCCTCAACCTCAACAAAAGTTGCACCTAAACTCTCAACTTGTTCTTTCGCTGCTTTTCGAACGTCAAACGCAGAAACCACAGCGCCCATCCTCTTTGCTGTTGCAATTGCCTGCAATCCGGCAACGCCAGCACCGATAACAAGCACTTTGGCCGGACGAATCGTCCCCGCAGCGGTCATCATTAAAGGAATAACTCTACCATATTCGGCCATCGCATCTATAACAGCTTTATATCCTGCAATATTTGCTTGAGATGATAGAATATCCGTAGATTGCGCTCTGGTAATTCTCGGAATCTTTTCTAAAGCACACAAATTAACGCCTTTCATAAATATCTGCTTTAAAACATTTTCATTCTTAAATGGTGAAAGCATTCCTATCAAATAGCTTCCTTTATTTAGCTTCAAAGATTCCAAATTCGTTGGTTTTACGCATAAATACAAAGTAACATCTTCAATATCTTGAACCTCGATTCTTGCTCCGGATGTGATGTATTGCTCATCCGTAAATCCAGCTGACTCGCCGAAATTCGCAGGAAGCACTACTTCAAATCCTAACTTTTTGTACTTCACAGCAGTTTCAGGAGTAATTGCAACTCTTTTTTCAATTGGATCTATAATTGTACTAATTTTCATCTATACTATTCCACTTCTTAACGCTTCTATCAAATAATTTCGAGACAATGGCAGGCTTTTATCATTGACGCTATTGAAATACATCCTCAAAAAGTGACCAGTCATATCTAAGCCTAGAAAAATCTCATCGACTGACGGATTTTTTTCTGACTCATTAAATAAAAACTCGGGCAAAGAAAACAATCTATTCTTATATTTTTCCCCAACCTCTTGAGTTACGGCTCGTCCCGTACGAGGTGAAACATATTTTAATCCTGTCTTTTGCCCCGTTACAGCACATTTAGATAAACTCAATCCCATTCCCATTTCAGCAAGAAAATCTTTTTCAAATATTACATAATCCGCCAACCAATTTTCTTGAGTAATATTGAAAAATAATGTCTTTAATTCATCAAATAACATCTGGTGAGGAGCCCTTTCAGGCAACCCGTTCAAACAAAGAGAGCATGCACTCTCCAAGGCCAATAATTCCTTCGGATTATCGAAAATAAAAGCAAAAGGCGAAAATAAAGTTTCGATTTTAAACGTCCCAAGGCTTTCCAAATTTCTGCCACGCCAAGTAACATCACAAACATCACCTAATTGAATAGATGTTTTTACGCTTTTCACAAGACCTGAAGTTTTTCCGACAGATCTAGCGAAAACAGTCACAATACGAGAGCTCTCGCTAAATTGTCTAACTGCTAAAACTGTTCCCTGATCCTGCCACTGCATGCTACTCCTATCATCTTTCGTTACGCAAAACAACTTGCAAAAACAAGTGAACGGTTTTATCAAGCAATTGAGAAAGCTCCCTACGCGACGCCTCCCCTATCGCTCTTATTTTTGCCCCGCGATTTCCAACTAAAATTGCACGATGAGCGGCACTATTGACATATATGTGTTGAGTTATAATGACACTCCCATCAGGCTTATTTTCAGAAAAAATTGTTTTGACCTTGCATCTATAAGGAATCTCTTTGTGAATTCTATGATACAAGTGTTCTCGTGTAATCTCTGAAACGAACGTTTCAAAATCAGAATCAGTCACTTCATCATTCGGAAAAAGCCAGTTGCCTTCCGGAACGCTCCGTTCTAAATAATTTCGTATATCATCTATTCCAATGTCAGTAATGCCTGACACCATAAAAATATTTTCAAATAACCTGATTTGGCTGAACATAGATGCAATTTCCAACAACTTCGGCTTATGTATCAAATCGACCTTATTTAAAACTAACGAAATCTTTTTGGAATCATGAATTTTTTTGATAAGCGCAACACTTTTTGAAAAATCTCTTTTATTTACATCAACAACAAACAAAACTTGCTCTGATTCTCTAAAAGTATCCCAAATAGTTTTTTCCAAGACACTTTCCTGCATCTTAGAAACAAAACCCGGAGTATCAGCTAAGATAACTTGACTTTCACCGTATAACGCTATACCCAATATTCGAGTTAATGTAGTTTGCACTTTTCGTGAAACGATAGACACCTTCTGCCCAACCAGTTTATTTACCAGAGTAGATTTTCCGGCATTAGTTTCTCCGATAACTGCAACAAAACCGCATCTCTTCATTTTTTTAACTTTTCTAACAATTTCTCCGCGGCATCATGCTCTGCGTTTTTTTTAGAACGACCGACCCCCGTTTCACTGAACCCACACGCTGTCACCTCAATTTCAAAAACAGGATCATGAGCTTCTCCTGTCATTTTTACTAAACGATAAACGGGTAACTCCGCCTGATGACTTTGTGAAATTTCCTGCAATCTGGTTTTCGAATCTTTCTCCTTATATATTACCTTTGTAATATCATTTCTCCAAAGACGGCTAACTACTCTGCAAGCCTCTTCAAAACCTGAATCTAAAAAAACCGAACCAATAACCGCCTCTACCATATCAGCAATCGATGAAGAGGTCTTATTTTCCGTAACAAACATATCTTTTGGAATTGAAAAACAATCTATCATCTTAGTTTTCTTCGCCAAGTCAATTAGAAAGTCCGTCCCTGCCAAAACAGACATCCGAACAGCTAACTCTCCCTCCCTTTCTTTCGGTGATTTCTCATACATCAACTTAGCCAGGGAAAGTCCTAGCACCCTATCTCCCAAGAATTCCAATCTTTCGAATTTTGTCGTATATAAACGATCATATTTTTGGGATCCGGGGTGATTTATCGCCACCGATACGTTTGCTTCGTTACCAAAATGATGATCGATTATACTTTCCAATACCGAAACATTATCTGTCACTTTAGCGGCTGGCATATACGATTATACCTTATGTTTTGGAACCATCGCCAAAACTCCCAAAGTTTTACCCCGTTATCGATAGAATAGACAGTAAATATTGCTCTTCCCATCAAATTCTCTTCAGGAATAAAACCTAACCCACAACGAGAATCCTTTGAACAATCTCGATTGTCACCCATCACAAAGTAGTGCCCTTCCGGAACCGTTACCTCTGAAAAATTATTTGCATCCGAATATTTCATCTCATCTATGTACCCTACAATATGAACAGGAGCATCGGACAACGGCAACTTCTCTTCATATCTTTTGATTATGTACGTAACACCTGTAGGATAGTCATAATAATTTACTTCTTCCTTATATTTCAATTGAGCGTCAACACCGTTAACCCTTATCACGCCATTATTGACACTAACCTTGTCACCGGGTAACGCAATAACCCTCTTAATCAAATTCAAATCATTATTTTCCGGATGAGATTCACTTTGAGGATGCTTAAAAACTATTATCTCCCCTCTCTTTACATTATTACGGAAAAAGAGGCGTCCTGAAAACAAATTTGGACTAAACCATATGTTGTACTTACTGAAACCATATGCAAATTTTTCAACAAACGGCATATCCCCGACTAATAACGTTGGAACCATCGAACACGACGGAACTATATACCAATCGTAAACAAAAAATCGGAATGACACAAAAATCACTGTAAAATATGCGCAAAACTTCAAATCAGAACGAAATTTTGCTTTCTTTTCCTCCGGAGAGAGCTCTTCTGAACCACAAAACAACTCGCAGCACCAACGCTTACATTGCTCAAGAAGCTTTTCCATACTAATCCTTTTTTAATTTCTCATCTCTTTCATGTTTTTCCTGCGCGACAATACTTAAGGTTGCGACAGGACGAGCCTCTAACCGTTTTAGAGAGATTGGCTCTCCGGTTTTTTCACAAAATCCATAAGTTCTATCCTTTATTCTTTGCAACGAACTATCGATCTTGGCAATGAGTTTTCGAGCTCTTTCTTTACTTCTTAATTCATATCCTAAATCAGTTTCTGCGGTAGCATAATCCGCAATATCCGTAAAAGTTGTCTTATCTTCATCTTGTAACTGTTTCAACACAGCATCACTTTCTTTCAAAAGCTCATCTCTCCAAGATTCCAATTTTCGCCTGAAATATTCCCTTTGAAAATCATTCATAAACTCTTCATCTTCACTCGGAACATACCCTGTTGGCAATTCACAGATCTTTTCGGTCATGCTACCCACCTTTCATATCAGTTAAACCAGAACAGTCTTCACCTTATTTACGATCTCAGCAAAAGCTACTTTATCATTGATCGCAAGCTCTGATAGAACTTTTCTATCGAGATCAATATTCGCTTTAGACAAGCCACAAATAAACTGAGAATACTTCAACCCATGTTCTCTGACTGCCGCATTGATTCTGATTATCCAAAGCCTGCGAAGATCTCTCTTCTTCGTACGCCTATCTCTATAGGCATATTGCATAGACTTCTCTAATCTTTCAATAGCTGAACGAAAACAATTCTTGGAGCGGCCAACAAAACCTTTCGACAGATTTATAACCTTCCTATGACGTGCGTGAGCTGTCACGCCTCTCTTTACCCTTGACATACCTCAATCTCCTTACTTGTACGGCATATATTTAACGACGTGCTTCACATCGCTATCACTCAAAACCATAGTTCCCCTGGTTTCTCTTTTCATTTTCTGAGATTTATTTCTCATCATGTGCCGCCTAAAAGCAGGCTGAGCTATCACATTGCCACCGGCAGTAAAAGAAAAACGCTTCTTCGCTGCACTTTTCGTCTTTAACTTGGGCACTTTAACCTCCATCACTAACAAACACCTGAAGTGGGTATACCCAAAACACCCTACTTCACTCTATCGGAGCGAAAAAACTCCTCTATCATTCTACCAAATTATCCGAGGAAGTAAAATCCGAATTTAATCTATTGAACAACAATCGCTCTCAACGACGCAAGATCTCAACATTTTCATGTCGTTTAATCTCGCACATCAAAATCATTTTTACTTCATCTCAGCGTCCAGCTTGATATAAGCTTTTACCTTCCTTTTCGGAATTCTTGCTTCTACAGCGTCATCATCTTGGATATTGCTATCAACACTAACGCCCCTGATCCCATAATTAGTATCCATATTAGGCGAAGAAATTCTAAAACTCGGTTCGTACACTCTCCAAACTTTTAAAATTTCAGTATCCAATGCTTTTGCCATATCCCGTGCCCGATTCATCGCTTTCTTCGCAACTTCCAACGCCATTTCCTGTTTAATTTTTTCACTCAAAGAACATCTAAATTTTAAATTATTGCTTGAAAAGATAACATTTTGCTTATACAGATCAGAGAGATCATTTTTTATTTTCAAAACTGAAGTCAAATCATTTGACTTAATTATCAAACGATATCCCATACGATATAACGCAGGAGCATCTGTCTTTCTAGACCTTCCTTCTTCTCGGACAAACAATTGAAATTCCATATCATCTTCATCAATGTCCTTTTCCTTGAAAAATTCAATGACCTTATCCTTGGATTTCTTCAACTCCCTATTCAGTTCAGACTGGTTGTTACCAACTTTATCAAAGACAAGAGTCCAAACACACTGATCAGCCTCAATTTCTCTCTCAATTTCCGCGCTACTCTCTATACAGCGCGGAGAAATCAAAACACCATCTTGTATTTTATATAAAAATCCAACACAAGCGATAATCGCAAGAACGGAAAACAACAAATAAAAATTAGCGTTGTCCAATACACTTTTATATTTCATTTTTCACCTACCTATTTTGTCTTTCTTCTGTTAATTTTAACTCCAAACTTATTTTCCATTACCTCGTTCTCAGAAATAACAGACCCTTTTGGGTCTTTTGATGCACTTTTCACACCTCTATCAAAAGCCTTACTAATAAAGGGATCCTTACCACCTTCATGCTCCGTATTGCTGTCTTCATATGTCAATGACTCATCATTCGTCGCAACCATTACCATTGGCAACATATTTCCGAATGTTTCCTGAATCACATCAAAGCTGAAGAATTTCAACGGCTTTATAACAAGATTAGGATGAGCAAAAGAACCCGTCACATAATACGGAGCAGCATGGGCGCCATTGATTCTGTTAGTATTCAAAACAGAAGATGTCAACATCGAAATTCCGCTGATATTAAATTGATCTGCCAAACGATCGTAATGACCACTGTATGAAATCCCTAATGACGGCCCCACTGCTTTTCCGTTTTCGATTGTAATCGTATTGTCTGACCAAACAAAGCTTCCAAGGCATGTATTAAATCCTATAGCCGGACGATCTGCCCCGTTGAGGTAATTCATCGAAGAAAATGCTATTAATCTTGCAAGATTACTGTCTTTAGCCATGAAATCATTTATTTCAAACGCTCCGGATATTGATTTATCTGACATAACCCTGTCATTCATAACTATGTTTATAGTTCCGCCTTCTACTGCATTTGTGATTTTGAAAAATTTCAAAAATTGGCCTGCATCTGACGCAGACAATGATACTAAACTACTCTTTTTATCCTTTTGAAGTTGCGCAGTTAACGCTAATGTCGTACTATCCGCGATAACTCCGTAGCATCCTCCGTTGATCAATTTACCATTTTGAATATCAAAACTTCCTTTAACATTTCTTACCGAATGATCTGCAGTTAAGTGCAAAGTATCAATGTTAACGTATCCTGCGACTACTTCGTTATTCGGCACAGATTTGAATAAATTAGTTAAAATATCTGCATTCAAATCTTTTCCGACAATTGATACAGACAATTTACCTTGTAAATCCCTTATCAAATTGATTTTGGCCGAATTATCGTTCATCGTAAAGTCATTTAAGATACATTTACGCAAATGACCTTCATTATCAACAATGATATGCCCGAATAATTTATTATTTGCAGAGCTCAACGAAAGATTTGCAATATCCCAAACCCCATCTTTTTCTTGAACTTTTGCAGATAACGATCCTTCCGTACTTCTGAGTTTTACATCACCCAAAATCGGAAGAGTCATTAACGCATCTTTCAAATTGATATTTACATCATAATGGTTCACAGCATTATCCCATTTTGACCTGATATCAATGTTATAATTTCCTGAACAAAACTTATCGATATTTGGTATCAAGGCCTTTAGAAAATCCGATGAAGATTTAAAATGATATTCCGACGTTCCAGAATGATTTTTTAAATTTTCTTCCATAGAAATGAAAACTTCTTCTTTTCCTTCATTGGCTTCTCCAGAAACTAACAGTTCATCCGCATTCCAAGAAAATTTCAATTCTTTTGTATTATCTTTCGATTTTAAAACACCATTTCCTTCCACTATACGGAAAGGCAATTGTTTATCGTCCAGTTGATCTCCTGTAACCTTAACCAATTTCAAATTTACATTTACATTATTCGAGATATTCAATTTTTCCATAGGTAATTTTTGAAGTTTATCGGAAATGTCAACGGCATATTTTGAAACGTCAGAAAATGACAAATCCGCATTAACCGTTCCTATCCAAGAACTGTCATTTGCTGCAATATAGAAGTTACCTCCCTTAACATTGACGTTATCAAACTGTGCCCTATGCAACTGAATATCGAATCCGTCAATTCCTATGTTTCCTGTTGCCTCAATTCCTTTCACCATAGAATTGCCCAACGCGACTTGAGCATCCCTAATCTTAAATACTCCGTTTCCGAACTGTATTGGATCTTCTATATTGCGTTTACCAAAAGATATCGGCCCGCTCAGATCTATCTTAAACAGATCTAACTTGAATCCCGGCAAATAATTCTTAAAAAACGGTGATATGGATTTACTGAAGTTTTCAGGAAGCAAGGTGTTAATTTCAGCGATACTTACATTAGTCAAACTTAATGTTCCGCCAAGATTAGCCACATCCATCAAATGATACTCAATCATCGGAATACTGACCTGGGTCAAATGAATACCGGAATCTCCATATAACACATTCAACGAACCGATATCTACTCCGTTTTCGGAAAACGTTCCGATGATGGATGCGCTATCTACAGATTTGCCCAAATTCGGAGATAAAATATTCTTTACTGGAAGTTTGACTGATCCGCTACCGCCCATCAAATCAAAATCCCCATTAACTATCGAACCGTTCTTTAAACTGAAACGTACAGTGCCGGAAACTGGCAAGTTATTTTGCAAAATTGAATTAATTATCGGATTATTGATCGGAGAAGATCTTTGATCCAGCGCCCTTCCTAAACAATAGGGATTACACGAATTCATATTAACAACGTATTTATCTTCATCTCGTACTGAAGCACGAATAATGTTAAAAGTCGAAAAGTAATCTTGTTCCGGAAATTTAATTTTAAATGAACAGGCTTTTGGAAATTTATTACCTCCTGTATAGTGGCAGAATACATTCTTCAAATCCCACGCAAATCCATTTTCTTCTATCTTTACATCAGCGTTCAATATTTGAACATTCACTTCATCATTTAAAAGCTTATTAAGTGATCCCAAAATGTGCAGTGGCTCATACAACGACGTTTTTGTATCAGCTTTCTCCATATTAGGATCAAAATGTACTATTTTAAAATCGTCAGATAATTTTACATTTATTTTCGGATTAATTATCGATATTCCATTAGTAATCAATTTCTGAGCTTTAATCGTTTCCAGGATATTTGGATAAATGGATATAGTTGGAATTACAACGTCATCCAGTCTCAATCTTTTAATAGTAATTTCCGGAGAGTTTTTGTCAGAATTCCAAGACAATTTCGCGGATCTTGTTGAAAAATCAGCATCGGGAAACATCCTCATAATATGATCATTAATAACTAAGGAAATGAATTTACTCTCCACCGATTTAGATTGAATAAAAATACCGAATAGCAATAAAGAGATTATCAATCCTATCAAACCTCCAGTTATTACAAATGAAGATACTCTTATAATCTTCATCAAGTAACTCGATACAGGTTTGATGATCATCACAGAAAACGATTCCTTGACGTAATTTCGCGTCGAAAAATCCAATTCGACATTATCCGAAACCACCTGAAGACCTTTGGTATTTTTCTTTCTTTTAATTAAATTCACAGCACTACTAAACAAACTCATAATGTACAACCCAAATACTTATCGTAATTCTGCAACGAAACTATTTGATAAAAAGTTAATAAAACAAAAAAAGCCCCAAAGCAGGGGCTCAAAATAGAAGGAAATGAAAAATTAAATACATATAATATATTTACATTCTATATATATGGCATTATTTATAACTTTGCAAGAGATTATTAATAAAAAATTAATTTTTTCTACAAAAATAATTTCATTAGTATTCTTTGGCAAGATCAATTAACTGGCATTTCCCTTCAAATGCCTTATTATCAGACTGGTGTTTTGTTTTCTTGCAAATTATGTTAAGAAGTAGTGTTTTGGATCGAAGGAAAAATTATGAAGTTTTGTGTTACCACTCCTATATATTATATTAATGGAACGCCACACATCGGACACGCTTATGCCAGCACCGCCGCTGACGTATTAGCACGGTTTAATCGCTTAGATGGCAAGTGCGTACATTTTTCCACAGGTACTGATGAACACGGAATCAAAGTAGCCAGATCCGCAGAAAATGCAAATATGGATGTCAACTTCTTCAGCGATATGATGTCTGCAAAATTCAAGCAAATGTCAGAACTAATGAATATTTCCTACGATGATTTCATTCGAACGACCGAAGCTCGTCATATTTGTGCAGCACAAAAATTATGGTCGTTAATTGAAAAAGATATTTATAAAAGCTCTTATACTGGATGGTATGATCCGCGAGATGAAGTATTCGTTGCAGAGAGTGAAATTGTCAATGGCATTGCGCCAAGCGGGGGTAAAGTTGAATGGATGGAGGAAGAATCCTACTTCTTCAAATTGTCGGATTATCAAGATAAGTTGCTGGAACATTATGAAACTCATCCTGATTTTATCGCACCAACTTCTCGTCGCAATGAAATTATAAATTTCGTAAAAAGCGGACTAAAAGATCTCTGTATTTCGCGCAGCAAGTTTAATTGGGGAGTTCCTGTTCCAAACGAAGAAGGACATGTAATGTATGTTTGGATCGATGCTTTGGCAAATTATCTAACTACGTTTGGATTCCCTGCAAACCAAGTTGAAGCAGAAAACAAAATGGCCAACTGTATTCATATCGTCGGAAAAGAAATTTTACGTTTTCACGCCGTATATTGGCCTGCATTTTTAATGTCCGCCGGAATCAAATTACCTAAGAGAATTTTTGCTCATGGATGGTGGACGTGTGAAGGGCAAAAAATGTCAAAATCCGTAGGTAATGTTGTAGACCCGTTTGAAATAGTCTCCAAATACGGAGTCGATTCTTTAAGATACTTTATGATGCGAGAGGTAAGGTTTGGTGAAGATGGAGATTTTTCGGAAGACGCATTAAAAAAACGCATCACTTATGATCTCGCAAATGACTTGGGGAATTTAGTTCAACGCGTACTCGCGTTCATCCAAAAAAGAAATGGTCAGTTACATATTGATTACAACTTTTCAGAAGAATACATGTCTTTGTTCAATAACTCCAGGAATTTAATTTCTAGAATAAGAGAATTAATATCAAAGCAAGATTTAAGTAATGCGCTAAACGTAATTTGGGATCTTGTCTCCGAATCAAATAAGTTCGTAAATGACATAAAACCATGGGAGTTAGCAAAGTCGAATGACCCACGTTTAAACAGTGTGTTGACAGTTTTATGTGAAAGTATCAGGGCTATTGCATTCGGACTGGCTTCGTTCATGCCAGAAACATCGACAAAAATCTTCAGATTCATGAACATTAGAGGGAAATCATTTAAAGAAATTGACGATAAATTTATCGATCAGATCTTTCCTCAACCCTTCCCACTATTTCCGAAGGAAAAATAATGTTCGTAGATTCACATTGTCATGTTTACAGAACTGCCTATGAGCAATTTTTAGAAGGACGAGAGATTTTTCATCCTCCGGCTTTTTACAATCCTGATGTCGTATTGAGTAGAGCGAAAAAAGAAAATGTTCAAATCCTTCTTAATATCGGAACACAATTATCCGATATTGAGGAGATTACCCAAATAAGCGAGGCTTGTCCTAGAATTTTTCGAACTGTTGGTATTCATCCTCAATATGCGAAAGAGCATTTACAAAATTTCACAAAAGAAGAAATTCAAAAAATATTCGAAAAAAGTTGTGAATCATCAACAACCGTCGGAATTGGGGAAATCGGATTAGATTACCTCACAAACAAAGATATTGAAGAACAAAAAGATTTGTTCGATTTTCAATTGTCATTGGCTGAGCAATTCGAATTGCCTGTTTCGATTCACACCAGAGAAGCGTGGATCGATACAATGGATTTAATTGAGGTTCATCGTAACACGAAAGGAGTTATTCATTAAGCCTCTTGCGAAAGTCGAGAGGTTTGTGGTTTTTATGAAAGATAAAGTACTCAGATTTCATCAGAAGCAATTATCCAAATCTCAAATTATAAATTC
>SUUU01000006.1 GCA_015062335.1 Alphaproteobacteria bacterium
AATTTTATAACATGCATGATTCCGAATAAAACATTAAGACGCAAAGCGAGAAAATATATTAAAGAGAAAATACGTTTTAAGTAGTGATTGATACAATAATAGTGTTAGTGTATCATCGGCATGTGATGTATCGGATGCCGGGATGATTAATAATTACAAAATAGGAGAGTGTGGCGAGCGTCCTTGGGGAAGTTGGAGAGTGGATAATGTTGGAAGAGGATTTGCAGAAAAAACTATCAAGGTTAATGTCAATGGATGCTTGTCCTTGCAATCTCATAAGTATCGTTCAGAAAAATGGATGATCGTTTCTGGGGATGCTGAAGTAACAGTAAATGACGATAAGTCCGTTTTGCATAGTGGAGATGTTGTAGAAATTCCAGTAGAATCGATTCATCGTTTGAAAAATATCGGTGACGATGTCTTGGTCGTGAAAGAAATCCAACTAGGTGAAATATTAGACGAAAATGATATAATTCGTTACGAAGATTTGTATGGACGGGTTCAAAATAAAAAATAATTAAAACTTACGGTTTAAAATAGCGATGATAAATGACAAAATAGTTTTAGCGGATTTGGATGAAGCTTTAACTTTGGCTCGTCTGCCAGTGACGAATGGATTTTCGGATTTTTTACGAAATTCAAAGATGGGCATGAATAGTGATATTGCATTGGCGGTGGAGGTTATTCGTTAGCTTAGGCTTTATTGAAAAAAGGATTTAGTAACGACATTGATTTTCACCTAATGCCGCATCCAATGTCTTTGTCGATCGTTGTTGAGTTCTATTGACGACGTATAGCGCTTAGATTGAGTTATTCTCGACTTAGTAAAAAATTCTCCATAGCTCTCGTATCGATCAGTGTAGATGTAAGAGATTTCGTCAAACATCGATTAAAACTTTCGATCGGGGTAGCGAGTTGTAGTTAAAATAGTAAACACTACTTGCTCTGAAGTTTGAGGCTCTAAGGGCTGATTTTTGCTGGCTTTTTATATGCGGTTACGCACAATATGATTATCTGATAAAATTACGCAAACGCTCAAATTGCAGTAGCTGACAAATGATAGTAAAGTTCGAATCTTATTTGTAACAATCTTCTTTTTGTAAATATTTTATTAATAAGTTAGTAGTATTATTGCAGCAGAAGATGAAGTGAGAATTTAATATGCGTACATTTTTTATCGCCATTATATCGTTTGTTGCAGGAATTTCAGAGTGTACTGATTATGTTGTCGCTCCACCGCAAACTGTGTTCGATTTGCCTGACAATACTCCTGGATTAATGCAAGATAAACAAAATAAATCTGTATGCGGACAGACGAAAGAGTGTGTACATATCGTTGTTCCTGCAACAAATGCAGAACGAGCGTTAAAAAGAAAAGATTATAATGATTTGATCGAAGCCATGACTACAGATGGAAACATCTATTTTCCATCAGACGGAACTCAACCAACAACGAAGGAAGCGGGACAATATTCCTGCGCAAACGTTGATGCTTATAATAAAGACTCTCCAATTACAGAATGGTATATGAAAATGTTTGGAGTAATTGATAAAAATAGCGGAACTTCATCGAATGAGGGTGATTATGTAAAAGCTGGATATGCCTTCAAAATTAGAGGCGGATCATTACTAAAAAATATTTCGCCCAACGATAAATTCATTAATTTTTTAGTCGATAATTGTGATAAATGCAACCAATATAGTCAACATGTTAGAATCATTAATTTTGAAAATGATTGGGCATTAACAGGTAGTTTTAAAGAAGCTTTTATCAAAATTGCATCTGATCCAGTCGGGCGTGTATTGCTCTATAGACTTCTTATTGAAATTAGAAGAATTAGTGTTTCGCAACATGGTACATATGGTGATATTGAATGTGATCTTTTGAATTTAGCCGAAGTTAATCGACTTAATTTAATAAGAAGAAACTTTTGCAGGTCTATAAATGTCGATGAAGGCAGTTTTGATTTTGTCCAATCTGCAAGAATTATACATTTTTCTACAAAACCTGTAAAACTACATATACTAAGTATGAATAAAGATTGCTCTAAAGTTGTTACACGAGGTCGCAATGCACCTGCAGATATATGTTTGATTCACGAAATGATACACTGGTTTCAGTTTTTAAGAAATATTTACAGAACTGACAGAGAGTACGATATAGCTAACAAGGATCATTTTATAAGCTCATGTTATGGAGAGGATGAGGCAGTAAAAAGTTGGGGAGGCTCGCTTTCTCTCACTGAAATGAGAACCATCTTAGGTGGACCGAATTATCAAAATGAAAAGATCAGACAATTGATTAATAAATCTACATTTCATTCAGACTCCAACGCAGCCAATAATAGAATTTTGGTTAATGGCCAATACATTTTAAAAGAAGGAAAATATTTAGAAGGTGATGATATTTCAGAAAACGCATATAGAATGTCACAGAGCATTAATCCTTCTCTTTCCGTTAGTTATTCGATAAGATGGGGGCACACTAGTTATGATATTCCGGAGACTCCAATAAGCGACAAATACCAATTAGCAAACGTAATTGCAAGATTCTGCTGTTCCGACATTTGCAATGATAAGTCTATACTAGACAAATGGTGTATAATAACCACAGATAGGAAAAGGGGAACTGCCGTAAGCGACACAAGGTAATAATAAAAGATAATAGATTGACAAGACAGTTATTAGTTGCTAGTCTTATCGAGATGAATTTGAGATGAGGGGAAGTATAAGATATGAAGTTATGTTACGTTATGTTTTTAGGGATAATATTTTTAAGTTGTTTGAATTTTTGTGAAGCGTGTCAAATTTCCGATTTGATTGAAAGAAATATTAGCCAAAACTTTTCGAAACCGCAAAATTTAGAACAATTAGATCAAATGTTGAAGATTCGAAAAGATGAGTTAAAACAAACCCCATCATCTGATGCAACTTTGAGAGAATATAGTAGAATTGTAGGCTTGCTAGAGCTCGTAGAACAAATTAAGCTTTTCGATAAAAGCCAAGATGGATCGTATAATTCCAACAGTGATAAAGATCGGTTATTGTGCTTGAGCAGTTTGTATGAAGAAGATGTAGAAGATGCCGCATACAATCATGTAAATAAAATATTCCATGATTCAGAAAAAGCAACCGAAGAAGAATGGTAAGAAATTCAGAAGCTGAGAGCATATTACGCCATAGTTAAAAATTTTAAGACCATTTCTTTGAAGGTGTTGAATACATGGGAACAAGCTTTTAAGCATGGCATCTTCGTTTAGAAATGACGGGCGGTTTTTAGTTTCATTTCGTCAAACATCGATTAAAATTTTCGATCGGATTGATTGTGTAAATCAATCTTCAAGTTTTATCGTAATAAGACAAAAAAGTAACTGCTCTGTAGTTTAAGGCTCTAGACTGTGATTTTTATTGACTTTGTATATGCGGTGACTGACAATATCATAGAGAGTATTCAATTAAATATAGCAAAATATGGCTCCAGCAAGATTTTAAAAGTATGTTCGAAGGATAGAGAGAAGAGCAGGTTCAAAGAAGCGTTGAATATGTCTTCAGATCTAGAGACGATTTTAGTTTTTCTGGTCATGCGACCGAGATAATGCCTCGTATTGGAATTGTTTTGTTCAATAGTTATTGTATATTTTTTGCTGGCTTGATGCCGTTTTTTAGGTAAAACTGCAATGTTGAAAGTTGAGGGCTGGAAAGTGAATCATAAAAGGTCAGCTAAAAAATGGAAGGAAATCTGTAAGGGCTGCGTCTAGATTTGTTTTTTGGCGGTCCTATCTAATAATCAAAATGTTAACTAATACTCCAGAGAATCATCAGAAATCAGAGTGGAAAAAATATCACATCAAAACATGTCTTAGACACAATTTCTAATCTATTTTTAACAAGAAGTCCCTCCGGAGTATAGTTTTGCTTTTTTCTTTTGTCCCTACCTTTCTTTCTCAATATAGACGGTGTTTATTAACAAAATACCTCAATATTCCGTGTTCTTAAGAAGTTCTTTTTCTAACGGAGTAGGTGTCAAAGCAATGTTCAATTTCTCACTGGTATTGATCAATTTTTTTGTTTGTCTATCCATAATTTGTTTTTTTATATTTTGCCCATTTCGCAATTCGTCTAAAAGCTCCAGTTGCTGGGTATTGTTATTATTCACCGATCTAGCATCATGTTTTGGCATAGATTGAAGTGATGATGATAAAGAAGATACACCATCTGTTGTTATCTGTCCCTTACCATGAGTAACCGGACTATAAATTATTCCAACTAAAAAGAAAGCGATTCCGTATTTTATGAACTTTGCCAACATTTTCTCTTTCAACGTATTATTCATATTGTTTCCTCCTAATAATTAACGATTACAATACTACGAAAATGCGAATTTTATTCTACCCTAATAAATTCCTCTCTCTTTATCGAATTTATAAATAAATTCTTCGACTTTTGGAGCTACAGATGTTCTCCACTTACTGCCAGAAAACACTCCGTAATGTCCTACGCCAGGCTGCAAATAATGATCGTGCATTTTTTTAGGTAAGTTAGAGCATAGAGCATGAGCTGCGAAACTTTGACCGGGGGCAGAAATGTCATCTTTTTCTCCTTCAACAGTCAATAAAGCACATCGACGAATACTCTTTAGATTTATAGTTTGTCCTTTGTATTTCATTACTCCTCGAGGCAACTCATAAGTTTGAAATACTTTTTCAATGGTTTGCAAATAATAAACATCATCCATATCCAAGACGGAAAGATACTCATCATAAAACTCAGCGTGCTTATTGATAGCAGCTTGATTATTAAAAATTTTATCTTCTAAAAATTGAATATGCTTTCTGTAATGAGACTCAGGATTCATATTGATAAATGCAGTAATTTGAACAAAACCTGGATAAACCCTCCGCCCTACCCCGATATGCCCTTCCGGAACTATTGTTAAAAAGTTCTTTTCAAACCATGATAATGAATGAGTTTCTGCCAAAATATTTACCTGCGTTTTATTGGCCCTTGGGTCAATAGGGCCTCCCATTGGAACGATGGTCGTAGGCATACATGGGTCATCAGCTTCATCCATTACGGCAGCCAAAGCCATAACTTGAACAGCAGGCTGACAGATAGCCATTACATGAGTATTCGGACCTATTTTATGCATAAAATCAATCAAATAAGACAAATACATGTCTAAATCAAAATTACCGGCAGATAAAGGCACATCTCTCAAGCTTTTCCAATCAGTAATGTAGACTTCACAAGATTGAAGCATTCTTTTTACAGTGTCTCTTTGCAAAGTAGCAAAATGTCCCGAAACAGGAGATATAATTAAAACCTTGGGTTCTTTTTTATCGGTATCCTTTTTGAATTTTATTAAATTACAAAAATCTTTTTTTAAAACTGTGGTTTGATACACCTGCACAGTCTGATTGTCTACAGTTACGGCATCGATGTTAAACTCCGGTTTTTGAACATATTTTGTTGTTCTTAAGAACATATCAGCCAATCCTTCAGAAAAACGCCCAGGCGCATAATTCATTGCCGTCGAGTGATCACGTAGATATCTTCTGAAAATTTGAGCTAATCGTCTTGATGGCTCCATCAAATAAGACATATTGTCATACATTGTGTACATTGCTCACTCCTCGTATATAACTTTTAAGATTATAATTCAAAGTTATTAACAATTAATTAATTTAAAAATAATTTTATATTTATTTGTCAGATGCATCGATTATTCCTGAGCCTCTGCTCCAAAGAATATAATAGTCTTCACTTGAAGTGTTAGTTCCACCGTTGAATAAAACCTTTACTAAAGCGCTTGAAAATTCGTGTCTGTAGACTACTGTCAGTACAAATGCGTATCCTGCAGGAACTTTTGTTTGAAGAAGCGTAGTGCGACTTTGTCCTACATCATTATTTGGAATGGTGGTATCATTCCCCTGATGCGGACCAGAAGCATCTCCGCATCCGAACGATACAGGCACCGCATTTGCGGTCGGAGCAGAATTGTCGTTACCCTGTGTAGGATATCGTATGCATTCCCCTCCGTAGGGTGAAGTTGACATCATTTTCGCTAAATCTGTGTACACACGACAATAATATCTAGCTCGTCCAACTTTGCAAAATTGAGGTAGATGTTTTTGAAAAATACTGTCAAATTCAGAAACGTTACCGTTAGAAATCAAACTAAATGTACATTCTTGACAAATGACGTCAACTGCAGTCTGCTCTAAATAAATTTTAACCAATTCTAAACCGAATAGGATAACGTTAATGATTATAGGAATCGTCAAAACAAACTCTATCATTACAGCGCCACGTCTACTCAAAATTACAGAAAATCTCCCGGTGAATTTTTTCATAAATCTACGCTGTACCAATCTTTTCCCAACCATTACAAACAATACAACCCATAATGGATACAGTACCGTATATTTTTCAGCTGTTCAATGGTTTGATTTTTGAGAGAATTGAGAAAGAGATATAAATTCAATATCAAGGAAATATAAGTAATAAAAAAAACAAAATCAATTATCTAATTGGTTAGCAATCGCTGTTTCATTTTACTTTCGCTATAACATATTACATAATTTAGGTGTTTATCGAAGGAGTAGCGGAATATGATACAAATGAAATCGTGTATCCGTTGTATTTCTGTATGTCTTTTTATAGCGTCATGTTCGCCAAAATATCATAGGCTTTTGGAGCTATGTGATGACGTAGAAAAGGTTACAGGATTAAAGCAGAATGCAAAAGAGTATCCACTCAATAGCTCGAGTTTTGTTGCAGATACAGAGAAGTTTAGACAAAAGTTCTTTTCTGTTTGGAGAAAAGATGTACAACAGAAATGGATTTCAAATATAAAATCTAAAGATTTCGCAGAATATTTCCATAGAAAAAATTTCAGTAGAATGTATGCGAATAATCTACTACGCTGGCCATCGAAAGAACTCTTGCGTGTACAAAATAATATGAGACTTTGTGATATCGGCCAAGTAAATAGAAGGGGGATTGTGATACGCAATACAATATGCAAAGCCATGCCGACAGATGTGCCATTCTTCGAAAATGTTCATGCTCCGGGCGGAAGCTATCCATTTGACGAGAATATTCAATCTTTGTTTCGTATAGGTCTTCCAGTATTCGTGTCACACTTATCGCATAACAATGAATGGGCATTAGTGTGTAGCGAAATATGCTCAGGATGGGTAAAATGCAGAGATATAGCATATGTTGATGATCGATTTGTTGACCATTATACTTCACTAAAACTAGGAGTATTCATTGAAGATGGAATTCCAATACGTTCAAAAACCCAATTTCACGAAACAACAAATATCGGCATGTTGTTACCAAAAGTAGGACAAAGAGCATTAATTCCCGTAAAGACATTGCAGAATGAATCTTTTTTACAATGGTCGCGAAATAAATTCAAAAAAACTGAATTCGTTTATTTTCCATACAAATTTAACCAGACTAATGCTCATGAAATAATGAATAAGCTACTGGGGAATCATTATGCCTGGGGTGGTAACACTTACGGAGGTCGAGATTGTTCGCTGACTATTAAAGACTTTATGTGCGTGTTTGGCCGACATCTGCCAAGAAACAGTAAAGGGCAGATAGAATCACAACGAAATGTTATTGATCTTACAAGTATTACGGATAAAGAATCAAAGATTAACGCATTGTGCACTCCATTTCAGTCAATTGTGTATATGCCTGGACATGTTATGTTATATGTCGGACGTGATAGAAATAATCGCGCAGTATTTTTCCATAACGCAGCGGGCATTTGTCGCTTCGACGAGCTAGGACGTTTTTTTGTAGGTAAAGCTATTCTATCTCATGGTAATGACACAGAAAAGTTATATCCATCAGAAAAAACGTTGATACAAAAAGTGACCAAGGTTTCAGCTTTGAATCTTTAATCCTGATGAATTAACGGCTTTTAGTCTAATACAAGCATCCTGAGAGTATCTCTGCCTAACTATATAAATATACCATCAAATTTTAGACAGTTGGACAGAGATCCGAAGAGTTAGTCTTCACAAGACTGGCACAGACAAATTTATCCATCATAGCTTTCTTAACAGTCTGAAATTGCCACAAAAATACGTTCTCTTGTTTGATTGTGCACCAAACTTGCTCAATATAAACTAAGGCTAAGAGAAGGTTATTTATACCGACTCATAAAGTCGCTGAATTAGTGATAAAACTTCAGTTTTTGATTCCAGTTGATTGATACGCTCTCTAAAATGAGAGGCGTTAGTCATTCCAGCGCTGTACCAACAAAAATGTTTGCGAAAAATTTTTATTCCATGAAGTTCTCCGTAAAAATCTAACGTCTGATTAAAGTGATTTATCACAATTCGATATTGCTCTTCAGTTGTTGGAGTTGGTGGAATAGTTTGATTATTAATGGAAGTCCTTATTTGTTGTAACATCCAAGGCCGTCCAAGTGCCGCTCTTCCAATCATTATTCCTGAAGCTTTAGATTGAACTAATGCAATTGAAGACTCTATTGTATTTTTGATATCACCATTGCATAGGTAGGGAATGTTGATTAAATCATTAAGAGGAAAAATTTCATCCCATTTTGCTGTCCCTGTATACATTTGGTTTCTGGTACGGCAATGTATTGTCAGCATTCTGATGCCAACTTGTTCAAATTGTTGAGCTAATATCAAACAATTTTTATGATCACTATCCCACCCAAGACGCATCTTAATAGTAACTGGGATTTTTACTGCATTTACAACAGATTTTGCAATATCTACAGCTAGTTTTTCATTTTTCATTAAAGCAGAACCCGCTTCGCTATTGATAATCTTTTTAGCCGGACATCCCATGTTGATGTCTATAATGTCAGCGCCACAAGCTTCATTAATTTTTGCAGATTCTGCCATTTTTTTTGGATCTGCTCCGACAATTTGAATGATTTTTAAATTACTGTCATTGACCAGTCTTTTGTGTGTTTTTTGACTATTTCTGACTAATGCTTCGCTTGATATCATTTCTGATACGACAGCTGAAGCGCCAAATTCTGCAACAATTCGGCGAAACGGAGCGTCTGTGACACCTGCCATCGGAGCCAAAAAAACAGGAATCTCTTTGCTGAATAAATTAGTCAGCTTCATAAGTATTAAATTCCACTCTTACATCGTACACTTGATGCTCAAATAAATTGATCGACGGAGAAGAAGCAAATATCCAATCAAAGAATACAACTTTATTGTCCTCCTCAATTTTTAATAAAGCAATGATTTCTCTTTCTTCATCAGGAGGACTGGATCTAACTTTCACTACTGTGATTTTTATAGTACCAAATACGGCCGCATCACCAACTTTAAATCTTTTATGAAGCACTTTACCACTTATTTTGTCCAACACCTGAATATTGGCATCTGATACCTCCAAGTAAGGTGACTGGTCCTTTGAGTCAAAATTTTCATCACCCAAAAAGATGGACTGTATCGCCGTTGCCATACGATGCTCGCCACCATCCCTATGACTGCAACAGTCTTCGGCAACACATATCAAACCTATGATCAGAGCTAAATAATTAACTATCCTGCTCATTTAAAGGAACATCTTCTTCATTTTCTTCATCGACATCGTCCTCGTTTTCTATCAAATCAACATCTACAATTTCTTCAGTATTGCTCTTATCGGTGGATCGATTCTTCCGTTTCTGCAAATAATCAGGATCAAACTCTTCTCCGCATGCGGGGCAAATTATTGGTAACTTGTTTAAATCATAAAAGCGCGCGCCACACCCTAAACAAATTCTCTTAACCCCCCATTTTTCTTTATTCATACGTAACTCCATTACCTACACGCTAAGCTAAGGCAATATAATATTAGTAATTATATAAAGTCAACCAATACTACTTCTTTGCAGATGAATAAATTCAAACAGAAGCGCGACAAAAAGAGACAACCTCTCATTGGCTCAATAATGCGAAAAATCGTCCATTTTTTTCCTGCTGGAAACGCCCTGATTAAGAATCTGTTGCTGAGCATTCAAGTCTCAAGAAAAAATGGACTTCAAAAATCTTTAATTGAGATATGGCATACAGGGCTAAGATGCTATCCTTTTTACAGCCCCTTAACCAAACGCTATCAAATTATAAATTTTGAATTTGAATCGTCACACCATCATCAAGCACAATCTCAAACTCCATATTCCATGTCTCAAGCCCAAATAGATGCTTTGATAAATATTTAGCCATCATCTTTTTCTTCTTATCTTCAGAATTAACATCAATATTCATTCCTGAAATAAGGTACGCAAGATTCATATGGATACTTAAAGTTTGAAGTGACCAGAAACCATGGAATGCTCCTACTTCAACCTCAGTAATAGATTTCGGTAGCTGTATATATTGCAATGAATTAAAGTTTTGTATGTTCTTATTTGCAAATATTTTCTCAACCCCCAGGCCGAACTTTATTCCCGCCAATTCTTTCAATTCTAAGAACGGCTCTAGATCAAACTGCAGAATCTCCGATTGATCCTCAAATTCTACATTCTTTATTTTCTGATTGTGTGTAGATTCATATTTGCTCAACACACCCTTACCAATCATATCAATACCTGCTGGCACAAGTAGACGACCATCCAAGGAAACGATCCCATCTACATTATCCGGAAATCCGTACCGCCAAAAATGCTTCACTCGACATCCCCAGGGAAATCTAATGTTCACATTTGAATCGAACACATCGTCGTACAGTCCTTCAATCGTTCTTGGAAGATTAATTGCCGTAAGTCCAGTTTCAATAAATGCGCCTCCGCCTATCCACTTAAGTTTAGATCTTTCTCCAAAAGTCACGCTTGTTAAACTAATACACCCATAAAATGCATACTCATCTATCCGCTCAATTCGAGAATCTGTTTCAAAAGTTACTTCACATAATTCGACACAGTTCTCGAATGCGCCGCAACAAATTTTTTCGACTGTCCGAGGTATACAAATACTAGTGATCGCAGTTCCAGAGAATGCCATCTGGGGTATTTCGTGCAATAAACAATTTTGCGCAAAATTAACAATAGATAGAAATCGACAATTGAAGAATGCCTCGTCCTCGATCTCCCAAAGACTACTAGGCAGATTAATTTGTTCAAGCGAACTCTCAGCAAATGCGCTACTCATTATCCAACGACAAGAAGAATCTGCTATAAAACTCACACGTTTCAAGCGATTATTTTGGTAAAACTCATTATCATTAATCTCACAGATAGTTGGAGAGATAGAGATTGAGTCACTATTCCCACACGACATCAGATTAACAATCTCATTTAGAGGAATCACTTTATTCCTATGGTGCTGAAAACCACTTTGAGTATTTCTTATATGCGATTCCAATTCAGCGCTCATACCATAAGAAATACTACAACTGAAAAACATTCCAAAACAAAACGCAATATTTAATATTTTATTTGTCATAATTTACTCCAATCAAATTCACAAATTAATCAACGAAAAATGCGAGCATAATGATCCATAATATCATCGATTTCATTTAAATCGTAGTAATACTCATCATATAGATCCTCACTGGGTGATGCCTTCTTCCCTATATATTCAGCAGCATCACAGATTGCTAGAGTTTTGTAATAATCATATAGATTATATGTACCATTATGAATTCTGAATGAAACAACACAATCTTCGCCTACTCTAGAGCTAACTTTTACAAAATCATCTTGAGCAATAAGTCTAGAATAAGGCTTACCATTAACATTAAAAGTTATACCACAAATGCGCAATAATTTGTCTGTATTAATAAAGTCTTCAAAATTCTTACTCGTCATCCCTCTCTGAAGATAGGCACCAATACCTTCCCTAAGCAAAACAATATAAAAGTTAAAATCATCCTCAAGCATTGACCAACTATGATCATACTTCGTAACCTCACACTCTTCAGTCATTTTGTTAAGCCAACCGCAAAGACAACAATCGGCCATTTGCTCTTGTGCATTTTTCAATTTTTCTACGTCGTTAAACAACACCTTTCCAATGTCTGTAATCAATTCAAACATAACACCATGTTGTCCAGAAAAGAAGCTCTCGGCATACTTCAGAAATTTCTCACCGGAAACATCCTCACACTCGACTTTATCAATAGATAGAAAAACATCATCATTCAGCAAACCATCAAACAACACTCTGTTAAATTGAGATTTCCACAGCACAGATCTCATATCATGTAAAACATTATCCAAAATGGACCGAAGCGACGGTCGAATTGGAGTATAGTCTAATCTTCCCTCCAAGCCGACGTATTTATCATCGTCGCTCATCAACTTGGATATGTTTAAATTCAGAAGATTAAGCCAGAGCTGCCAAAACAACGGCAACATTGGTGAATCATCCCCCGCTTCCATCAAAAAAGTACAGGTAGCATCGAGTACGCTATAAGAATAAAGATAATGGAAAAATTTATATTGCTCCAATTTCATCCAAGATTTATATGCTAAACTTATCGCATTAAAGGACTCCGACCAACTCTTACCTAGATTATTAGCTATTTTACCAAATACATTCAAAACCAACGAATCAGAAAGACAAGCGCCAAAAAATTCACAAGGATTAAATCGCTCATCGATACCCGTTCTACTATTAAATGCACGAAAAACACTCAGCGCAGCATCAAAATCAGACCGCTTCCCTAATAACGCACTTCGAGCCTCACTTGTCGCATACTTAAACACAGCCTCACAAACAAGACTAAACTCTTTATCATCAGCACATTGTGAACGCAAGTAACGACGCAGAAGATACTCATCACGATAAGATTCAAAGTGTGCCTCATCCATACTACGTGAACTCATGATGCTAGAGCGCAAATGATCACTAAGACATTTCAGTTGAAAAAAAACTCTTAACATTTTGAACCACAGGCACATGATACAAGTATTTTTTTGCGATCCACCAATT
Source organism: Alphaproteobacteria bacterium (assembly GCA_015062335.1). GTDB lineage: Bacteria > Pseudomonadota > Alphaproteobacteria > UBA3830 > UBA3830 > UBA3830. Next base: position 12,939 of record SUUU01000006.1, read on the forward strand.
AGCCCTTAATTCATAAAAAAAGTCCAGATAATGATCGTCTGAGCCCAAAAATCGAACAACATCTCGGAAGACATCCTCATTCAACTCACTTCTCATCTCATTTAAAACATTATTAGCTGCCGCAATAGAGCCAATCCTGACAGAATCGACGCCTTTACGAATCCATTCGCACAAAAATGAGTTTTCTCCTCCTTCTAAATTGCTAAAAGTTTCAATATCACTCATAATCAAAGAAAAAACATCATTGAAACTGTAGAGTAAAGTCCATTTATGGGCAGTATAATCTTCCAAGCGAAAAACTTTGAGTGCCTCCTGAAAACTCCCCATACATTTGGTCTCAGCCTGATTACATTCATTAATCGCTGATTTACCATACATATGTTCAATATCCGGCAAAAGCTGCTTCACAAAATCCCAGAACCTTACGCCTTCTGTTTTTTTAAAGGCATTCTCCACTGAATCAGCCTACTGGTATCGCCACCATACAAGATCGCTGACAATGCTTCGCAATTTTCTTTAATCGCTTCGTCAGAACAAAAAATCATCCCATTCGCCTCATGAACAATAGGACATAACACAACATACAAAACTACCATTAACCTTTTTATCATTTTTGCCTCCATATAAATCTCAAGTCCTTAGTACACTTATTTTTATCAATGTAATTCAATTAAATTCATTGATAACGCTCTCAGCGTAACTATTTCCATTAATAGCTAACTTTTCAATTGATTCTTTAGCGCATTTATCACCTTGTTTCGCTATACGAGCATACAACTCGACTGCTTTATCAACATTAAGATCAACACCAATTCCATATTTATAAGCAGTAGCAAGATTACATATAGCATCACAATTGCCGCATCGCGCTGAAAGAGAAAATAATCGCACAGATTTAATAAAATTTTGCTGAACAAAATTACCATAAAAATACATCGTTCCAAGGTTATTCATTGCTCCAGAATAGCCAGCAACATTACCAATTTTAAAAACCTCACATTCAGCTTTATATCTTTCATCAAGTATTACAAGATTATTTTTTCATCAAATAACATACATCTTGAATTTTATTGTACAAACTAAATGCTTTAGCAAGATCCACACTACATCCATTACCGTCTTCATAACAAACCGCCAAATTATACATTGCAGGAATATAACATTTATCCGCTAACGATTTGTACAGTTTTACAGCCTCATCTATACGTGAACCACCATACCAACCATATTGATACATAACCGCAAGACAAAACTCTGCATCTCGAAATCCTCTCTTTGCAAATTCCGCAAATATATCAAATGCTTTTTTGTATTTTTTATTTTTCCAATACCGTACGCCTTGCACGATTTCTTTACTTGAATTACACGAAGAGTCTCTGACTATATCACAAAAAAAATCAATTACGCCTCCTGTGCCACTATAGCTAACAGACCTAGGCATTGCATGTATATCAACAAAACAAAACATTGCTAATATTGACACCATCAATCTTTTGAATAAAAAATTCATTATCATTCCCGTTTTACAAAATGCACAAGAAATAATGTGTACAATTATTTTAAATATATCAAGTGTTTTTGCTTTATTTTTGCAAACTTTTATTTTTTAACTAAAAGCAATAAAAATTCACAGCTCTTCGGATATTTGATTTTATTGTATAGGTTTCTAAACGTAGCAACATTATGATCACCTGTGATCTAGGCGATTGTTTTCAAAAAAGTCTTACCACGTGTCTTACTTTGACTATTTCATTCTGATGACTACTTTTGCTTCAGAATATCTACACTGTATTTCGTATGTTTATTCTACACAACCAATATGGAACTCAGCTAATTTTTGTGTAAATACTCCCAGTTATTGCTTACATGCTAAGAATTTCTGCGTAAAAATGCAGGAATCTCAAGATCTTCTTCTTGATGATCCGGAGAAGCTTTTACAGAAGAGGCCTGGAAAGTATGCTGCTCTTGTTTTCTCGAGGAAAAAGAACGTATCCCTGTTAATCTCTCAAACAATGACGGTTTCCTAGATTCTTCCGACCGCTTTACTGAATTATCTTGATAATTCCCTGACACAGACTGCGTCGACTGAGACTCACTCCCAGCAACAGAAGAAACTTCCTCGCTCTTAGAGGACTGTGAAACTTCAGCAGAAATGTCTGTCGAAGCATTTGTGCTCGATATCGACAAATCTGTGGGAATTCGCTGCATTTTCTCTTTGATCGCCTCAGCATCTATTCCCGTTGCAACAACAGAAACTCTCATACGACCTTCCATTTTCTCATTAAATGTTGACCCGAATATGATTCTGGCTTCCGGATCAACTTCTTCTCTTATTCTATTTGCGGCTTCGTCGACTTCATACAATGTCATGTCATATCCACCGGTAATATTGATAAGGATACCCTTTGCGCCCTTCATAGACACATCATCAAGCAATGGATTAGATATAGCAGACTCAGCGGCATCAATAGCGCGCCGTTCACCTTCAGCCTCCCCTGTTCCCATCATCGCTTTACCCATTTCGCTCATAACCGTTTTGATATCGGCAAAATCAAGATTAATTAACCCAGGCATGACCATCAAATCAGTGACACCCTGCACACCGGATCTCAAAACATTATCAGCCATCTTAAATGCATCAGCAAATGTAGTCTTCTCATTTGCTACTCTAAAAAGATTTTGATTCGGAATTACTATCAAAGTATCAACGTATTGTTGCAACTCATCCAATCCCTTCTCAGCGAATCTCATTCTGTTAGTGCCCTCAAAATGGAAAGGTTTCGTCACCACGCCAATAGTCAAAATTCCCATTTCCTTGGCGATTCTTGCAACGACTGGAGCCGCTCCGGTTCCTGTTCCTCCACCCATTCCTGCAGTAATAAACACCATATTACTGTTTTTCACATGAGACACAATCTCTTCTGTCGCTTCCTCTGCTGCAGCTCGTCCGACATCAGGTCGAGCTCCTGCACCTAAACCCCGAGTGATTTCGAGGCCAAGCTGTATTCTTTTTTCACAAAGGGATTGCATCAACGCTTGAGCATCAGCATTAGCAACAACAAACTCAACCCCTTTTAGATCTGATTTAATCATGTTGTTAACGGCATTACCACCAGCTCCACCAACACCTATCACGGTAATCTTTGGCCGCAAATAAGCTGCAGAATCAGAAAACGTCGATTCATTGAAAAAATCTCCTTGCTTATCAGCGCCAGGTAACGAAACTGAAGTCAATTGCTCGTCTGCCATGAAAAACCTCTATTAAGAATCAAAATCTGCCAAAGTTTACAGGAAAAAATCAACCATTACAAGTTATTTTCTAACCAATTAATTACTCTTTTGAAGAAATTTTCCTTTTTACTATAATCAGAAGTATTGTTACGAGTTAACTCTTGGTTACCTGATAGCATAGCGAACTTAATCATGCCGACACAAGTCGCGAACTCATTATTTATTTGAATCTTTGAATTCTCTAAATACTCATCGAGTCTTTTCATTTTTACATTTTTTTTCAAGATGTCAGAAGCGAATTCTTGCATACCTATCAGCATGCTTCCACCACCAGTAATCAAAATATTATTAGAAAAATTCCAAGTAAAATCTGAACCTGTTATTTTTTGCTTAATTGATTCCCAAATTTCTTCCACTCTTGGTTGAATAATCTGATTCAACGAACTACGAGGCAATTGTTGTAAACTTGTTATACCATCCTCATCAGCAGTAGGTGTTATGATTGAATTTTTATCATCATCATAAGATACAAACGCTGATCCATGCAACGTTTTTAATCTTTCCGCATTAGATTTAGAAATTTTCAATCCGTAAGCTATATCTTTCGTAATGTTTTGTCCTCCAAGAGAAATCACCTCAGATCCGCAAAAGACCCCTTTATAAAAAAAGTTAATTGTAGAGGTTCCTCCACCTAAATCTATTACTACTTGATTATCTGTTGATAAGTCTTCGTTCATTACATGCAAACTTGATGCATATCCACCATGTACAAAACCTATTACATCCAAGTGACATTTTGAAAGGCAAGCAACAATATTAGCTAATTGAGTTTTTGGTGCACTAACGACATTAGCGTTAACACTCAAAGAATTTGCGAACATTCCTACCGGCTCATTAACTCCATTCAACTCGTCTAACTTGAACATTACGGGAATAATATGAATAGTTTCCATACTCTGAATTTTATCGAGACACATCGATAGCAGGTCCGTTATATCTTGCCGACGGATTAATCTTCCTCCTATATTCATGCTTGCGGTTATAATTTTAGATCTTACAAATTTACCGGAAACATTCACGTAAACAGATTTAATTCTTAAACCGGCCGCATTCTCGGCTATTTCTATAGCCTTTGCAATCGATTTCGACACCGATTCAGCATCAACGATAACTCCCGATTTAACGCCGAAACAAGCACAATAACCAGCGCTTATAATACTGTATTTTCCTTCTTTTGATATGCCGGCAATGCAACACGCAACTTTTGTACTACCAATATCTACGACGGACACTATTAAGCCTGACTTCATGAAGATTGTCCTTCATTTTTTTTCTTTATCACAACTCGATCCAACATTCTCAGATCTATTTCAACAATCTCTTCTTTGAAAAAACCATTATCATCTGATATTTCCTCAAGTACAGATATCGCATGCTTTAAGTGTTTTTCAGGTAGTTTAACGATAATTCCTCTATTAATCTTTATATTCCATCTTCTCTTTCCTATAAATGTCGCACAGACCAATTGCTTACGAATTTTAGGAAATTGATTTAGCACAAATAACAAATGCTGAGCATTTTTTTCCGATCCATCTCCGATAACAATAGGCAAATTACCGAAATCTCCGATTCCGTCATGTTCAAGAACTTTTCCCTGATTATCCAACAAATACAACTTATACTTTGATTGAAGTATAGCAATAGGCTCTCTTTCCGTGACCCTAATATAAAATGTATCAGGCAATTTGCGTTGAACTTCAACAGATTTAATCCATGCAATATTCTCTAGTTTAGACTTTACATCTTGCACAGAAACACTGAATATGTCTGAGTGATACTTAATTCCTGAAACCTTATACAACAATGCTTCCGGCACTTTATCATTACCATCAAACTCAACTTTTCGAATAAGACAATTCAAAACCCTGCTCTTGAAAAAATTTGTATATCTATGTACACCAAAGAAACAAAGAAACACACACAAAAACCAAAAAAGATTACTTTTGAACAGTGATCTAATAAAATTCATGAATTACAATCTCGTATTGACCTTCCCTAACCTTACGATTTCCCATTCTAATTTTACGCCAGTTTTTTCTAAAACTTTCTGAGCAATCTGATTTCCAAGATTTTCAATATCCTCTGGTGTCGCTGTACCGTCATTAACGATAAAGTTACAATGTTTCTCTGACAGTTTCGCTCCGCCGATTGATATATCTCGACATCCGGCTTCCTCTATCAATTTCCAGGCTTTAAATCCTGTCGGATTTTTAAATGTTGAACCACATGTGAGAACACCATAAGGTTGAGTATTTTTTCTCATTTCCGCAACCTCTCGAACTTTTTTAGGAATAGAATAACGGACATTCTGATTTCCTCTGAACCAAGCCCTGGTAATAATACTGTCATCAGATATAGCAGAACTCCTGTAGGAAGCCTTGATATCCTCTACCTTAAACCACCTTACACTACCATTAGATGCTATCGTTTCACATTCAATCAAAACATCAGAAATTTCTGATCCGAAACAACCAGCATTCATCTTTATCGCCCCTCCGACAGATCCAGGCAATCCCATCAAAAACTCAAGTCCTCCGAGTTCATGATCCATCGCAATAGTGGAAAGTTGAGAACAAGAAATCCCTGCGCCAACTTCTAATACATTTTCTTCAACAAATGATTTTTTAAACCAGTCTCCTAGTATAATGACTACGCCGTCAATACCACCGGAACGAATTAGAACATTTGACAGCATTCCAAGAGGCGTCACTTTAATTCCCTTTGGTAATCCTCTTAAAAAGAAAACTAAATCATCCATATCTGCCGGCTTAAACAAAAACTCAGCCTTTCCAGATGTCCCAAAAAATGCCTTTTTATTCAGAGGGACATTCTCCTCCAGCGAACCTTTTACTTTCGGAAAATCATCTAAACTAATCATTATTCTCTCAGTAACTCTGCAAAATTGTACGCCCAATTTGTAATATCCCCCGCACCTAAGAATATCACAAAATCTCCCTTTGACAATTGCGGAAAAATTTTGTCCTTCAGCGTCTCAATATCTTGTACAAAATCTCCTTTAACTACGCCATTCTCATTTAGCTTTTTCAACAGTGAGAAATGATCCACACCATTACTTTTTTCATTTGCCGAATAAATTGGCGTAATGAACACACCATTGCTTAACTCTAAACAATCGGCAAAATCTGACAAAAAATTTTTCAATCGAGTATATCTGTGTGGTTGAATCACTGCAAAAATTCGCCCTTTACAAGAATGTCTCGCGGCGGTTAAAACTGAGGATATTTCGACCGGATGATGCGCATAATCATCTATAACTGTAACTCCGTTGACATCCGCAACTTTTGTAAATCTCCTCTTTACCCCCATAAATGAACTGAAGGCAGCTTTCATATTTTCTTCTGAAATACGCAGTTCTAATCCTACACAAATTGCGGCTAACATATTTTGAACGTTGTGATCACCATACATATTTGATGCAAACCCTTTCCAACTGTCCGACACACCGTATTTTTGTATGACATTGTCAGAAAATTTTACGTCAAATCTCGCCCCTTGTTCATCTAAATGAACATTTGAACAAGAAACATCAGCTTGTGATTTCAAACTGTATGTAAGAATTTTGCGATCCAACATTTTTGAAGCAATTTTCGCAACTTCTGGATGATCTATACATAAAACACCTGTACCATAAAAAGGAATGTTTTCAACAAATTTGACAAACAGGTCTCTTAATTCAGAAAAATCATTGAAATTATCTACGTGATCAAAATCGATATTCGTAATAACCGCAATGGTTGACATCAATCGAGAAAAAGATCCATCAGATTCATCAGCTTCTACGACAATCCAATCTCCTGATCCTAATCGCGCGTTACTGTTATAGGCATTTATAATGCCTCCGTTAATAACCGTAGGATCAAAATCAGCTTGATCCAGCATCGCGGCAATTAAAGACGTTGTTGTCGTTTTCCCGTGAGTCCCGGCGACCGCAACTGACATTTTCATCTTCATCAATTCTGCAAGCATTTCTGCTCTTTTCACTATTGGAATCTTTAATCGTCTAGCCTCTAAGACTTCCGGATTATCCTGTGAGATCGCAGAAGACAACACAACAACAGATGCCTCACGGACATTTTCAGCAACATGCCCAAGTTTAATCGAACATCCTTTGCGAGCTAATCGGTCCGTCATAACATTTGTTTTGAGGTCACTACCGCTGACTCTATACCCTAAATTGACTAGAATATCAGCGATACCGCTCATTCCTATGCCTCCTATTCCCACAAAATGGATGGTGCCTGAACTTATCGGAAATTGTTTCATATTTGATTCCCTAATTTTTCAATTATTTTTACAAAATCATCCGCCGCATTTTTTAAAGAAGAATCTTTGATATTTGACGCTGCGCTCTGTAATAACTCAGGGTGCTTTAAAAATTTACTTAAAAAAGATTTCAATCTTATAACCGAATTCTTACCTTCTTCAACAATCCAAGCGGCTCCTTTCTGCTCATACCTTTTCGCATTTAGCAATTGGTGATTATCCGTTGCCAATGGATATGGTATCAACACAGCTGGACGCCCCACTGCCGACAATTCCGCTAAGGTCGATGCCCCGGATCTACAAATGACAAGTTGGCATTCTTTCATAGGTGTAGCCATATCATGTATAAAATCTCGAATATCTGCCTCAACCCCCATTTTTTCATATTTGGTTTTGAGATCTTCTGTATTCGAACATAAATTTTGCTGAACGACTGATATTTGAACTCTCTCATTCCGTGTCATTTTTTCTATAGCTTCAGGAATCATGGAGGAAAAAGACTTAGCGCCTTGGCTTCCTCCTATCACTAAAATATTTATTTTATTAGATAGCTTATACGCCGATTTTTGAAAAAACTCTTTTCTGACCGGAGCTGATTGCATTTTCCAAACGCCACCCAATGCAAATGTCGATAAATGTAGATCCGCTAATTTCAAAAGGTATCTATTCGCCCTACCCACAATCGAATTTTGTTCATAAATAACAAGTTTTATTCCATACAACTTGGCAATCAACGCAGGTATGATTGTCATAATGCCACCGAATCCGATAAAAACATCCGGGCGATTCTTTCTCCATTTGATTAAAAAATTAAGAAATATTTGAATCGAATTTACAAAAAAACCGACAATTCCTTTCAGAGAAAATCTGAGAGTTCCGATAACTTCCTTATCCTTGACATTATCGCAATACAAAACTCCCCTTTTATCCGTGACAATTGAAACAAGATGCCCTTTTTTCTTAAAACTTGAATACAACGCAACTACCGGGAATAAATGCCCACCCGTTCCGCCGGCACAAAGAACTATTTTCACTATTCCTCTCTTCAACGACGATGTAATTCTAAATGATGAAAAAAGCGATGTCCAGCTGTAATCAATTTTAAGTATTCCCTTATATTTTAATTATACGACAAAGTGTTTTACAAGAAAGTATAGAAAAACGCCTGCAATTTTTTCGAACTGAATCATATTTGCAAAAATGAAAATTACCATCATTGACTAACTTGCTCGATACATTCACGTTGTGTTTACTTTTGTTAACCCAATCACTGCAAAATACAAATTACTCTCATTAAGAGAGGCGCTACACTACTTAATCAAAGATCAGCATACGAAAACAAGAAATGTATTTATAGAAAAAGTTCCTCTATAGTTTCTTGCATCGCATCTTTTGTTATGATCTCGATTCGCCATCCATAGAAAGCATCGATTATACCAACAATAACGAATTACTCTACGATATGCGAAAGAACAATCGGTTTCTTGCCTCGACTTTCTAGAAATACAGTTTTAACTATTTTCTTTACCGTTTCCACCGCTCTATTTTTATCAAACGATTTTGCTTTTACGAGATTATCAAACGAAAGTTTAATTTCTGCTTCAATATCCTTTCGAACATCGTTCCTTTCTTGAATTTCACAATCCTCAAAAACTCCAACACTATCAAAATCCAGCAACTTCAGTGACCCGCCACTGCGTTTTAGACATAGACTGACTACGCCATCATTTGATAATTTCTGCCTAGCCTTATAGATACTCCCACTCAACGGAATTAGCTTTGACCCGTCAACAGCAACCATTTCGTTTCGGGAAACATCAATTACTTTAGCGCCATCGTCACTTAAATTGATGATATTTCCATCATGTGGAATCAACGTATGTTCTATACCGAATTTTTTACCTAAATCAGCTTGTTTATGCAGGTGAACACGTTCGCCATGCATCGGCACAAGTATCTTTGGGCGGACCCATTGATACAGCAACTCTAATTCCTCTTGACTCGGATGCCCTGACGCATGAACTGTATAATCGAGATCTGTAATAATTTGCACACCTTTTTCTATCAACAAATTTTGTATTTCCATGACAGCTTTTTCATTTCCAGGAATAGTTCTAGACGAAAATATCACAATGTCATCTTCGGCAAGCTTGATATTTTTATGCTCATCATGAGCAATTTTATTTAATGCTGAATTCAGCTCACCCTGGCTTCCCGTACACACCAACAATGTTTCTGCAGGATCAACATCTTTTGCTGACCACTCATCCATAAACGGTGGAATATCTGTCAAATATCCAGACACTTTTGCAACTTTTTCAATTTTCTTTAATGATCTTCCTGCAACAATCAAACGTCGCCCATTTTCTTTCGCTGCATAATAACAAGACTCCAATCTTGCCAGGTTAGAAGCGAAACATGTTATCAAAACTCTATGTCCTTTATATTTTTTTACAACATCAATCAATGTCGCTCGCACATCACGCTCAGTACCATAATGTTCTGAACGAAATGCGTTTGTAGAGTCGCAGATTAATGCCAAAACCCCCTTGTCTCCATATTCTTTTAACTTCTCCTCATCCGTCTTCAAGCCCAGAATAGGATCTGAATCTATACGCCAATCTCCGGAATGAATCAATGTTCCAAATTGAGTTTGAATAGCCAAAGCGTTTGATTCCGGAGTTGAATGAGCCATTGGAATAAATTCAATCTTGAAATTTCCTATTGTTATCTTTTGTCCTACTGCTGCTTTAATTAAAGGAACCGTAGTATCAAGATTAAATTGCGACAATTTATCCCGAATCATTTCTATTGCAAAAGGCCGAGCATAAATCGGACACTCAACCATTGGCCATAAGTACGGAATAGCTCCGATATGGTCCTCATGCGAGTGAGTAATAAACAATGCCTTAATCTTTGATTTGTTTTTAATCAGTTGATCTGGAGAAGGTATGATCAACTCTCTCCCCAAAGAATTATCAAATCCCATGCCCATATCAACTAAAATCCATTGATCATTACAAATGTATGCGTACATATTCATTCCGATCTCTGAACAACCGCCGATCGAAATAAAGTTTAATCCTGTCATTTTTTTTGATTTTTTACTCATAATTCACCACTATATTGTTTTCATTTACAAACATATCACCACTAGATATATACAAATTACGACCATCTTTTTCCAAAATTAATCTGCCTGACCAGTCAATTCCCTTTATAGTTCCCATTTCTGAATCATTTCCGTTATGTATCGTAACAACGCTATCATGTCCCCACATATATTCAAACCAATACTTTCTTATATCCGCAAAATCATTAACATATGGTAAAGACAACCAACGATCCAATTCCACCAAAATATTTTGAAGCAAACTTAAAGGAGAAACCTCAATTTCTGCATCAATGTCTTTTAAACTTATGGCTATAGGCACTTCAACGGGATAAATATTAACTCCCACGCTGATCACTACCCAATTCTCAACAACCGTCAGCAATATACCACTAATTTTATGATTTTTATAGTAAATATCATTAGGCCAATGCAGTTTTAAGTCTTGAGTATATTTTGATATTGATGAATGCACTGCACATGCCGTCGCCAAAGAAATACGACTAACATTATCCGACAAAGTCATCTTACGAATAATCGATGAATATAAATTACCCGAGACCGATACCCATTGTCTACCACATCGTCCCATTCCTGAAGTCTGACTTTCTGCGATAATTGCGCATTCAAAAGGTGTATGACTTTCAATCATATGCAATGCGAACTTATGAGTACTATCAACCTTTCGTAATTTTATAATTTTATCAATCACCCTTGCTGTATTCCTTTTTATAATCTTTCAGAATTTGTTCCAAACGATTCATATCGTCTGGCATATCAGATTCAAATATCATCGTTTTTCCAGTTACAGGATGTTCAAATTGCAAAAATTTTGCATGCAAAGCTTGTCGAGGAAACATATTAATGTCCTTTTCCATCTCTTTTGGCAAGGAGTAGTTTTTGACCTTATACAATCTATCACCGATAAGCGAATGTCCACGATTTGAAAGATGTACCCTGATTTGATGCGTCCTTCCGGTAAAAAGTTCACACTCTACTTTTGAAGCAAACGTCCCGTATGATTCAATCGTAGAATAGACGGTTACTGCGCGCTTTCCGACATTCTGCGTCACTGTCATTCTTAGTCGATTTTTCGGATCTCTAGAAACAAAATTTTCTACTCTATCACGTAATGGACGCAAAACTCCGTAAACAAAACAAACATATTTGCGAACAATCGAATGTATTTCAAATTGCTTAGCCAATTGCATATGTGCAAAATCATTTTTCGCAACAACCAATACACCACTAGTATCTTTATCTATTCTATGTACGATTCCGGGCCTTAATGTTGAATTAACGGAAGACAAATTATCCCCACAACGATAAACTAATCCATTAACTAAAGTACGATCGTAATTTCCCGCTCCAGGATGAACCGTAATGCCAGCTGGCTTATCAATTACCATAATATCGTCATCTTCGAATATAACACCAAATTCAATATCCTGAGCAGGGACAATTGCAGAAGAAGACTCTTCTTCTACTATCTCCGCAATCTGGATAACATCATTTACTTTTGTTTTATAACTTGACGGACGCGATTTTCCGTTAACCAACACCGCTCCATTATCAATCCAAGACTGAATTTTGGATCTGGAGCAAGTTGGGAAATAAGACACCAAGAACTTATCAAGTCGTACTAATTCGAAATCATCTGCGCTTATGATAAGTTCGATGGCTCTTCTCCTTTTTTCTTAACACGGCTTCTTTTCGCCTTGCCTGTTGAGCCTCTTATTAGATCCTCAACATTTTTCTCATCCGAACCTTCTGACTTTTCTTTGTTAACATCAGCTGATGTTGGCATTTTAGATTTTTTAGACGTCTTTATAATTACGGGTTTCTGCTTTTTCTCTATTTTATGCCCATTCAAAATTTGCTGAATTTCATCTCCGCTTAAAGTTTCGTGCTCTAACAATCCTTGAGCTAATATCTCCAACTCCTTACGATGGCTTTCTAAAATCTGTTTCCCCCGCTCATAAGCGCGATCAACAATTGCTCGAACTTCATCATCAATAATCTTAGCAGTTTCCACAGATACATTCTGCGATGATGTTGTTGAATGACCAAGGAACACTTCCTGAGCGCCTTCTCCTGCGTAAGAGAGAAAACCTAACTTGTCACTCATACCCCACTCGATAACCATACGTTTTGCTATACGAGTAGCTTGCTCAATATCTGAAGATGCTCCTGTCGTTATCTTATCATATCCAAATATAATCTCTTCAGCCAAACGCCCACCCGTCGCAACAGCAAGATCTGCTTCCAATTTAACTCGAGATACAGAAATACGATCGTTTTCCGGCAAGCGCATAACCATACCGAGAGCTCTACCTCGAGGAATGATAGTAGCTTTATGAATAGGATCAGATTCAGGAATATTCATCGCAATAATAGCATGCCCCGCCTCATGGTACGCTGTAAGTTTACGCTCATTTTCAGTCATTACCATAGAGCGACGTTCACTCCCCATCATAACCTTATCTTTTGCTTCCTCTAATTCATCCATACCAACCACACGCTTTCCATACCGTGCAGCCAACAAGGCGGCTTCATTAATTAAATTGGCCAAATCAGCCCCGGAAAATCCCGGAGTTCCCCTGGCCAAAACCTTTAAATCCACATCTTCCGCCGCGTGTATTTTTTTGATATGCACCTGCAAAATCTTTTCGCGTCCATGAACATCTGGTGCAGGAACAACCACTTGACGATCGAATCGTCCCGGTCTCAACAATGCAGGATCCAATACATCTGGACGATTAGTAGCCGAAATAACAATCACCCCGTTATTTTCCTCGAAGCCATCCATTTCGACCAACAACTGATTTAAGGTTTGTTCTCTCTCATCATTACCACCGCCCAAACCAAAACCACGATGTCTTCCAACCGCATCAATTTCATCTATAAAGATTATGCACGGAGCATTCTTTTTCCCTTGTTCAAACATATCTCTGACTCTGCTAGCACCGACACCAACAAACATCTCAACAAACTCAGAGCCTGAAATACTGAAAAAAGGAGCATTCGCTTCCCCGGCAATAGCCCTGGCCAACAGAGTTTTACCAGTTCCCGGAGGTCCTACAAGCAAGACGCCCCGAGGAATCTTTCCACCCAACCTTTTAAATTTACCCGGATCTTTAAGAAAATCTACAATTTCTTCCAACTCATTTTTAGCTTCATCGATACCGGCAACATCATTAAAAGTAACCTTCCCTTTTTTCGGCAACAATTTAGCCTTCGATCGGCCAAAACCAAAAGCTTTATTTCCTCCGTTTTGCATTTGCCTCAGCGCAAAGAACCAAATTCCACATAATATCAAAAGAGGAAGCCAGCTTAAAAACAAATGCAACATAGAATATCTATCCTCTAATGGAGCTGCGTCTATTTGCACATTACGCTCTAATAACCTCTTAACCATCTCTTGGTCTGCAGGATTATATGTGGCAAATTTTCTCCCTGTTGATGATACACCCTCGACGGTCAGTCCTCTTATCGTAACTTTTGAAACTTTTCCTGATTCAACATCTGAAATAAACTCAGAATAAGGAATTAAATTCTCATTATTTCTGTCAGTCATCAAAGTCTGCACGATCAGAAAGAAAAAACACCCTAGAGCAATCCAGATTGTAAGATTTTTATAATTTTTGTGCACATCCTACTCCGTAATAAACATCAAACAGTTCAGGCTTAAGTCTAAAACGTACAGCCTCACCCCATTCATCGAAATTACATTTTACTTGATGATTTAAATATAAACAAGGGAATCCAGCTAACGCACTCTTCGGAATTTCAGTAAAAAACTTTTCTCTGTCCGTAGAAAAGCATCCACGAATCATAAAATTATCGCCAAGCTGTGTCTTTTTCAGATTTACTAAGAATCGATTGTCCCATAATACCTCGGCTTCTTGTGCGGATATTGCAGGAATATTCCTGTTTTCCCTAAAAATCGAAATAGTGTATTTCGTAATTTTAATTAAACACCGTCCAATAGTATTTATTTTAAAATTTAAAATATTTTTCAAAGTATTTTTTTGAATAAATACTGGATATTTTTTTCCGCCAATTAACCAAATTACTCTTCTAAATATTTCTGCTTGTACTTGCTCTGAAACGCCTGAGAAATCGGATAAATTAGTAACGCAATATCCGTAATTCGATATCTTGACATAATTTTTTATGAAGGATACAGCGTCTTTTTCTGTCTTATGCCTTTGAATTCCAAAAGTTAAAATTTTATTTGATATGTTTTTCAATGATTCATTATTGTACTCCGATATTCGATTTCGAACCGCTACACGCCGAAAATTTTCGTCAAAATTCATAGGATCAATCTTCCATTCGATTCCTACATTGCGTAAAAATCCTTCTAAATGGATTTTGGAAAAACGAAGCAACGGTCTTAAAATTTTTACGTTATCAGACAATGAGCGAATCTGACTCATGCATGCCAATCCCACAGGTCCGCTACCCGCATTCTTCCGCAATTCGTAAGTTTCCAATTGATCGTTCCAGGTATGTCCCGTTGCTACGAAATTAATATCGTTTAAACTGCAATATTTTTTCAGCAGATCGTATCGAGCTTGGCGTGCTAGATTTTCCACCTTTCCTTCATTCAGATGCTTTTCATGATTCCATGACAAAATTGTATGAGGTACTTTTAGTTTTGAACAAATATTTTTAACGTATAAAGCCTCATCTAATGATTCTGAACGCAATTTGTGATCAACTGTCACACAAACAATTTTGGCACCATTTTGTTGAGCCCAAAAATAAGCAAGCAACAATAAAGAAACACTGTCAGAACCTCCCGATACTGCAACGCAAATAGATTTATTCAAAAAGCGACCATCAGAACTAAAAAAAAACAAACTACCGAGCTCATAACTAAAGAGATCGATAGTTTGATTAATATTACTAAAACTTAAATACATCTTACTCGGAAGAAGCTAATGCTTTCGCGGCTTTTTTAGCGTATCTATGCCCTTCATAATTTTGCACGATCTTTTTCAAAATTATTTTTCTTTTATCTTGCTTATTTAACTTATCAAAGCATTCCGCAAGCAAAAATAAAGCTTTCGGAGCTTTAGCTCCTTGTTTGTTTTTCTCATAGCTATCCATAAATGCACTTGCCGCAGATTCATAATTACCCTGTCGAAAAAAACTCTTTCCTTTATAGTATATAACCATTCCACAATATATGCTGGACGATCTCTGATCTAAAAATACTCCCGCAATCTCAATCGCTTCACCAAAATCTTTTTTGTTCACGTGTTTTTTTATCTCAACCACAATATCTTGATCTGATTTATCTCTTATTAGCTTACCAATTTCCGCAGATTTCTGCTCTTTTTTTCCTGCTGCTCAGCATTTTCTGCGAGTTGAAGCAATTTACCTAATTTACCCTCAAGATCTTTGATCTTTTGCTCAAGAACTTCAATTCGACCGTAATATTCTCGCTGCAGATCATCATCAGCACAAATTGGACCAAAACACAAAATTGAGAACAATCCCAAACACGAAAACTTCTTCATAATTCAACCTCACAAACAAATCATCAAGATGATAGCTTATTATATCAATAACAACAAGCCAATTTCAAAGTGTTATGCATAAGATATGCGGCAGTCATTGGAACAACTCCTTTCAAAACAGGAGTAATTGCACCGGCAATTGAGATGACATTATCAAAATTCACATCACCAACCAATTCGGCACATCCATTAGCATCAATCACTTTAGTAATCCCGACATCTATAACAGTGGCTCCTTTTTTAATAAAACTCTCATCTACAAATCTTGGTTTTCCCACTGCACTGATCAATATGTCCGCAGTTTTGCATATCGATTCCAAATCCTTCGAATAAGAGTGCAACAGTGTGACAGTACAATTTGCATTCAACAACAACTGAGCCAATGGCTTTCCTACAGCAGAAGACCTCCCTATTACAACGGCATGCAAGCCGGAAATATTATCATGAACTAATCTAAGCAAATGCAAAACCCCTAGAGACGTACAAGGAATAACTCCAGGTTCTCCTAAAAATAAACGCCCCTGATTTAAAGTTGTCAATCCATCTACGTCTTTCTCCGGATTTATTTCATTTACGATATCGCGAAAACTTAACTTTCTAGATAAAGGAGTTTGCAATAAAATAGCGTGAATTTTTGTGTCTTTGTTTAAACCTCCTATTAACTTTTCTAATTCCGAAGAAGTTACGCTGTCATCAAATTGATAATCTACAACATCGATACCTGTTTGCTTCGCCATTTTTTTTCGTAGAGATATTTGAAACTCCGCGTTCTCATTTTGTCCAACACTAATCAAAGCTAGTTTTGGAGCTACGCCTCTGGATTTGATTTCAGCAACTCGATACGCTATTCCTTCACTGAATTCCTCAGCTATACTTAACCCATCAATTATTTGCGCCATAAAAGCCCCTAAACAAATTTCAGTAAAATTCTTGTAATGACGTTTTCAAAAAACGACAAAATAAGAATCAAAACAACTGGAGAAAGGTCCAATGCCCCAACTGTGATAGGAACGAATTGACGAATCGGAGCAAGCATCACCGCCGTTAATTTCGACAACGTTTCAATAACTGCGATAACAAAACGATTATTTACATTTATGACATTTGAAATAGTCAACCACCCCACAATTACATCTGCAATTACAATCCAAACCGCTAACCCTAATATTGCTTTTATTGATAATAAAAATGGAACAACAAATATATCCATCACGCCTCCATATCTTGCCGAATATCTTTTATATCGATTACACCGTTTGACTGCAAAGAAATTTGATTTATTTTTAGTTCAACAGATTCCAAAATTTTAGAACAATGCGCTTTTAGTTTTGCCCCATCTTCGTATAACTTCACGGACTCCTTCAACGATAATTTACCTTCGTTAAGAAGAACTGAAATCTTTTCCAACTCAGCCAGCGCTTCCTCAAATTCCATTTTGTTAATGTCTTTTTTCATAAACAAACCACTCTTTACAATTTTAGATTTATCAGATTTATTAAGGCATGTACACAAATTTGTTTGTACGAATAGTCTTTATCTCATGTTTGAAACTCATCGAAATCAGCATTTTCTTTTTTGTTAATTTTTTCTTATACTGACCTTACGTTAAACTTCGTGAGCAAGATGGAAGAAAATACTTTATTTTATAAATCCGTAAAAGACACAACTCCCATGATGTCCCAGTATTTGGCCGCGAAAGCGGAGTGTCACGATTGCTTACTATTATTTCGTCTAGGTGACTTTTATGAATTATTTTTTGATGACGCGAAGAAAGCGTCCTCTATTCTCAACATAGTTTTAACACATCGAGGAAAGTCCGAAGGCGAAGATATCCCCATGTGCGGTATTCCGGTAGCTTCCGTAGATTCATATATTGCGAAGTTAATAAAAAAAGGAGAAAAAGTAGCAATTTGCGAACAAACAGAGGATCCGAAAGATGCAAAAAAACGAGGATACAAAGCTATCGTTCGTAGAGAAATTACTCGAGTTATCTCTGCTGGAACTTTAGTCGAAGATAACTTATTAACATCTAGTCAGCATAACTATTTAATGTCCATGGCTCCAGAATACAAACAAAGCAAAATTACTCATGTTAGTTTTGCGGTTATTGATATTTCTACAGGAGATTTCTTTGTGCACACTGTTAACTATGACAGTATCGCGTCTATATTGGAAACGTATATGCCTAAAGAAATCCTTTTGCCGGCCGATAACTCCGACTTGCAAAACTGGATTCAAAAAAACAGCAATGCAACTATTACTCCTCTGCCATCGTCCAAGTTTAATCCGGTCATCGAAAAAAATCGCCTGGAAAAATATTTTCAAGTGAAAACATTAGAGAGTTTTGAATTATCGAATAATGCCGAATTATCATGTTGCGGGTCAATTGTTGAATACTTAATCATCACACAAAAAAATCATTTAACAAAATTACCTATTCCGAAAAAAATTTCATTGAATCAATACGTTACAATTGATTCTGCAACGGTAAAAAGTCTTGAAATAATGACATCCGTTCACGGAGATCCTAAAAGCAGCTTATTAGGAACTCTTGATCAGACAAAAACAGCGTTCGGAGCGAGAAATTTAGCTTCTCGTGTTTCCATGCCTGTAATTAACATAAATTTACTGAATAAAAGACTAGATTGCGTTGAGTTTTTCATTGCAAATAAAAAATTAACTGAAGAGATACGAGAAATTCTCTCATCTTGCCCTGACTTTGAAAGGGCAATAAACCGTATTCGTTTCAAAAAATTTTCTCCTCGTGACGTCGAATGCGTTCGTGATGCATTATGCATAATTGCTGCTGTCAAAAGTGTCTGTAGTGATTATGATATTATTACAGAAGATCCAGATACTACAGTTGATTCCATTCCTGATTTATCGGATCTTCTTTGTATTTTAAAAAATGCATTGGTTGAAAAATTTTCACCTAACAATAATATTATTGCAGAAGGATATTCTGAAGAACTCGACAAACTACGTCGTTTAAAATTCCATAGCGAGGAATTGATGCAAAACTTACAGGAAAAATACTCGTATCAAACTGGAATCAATACACTAAAAGTCAGAAACAATGCAATTATCGGATGGTATATTGAAATCCCGTCGTCTCAAAAAAGTAAAGTATTACCAAGCTTTATACATCGTCAAACTCTGGTAAATAATATTCGGTTCACGACCGAAGAAATATTGTCTATCCAATCTGAGTTGGAAACAGCAAATGAAAAATGTAATTGTATTGAACAACAAATATATTGCGATATAGTTAATCGAATTGCAGAAGAGTATGAAAATATTGCCCTTGCGGTAAAAATATTATCGTTGTTAGATATCTATACAAATTTCGCGACAATCGCTAGTGAAAGAAATTATATTAGGCCGGAAATAACAGAAGATCCGATTTTACAAATCAAAAATGGACGCCATCCGATTTTGGAATACAAAGCGGATGATTTCGTTGCAAATGATTGTGAACTTTGTCTCGATTCAAAAGTATGCTTACTGACAGGTCCAAACATGGCTGGAAAAAGTACATATTTAAGACAAAATGCTTTGTTAATAATTATGGCACAAGTCGGATCATATATTCCGGCATCTCAAGCAAAAATAGGAATCGTTGATCGATTATTTTCTCGAATCGGCGCATCAGATGATATCGCAAGAGGTCGTTCGACATTTATGGTTGAAATGATAGAAACCGCAACAATCTTAAATCAAGCAACGCAAAAATCTTTCGTTATTTTAGATGAAGTAGGAAGAGGAACTTCAACTTATGATGGATTGTCTATTGCATGGTCAGTTATAGAAAGATTATACTTCAGCAACGAATGCAGAGTCTTATTTGCGACTCATTATCGTGAATTAACTGCATTAAAAAAAACGCTTCCGAATATTCATTGTAAAACTCTTAAAGTTCAAGAATGGGATGGCAATGTAATTTTTTATCATAAAATTATTGACGGAGTTGCTGATAAATCTTACGGTATTCACGTAGCAAGCATAGCGGGAGTCCCTCCGGATGTAATTCGCAGAGCAAAAGTACTGTTGTCTCAAATGGAGTCAAAAAGCACTAAAACGATTCCGCAAGTCGAACCGGCAGATCAAATGGAATTCGCTTATTCCAGAGAATCCGAGTTAGAGAACCGATTAAAAAGTATCGATCCTAATAATTTAACACCTGTTCAGGCATTGAATCTTATTTATGAATTAAAAAAACTTGTAAAAATAGATTAGTAAATACACGAAATATTACCGTTCAACAAACAACATCAAAACAAAAAAGGATCTCGTAAAGAGATCCTTTTTGCTTAACAGATGAGTTTAATATTATTTTTTCTCTGCAGTAATCTTCAAGAATTCTATATTCAATCCATGCACCGCATAGAACCAGACTAACATAATCACTATGAAAATTCCAGCGACGACTGGAGCAATCTCCGCCAGCTTCGATCCGATAAATATCAAATTCAATAACACGAAATTGATAGCGGCGCCACCTGACTTTCCGGCTCTTCCACCGATAACATCGACAGCGGCCTTACCTTTGGACTTCAATTCGTCATCTAACGGAATGTAGCTCATCTCTTTAGTAGAATCGAATAGCGAATATTTCACACCTTTCGCTAACACATTTTGCGCCAACCCCATGTATGCAATAACTTCAAGAATAGTTAAAGAGCAACACGCTCCTACCATAGGACTTAAAGCATCCTTGAAGATAATACAGGCGAAGAAAATCAATCCTGTAATGAATACCATCAACGGAGTCATCATCGCAGCAGTAAACCAAGAACAACGACGCAAAATGTTAGCCCCGACAAGCATGAAGAAAATCGTCGCTGCGCCGGTCCAAATTTGTAATCCACCCATAAATCCGCTGAAGGCTTCTTTCGTTGGACAAAGCAACCTGACTTGATCTTTCCACATGACCTCAACAAGATTAATACTGATTCCATAACACACGACCAACATAACGATATATCCCAAATACTTGGAATGCAAAATATAGTTCAAACTCTCGCCTAAACTCAACTTTACCTTTTTCTTTGGCTTTTTGATTTCATCAGGATTAAAATAACGAGGATCTGTCAAAACGTAATTATTTAACCAGTAGTAAATGCAAATAATAAATAAGCACGTAACAACAGCAAGCCCACTAACCAGGCTGACGTTCTTTACTGCCTTTAACACACCTCCAGAAACAATCAATGCTCCATTGGCAACAAAACCAAACATTGCATAAAATCTCTTTGATTGCTTTAAAGAAGTTACATCATTTGCAAACCTCCAAAACATCAAGCTGACCATAGCGCTGCCCCAAAGTTCTGCCATCACATAAAACGATGAAAAAACCCACCCTTGCACGGGCAATAACAAACTCTTCCAAAATTCGCTGGAAACTCCGTCGAGTAAATCAGGCGTCAATGATCCAACACAAGGATACAAAACGATCGCAAATAAAGCAAAGTATGCCAAAAAGAACGATGCTACAATATAAAAGACACCATTCTTAGAAAACACATTCGACAGCTTAGAGTAAACAATCATAAACAAAATGGCCGCCGGTAAAACGAACCAAAGCTTCAACGTCGGAATAGCTTCCGCTCCCATGTTTGTCACGACCAAAGAGTCCTTTGTTCCTCTCAGAATACTGTAGTTAAATAATATGCCCATCATCATCAAAGCCATAGGAAGGAACTTTTTAAGTTCTGATGAATGAATAGGCCAAAAAATCGACCTCCACCCAGTGAATTCCTGCGACTCAGCTTTCTTATCGTCAGCCATTATATATTCTCCATAAATTATAACAAAACACCTGTGATTGTATCACGCATATTTATTGATTTCAACGACAAAACTCATCTATAAATCCTCAAAATCACGAATATTCAGAGAGTTAACGCGTGAGAATTTAAATTCTTTTCACAACTCTTGCCAAAATTCTTTTACTTTTGCAAAAAAACCTTCCGATTTTGGATGACTTTGATGGTCGTTATCAAATTCCCGCAATAATTCCTTTTGCTTTTCCGTTAAATTGACCGGAGTTTCGACATTTACATGCACGAACATATCTCCACGCAATGATGACCTTACAATAGACATCCCTTTTCCTTTGAGTTTTAAAACTTGTCCTGATTGCGTTCCAACAGGAATTTTTATCACTGCTTTTTTTCCTTCAATTGTCGGAACTTCTATTTCACCGCCAAGAGCTGCCGTTACCAAAGACACCGGCACATCACAATGAATAGCATTACCTTCTCTTGCAAACAATTTATGAGGTTTAATCGTAACAAAAATATATAAATCTCCGGATCTACCTCCTCGTATGCCAGCCTCGCCCTCTCCTGATAAACGAATTTTTGCATTATCATTTATTCCCGCGGGAATATTAATCTTGATAGTGCGCGTAACGTTTACACGCCCTGCGCCTCTACACTTCTTACAAGAATTTTCGATAATGTGACCTGTACCGTTGCACGCACTGCAAGTTCGTTCCACCATGAAAAAACCTTGAGCGAAACGCATATGTCCGGTTCCTTTACATGAAGGACAAACTTTAGGTTTTGCCCCACCTTCGGATCCTGTACCTTTACAATCCTCGCATTTTACGTGAGTGCGAAGCTTTAATTCAATTTCCTTTCCCCTGAATGCTTCTTCCAAAGTAATTGAAGCATCATATCTCAAATCACTGCCGCGCATCTCTTCTCTGTGAGCATGCCCTCCTGCTGATCCCATGCCTCCTCCAAAAAAGTCCTCAAAAATCTCAGAAAACGCAGAAGCTCCTCCACCAAAATTAAAGTTAAAATCTTGAAAACCTCCGGCATTCGGATTGAATCCTCCACTACCTGCTGCATTTTTGTATGCATCATGACCATATCGATCATATGCTGCTTTTTTTTGAGGATCTTTTAATGTTTCATAAGCTTCATTTATATCTTTAAATTTTGCTTCAGCCTCTTTATCACCTTTATTGCGGTCAGGGTGATACTTCATAGCCAATTTTCTATAAGCTTTTTTGATCTCATCGTCACTGGATGACTTCGTAACACCTAATGTTTGATAGTAGTCCATGATAAACCTTTATATTATAGATTATATACCTCTTATAAAAAGCAATCGGGACATAGTCCCGACCACTCCGGCATTCTTCAGACTTTTGAATCTCAGAATGCGTGATTACTTGTCTTCTTTAACTTCATAGTCCGCATCAACTACGTTGTCATCCTTTGAAGCCTGCTGATCACCTTGTCCTGCGGCATCCGACGAAGAAGCGGCCTGGTGAATCACTTCTCCAGCTTTTGACATTGCCTGCATCAACTTTTCAGAGGCTTGCTTAACTTCATCGATATTTTCGCTTTCAAGCACTTTCTGAACATTTTCGATCTCTGCACTGATATTACTCTTAAGATCTTCGGCAATTTTTTCGCCATGCTCACTTAACATCTTATTTGCACCATTGATCATCTCTTGAGCCATATTGCGCTCTTGAATCAAATCCCGACGCTTTTTATCTTCATCAGCATGAGCTTCAGCATCCTTTACCATCTGTTCGATCTCATCATCGCTTAAACCACCTGATGCTTTGATGCTAATAGCCTGCTCCTTATTCGTTGCCTTATCTTTTGCAGAAACGTGAACAATACCATTCGCATCAATATCAAATGTTACTTCGATCTGAGGCATTCCGCGAGGAGCCGGAGGAATCCCTGTAAGATCAAACTGACCAAGCAACTTATTATGCTCAGCAATCTCTCTTTCCCCCTGGAAAACACGAATCGTCACACCGCTTTGATTATCTTGAGCTGTCGAAAAAATTTGGCTTTTTTTCGTCGGAATCGTCGTATTTCTATCGATCAAACGAGTAAATACACCACCAAGCGTTTCAATTCCGAGAGACAAAGGTGTTACATCAAGCAACAAAACATCTTTAACATCGCCCTTCAACACTCCACCTTGAATTGCCGCACCAACTGCAACAACTTCATCCGGATTAACACCTTTATGAGGTTCTTTTCCGAAAAATTCTTTTACGCATTCCACAACACGAGGCATACGCGTCATACCGCCAACCAAAACGACTTCATCAATCTGACTTGCTGATACTCCTGCGTCTTTCAAAGCATTTTTGCATGGCTCAATTGTTCTCTGAACGATATCCTCAACCAGAGATTCAAATTTCGCTCTTGTAAGTCTAACACTTAAATGTTTTGGACCTGTTGCATCCGCTGTAATGAACGGCAAATTAATATCAGTCTCCATCGCACTAGACAATTCTATTTTCGCCTTTTCTGCAGCTTCTTTCAATCTCTGAAGAGCCATATTATCTGTCCTCAGATCAATATTGTTATCCTTTTTAAACTCTTCCGCTAAGTAATCGATTATTCTTTTATCAAAGTCTTCACCACCAAGGAATGTATCACCGTTTGTGGCCTTAACTTCAAATACTCCATCCCCGATTTCTAAAATAGAAACATCGAATGTTCCTCCTCCGAGATCATACACAGCTATTAAGCCAGAGCTTTTTTTATCTAATCCGTAAGCCAGCGCTGCCGCAGTCGGCTCGTTAATAATTCTAAGCACATCCAAGCCTGCAATTTTTCCCGCATCTCTGGTTGCTTGACGTTGAGCATCGTTAAAATATGCAGGAACGGTAATCACCGCTTCAGTAACCTTTTCGCCCAAAAAGTTCTCTGCCGACTCTTTCATTTTTTGCAACACAAATGCGCTGATCTGGCTTGGGCTGTATTTCTTTCCGCGAGAATCTACCCAGGCATCTCCATTATCTGCCGGAACAATCTCATACGGCGTATGATACTTTTTCAAATAATCATCATCTGCTCTTCGTCCAATTAATCTCTTAATCGCATAAAAAGTATTTTTAAAGTTCGTAACAGCTTGTCTCTTCGCTGCCTGACCAACTAATTTTTCATCTTTATCTGTAAATGCAACTACTGACGGAGTCGTCCTAACTCCTTCTGCATTTTCAATAACTCTAGGATTCGTGCCATCCATGATAGCAACGCAAGAGTTTGTTGTACCTAAATCTATACCAATAACTTTAGACATAATAATCCCCTTTCATAAGGCAAATCATAACTGTGAAACCTTTAATCAAAGCGCTTCACTTCTACTTTTAAAGCAGGCCCCTGTACTAGGCAACCCACTCCGAAGAATCGCACCATTGCAACCCTCAACTGTTCAATATAACACCTTTCTCAAAAAAATCAATAAAAAATTTAAACACTACCCCAATATACGAACAGTATTGCCTCCAGATTGCTTTGCCATATACATTGATTGATCAGCAATATTAATTGCCTCACGGATATTCATCGAATCCTTTCCAGGGCAGCATATTCCTACGCTGACACTGCAAAAAATCCCATTGAATTTTTCAGAAGAAATTTTATCTTTTAATCTTAGGGCAATAGCATGAGCTTCAAAACTACTTATATTGTGCATAAATATTACAAATTCGTCTCCACCATAGCGCGCTATTACATCCGTTGGACGTGTATGTGATTTAATGCAATAGGCAATCCTTCTTAGCACTTCATCAGCAAATGTGTGCCCAAACTTATCATTAATTGACTTAAACTTATCAACATCGATCACAACAACGGCGGAATTCGAAAGAGCATAAGCCCTGTGACTTATATACTCCTCAAAAAAGCTCCGGTTATATACCTCTGTCAATATATCAATTGAAGACAAATAGATATTCTTTTTAACCTTAGAAAAAAAATCATCCAAATGCCTCTTGTATTTTATATAAGAGTTTATTCTACAAGAATTTACGGACTTATTATCAAAAGTATCCATAATAGCCGTCACCCCTATACGCAAATTGAACAAATTTAGCGCTGTTTTATTAAATTTATTGTAAGTCAACACAATAGGCTTATTTTTTGTGTTCTCGTCAAGCTTTAACATTGCACAAAATTCTGCCGCGTTTCGCAAATTTGAATCAACTAACAAAATATCAAAACCAGCGTAATCGACACATCTATCCAACGTTTCTGCATACTGTAAATAAACATCACTTAAAAACGACTGATCAAAAACCTGTTCTCGATTTTGAGTAAAATAAGCAATACGCTTGTGAGATTGCACACCCATTGCATCTTGTTTAACAAGAGAGCTACACATTCGACTTTTAGTGTCTATCAAAACTTCCGATCTGCGAAACAAATCATCTTTATCTACATCAAACTGAACGATGTCATCCACTCCGCAAGCAATCCAATCCGAAAAATCAAAATTACCTATAGTTTTTGTAACAGCAATCAGAGGTATAAGCCCTTCAACAACACGCAATATCGAGAAAAAATCAGCAAAATATTTACAGCTTAACTTGTCTATCGCTAACACTGTTAAATCAATACGTTCATGACCAATTATTCGGAGAGCCTCTTCCAAAGTTTTCGCTTTTTTTACAGGACAAAAGCTTTCACGAAAATACCTTTCGATTAGACTTAAATCTAAACCGCCTTCATTTACAACAAGTACCCTGGCTATCAATTTTTTCTCCCTCGATACAATTATCAACGAAGTCGATAAATTTATCAATAGAGAATGGTTTCGTTAAAAAATTGTCCAATACACAAGCTACATTTTGTTTTTTTTCTTTAGGATAAATTGATAACCCAATAATAGGCGGAACATTCTCATCCAGCTCTTTCAACTTTCGGATAAATTTCAAAATAAATTTTTCATCTGAAATTTCTGTATTCAATATTACTATGTCTTGTCTTTGCTCTTTCGCCTTTATTAGAGCATCAATAACAGATTTTGCCACATACACATCAAATCCGTTAGCATCCAAAACATCCTCGTAAAGACGACACTGTATGGGATTCTGCTCTATCAGCACCGCATTTCTTCTGAACAAACTTGCCTGCACAACCAATCCCCTTGAACCTTAGCCTTAAGCAAAACGATAGATATCAAAAGTTAATAAAAAGTTACCGAATTATGCCCTCTTCTAAAATTATCAATCAAAGTTCTACCAACCAACTTAAATTTATTTCAAAATTAGTGTCTTATTAACACATTTTCATTATAATCCTCCTGAGAATAGATAGTGATGAGGAGTAGTTATGGAACAGGCAATTGGGACGGTCAAATGGTTCAACCAATTCAAAGGATATGGTTTCGTATCAGTATCAGGGATACCTGAAGACGTATTTTTACACTTTTCTGTACTGGAAAAAGCCGGAATCAAGACACTGATAAAAAATGACGTTATTTCTTTTTCTATGATAAAATCAGGAAATAGATATCAGATCAAAGAATTATTTAATGTAATTTCTTCTGTAAAATTTGATACGCCTGAATCAAAGCAAGAAGAAGTGATAGCCATCATGAAATGGTTTAATCCGGCCAAAGGCTTTGGTTTTGCACAATTACCATCAGGAGATGACGTATTCATACATGCCAATCTATTAAGAAAATTATCGATCAAAGAAATAGAACCGAACAAAAGATTAAAGCTAATAATCCATCATACGAATTTCGGATATGAAGCGTTGGATATATTAGATTTGAGTTAACTGAGGAATTACCTATGTAAATTTTCACTTAACCTGATAGCAAAGGCTGATCGACTTATATCATTTAATTAAAATCGTTAACTTATAATTAACCAAGATATAATTGAATATCGCTGTATTTAATTAAGGAGAGATCTTATGAGCAGAAAATCATTGTTAACAGCTAGCTTAGCCGGTTTACTATTTGTTACAGCCTGTGAAGATTCCGAAAAAAATCAAATAAAGGAAATCGAAAAACAGGAGCAAATATCAAATACAGAAAACCATCTAGAAAAAAAACTGAACGAGACAAAAGAGAAAAATGATCAAAAAAATGAAACATCAAATGACTCAGTAGACAAGGATTCTGATAAATTACAGGCATCAAAAACATCAATCGAGAAAAACGAGCAGGAAATAACAGTATCCGAAGCAACGTCCCCTGAAAATAATATCGATGAAGAAAACGCAACTGTCAAAAAAGAATCAATTTCTGAAGAATTGCCTACTATCCCAAATTCTAAGTCGCATTCGGAAACATCGGAAGATTAAGAGCACTTTAAATTCGTACTGATGTAAAATTTGAAAGAGGATTACTGTGAAAATTTTTGAATATTTTATCATCATGTGTCTGATATATAGCGAAGGTAGATGTGATGGAATATTAAGCACAGTAATCGGGTTTGTTCCCTCCATGATTGGAGGGATGTTTTCATCTTACAATGCAGATGATTTCAAATTAAAACAAATAATGTTCGTAACAAGCGATACAACCAACAGAGGAGGAGCGCTTAAGTTACACTTAGTCGTGGTATATGAGAAAGAAGTTTGGGACACCATACGTAAATGGACATCTTACGAATATTTCAGAGGCAGTAAGCAATTAAGAAATGATCACCCAAACAAACTATATATCCAGGAATATCAACTTGTCGCCAAAAACAGCATCAGTCCTTGGAAAACACTAAACTATCCTCACTTAAAAAAAATGAAAGCCGTGGGCATCATAATCTTTGCCGATTTTAATAATGGTGGTCCTGGCAGATATGTTATTGACAATACCAATGTAAAAATTAAAATTACAGCAAAAGAAAACGATCTAGAAATAACACCCGCTACAGAATAATTTGGATTAATAGTGTCCTTGTTTAATATTTACAGAAATAAGATAAAAACATATTGTCGCATCTCAGCAAACATTCTCCTCATTTTGTTTAATCTCAATCTTGCGACGTTTATCTTTTGTTAATATAATGATGCTATATTACTGTGGTTAGGTTGAGACAATTCAACCGGGTGTATTAGGAGAACGAAAATGGAAAGTAAAGTAAAGAGTTTTGTTTCCTTGGCTGCATTAGTGTTGTTGGCAGCTTGTGAATGCGGACACAAGACAGACGTAGTAACAACCGAGACTCAAGAAATTATAGATAATGACTTGGGTGCAGATTCAAAGGATTTTATCGCAAATGCTGGGGATAGGGTATTTTTCGATTTTGACAAATCTTCTTTGTCCCAGGAGTCAGAAGCTACATTATTACGTCAGATTGACTGGCTTAAATCTCACTCGAATAGGAAAGTGTTGATCGAGGGGCGTTGTGACGAAAGAGGGACACGTGAATACAATATTGGACTAGGAGAAAGAAGAGCTGATGCTATTGCCCGCTTCTTGATTGAACGCGGTGTTGCTGGAGATAGGGTAAGAACAGTATCTTACGGCAAAGATCGCCCTATTGAAGCAGTAGGCTCAAAGGCCGAAATTTATCGACTAAATCGTGTTGGAATTTCAGTAATCGAATAAGGCTGGCTTATCTTATCCAACCTCTTCTGTGTAAAGCAGAAGAGGTTTTTTGTGTGGCAATTCTGTCCTCGTTCAGCAAGAAGTGAGACAAATGAGACGAGTTGAACTAGCATTTCAGAAGCGATGGAAAAGAAGAATAGTGTAAGAAAAAAGAGTAGTCTCTGAATAAAGAAAAAACAAATGAGACTA
>SUUU01000025.1 GCA_015062335.1 Alphaproteobacteria bacterium
TTGTCGTAACAAAATCACTTGAAAATCTAGAAAAAACCATGGCTCTATTCGCTAGATTTCGTATCAACGGCTCTATTGACGAATTGCTTGCATTGCTAAAGTGAATATCTCTCTATCAATATAAATCAATAAGTTAAACTTAAAAATTTTAGACCGCTAGGCTGGGCATACTTAAAACATAACCTTTCGAATTTCATTTCTCATCAACACCGTGTTTTTATAGTTAAATTCCCAGATCATCTGAATTTATCAAAAAATCCTTCAATCCGATGATTAAAATTCCATTTTCATCATAGTATGGCTCGATATTATCTCCGGTGATGATGATTTTTTTAAATGAGTCTTTTATTTCTAAAAATGGCCTTTCTTCTGTTTTTTTCTTCTCTGCGGTTGGCATGCTCCAAACCGATTGAATATAACAGCGTTCGCTGCCTTGATTAACAACGAAATCTATTTCTGTCATTTTTCTTTCGCTGCATATCATTTGATTTCCCACATCAACCGAATAACCCCGAATATTCAATTCATTATAAATGACATTTTCCATAATATGCGTCGGTTCAAGTTGTCTAAAGTCCAAACAGGCATTTCTAATGCCAGGATCAACGAAATAGTATTTATAAGGTGTATTTATATATCGTTTACCTTTAATATCATAACGAAGAACTTTTTGCACGATGAATGCATCTTCTAAATAATCAAGATATTGCTTGATTGTTGGCGCAGAAAGATTGACCTGCTTCACACTTTTAAAGGTGTTAGTCAATTTCTGCGGATTAGTTAGACTTCCGACTCCGGAAGCTACAATATTTAACAAATCTTCTAACTCTGCAGTATTTTTTACATTATTTCGTGCAATGATATCTTTTAGATAAGTTTCCCTGAATAGATTTTTAAGATATTTCATTTTATCGGTTGTCTTTTTATGAGTCAAAACTAAAGGCATGCCTCCGTAAACGCTGTACTCTCGCCAGGCTTCATGCCAACTGCCTTCATAAACTGAGAGAAATTCACTAAAATTTAGAGGGTATACTCGCACTTCATCTCCACGTCCTCTAAATTCTGTCACAACATCTTTAGAAAGAAATCGAGAATTGCTGCCTGTCACATAAATATCGAGGTTCTTGATTCGCATAAGTCCATTGAGAACACTCTCAAATTTCGCCATTAATTGAACTTCATCCAGTAAAAAGTAATACATGGAATCATCTTGTATCTGCTCTTTTACGAAATGATAGCAGTCATCAGGATCTCGATATTTTTCTTGCTCATAACTGTCTAATGCTACGGCTATTACATGATTTGGGTTTACGCCAGTATCGGTTAAATGTTTTTGGAATAACTCAAACAAGAGATACGATTTACCGCAACGTCTGATTCCACTGATAATTTTGATAAGACCATTATGTTTGCGATCAATAAGCTGAGTTAAATATAAATCCCGATTGATTTTCATTATGCTTCCCACATCAACATCGATTCAAATATGCCCTATTTTGAGGGATATATCAAGTTTCATTTTAGATTTATTGTAAAAAAGCAGCTTTTCTAAAATCACACAACAATGCGAGCTTTCAATTGGTATAATCTGCGGGATTTGACATCTGAAAACATACCGCCTCTCCAGCGTTTACAAAAAACTCCAATATCACGAGATATTAGTTGGTTCAATAGACGAGAACTTGGCAGGCCAGAAGACAACCTCTTAACGCAACAACTACAGAAACTAAAAGCTTATGGTGCTACGCAATTTCCTTTTACCGCTATAGGATAACTAAAAGAGTGGTGTTACATTAACATGTCCTTTACTGATAAACCAAATTTCTTCTATCAGATGCGGTTTGTGTCGCTTGAAATTATCTACCATTTCTCCCCATAAATCAGGGGGTGTTTGACTCAAAAGTTCTGAAAAACTCATACCATGATATGTTGGATTCACATCTATCTCTTTACCAATAATCCATGAAATATCATCGATATTAAGTTGGTTAAATAACTCTATTTGATCTGAGGCCATTTCCTCTATTTTTTGCATTTTATTCAATTTGGCAAATAAAGTTTCCTTTTGAGATGCAACATCTGGGATGGGTAACAAGGTTGTCCTTTTAAATGGATTCGGATCTTTTGTTTCTGGTGGTATCGGCCTATCTTCACATGGGAATGCGCTCTTACTTAGAGTATACGTTCCTAATAGTGATTTAATGGGAAGCTGAATAGTTTGAGAAAGATTTGTAGTTTTTCCACTTTTACTGGAGTAAACTAGCCGCCTAATATCTGCTGTTTTCCTGAAATCAGTAACTTTTAAAAAAACACTAAACTCTTCTCCTGATGGTTCAGCACAAATTTGAGCAATACTTGGATCTAAAACCCACTTGTACATAGACTCGGCTACAATTCGGGCTCTTTTTTCCAACTCCATTTTCCTATCTTCGACAGTGGTAGGTAAGTCACTTCTTGCAACTCTAATCGTTTTGTCTAGAGGCAAAGTTACTCCGCTAAAATCAAAAAACGAAGCAAAATCACCATTAGAATCGCTATCTTGGGTTAAGTGCTTAGAATTAGCATGTTCCGCTATATACGAATCTTCCCAAAAATTTCTATGAATAATCAATATATTTTTAGGATATATTGTAGTATTATGGCTTTCTATAAAAGATATATCGCAAAAACACGTCGCTATAAGAAACCGTCTAAGATCCGTTAAGGTTGGAGTTTTTTCTATTCTATCTTTCCATGCTTTAGAACAACAGGGTGTACATCAACTAATCCTTCAAATTTAACTCTGATGTTTCTAGAGCATTCAGTAATGGATTGAGGAAACGTGTATATTCCTCCTCGATCTCCTCGTGTAAATCTACTTGCTCCCTCAGTTGTTTCCACTTGTGAATTTATTAACGGAAGCATTAAGTTTCTGTAAATACTAGAATGCAAATTACAAAGAGACTTAAAAAAGCCAGCATACTTATCGCACAACCCTGCTATTAATTGCAATCTGTCCTTTAGAGCATCATTATATTTCTTTTGATCGGTAATCCCTTCATATATTAAAAATGGCTCCATATACAATGTAGTAAGATCAACAATGGACTGGATTACTGTTGCATTTTGCACACCATCAATCGCGAAGGTATAATATAATAATATTGGCTCTAAACCAGGTGTAATTTTGTTAGCTTTTTTGAAAAGTTTTGCAAAACAGAGCAGTGTTTCATTAAATTCTGCTAAGTTTCCAGAGATTTTTATAGTTCCACCCCCGTCTGTTGGAGAAACTATTACTTTTGAGTTTTGTAA
This sequence comes from Alphaproteobacteria bacterium, assembly GCA_015062335.1. Classification (GTDB taxonomy): domain Bacteria; phylum Pseudomonadota; class Alphaproteobacteria; order UBA3830; family UBA3830; genus UBA3830. Next base: position 3,292 of record SUUU01000025.1, read on the forward strand.
AGCTATTTCAGTTGATTTGGCTATACGATGTCGATCAAGATTAATAAAATCTTGAAACTGTTGTTCAAGAGTCAGTGCTGTATTAAAACCACAGCAAATAAAAACCTGGGTTATTAGAAGAGATTTTAAAATTTCAGAAAACATAAAAATTCACCTATACTAGAGTGATAACACAACTCAAAGTGTAAATCATATTTAACGTATTTGCAAATTTCTAAAAACCAGCGATTGTAGTAAACACCTGCAAAGTAGAGGTATGTTGATTTTTTTTCTAAGGCTATATTTAGGAGGCATCCGAAAGTCATAGGTATTGGGATTTTGGTAAAATCGACAACAGAGGGGAAATCTGCAGTTAATGAATCAGTCATGACATTTCAGAAGTATCAGATGGAATATTATCAAATAGCCAGCAATAAAATTTGTCCGTTTACAATTGAACCTTCGAAGTTCGATCAGAAGAAGCTGGATCGGAAAGATATGCTTGACGTGTGAATAGCATTTTTAAAGAATCCGCTGAACGGAGAAGTATTGCAATTTGAAGAAGTTCAACGGGCTTTTGATATGCTCAAGGAAGTTAGTGCTGACGAGAAAGCCCGGGAAACCTACGAACTCCGGAGGAAAACTGAAGAAGGTTTTGTTAGCGAAATCGCCTTAAAAACTGCTGCTGCTAAGAGAGAAGGCAGAGAAGAACGCAAAATAGAAGGAGAGAAAATCGGCGCTAGCGAAAAAGCCATTGAAGTAGCGCAAAAAATGCTTAGCAACGGGTTAGATATTTCAGATTTTATAGGTCTTTCCATCTCTGAAATTCAAAACTTAAAGTTTAAAGAAAGGTTCGTCTTTTTCATCTTCATTAAAACAGCATTGAAGGATAAGCATCGCTGATGTTCATGGCTATCATTTTTGAGAACCAGTACAAGCGTGATACTGGTATGCAGTTGTGACCGTTTTCGTATTTCTGCCACTGTTGAAATGATACGCCGATCAGTGCGTTCGCTGCTGTTTATGATGATTATATTTCGTTCGAGTTGTTTTCAGTTGATCTTTCAATTCTCGTTGAAATTTCGTTTATTCTGCCCACTTTTCATTTTATAAATTCCACATGTACAAGGTTATTCGGTTAATGACTCAAGATATCCCTCAAACATCTCAGGTTGTCCCTCATGGAAAAGCAAATTCCGCGTAAAGTCTGCGCCTTTTTCCTGGCAGTTGCCTATGGCGTATTTTGTAGCTGCTCAAATTATTTTGGGAATACTGTTTGCTGAAATAATAACTTTCAGCTTATCTTCCATACCATCACCGCTATGCCATCCAACTGATTCATGGTTGCTTGGAATAAAGGTTATATGTTCTGAATCTTGCTCCACATCCACACGTTGCATGTTTTGCATCAATGCTTTTTTCGTTTTGTATTCGTACTTCCTAATCACACGTTGTTGCCATTCTTTGTAACGTTCTGCTACTGCTACTGGAGTAAATAACCATCTATCGGGTTTTAAATCTCTCTACTCTTTTGTAGAAATGTCCATTAATTTTTCATCTTCTATTTCTGATAAATCTCTACTCTTGGCCAAAGCTTTCAGTATTGATTCCCCCACTACCTTACAATCCGCTAGAGGTTCCAGATATATGTCTTCTCCAAAAGGGTCGCCAGAAAGCCCTCCAGTAAATGAAAGTGTAACAATCCAAGAATAAAGCGCAGAAACTTCAGGCCGTGTTTGATTTTTCCGAATATTTTTTTGAAGATAGGATTTCCATTTGTCAATCGTCAAAAATTTACATTTAAAAGCTTGATACATGTATTGGCTCAATCCTACACTAAACACTTGATTTGCTGTTATGTTGGTGTCTGCAACCTGGTTAAACACTGATACCATATCTTGTACAGTCGTATTTTTAGGTTTTTGATCATTTTTCTTCTGGATTTGTTTTTCAATCAGGATTGATTTATTGTTTTTATTATCCACGAAGTGGATATTATTAATTGTGCGAGCACTTGGAAATTTGCTTGCGACAATATAAATTCTGTAATGGTGCAGCATCCTATTGGTTTTGCATGGCACTAGTTGGACATCAATATATCCGGCCCTTTTCAGCACTTGCAATGCCTTAGTCAGTGTTGCTCGTGATATGCATTTTAACGGCACTAACAACTTGTCAGCACAAGTGTCCAAATACCCGTTCACATTGATGCGAGACATGATATATCGCAGTAGTTCCGTGTGTTTCGGCTTAACATTGCAATCGTCAAAGGTTGCGTCTAGTATTTGTTTTTTGGCGGTCTTATCTAATAATCATGGGCAGAAAATATATGATCGCCAAAATTGCTTATAAAATTCAAGAACTTGCTTACGGTGGTTTAGACGCTGAAACTGAGAACAAAATCAGGAATTGCGCAAAAGAAGTTACGAAAGAAAAGACTGTAACAGCGAAAAAAACACGCAAGTTCAGTCCGTTAATCGGTACGAAAATTATGAAAAAAT
>SUUU01000007.1 GCA_015062335.1 Alphaproteobacteria bacterium
TACGCAGATCGTTATGAAAGTTACAAAGAATTTTTTCCATCAAAAAATCTAACACAATCAAAACGTTACGCTTCTTCAATAGAACGCAACAACGGTCGACAAAGACATTGGACGCGACATTTAAGCGAAAATCAATGTCGTTACTAAATTCATTGAAAATCTTGAAAAGTCAATGGCTCTGTTCGCGAAATTTCGCATCAACGAATTTATCAATAAAAATTAATTGTATTGCGAAAGTGAAAGTTTCAAAAAATTTTGTGTAAACTGTTTTTATCTTAGCCTCGAATCATTGAATCCCACGTTAAATAAAATCTGAAGAGGGAATTACGCCCTAATTAGAGATTTTTGAGATTCGTTTTTCCTCGAAACGTTGAGTATTCAAAAACAAATCTTTCCGTCAAGTTTTTGTTGATCATCAAGTTATTAGTTAAAAGGGGGCTTATATTTCATTACAACAGCGTTTTGTGTTCCTTCGGAGAGCTGGTAGTAGTTTTTTCGAATAGCGATAGGGATAAATCCCAATTGTAAATACAGTGTTTTAGCGGCAATGTTGTTTTCAGCTACTTCAAGAAAAATTGTACAGCCTTTGCCGCATTGATTAATAACGGATGTCAATAATTTTCTTCCTAATCCTTGTTTCCTGTGCTCAGCCAGAACAGCAAATGTGATGATTTCGACTTCATCTGATATTTTTCGGCATAATATAAAACCTTGATCAGTGCAAAATCCAAAATATAGGGGATTTGATAACATTTCGACGAAATCTCGTTTGGGCCAGAAATCGTCAAAACATTTTGATCTGATTTCGAAAATTAACTTAGAATCATCGACTGTCAACTTTCTCATCGAAAATAATTTCGCAAAAATTCAAGATATATTTCCTCGAGAATATATAAATCTTCGATTTTTACTTTTTCGTTTGCCTGATGAATTGTTTCATCGATAAGGCCGAATTCGATAACATTGCAGTACTTTATCATATGGCGTGCATCAGATATTCCACCGGCAGCTGAAAATTCAGGTGTTAATCCCGTGATATTCTTAATCGATTGAGCAAGCAAGTTGTGCAGATTTTGATCATCACAATAGTAAGCTTCTCCGCTTACTTTGAAATTTAAATCGATGTCATATATTCGGGCCTCGTTTTGCAAAATCATTTTTAATTGATTCGCAGAATAATCTCCACCAAAACGAATGTTAAGATTTGCAGAACTTTTTTCAGGAACTACATTCTCAGCATAGTTGTCAGAAAAGAGTAGGGTGGGTTCAAGATTGGTTTTCGGAAATCTTTTGTCATTATGTTTCCACGGATACTGCTTTATTTTTGCAATATATTCGCAAAGCTGCATCAAAGAATTTTTGAAATTTTGCGGATATGCAACATGCCCTTGTTTTCCGTGAGATCGTACGTCTATATTGATACTTCCTCGATGTCCTGCATACACTCGATCTCCGAGTTTTTGATACGAGGATGGTTCTCCGAGGATGCAATCGTCAGGAATTTCTGCATTCTGGTTCGCCCAATTTAATACGGATTGAATACCGTCATACGATCCAATTTCTTCATCTCCGGTAATGAAAAAAAGTAGTTCGCCATTAAAGTCGTTTTGAATAAATTTCTTCGCAGCACAACAAAATGCTGCGATTCCGCCTTTCATATCGGCTACACCTCGTCCTATTAAGTATCCATCATGAACTGAGGGATTAAACGGATCTGTTTTCCATTCGCCACCAGGTGGAACTACATCTGAATGTCCGAGAAACCCGAGTTTTTTTCCTTTTCCTCCGCGATATTTTGCAAACAGGTTAGGAATGCAACGTTTTTTTGAACCGAATGTTAAAATTTCCGTTGAAAATCCAAGTTTCTGCAGAAATTTTGAGATGCACTCAATCGCTCCATCGTCATCAGGAGTAACACTTTTACAACGTATCAGATCGGAGCAAAATTCTATGACATCTGTCATTATTGTCTCAACAATTCATTTATTGCTGTTTTTTTTCTTGTTTCTGCCGTAACTTTTTTTACAACTACTGCACAACATAAACTTAGACCATTATCGGTTGAATAAGTTCCGGCAACAACGACAGAGTAGGGAGGAATGTAGCCAAACGAAACAGCACCTGTTTCTCTATCAATAATTTTTGTTGATGCTGACAGAACAACACCCGCGCCAATCACAGAACCTTCTCCTACAATAACTCCTTCTGTTATTACGCTTCGTGCACCGATGAAGCAATTGTCTTCGATAATTACAGGGTTTGCCTGTAACGGCTCAAGTACTCCACCAATAGTGACTCCATCAGAAATATGACAATTTTTACCTATTTGAGCGCAACTACCTACTAAAGCATTGGAATCTATCATTGTTGATTCACCGATATATGCGCCAATATTAATAAAACATGGCATCAACACAACTGATTTTTCTATATGGGCTCCTTTCCGAATCAAACTGCCTGGAACTGATCTAAATCCGGCGCGTACAAAATCTTCCTCACGCCAATTCTCTGTTTTTAGAGGAACTTTATCAAAAAATGGACAAGATCCTCCTTCCATTATCTCTGATTTATTAAATCTAAAAAACAGCAAAATAGCTTTTTTCAAATAGTCATTAACAACCCATTTTCCATCGATTTTTTCAGCTATTCTTAATTTTCCTGAATCAAGTAATTCTATTGCCTCATTAATGCAATTAACATTTTCTGATTCTTTGTTCCAAACTTTTTCTATTGAATTTTTTAACATTTCTTCTCCGTGATTAATTTTCTGCCCCAATTTAACATGCCCTTTGTGACTTAACAAATTCGAAATTTTACTTACCAGCAAGGCTCCGCCACCTGTAACCATGAATGATGCAGGGAGGCCTATGCTGATGCCAACGGCTATGCACAAGGTCAATTTTACTGCGCCGATTATCGATAGAATTTTCTTTATCATTAAAGCCTCCTGATAATTTTCTACTTTCAATGATAGAATAGCCGAATACTTATTACAAGCTATCATTTATTGAGGTGGTGTTTCGTTAAATAATCCAGGTCGCGGTGCAAAAATTATGTAAGTATGAAACCATCCGCCGGTATTACTACCAAATGATGTCGCTTTTGGATTATGTAGAAACAATCCCCAAGTGGATGGATGTTCTTTGTCTTTGTTTGTCGTTCCGTAACACCAGCTTGAATTCAAATATAAATCCAGCAGAATTTTTACTTCATCCTTTTTGATATTTAATTGGGGGTGTAGATGTTGTACATCATATTCCTGTCCGATTTTCCATTGAGCTCCGTTTACCCATTGTTTGATCGTTCCTGAAGTGACAATTTCTCCCCTTGATTGCGTAGGTACCGGAGCACCAAAGGGGATACATGCCCACATAATTTTTGCTGTATTGTTTTCGCAGCCTTTTAGGTAATAAATCGACATTTGTACAGCAGGAATTATTATATTTTCAGAAGAATAGCTTCCGAAATGATCAAGATTTCCTCCATCATAAGAGAGAAATGCCGCCGCTGAGATATAGTCGTAATCTTTTCGCGTTATTTTTTTGTCAGATCTTAGCTGTGAAATATTTTGTAGCATATTGACAGCGCATTCTGCACTAAAGGATAAATTTTTTTTGATCTTTGCGATTTTTACCAAATCATGGATATAAAGTAATAGCATTATAAAGATAGGTACTGTGAAAGCAAATTCTATGAGGATTGTTCCTTTTTGCCAAAGGGGGTTACCCCCTTCCGTCAATTTTTTTGTACATTTTTTCAAGCGCATGGGCGTTCCTTCATTTTTCGGAATGATAACGTTATTGCATCAACATGTAAATAAAGTTGAAAGTATCTTGGTTGAAGAGCTCGAATGCGTATGATACACTTCGCACGGTTTTTGGGTGCGCTTTTTGGAACAGAGAATGTATAGAATAGAAGAGATCGTTATCGCCTGGATACGTGATTTGATGAAAACTATCAAAGGAAGAGATTGGATCATTGTTATTCCATATATTTGGGTATTTCTGTTCTTTATTTGTCCATGTTTCATTTTGATAAAGATAAGTTTTTCTGACAACGTTCTGGCATCTCCTCCTTATACTTCTGTTTTAGAGTGGTTGTCGGGAGAGGTTTTACAGCTTCGATTGAATTTGGGTAATTATTTGACATTATTTACAGATGAGATGTACGTAAAAGGATTTATGACCTCCATTTTAATAGCTGGAACTTCAACGATTTGTTGTCTATTGATTGGATTTCCGATGGCCTACGGAATAGCAAGGACTTCAGAGAAATTTCGCACGATTTTTTTGATGTTGGTTGTGCTTCCCTTTTGGACATCGTTTTTAATTCGTGTTTATGCCTGGATTGTTTTGTTAAGTCCTGCAGGTGTGATCAATAATGTATTGATAAAATGGCATTTGATCAGTGCACCTTTGCCGTTATTAAATAATTCTTATGCTGCTTGCATAGGTATCATTTACGCCTATTTGCCGTTTATGATCATTCCAGTATATAGCGCCATCGAAAAGATTGATTACTCTTTCATGGAGGCTGCGTATGATTTAGGCTGTTCTCCATTGAAGGCGTTTTTTTCAATTATTGTTCCTCTTTCCAGGCCTGGTATTTATGCAGGATCTGCATTGGTTTTTGTGCCGGCGATTGGGGAATTTGTTATTCCGGAGTTGTTGGGCGGATCGCAAACTTTGACCATCGGAAGATTAGTTTGGAATGAATTTTTCGGAAATATGTCATGGCCAACGGCTGCGGCCTTGTCGATGGTTTTACTGTTGTTTGTGGTGCTTCCGATTGTGTTGGCGCAGCGTCGTAAAGACTCTCGCATTTATTAGCAGTGGAGTAGTTCGATGCGAATTCCTTGGACAAAAATATTTTTATTTTTAGGGTATATGTTCTTGTATATCCCATTGTTGTGTATCGTCATATATTCATTTAATGAATCGAGATATTTAAATACTTGGTTGGGATTTTCTTTACGGTGGTATAAGGAGTTGATATCGAATCAAATTATTTTGCAAGCAACTTGGACTAGTTTAAAAGTTGCGGCTGTATCGGCTACTGTATCTGTCGTTTTAGGAACAATGGCCGCTATTGTTTTTACACGTTTTAGTCGTTTTCGAGGAAAAAGTTTATTTGTAGGCTCTGTGACTGCCCCATTGGTTATGCCTGAAGTCATTTTAGGTTTGGCATTATTAATGTTGTTTGTTGGTTTGGAAAAAATAATAGGATGGCCTAATGGTTGCGGAACCATGACCGTAATAATTGCTCATATCACTCTCACGCTATCATACGTCACAATGGTCGTGCAATCTCGGCTTCAAGATCTGGATAAATCTATTGAGGAAGCAGCGTTGGATTTGGGGGCATCACCTTTAAAAGTTTTTTTTGTAATTACATTGCCGATGATTGCTCCATCAATCGTATTGGGATGGCTTTTAGCTTTTGCTTTATCTTTGGATGATGTTGTTATTGCAAGTTTTGTAGCTGGTCCGGGATCTACCACATTGCCAATGATTATTTTTTCCAGTTTGCGATTTGGTATTTCTCCGGAAGTAAACGCGTTGGCGACTATTTTAATGACAGCGTTATCTATTGGAGTAGTTGCGACTGCAATCGTTATTTATAAAAAGAAAATTCAGAAAGGAGCGAAGAATGAAGCCTTACGTTATAGTTCTCGGAAATGAAAAAGGAGGTACCGGAAAATCTACGATAGCGATGCACATTGCAGTGTATTTGCTGAATAGAGGATTTAAGGTCGGTACAATAGATATTGATGCTCGCCAGGGAACATTTACCCATTACTTTGAAAATCGATTAAAAAGTAATATTGATGGAAAAATAAAGTTGTCAGAGCATGTAACAATTCAAAAGGCTCAAGCAGACAGTGTAAAAGAATCACAGGCAATGGAGTCCGAAGCTTTACAGGCGGCTTTTTCAAAATTAGAAGGTTGTGATTTTTTGGTCATAGATACTCCAGGTAACGACACGTTTTTATCACAAGTAGCACATTCTTTTGCTGATACTTTAATTAGTCCGATGAACGATAGCTATATTGATTTAGATGTGTTAGTTCGTTTGGATAAAAATGATTCTAAAATTATGAGGCCTAGTGTATATGCAGAAATGGTTTGGAAACAACGACAGATGAGGGCGGTTCGGAAACAAAAGCCGATAGATTGGATAGTAATCAGAAATAGATTAACGACTTTATATACAAAAAACAGAAAAGACATAAACGTTGTGCTGGAAGCTTTATCTAAAAGGATAGGTTTTCGTTTAGGAAACGGTTTTTGCGAGAGGGTCATTTTTAGAGAGTTATTTTTATCCGGGTTAACTTTACTAGATCTTGAAGATAAAGGTATAGAGTTGAGTCTTTCTCATGTTTCTGCACGGCAGGAGTTGCGAGAATTGATTAGTTTTATGCGCTTGCCGGGTATCTGACAGAGTTATGGCAAGGATTGTTCAAAAATTTGGAGGCACTTCGGTTGCCACTTTAGAACGTATAAAACATGTGGCTGAGATCATCGCAAAGACAAGAGAAATAGCGGATGTTGTTGCGGTGGTTTCCGCCATGGCAGGTGTTACGAACAAATTTGTCAATTATGTTTATGATTTAGGTGGAAGGGAAGGGGATCCAGAGTATGATTTTGTTGTATCATCCGGAGAAATTGTTACAGCGGGGTTGTTAGCAACAGCATTGAAAAGTTTGGGAGTTGTTTCCAGATCATATGCTGGTTGGCAAGTTCCGATTATTACTTCTAATCGTTTTGGTTCAGCATTTATCCAATCGGTAGATCCGTCTGATTTGGAGATGGATTTAAAGAAAGGCGTTGTTCCTGTAGTATGTGGTTTTCAGGGGATCGATGAAAACAATAGAATTACTACATTGGGTAGAGGGGGTTCGGATTTAACGGCTGTGGCTATATCAGACGCTGTTAAAGCCGAAAGGTGTGATATTTATTCTGATGTTGACGGTGTGTATACTGTCGATCCAAATCTATATGCAAAAGCTCGTCGGTTAAGGAGTATCAGCTACAATGAAATGCTGGAAATGTCGGCATTCGGAGCAAAAGTTTTACAAGAGCAATCTGTTGCCTATGCTTTAGAAAAAAATGTCAAGGTTAGGGTAGCTTCCACTTTTGTTGAAAACGACGGGACTATAATATGTCATAATGTTACAGATAAAAAGTTTTGCGGACTTGCTGTGCAGCATAATGTTGTTCAAGTTAAGATTTTTCATAACAATGTTGAAAAAGTAATACAGAATGAATTATCGTCGCACTTTATCAGATATGATGTACTTCAGTCCGGAGATGGTAAATTTAGCATTATTATGGACAGAAAAAGGTTGGCGACTGCTCGGCAAATTTTAAGTAGTATCGAGGGGGTTATCAATATAAAGCAAGAAATGGTTAGGCGACATTGCTCGCGTATCAGTGTCATAGGCAGAGATTTGAATAATGATGACGTTAACGAAATTAGGTCGCTTGTCAATGCTAGTGGAATAGAAGTTTTTTGTTGCTCAAAAAGTCGATATGGAATAAATTTGGTCCTGTTAACTGAGCATTTATTGAAAGCTGTTGACATATTACATAGAAATTGTGGATTAGAAAATGAATGAAAAAATTTTAAAGTTAATGGAGCGCGGTTCAAAGATTTTAGGTAGTAAATATGCGTTGTTGGGCGGTGCTATGACTTGGATTTCGGAGTCCAATCTTGTGTCTGCAATGTGCAATTCAGGCGTATTTGGTGTGCTTGCATCCGGGGCAATGGATGGTGATCAGCTAAAATATGAAATTATTGCAACACAGCAAAAAACAAGTCGTAATTTTGGTGTGAATGTTATAGTTATGAATCCGAAAATTCAGGATTTGATTGATGTTTGCGGTGAAAGAAAGGTTTCGCACGTATTTTTGGCTGGCGGATTACCGGATAAATCGACGATAGACAAAATTCATGGATACGGGATGCAAGCTATTGCTTTTGCTCCGGCTTTAGCTATTGCGAGGCGTCTATTTAAACAAGGTGTTGATGCTTTAGTAATAGAGGGACATGAAGCCGGTGGACATGTCGGCCCTCTAACAACGATGGTTTTGATTCAAGATATTTTGCTAAATCTGAAAGAATATCCGATTTTTGTTGCAGGTGGAATTCTTCGAGGAGAAATTGTCGCCACTTTGTTGCAATTGGGTGCGGCAGGGTGCCAGCTAGGTACAGTTTTTGCGTGTTGCAAGGAATCCATTGCTCACGATGCTTTTAAAACAGCATTCCTGAAAGCAAGTGGCCGTAGCGCGGTGCTTCCTGTTCAGCTAGATAAAAAGTTTCATGTTTCACCTGTTCGAGCATTGGAAAATATAGGAACAGATGAATTTGTTGAAAAACAAAGAGAAATTTTGGAAAAATTTGGGCGAGGTGAGGTTGGCACCGTTGATGGAAAGCTGTCATTGGAACGTTTTTGGGCCGGATCATTGCGTCGCGCAGTTAGAGAAGGTGATGTTGATCGTGGATCATTAATGGCCGGACAAATTGTAGAGCTAGTGAGATCTGAGAAATCCATTGATGAAATCATATCGACTTTGCTACAAGAGGCAGACAGTTATTTAGAATCACTGAATTAATTGAATCTGGTTGCCAAGTGAGATTTTGAACGGTTGCTTTATGAATTTTTATCATTAAAATGTAAGGCGAGAAAGGCGTGATGATGCGTTAGTAACAAATCTCAGTGGCCTAAATATAGAAAGGGGACTGTCACTGTACAGATCGTGGTCTGTATATATGGTGCCCACCTGTGGGATCGGCCACATGCAGATTCCAGGCGACGGTTTTCAGGCTTTTCTCATTGTCAGAAAAATTGGTGGAAGGGACATGGCGAGTTTATATTTTTATTATGCAGCAATGAACGCAGGAAAGACTACGTCTCTTCTTCAGACAGATCACAATTACCATGAAAGAGGTATGGATACAGTGCTTTTTGTCAACTCAATTGATACCAGGCATGGAAAAGGTATAATTCAATCAAGGATTGGAATAAGCAAATCAGCGATGACCTATGATAGGGATTTTGATTTTTTTCGTTATGTGAAAGGCGCTAAAAATTTATCATGCGTCTTAGTGGATGAAGCTCAATTTCTTACCAGGAAGCAAGTTGACCAGCTGGGGGATATTACAGATTTTTTAAATATTCCAGTGTTGGCCTATGGACTTAGAACTGATTTTCAGGGAAATTGTTTCGAAGGAAGTGAACGTCTTTTGGCTATTGCTGATATTCTTGTTGAGCTTAAAACTGTTTGCTTTTGCGGAAAAAAGGCGGTGATGAATATGCGAGTTGATAGTAATGGAAATAAAATCACCGAAGGTGCCCAAATAGAAATTGGTGGAAATGAAAGGTACATTTCCGTTTGTAGAAAACATTTTAAGATTCCGCAAAAACCTAAAGAAAGAAAAAAAACATCCAATGCTAAGCGATAAAATATCAATTGTGTCACTATGTTCTTCATATCACGCATTACCTGCTTTATGGATAAATAATTTAGATTGTAGTCCTATTTTAAGAAAAGCCTTGCTCCATTTGTCTGTGCAAGGATCACCAAATATAAGAGCCTCATCAGCAGGAATTGGAATCCAATAATTTGATGCAATTTCGTTTTCTAATTGTCCTGCTTCCCAAGTGCAGCATCCCATACAAATTATTTTTCTAGTGGGGCCTTCGGAGGTGATAACGGATTTTATTATATCGTCACTTATTGCGAGAGCGATATGATCTTTAATGATTTGATTATTTGATGACGTATAATCATCGGAGTATAAAATGAAACATTTATCAATTTCTTCCATGCCTCCGAAATGAATATGCAGGTCGTCAGCATGATTTGAATTATTAATTTTCCATTTTTTAATGATGTTAAGGATATTTGCATCAGGAATCAATTTGTTTATAACTACTCCCATTGCTCCATCTTCAGAGTGTTCGCATATATAAACCATTGATTTGTTCAAATACTCAGTTGTAATGGAAGGAGTCGCAAGCAAAACGCATCCGGTTAATTGTTGTAAATCACTGTTTTTTTTATCCATAATTACTCATCTTTGTTGTTCATATCGCTCACTACGGTTATAATATTATCGATGCATGGTTAATTTTTTATTAATATGACAGTTTTTTTCCGATATTTTTTTACAAAAGTTGCAATTGTTTTGATGATATGGCCGTGTTTTGGCCTAGATGAGAGCAGTATTCAGATTGAACAGTCAAAATTTCGATCACGGGATGAGGTTGCTTTTGTTGTCAAATTGATGCCGGAATATAAAATCATTAAGAAACCAAAGGTTTGGATTGATAATGAAGAAAAAGAAATATCGAGTAATTTGTCTTTTGACAATGTAAAGAATAGCTATTTATTGCGTTGCAAATTGAATCCTTGGGTTCAGCATAACCTGAAATTTCAATTTTTTGTATGTGGTAAGCTTTGTCATATTATAAATAAATCAAGTGTATATCATCCTCCGGAAGATCACACGACTTATTATTTTTGGTTAATGATTTTTTTTGGATTTGTCGGTGGAATGTTGTTGAACATTATGCCATGTGTTTTGCCTGTTATTATGTTGAAAATAAGGCATATGACTTCATCAGTTGCTGTATGGAGTTCTATTTTCGGAAATTATATAAGTTTTATTGCTTTGGCTATTGTAACTTGTTTATTGAAGCAGTTAGGCAATAGTGTTGGCTGGGGGTTCCATTTTCAGAATATTTATTTTTTAAAAAGTGCTTTAGTATTTTTGTTCGTTTTTACATTAATGTCGTTCAATAAAATTAATTTTTTCTTCAATTTAGAAATGAAACAAATGACACGTGGTGAGATTATGAAAAATATCATTTCCAGTGTTATGATAACGTTACTAGCTATTCCATGCAGCGCTCCTTTTCTTGGTAGTGCGGTGACTTTTGCTATACAGGAGGCTTTTCCAAATTTACTGTTAATATTTATTGCTATCGCAACAGGTTTTAATATTCCGTATTTTTTGGCGATATTTATCGATGTTTCTTTTCTGAAAAAGTTACAAGGAACGATTTTTCAAAAAATTATCAATTTTGGAGTGGTAAGTGCGTTTTTATGGTTGACATGGCAGTTATCGGTAAGAATTAAATTGGTAGAATTTATAGCTATAACGTTACTTTTCACAATATCCTTTTTGTTATTCGACAAAAACAGGAATAAGTTAGCATGGCTTTCTCTCTTTGGTGTTATGCTTATGAACATAAGTGGAGGGAAGGGGGCTCAACCGTTTAATCCGGAAGAGGTGGAAGCGCTGATCAACAAAAATCATGTGGTAGTAGTAAATGTTACGGCGGATTGGTGTGTTTCTTGTAAGTATAACAAGTTGAAGCTTATGAATTCTGCGATTCGAAGCAAATTGAAAGAGTGTAATGCCAAGTTTATAGAAGTAGATATTACAGAACACAATGAGGATGTAATCAAATATATGAAAAAGTATGGTCGCTCCGGAATTCCGTTTACTTTAGTTTGTGGGCCTGGTAACAGGCAAGGTATTTTACTCAGTGAGATACCATCTGAAGATGAAATAATGCTATCTATAGATCAGGCAAAGTAAAGCTATACACATAAGTTTTATTTTTTGATTAAAACTGATTAGGTTGTTGTTTTTAGTTTAGGTCAGATAGGTGGAATTTTTATTTTTGTCGAAATGGTATATGTAATTAATGGTGTGATACTTGAATTTAAATTTAAATAAAATATGTGAAATGTTTGCATCAATATTGTAAAAAGATGATAGAAATTGTACACTACTATAGTTAGTAGTTTTTTAGATTAATGAGGATGTCATGGAGTATGGAATGGACTATTTAAATGTTCAAGGGCTGGAAAAGCATGTTGGAGAGCGTATTAGGCTTCGGAGATCGGAACTGGGATTAACGCAGGATAAGTTAGCTGAAATGACAGGGGTATCTTTTCAGCAAATACAAAAATATGAAACAGGATTAAATGCAATGAGAATAACCTCATTATTTCGTTTATCTCGAGTGTTACTGGTTGATGTTACTTACTTTTTTGAGGGATTTAGAGAGCATGCATTGAATGATGCGTCAAGAAATGGTACGTTTGTGTCCAGTAGTTCTAAAGAGGTTATGGGATTGATGAGAAATTATCAACGTATTGCCAGTCCAAAAATAAGAAAGAATGTATCAGCTTTGATTAGAGCTTTGTCGTCAGAAGAGGATGCTACTACGAAAGAGTAAATGAATGAAAGTGCATTTTGTTTGTTCATCCAATGCCAAGTCTAAAAGCGCGTATAGATATATGGTAAAAACATATGGGCAGAACGATGTCGAACAATCCGATTGTATTGTGGTTTTGTCAGGTGACGGTATGGTTCTTCGCTCATTTCATGAATATTATCAGTATGGGCTCCCTATATACGGAATGAACAGAGGGGAGCTGGGGTTCCTGACAAACAGATATGTAAAACATTCTCTTTTTGAACGTATTCATAATGCAACTGCGCTGAATTTTCATCCGTTAAGGGCAGAGGTGCAGACGTCAGATTCAGAAATTTCAGAGACAATCGCGATCAATGAAGTGTATTTGCTCAGAGAAACACATCAATCTTCAAAATTGAAGATCAAAATAAATGGAGAAGTTCGTTTAAAGGAATTAGTTTGCGACGGACTCATTACAGCTTCGCCATTAGGCAGTACAGCGTATAATTATTCAGCAGGGGGGCCTATAATTCCATTAGATTCTTCTTTGTTGGCGATGACTCCTATTAGCTCGTTTCGTCCACGATGTTGGAGAGGGGCATTACTTTCGGGTGATACAGCGATAGAGGTAGAAGTTTTAGATAGTCATCGACGACCAGTCTGTGTAGTTGCGGATTACGTTGAATTTCGCAAGGCAGAAAAAGTCAAAATTTCTCGAGATATCAATAAGAATCTAACTCTGTTATTGGATTCGGATAATACTTTGCAAGATAAGGTGATTGAAGAGCAATTTGCAACTTGATTTCAGGCAAAAATAAGGATATAAAAGTGAAGGAATTAATTAGTTGGAGCTTGTTATGGCTAAGTCGGCAACAATGACTGTAAAGATGTTAAGTACAGCTGATACTGGATTTTTTTATGTAAAAAAGAGAAATCCAAGAAAACAGCCGGAGAAAATGGAAATGAGAAAGTACGATCCGGTTGCTCGTAAGCATGTGATTTTTAAAGAGACGAAGATAAAGTAGATTTTTCTCTCTGCTTAAGTTGTGAAAGAGATAAGGGGAGCTGTAAGGCTCCCTTTTCGCATTTGAGCTTATCGCAAATTCCGCCCACAACCGCCGAATGATCCGTATTTAGAATAGCTATCCTCAATCTTCCTTTAAGGTACAGATTACTTTCTCAAAAATATCTTTCGCATTTAGGTGAAAATGATCAAATACGTCTTTAGCAGGAGCCGATTTTCCGAATTCCTGAACGCCAAAAAATAGGCTGTTGTCACCAAGATATTTTTGTAACCCAAATCCGTTTGACGCTTCGATACCAATGCGGAAAGATTGCCCTAATACTTGATTTCGATATTCGTTGGATTGATCATCAAATAATGCACAACAAGGCATGCTGACAACATTTCCCGAAATTCCTGCATCTGTTAACATTTTTTTCAACTCAAGGGCGATGCCAACTTCTGATCCGGACGCAATAATTGTGTATTTCGCATTCTCTTCATTGTTTAAAAGATAAGCTCCGCTTGCGCAAAGATTACATCTGTCGCTGAATCTGGTACTGAGTACATCTTGTCTTGTCAAAACAATAATTGAAGGGCGAGTTTTGCTATTAAGTGCTAATTCCCAACATTCTACAGTTTCCATTGTATCGGCCGGGCGAAAGACATTCAAATTCGGAATAGCACGCAACGATGCCAAATGTTCGATGGGTTGATGAGTTGGACCGTCTTCACCTACGCCTATAGAATCATGCGAAAATACAAAAATTGATGGGATATTCATCAGTGCACTCATTCGAATGGCTGGTCTCATATAATCGCTGAAAGCCAAAAATGTGCCTCCACATGCTTTTAATTTTCCGTCTGCAACTAATCCATTGATGATGGCACCCATTGCGTGTTCTCTGATGCCATAGTGAATATAATTACCCGAAAAATCATCTTTAGTTAGTGGTCTCATGTTACTTGATTTACATCCGCAAGATCCGCCTAGGTCACAAGAACCGGAAATAAATAGAGGATCGTTACTTGAAATTTTATCCAAAATATTTTTTGTTGATGTTCTAGTGGCCTCAAACGGACGTGAAACAAAACAATCTTTTTTAACACGACGCAGTGCATGTTCCGTTTTTTCAGCAATATCAAAGTCGATCACTTCATATTTTTTTGATTGACTATCAATCCATTGTTTGCATGTTGTGTGATGGCGTGAACCAATGGCCGCCCATGATTTGGATATATATTCAGGGATTTTAAAAGGATCACAGTCCCATTCAAAATATTGACATGCATAAGCTCTTTCTTCTGCGGTTAATGCTCCACTATGCGCTTTAGGCATGCCCTCACGAGGAGTTCCATAACCTATTTTAGTATTGCAAATAACAAGAGAGGGACGACGATTTTGTTTGGCTACGCTTAAAGCTTCTGTAATTTCTTCTTCATTATGTCCGTTTGCCTCGACAACATGCCAGCCATAAGATTTAAAACGAAGCATTACATCATCGCTATAACAAACATCAATATGTCCATCTATTGTTACGTCATTCTTATCAAACAAGACAATCAAATGCCCTAAAGAAAGATTACCCGCTAAGGAGCATGCTTCATGTGAAATTCCCTCCATTAAATCACCTTCTCCGACGGAAACATAAGTGTAATGATTGATACAATCGTCGCCAAGTCGAGCGTTTAAAATTCTTTCTTCCAATGCCATGCCAACTGCATTTGCTAGACCTTGGCCTAATGGTCCCGTGGAAATTTCAATTCCGAGAGCTGGATTATATTCTGGATGCCCGGATGTAATAGAATTAATTTGTCTGAAGTTTTTTAACTCTTTTATAGAGTATTCATGATATCCGCATAGATGCAATAGAGCATATAGTGCTGCTGATCCATGTCCTCCTGACATTATGAATCGATCTCGGTTAGGCCAACGTGGATTCGCTGGATCAAAAACCAATATATTTTTAAAGAGAGCAGTTAAACAATCCGACATTCCAAGTGCTGCGCCCAAATGTCCGCTACGAGCAGCACCCACTTGATCGATTGCCAAAAAACGTACTGCATTTGCTAAGCCTTTGAACATAATAACCCTCTCATCAAAACAATAAACTACTTTACATCGACAGATTATATATCAAATGGTTAATTTTTTATAAACAGTCTTATTGATTTTTATGAAATATATTAACCATAAATTAACGTTTAAACATTATCCTGTGAATGTATCAAAGGGCAGAAGAGATGGCAGAGATTATATACTTAAAGGACATATTATTGGAAAAGGCTAATGAAACAGCCAAATCCGTAAAAAAGGCGATTTCGACGAGATCCGGCAGGCTTAGGCCTTTCAAAGCCGATCGACTATTAAAGTCATCGCTTATTGAAAAGAAAAAAGAAGATACAAAAAGGCATTAGTTGCAACAAGGAAGTAAACGTGTTGCAAAAAAGAAACCGTTCAACAGATCAAAGCGGTAGATTTGTTGATTTTTCCAAAAAAAAAGGTAGTCTATCTTGAATGGAGTATATTGGAGTTAAAGTTTGGAAGATAAAAAACATTCGGAAGAAAAATATAGAATCAATAGAGAGATTACTGCTCCTCAAGTTAGATTAATCGGTCAGGATGGTGAATCTTTTGGGGTGCTGAGCATTCGTGAAGCAGCTATTAAGGCTAGAGATGCTGGTTTAGATTTGGTCGAGATTGCTCCTCAAGCCAATCCGCCGGTGTGCAAGATCATAAATTACGGAAAGTTGAAATACGAGTTGCAAAAAAAGAAATCTGAGGCGAGAAAAAAACAAAAGGTCGTTGAGGTTAAGGAAGTAAAATTAACACCGGCGATAGGAGATCACGATTATAATGTTAAGTTAAATAATGTCAGAAGATTTATCGGAGATGGGAATAAGGTTAAAATTACTTTACGATTCAGAGGAAGAGAGTTGTCTCATAAAGAACTAGGGGAGAAGTTGTTACAACGGCTGTTGGATGATGTTAAAGAAACGGCAAAGTGTGACGGTACTCCTCAACTTGAAGGGCGTCAGATGATGATGATTTTATCGCCAGCTTCGACAAAATAAAGATTAAAGATAATGTATAAATGTTCCTTAGCAGATTTTAGCATCGATGAGGCTTTCGAAGTCAGTGAAGTGCTTTCTGCATTCGATTATGTTGCGGTCTCTTGCGCAGTGAAGCGGGATGATCGTTGGGTTGTCGAAATTTTAGATGAAAGCCCTATAGATGAACATGAAATCTATAACTTGCTGAAAAACAAAGAGTTTTATGTGGAAGAAAATGCCAAATTAGCTGATGTGAATTGGTTACAGAAGTGTTTTGAAAATTTTAAACCGCTGGTTGTTTCAAGCTTTTACATATACGGGCCGCATTTAAAGTCAGAAAATCATCCTGAAAATAAAGTATCCATGGAAATTGCTGCGGCTACAGCATTTGGAACAGGAGAGCATGCGACCACTAGTCGGTGTTTGTCTGCATGTGAGGCTTACTTTGACAAAAAACTTCATAAGAATATTTTAGATATTGGTTGTGGTTCAGGAATTTTAAGTATCGCATTGGCAAAAATGGGTGGAGTTAATATTGTTGCATGCGATATTGATCCGGAGTCTGTTCGAGTGACAAAGGAAAACGCAACGATTAACAAAGTGGCGCATAGAATACATGTCTTTCAGAATCAAGGCTGTGAATTTAATAACAGATGTTATGATCTTATAGTTGCAAATATTTTAGCAGAACCTCTTATTTCAATGAGTGAGTCAATTGTTAAATGTTTAAATCGTCGAGGCGTTTTAATTTTATCTGGCTTTACAAGCAATGACTTAACTGTAGAGGCGAGATTTATATCTCTCGGATTAAAGTTAAAATACAAATACAATCATGATAATTGGACAACATTGGTACTGCAATCTGAATAAATTCCGTCCGATTCGATTTCATTCTGTATCGCTAAAAAGTCGTGCCAGAACTCTCTTTTTTGAGATGGTGACCTTAGTAAATATGCGGGATGAAATGTCGGTAGTATTTTAGCTGCAATTCCTTCCACGCTGGTGAATCGTCCTCTCAATCGCATAATTCCATCAGATGATTGTAACAAAGCTTTTGCTGCGGTTCCTCCTAGGCAAACGACTATACGAGGATTAATAAATGATATGTGCTTCAAGACAAGAGGTCTGAATAAGGCGATTTCTTGAGTACTTGGGGTCCGATTCCCAGGAGGTCTCCATGGCAAGATATTCGTAATGTATACGGCTTCTCTATCTAACCCTATCGCAGCTAATGCTTTATCCAATAATTGACCGCTTTGTCCGACAAATGGAATGCCTTGTTTATCTTCTTCTGCTCCTGGAGCTTCTCCAAGAAACAAAATCTCTGCTTCGATATTTCCAACACCAAAAACCATGTTTTGAGCACAATATTTCAACGGTGTATCAACAGTCTCCATCACTCTTTTTAGATCCTCCAACGATCGAACATCATTCTCTACTATTGAAGGCGATAACGCATCCTCAGATGAAACATCGGAAACTCCTGCGTCAGCAAACCATTTTAAAACTTTTATTGCGTTTTCAAAGTCCGTTCTCATTTTTATTCAAAGTTTTTTCAATCAGCTCTCTCATATTTGAGATTCCATACAACGCAATAAATGTACCCATACGTGGACCTTGCTCTTGTCCTAATAAGATTTTATACAATGCATTAAACCATGAGCGAAGGTCTTGAAATTCGTAATGTTTCCCTACCTCAAAGACGAGAGATTGAATTTCTTCTGCTGAGCTACTTTCAGGTAGTGTTTTCAAGCCTTGCAGCAGTTCATTTATTGCATTTCTTTCCATTTCGGTTGGAACTGCATAGTGTTTATTAGGTTTTACGAAATCTATATAATAATTAATAGCATGCTCAACGAGTTTATCCAAGAACGGCATGGATTCCGGGGATGCCTTCGGCATATATTTTCTGATAAATCCCCATAAAACTTCCTTATCATCTGTGTTGCACGCGCTGACTAAGTTTAACAATAAGGAATAAGAGATATCTGCTTCAATTTTTGGTGGGTTCCCTTTATGTATATGCCACACCGGATTGTCAATTCTTTTTTCATTTTTTTGATCTTCGAAATTACGCACATGCGATACATAATCATCAACTTGTCTTGGAATAACGTCAAAATACAAACGTTTTGCACTCTTTGGGGAGGCAAACATAAAATTAGCCAGACTTTCTTGAGGGGCATATCTAAGCCATTCCTCTACGCCTAGACCATTTCCCTTGGACTTCGAGATTTTTTTACCTTCTTCATCCAAAAACAGTTCGTAATTGAATCCTATAGGAGGAGTTCCTCCCAATATTCGACAAATTTTAGATGACAGCTTTACTGAATCAATTAAATCTTTTCCAGACATTTCATAATCAACGCCTAGCGCCGTCCAACGAGCAGCCCAATCAACTTTCCACTGTAATTTACAATGTCCATCAGTAACGGGAACTTCTATCAGTTTTCCATCATCATCTCTGAACACTATAGAACCATCATTCACTCGGTACTCTTCGATATTAATTTGCAACACCTTTCCGCTTTTCGGTGATATGGGTAAGAAAGGACTATAAGTCGCTGCCCTTTCCTCTCTTAGACTCGCAAGCATAACTTCCAAAATTTCCTGATGATGTTGCAGAACCTTAAGTAAGACATCGTTAAATCTTCCGCTACTATACCAATCTGTCGAGCTTTGAAACTCATAGTTAAACCCAAAAGAGTCGAGAAACTCCATAAGCTTACAATTGTTATGTTCTCCGAAACTATCATGACATCCGAATGGATCCGGAACATTTGTTAGGGGGGCTTCAAGATATTTTGCAATCATATCTTTGTTTGGTATATTGTCTGGCACTTTTCGTAGGCCATCGCGATCATCTGAAAATGCAAATAATCTAGTAGGAATTCCGGTCAAACACTCAAATGCATAACGAACATAGGTAGTTCTAGCCACTTCCCCAAATGTTCCGATATGCGGTAATCCTGACGGACCATACCCTGTCTCGAATAGAGCATATCCCTTTTCTTGAATTGTTTTTCGATCGACTAACTTTCGAGCTTCTTCGAATGGCCACGCTCTTGCATTGGCATAAACACTATCATCGAAAGCTTTTTCCGTCATTTTATCCCCTAAAGTTAAGAACAGAGTTCATTATAAACATATAAAGCACAAATTCAAAGCATGGATGTTAAATTTAGAAGCATACTCTTTCTAGTTTAACTATTCTTGCTCACAATGCCTTTTTCAATATTCGTGTGAACTCTTATTTTTTATTCCGCTACTAGCGCCTGTTGTCTATTTTTTATTTTTTTGGTATCGATTTTGGCTAATCTTACTAAGTTGTATTGATCCGAGTCTTCGATGGTAATCCAATTCGGAAGATAACCATGAAAAATCATTCCTTCTAGATTTCGCCTATGATTAACTTCCGCAAGGATGTAGGTTGAACGAGTTTTTATTAATGATTCGATGACCAAGCGTTCGTAAAAATCTCCCCATCTACAAAAAATTAACGAGGCAATCAATCCTTCATGTTGTCGATGAAATGGAATTGCAACTACCTTATGCTTTGTGTAATACAAAACATAAGGTCCTAAGTACGGAGAAGTCATAATGGTTTCAATATTTTCTAACTGATCCAGTTGTTTTAAAAAATTAACCTTGCTGTTTTTGGCCATCATTACGGATCGAACTTGAGATAAAGTAACTATTTTCCCTTCAGTATTTAATGCGCATTCCAATGCAGAAGGGGAAATAATAAGTATTATTGCAATCAATTTTCTGATTTTGTTTGTCTTTAACATTTCGACCACTACGGGAATCATTAAAACATACCACATCATAACCATTCGACATGCCATAATGCTGAATATCATCCAGATAATTCCCAAAACAATAAATGCCAGCCAAAATAAATCATTATTTGACAAATTCTTGTAATTTAATTGACGTAATTTGTCGTAACAAGCTATGCAAAACACGCAACTCTGAAACCAAAAGATAACATTGAATTCAACTCGATGCATGTTTAAAGCGGACGTTAAATCTTCAATTGTAGGAAACCAGAAATTTCGCAAAAACTCAGATGCATTTCCCTCTATACCCAAAAAAAAGTTGCGGTAAATACTAACGAATAATATTCCTAAAATGGTGCCGACAATTACATCAGAAACTCTGTTTTTTTTGTTATCTAACAACTGTAAAATTCGGAAATATAAACAAGCTAAAATATATAATCCGAAGTGTACCATCGATATTTCGTCGTATACTGCCTCCTTAGATAGAGATGTCACAAAGGATAAGGCAATTAATCCGATTATGACATATTTTGACGCATTTAGATGTTGCAGATAAACACTGCATCCTAACAACATGAGGGAAATAGTAGCAATTGGCGTTGAAAAAACAATAATAATTCCGACTCCAATAGCTGCGATTAAATTTATATTCCAAAAATCTTTTGCAGAAAATTGTCGAGATGCCAAAAATAAAACAACTTCACTTAGTAATAGCATGGGTAAAATTTCTGTTGAAGCCCACGTGCATAACGAGATTAATAATCCGAAAATATATTGATTTTTTAATGTATTATTAAATATCAGTCTTTGCATCTGTCGGATAAACAATAATTCCAGCATGATAAAAAAGGCATGATGATCTGGACGTCCTAAAGAAAAAATTTCCGTTAAATTCAAATGGGATAAAAACATAAATACGGATAATGTTGCACCACATAAAGAAACCTTGGAAAAAGTCTTGAAGAGAATCCAAGCGGAAATTGCTCTAAAAACGGGAGCTATACAAAATCCTGCAATCTCTACGGCTGTTTCAATTGGTTTGATAAATAAGGAAAAAATCCATGTGAATGATATTAAAATCGAGTCATATAATCTGGTCCAATATAAATCTACCCCATTAGGCCAGTTTACCCTATTTAATAAGCTGTACGACGTAGATCCGTGAATAAAAAAATCTCTGACTCGTGTCATCATCATATGATCATCAGCATCCTGAAATAACAGTACGCTATCGTCATATCCTAATAAAACACCATGCAATCTGAAGTACCACAAATACGTGGAGATACACAAAATAATCAGCATTCCAAAGTATAGATATAACTGCGTTTTGTTGTACCATTTGGTCATGACCATGCTTCCCGTTTCCATAATTTCCAGTTTTTCTGATGAGTTGCAACTAAGAATAGTGATGTAACAGATGAAAAGACAATAACCGCTACTGCAAAGAACATTGCAAACAAAGGCCATTTTATTGGGGAGTTACCCAGTTCATAAGACCAATAATTATCTAATAAAAATTTTAAACAAATATATGTTATAATTGATGCCATAACTTGAGAGCACAACTTGTACTTAAAAGTACTAGATAAGCAAATTTTCATTTGAGGGTGAACAAATTTTATCAACAAAATCGCATTTGACAGGCCAGAAAGCGAAGTACATAAGGCCAGCCCGAAATATTTCCAAAATGGAACCAATATAACTAAAAATAATACATTTAATATAACAGACATGATAGCGAATATGACAGGTGTTTTTGTATCTCCGGATGCAAAATACACTGATGAATACAATTTTGATAGAACATATGCCGGAAGTCCTACGGAAAATCCAAGCAGAGCACTAGACGTAATTTGTACATGTGTTATATCAAATTGACCTCTCTGAAAGGCTACGGCAACCAAAAAATCACTTAATGAAATGATGAATGTTGTTGCGAAAAACGTGAGAAAAAACGCAAATAACAGCCCTCTTTCCAACTCTCTTCTGGCTTTTGCGTAATTTCCTACTGAAATGCATTTCGATAATAGGGGCAGCAATGCGGTACTGAGCGCTATACCTAGTGTTCCAAGTGGAAATTGGTTTAGTCTGTCCGCTAAATTCATGCAAGTGATCGTTCCCGTTGGCAGATATGATGAAATGGTTGTATCTACGAGCATGTTTAATTGCCACACACCTGCTCCGATGATTCCGGGAATCATATTTTTTACAATATCTTTTACCTTTGCAGTCCAACATTTGAAGTTAAATCTAATATGGAAATTATGCGCCTTAATAGAACGCCATAGCCAAACAGATTGCCAAAGTCCCGAAAACAAAACGCAATATGACATAACGTGTACAGATGTTAGCTTTGATGCGTCCATATAATAACTGATTAACAAGCCTCCGCCTGTGCAGACGCTTAACAATGAGTATAGAGCCGCAGGCAATGCAAAATTGTTAATAGTGTTCAAAACACCGCTCAAAAGTGAACTGACTGATATCAATATCAGGTATGGGAAGCAAATTCGACCTAGCTTAACCGTTAAACCAAATTTTTCACTTAATACATCAAATCCTGATACCAAAATTTGCAATATAGATGGAAAAAACAACAAAATAACAATAGATAGTACGGATAATACAATCAACAAAAAACTGAAAATATCTGATAAAACTTGATTTGCTGTTTCCTGGCCATCATTATTTAAAACCTTGGAAAATCTAGGCAAAAAAGATGCGTTAAAAGCTCCTTCTGCAAATATTCTACGAAACGTGTTTGCAATACGTAAAGCGACGAGCAGTGCATCGGAATATACACAGGCTCCTAAACAAGCAGCAACAATACATTCTCTTAGATATCCGATTATTCTACTGAATAAAGTAAACGCACCGACTGTAACTGCGGCTTTTATGATACCCATGCCTAACCATTTAATTTGCGAACAAATGAATCCAACTGTTCGAAATCACTAAAATTGATTTCGATAGTTCCTCCTTTTCCCTTGATTTTGATATTGACGTTTAACCCTATCAAGCTTGATATTTGATGAGCAAGGTTAACGATTTCAGGATCTGCGTAAGTTGTTATTCTGGATCTGGCGGATTGTATCAAATTTTCAGTATCTCTGACATTTAATTTTGATCGAATAACTTGCTGAGCTATTCTAGAGGCATCTTTTGATCCGATTAGTGCTCGCGCATGCCCGAAAGTTAGCTTGCCTTCTCGAACAAATGTCTGAACGTCTTCAGGAAGGTTCAGTAACCTTAATATATTGGCTATGTGACTTCGGCTTTTCCCGATGATGTTTGATAATTCATCTTGTGTGTGATGAAACTCATCAATCAACCTGCGGTAGCTTTCAGCTTCCTCGATCGGGTTTAAGTTCTCACGTTGAACATTTTCAAGAATGGCGACTTCCAGTTGCTCTTCTTTTTCAAGATTCGTAACAATTGCCGGAATTTCAGATAATCCAGCTAGTTTGGATGCTCTTAAACGTCTTTCGCCAGCAATTAATTGATAACTGTCATCCGGTAATTTTTGGACCAGTATAGGCTGTAAAACGCCTTTTCTTTTAATAGATGATGCTAAAGATTGTAGTTGTTCTTCATCAAAAAAATTTCGAGGTTGATAAGGGTTCGGTTTGATTAATTGAACATCAATCTTAATAACTTGATCGTCAGATTCATTTTGAGGAGTTGATAAAAATGCAGACAACCCTCGTCCTAAAGTTTTATTTGTCATTCGATTCTCTGCCTAAAAATTCTCGTGCTAATTCTATGTAAGCGAGAGATCCACTCGATTTTACGTCATATAAAATAACGGGTTTACCAAAAGAAGATGCCTCGCTGATTTTTACGTTTCGCGGGATTACCGTATCGAAAACCAAATTTCCGAAGTGCGAACGTACATCATTATCAATCATTCGACTTAGGCTGTTTCGGCGGTCGTACATAGTCAAAACAATTCCTGAAACAATGAGTCCTTTATTTATTGAACTTCGAACACTTTGAATAGTACTGAACAACTGGGTCAGCCCTTCAAGAGCGTAGAATTCGCATTGCAAAGGGATGATAATTTTGTTCGAAGCATTCAATGCGTTGATATTAATTAAGCCAAAACCCGGCGGACAATCAATGAAGATATAATCATAGTTCATATTTGATATAGCATTTTTCAGTCGACTTTCCCGATCTTTTTGTTGAAACAGCTCAACTTCTGCGGCAGATAAGTCTATCGTTGATGATATTACCGATAAATTTTTAACATATGTCTCTTTTGCGATATCTTGCGGATTGACAAGCCCCAAAATTACGCCATAACTGCTTTTGATCCCTCTTTCTTTCGGAATACCTAGTCCTGTTGAGGAATTTCCCTGCGGATCGAGGTCCAAAACGAGAACCTTTTTCCCAATTGCGGCCAAGGCGGTTGCCAAATTTACCGCTGTAGTGGTCTTACCGACTCCCCCTTTTTGATTGATGACCGCAACGACATTCATATTTTAAATTTCTTTCAAATCCGAAGGAATTATACGATCCATTGAAAAAGATGACAACCTAATTTTGGCTGTAACTGTATAGAGAGCTTCTCGAGAGAAATACTGTTGAAGAATGATAGTGATATTTTTGCAACATTAAATATTCTTTTTGGAAATATTAGTTGTTTATTAACGATTCAGGAGTAAATTTCATCCAGATTTATTTAAGGAGTTAATGATATGAAAAAGTTAGCATTACTTGCGACAATTGGATGCTTTGCTGTTTCTGGTGTTTCAGCTGAAGAAGTTGTTTTGGATGAAGCATCGACAGCCGGAGAAGATACAGGTTGTTTCGATTCTATTTACGGTGGTCTCGGTTTCGGCGGTAGCTTTCTTAAAGTAGGAAACGAGAAGTTCAATCGCTTTATGGGCAGCTTAGTTTTTGGTGGTGGAAAAGTTTTCAACGATCAATATTATTGCGGTTTAGACGCCATTATGGATTTTATGTCTAATAAAGATAAGGGCGTTAATGACGGTATTCTTAAGAATAAAGGATTCAATCCTCAAGTGGGGGTACGTTTTGGCTATCTCTTTGATAACGTAAGCATGGTTTATGGTCGATTGGGTCTGCAATACTCAAAGTGCGAGTTTTTTAACAGTAAGGAAAATACTACAAGTAGCGAGACTCAGTGGGCGCCTGTGGTGGCATTAGGTGGAGAAAGAGCCAGGGTGTGGAAGAGCGTATCAGCTAGAGTTGAAGCAGAGTATGCGTTCGGTAAAAAGCATGGTGGCACAAGAGCCAATAAGGGCTGGAACGTCAGATTGTTAGGCGCATATAACTTTAAATATTAAATTGCCGATGATTTTTTAGGATGAAAAGCCTCCTTTAGGAGGCTTTTTTGTTGAGTAAGTCAAGTTTTAAATGTTAATTGATTGTGGAAATATATCAAATATGGCAGCCGGATAGAGTTGATAAGCGTTATTGCGTTCAAGCGCTTTTATCAAAAACCGTTCTTTAAGCTTGATGTTGAGTTGTAGGCGAGCAAGCTCTTCTTGGTTAAAGACAGAAGAGAAAAAATTGGAGTTTTGCTCTGAGGATACCAATGAAAACAAATCTATAGGTGAAAATAAAAATGGCTTATCTGTCGTATCCATTAAAGGGTAGAAGGTTTCAGTTTGAGGATCGAAAAAGGAGACAATCGTGTCGCAATTTTTAATATTTGCCATTATTAGTTCAGGTTGATGAAATAATGCTCTAGAGTACCAATTCATCAGCATTTGACTGGAAAAGATCCAAGTGCCATGATCTGTATTTTGAAGTTGCTTTAATATATCAAAAAGTGCTGTAGCGATTCGATCTTGACAATGTTGCCCGGATTCTCCACCTTCGGCTTGGAATCGGTCATTTTTCAACCACTGACAAAATTCTTTACTCTTAAATATTTTCTCGCGTGACAATCCTAAAGTCCAATTTCCAGGGGCGCATTCATTAAAAAGAGGGGAGAAATAGATATTTTCCGAATTTAGCTCTTCATTATTAATATAGAGTTCAATCTTGGCGTTTTCCCGTATTGAATGCGCAGACATAATAGCTCTGCTTTGAGTTCCGGACATGATAACTAAGTTTAAAAAAGAGTCTATATTTTCAAATAATTTTATATTTGATGATGTCCCCGAGGTTATAGTTGATAGTTTTGTAAATCGTTCTGATATTCGACTGTTTGTGTCATTTTCGGTATGAAAATGACGAGTAAAAAAAATAAGTTGTAATTTTGCAAAATTGATGTCTGAACTGATACTATCAATAACAAGAGATTCATCAGTTCTTTTTTTCACAATTAACGGGATGGATTTAGAAAAATATTCACTTGCTTTGACTTGTGTTTCTACATCTGGTGTATTTGGCAGATGAGTTCCAAAATCTTCAATATTAATCAATTGGCTAGATTGTCCGCGACGTGTCGGTAAATCATTTGCGGATAAACTTCGTGTAAGAGTCGGCGATGGCTTATTGTAGGAATTTAAATCTCCAAATGAAACTCTGGTTGATGGAATCGTTCCGAGTAATTCTGTACAATTGCAACATCCAATAAAACCCATTGCAATAGCATAAAATTGAAATAATGATTTTCTCATAACATAATCCTTCTGTATAGCAAGCAATTTATAAGATAAAAACCAAAACAAATCAACGCAAAAATTAAATAAAATTTTAATGAAATAGGTCTTTACAGGTGGAGACGAAACATTACCCTTCTTTTTTCTGAATTTTCTTCAATTCATTTTCCCACGTATTTCATCAATATTGTCATATCTATTTTATCAGTTTTTGTCAGATCTCGATCGCTTTACGCAGAATTTCTCACGTAATACGAACTCACAACCGATATTTGTATGTCATTTCAAATAATTTGTTGATCATTTTTCGATGTCCTCCTGAAAACTTCAATACAACTCGATTATGCAGTGTTTTTTGATCATATCTATTTCTTTCTTATGCGCGACTACCACTGGTCTAATAGCAGTTTTCTTACGAAAAAACAGTTTTCAGCAGTTGATCTGAAAACTGTTTTTCATTTCTGTTATTTAAAATTCTTATAGTCTATCCAACCGATATTGCCATCGCTGCGAGTATAAACCACATTAACAGAAGAATTTACAATATTTTCAAAAATAAATACTTTTCTGGTTTCATTCAGTTGCTCTGCGGCTTCGCTGACACTCATCAATGGGAGATCATCCAGAACCTCAGCAATGATCAATCCTCCATCATCTTCTTTTTGATCAGATACAGGAGCCATCGGCTCAAATTCTTTTTTCTTGCTATAATCAGAATATCTGGTTTTCTTCTTTTTTTGCATTTGTTGCTCTAATTTTTGAAGAGTGATATCAAAGCTGATTTTCGGATCTTCAGCACTATCGCTGACCATATACGAATTTCCAGTATTTGTTTTCACTGAAATATCTGTAACAAATTGATGCCCGTCTTTTTTCATAACAATATTGACGTCTAAAAACTCCAACCTGTACTTCGTTTCCAACGATTGCAATGATTCCTTTGCTTTGGTCGTTAAGCTTTCCCCAACTTCCATGTGTCTACCAGAAAAAGAAAAGTTCATTTCATCCTCCTAATTTTCTTACTATAACCAGTATAGATAATATTTTTTCAAAAAACACTTTATATTTTATTTATATTCGGTAATTTTGTAATTTTTCAGTCGATGTATCGAATTTGGAAAATTCATACTTTTTCTGTATTTCGCAACAGTTCTTCTGGAAATAACAATTCCGCGGGTACTTAAAAAATATACAATATTTTCATCAGAATACGGACTATGTGGTGGTTCTTGCTTAATCAACTGTTTAATGTATTGCTTAACGGAAAAATCACTAACTTTTTCATTCCAATCGGAAATGTTGACTCTTTTGGCTAGCAACTTTTTCAGTTCAAATGTCCCGCAAGGTGTCGCAATAGTTTTGTTTGCGACCGCTCTATGTACCGTGCTTTCATGAATATCCAAATTACTCGCGATCGTTGAGGCGCTTAAAGGTACTAAATCAGAATTGGTATAAAAAAAACCGGATTGATGATACAAAATTTCTTTTGCCACGCGTAATAATGTACTGTTTCGGTAGCAAACAGCCTTCAACAGCAATTTTACGGATTTATTTTTTTCTTCAATGTACTTTTTCTCAATATTTGTACGAATCTTTATTTTCATTTCGTTATATAGATCATTATCAATTTTTACTTCAGAAATATTATCTTCAACTTCAACTTTCATTGAATCAGTATCATGTTGTGCTATCAAATCAACTGGAAGAATTAAATTTTCTGAAGTACTTTGTGGCGATATAAACCTCAATGCATTTTTTATATCATTTTTTACGCGTTGATAATTTTCATTTTTATAATTACAGATACGACCTTCTTTAAGAATACGCATCAACATTTGCTCATGCGCTCTCGTGTATTGACCTAATTTCTGTAAAATATTTTTCATCTTATCCTGAAAATTAAATGAAAAATAATGGCCATACTCTGTTTGTTTCAATCGATTAATTACAGAAACACAAAAACTGTAAGAATAAGATTCTCTCAACTGATTAATAACATCGTGATCTAAATATCCTTCATTAGTAATGTTATATATTAAGATCGTTGCGACATTTTTTTCATCTTCCGTCATAGAATAAAACGCCAACTGCCGAAAAATTTCTTGTCGAAAATCGAGTTTATCTACAATTTGATTGGTTCCGAAACTATTGTAATCTTTTTTCGAGGATTCGCAAATTAAGAAAGGATTTTCAACTGCCTCTTGCTCTATGAGTTCATTTAAATCTGTATTATTCATCTCCAAAACCCTCAGTGAAAAGCTCAATTCTGGCATAAGGGTTTGGTTTTGGTTTATGAATAAAATGACTTTACTGTTCTTCTCCATCATGGAGAGAGTTATACCCTGAAAAACTTTCTCCAAGGTAAATTTTTTGAGCATCTTTGCTATTTATTATTTCTTTGGCAGTTCCTTCCATCAAAACCTTTCCGTCGAATAACAAATAAGCATAATCAGCCAAAGGTAAAGTATCTCGCACATTGTGATCAGTTATAACTATGCCAATGTTTCTCTTTTTTAAATTGATAATCATATTTTGCATTTCAGCAATCGCTAAAGGATCTATCCCGGCAAATGGTTCATCCAGCAAAATGAATTTCGGGTTAGTAGCCAAAGCTCTTGCGATTTCTAACTTTCGCCTTTCTCCTCCTGAAATACTGACTGACGGAGATTTCCTGATGTGATCTAACTCCAAATCTTGAAGCAACTTTTCTAAAATAACGTTTTTCTCAGATTTCGAATAACCGTTCATATCAAGAACAGCATATATATTCTCTTCAACGGACAATCCTCGAAACACTGACGACTCCTGAGGTAAATAACCTATTCCCATTCTTGCTCTTTTATACATTGGAACATCTGTAATGTCTTTATCATTAAAAAAGACCCTGCCCGAACTTGGCCTTAACAAACCACATAAAATAGAAAAGGCCGTAGTTTTTCCAGCTCCGTTAGGTCCGAGCAATGCAATAACCTGTCCTTGCGTGGCTTTCAGTGTAACACCTCGTAAAATGTCTTTACCCTTTATCGATTTTCGCAGACCATCGCATATGATTTCATTTTTCATCAGATATTCCCTTAGAGATCATCCCTTTAGAATTATATATTTTCATATCATTTGTAGTTGTATTAAGCTCGGCTTTATCGCAAATTATCTTACCTTTCGGGTTCAGTATAGAAACATTATCGACCACTGTCAAAATATTTCCTTGAAAGAATCCTTCATCACCGTAAATAACTGAATCTCTAAACTTTATTACTAAATTACCCATCATTTTAGCGCGCTCAACCTTGTTCGCTTTTAACTTTCCGAAAATATGATTGGCCGAAATATCGTAGTTCGTACCGTTACGACTATATACTAAATTGGCATTTTGATAAGCATCAACATTGTCCGGAGTATAGTTAATGCATTTTGTTGCTCTTATCGAATAATACTCAGATTTGTATAAAGCATTTCCTATAGCATTAACTTTTTTAACAGATTGATTTCCGATATCAGCCAATTCTATAATCAACTTGTCAGCATTGATCAAATCTTGTTTAATATGCCCTTCCGCATGATCAATTAAAGTGAAAATTTGATGCATTAAATCAAAATCATATTGATTAGCTCTTAATTCCATATCATTCTGAATAACAGATACCGGACTATTTCCCCTGGCTGTCTGCTTATCAAAATCAACAAACGACAGATCTGTTCTTATGCTTAAACCATCATCTGTAGATAGCTTTACATTTCCTATAAATTTACACTGTTTAGCTGCTTCATCAAGCGCAAAAGTTCTATCTGCTGAAATCGTGCCTCTTTTGTTTTCAGAAATTCTAAAATTTGAAACTAATTTTTTGAAACTTAATGAACCATTTTCAACTTTTTGGACTTCAGAAGATTTTAGTGACATTCCTTTGGCACCATTGTTGTACACTTTATATGTAATATCAGAAAACGTATGATTATCAGAAGAAAACACTTTTTCGTTTTTCGGTGTCACATCCTTCATCGTTAAAACAGACCGGACAACCAAATACCCAACAAAAACCGCAAATGCAGCAAATATAGAAGATATAAATCTGATTTTTGAGCGTCTTCTATGCAAGTCCGGCTCTCAAACAATCGTGTACATGTAAAATGCCACAAGGCTTTTCTTCTCTACAAATAAACAAACTGGTAATCTGATTCTTGTTCATTATTTTCAACGCTTCCTGAGCAAAATCATCTTCTGAAATTACTTTAGGATTTCTCGTCATGATATCAGCGGCAGTTTTATTCAAAAAATCATCATCAATTTTGCGACGAAGATCCCCATCTGTAATAATTCCGATAATTTTCCCATTTTCGTCTACAACACAAGTGCATCCAAATGATTTTTGAGTCATCTCGATTAAAACATCCTTTACAGTCGTTGCCATTTGAACTAATGGAATATCGCTATGCATTAAATCCGAAACTTTCAATAATCGCTTTCCCAATGTTCCTCCTGGATGAAAGCTCTTAAAATCATCTCGAGAAAATTGCTTCCTATTTAATAAGCATAGAGCCAAGGCGTCGCCTATAACTAACATCATCGTCGAGGTAGTAGTCGGAGCCAAATTATAAGGGCACGCCTCTTTCACTTGCGGCATTAAAATTAGCACTCTTGAAGATTTCGCTAAAATACTATCTGCATTGGCTGTAACTCCGATAACATCAATACCAAAACGATTTGCATAGGACAGCATTGGTATCAATTCCGATGTATTTCCGGATAAAGATAGAACGAGAAGAACATCATTATTTGAAATTTCGCCTAAATCACCATGACTTGCCTCTGCAGGATGTAGAAAGAAAGACGGAGTTCCTACAGAAGACAACGTTGCTGAAATCTTCTTCCCTATATGCCCAGGTTTTCCCATTCCGGACACAATCACATGTCCCTTGCTCTTCTTACATATTAAATCAACCGCTGTTACAAAATTGTTATCCAGGGCACAATACATCCCTTCTAGGCCTTCTATTTCTTGCTTGAATACCGATCTTGCATATTCCAAATCTACATTCATTGATCACTCCACTGTAACTGATTTTGCTAAATTTCGAGGCTTATCCACATCTTCACCTTTGAGAACCGTAACTTTATATGCCAACAATTGTAAAGGAATGGAATATAAAATCGGAGCAAGTTCTTCATGAATTTCCGGCAATACAATTGTACGACAATCAAATTGCACAGCCCCTGCTTCATCTGTAAAAACAACAATACTCTGTCCTCGAGCTTTCGCTATCTGAATATTAGAGAACATCTTATCAAAGATCTTACCTGATGGACATAAGCAAATTACTGGCATTTTATCATCTATTAACGCGATAGGTCCATGCTTCATTTCCCCTGAAGCTAACCCTTCTGCATGAATGTATGAAATCTCTTTTAATTTCAAAGCTCCCTCTAACGCAATTGGATATAAATTTCCTCGTCCAAGATAAATTGCACTTGATGCCTCTTGTAACTCTTCTGCCAAAGCATCAATCTCTGCAGACAACAACTCCAACGTTTCGTCACACACTGATGGTAGACTCATTATTTGAGCCATCAAATCAGGGCGATCACAAAACGCCAAAAGAGCCAGCACAGTAAGCTGAGCTGTAAAAGCCTTTGTGGATGCAACGCCTATCTCCACCCCGGCCTCTGTATAAAATACGAAATCTGCCAAACGAGATATCGCACTATTTTTTACGTTCGCTATAGCCGCAACTTTACAGGTTTTGTTACTTTTTTTTACATACTCCATAGCTTCCAGTGTATCGATAGTCTCTCCTGACTGAGTAATCGCCAACACAAGAGTATTATCCTCAATCACTGGACATCTGTATCTATACTCCGACGCTATTTCTACAATTGTAGGGATTTTCAGATATTTTTCATACCAATACCTTGCAACCAACCCTGCGTGATATGATGTTCCGCAAGCCAAAATGAGAATTCGAGAAACTCCACCCAAAAAATCTTTCGAAATTTTATTTGCTTGGATAGTTTTTCGAATCGCGCTTGGCTGTTCCATTATTTCTTTGAGCATATAGTGATCATACGTGCCTTTTCCCGAATTTACCAAGTCTGATGTAACCTTAATTCTATCCTTTTGAATTTCGTTAAAAAATTTATCAAAGAAAACTGATCCATCTTTTGATATTTCAGCATATTCTCCATCATTCAAATATGTAATCTCATCACAACAGCTGGAAATCGAACTTGCATCCGATCCAACACACATATTTTCTCCAAAACCGACGGCTATTGGACTTTTATTTTTTGCGCAAAACAAAATTCCGGGTAAAGAACGAAACATTGCAACAAAAGCATATGTTCCTCTCATATCACATAACATCTTACGAAAAGCTTCACGCGGATTAGCTCCTTTATCTAGCTCTGCTTGCAAATAAAACGCGGCAACTTCTGTATCGGTCTGGGATGTAAATTGATACCCTTGACGGATTAATTCATTTTTAAAAACTTCGTAATTTTCGATAATTCCGTTGTGAACCAACGCAATGTCTTTAGTCATCATGGGATGTGCATTTTCTTCAGTAGGTTTACCATGTGTTGCCCAACGTGTATGACCTATCCCCATTTCTCCATTTATCGGTGTTTTTTTCAACTTATCCTGCAAATTACATAATTTACCAACAGCTCTTACTCGATGGATAGACTCGTTTTTCCAGACAGCAATACCAGCAGAATCATATCCTCTATATTCAAGCTTTTCTAAACCTTGCAGAATATTGGAAACAATATCTTGTCCATCGCGACCGATTATCCCGATAATTCCGCACATTTTCACTATTTCCTTTTTTTATCTCTGAAAGCTATCGCTTTATCTTTCATATTAATTTGGCGACCACGAGCGACGGCCAAAGAATTTTCATCCACATCTTTTGTTATCACGCTTCCTGCTCCAATTATAGATCCATCTCGAATCGTTACAGGGGCAACCAGAGCAGTGTTGGATCCAACAAAGACCTCTTCTCCTATTTCTGTGTGAGATTTTCTGAACCCATCATAATTACAAGTAATTGTACCTGCACCTATATTGGACTTACGTCCTACCGTACTATCTCCGATATAACTCAGATGATTTATTTTAGCCTGTTCATCAATGAAACTATTTTTAACTTCCACGAAATTACCAATCTTCGCACCTTTTCGGATTTCCGAGCCTGGACGCAACCTCGAGAAAGGGCCAATAGCAGATCTGTGAATGTCAGCTCCTTCCACTACACAAAACGGCCCTATTTCTGCACCTGTTCGAATTCGAACATTTTCTCCAAAAACGACATACGGAAAAACTGTCACATCATTTTCGATTTCAGTATCATACGAAAAAAACACAGTTTCAGGAGCAACTAAAGTAACCCCCTTATCTAAAAACTTACGTCGCATTTTCTTCTGAAAATATTCTTCAAGATTTGCTAATTCAGCGCGTGTGTTTACTCCAGATAATTCCTCACGAGTGCCCTCGTAATATCGACAATCATATCCTGCTTCATAAGCTAATCGAACAATTTCGGTTATATAAACTTCTTTAGTGATTTGGCTTGGCTGAATGTTGCACAAAAGTGCATTTAGGACATCTCGCCTAATTAACAAACCTGCGTTACATAGGGAAAGAAATTCCTCTGAATCATTCGTATCTTTTGCCTCTACTATCCTTTTAATAGTACCTAACTTCTCCGCTCTTTCCAACTTTCCTAAATTCACTGCATCGGATGAATCGAACGCTAATACCACAACCGCGGTATTTCTATCTTGCTGAGCCAGGGAATACATTTGTTGTAAGCTGTCCTCGGATACTAAAGGAACATCTCCATACAAAACAAAAACCCATCCTAAATCTGTTTTTGATAAGCGCTCTAATCCAAACTTAACAGTATTCCCAGTTCCTGTTGGGGTTTCCTGAAACGCTACCTTAATATCACTTCGTACTTTCGATCGAAAATCTGAATATTTGGGGTTCAACACAACTACGATATCGTCAATTCCAACTTTGCTTGCGGTATACACTACATGATCAACAAGGGGCAATCCACCTACTTTATGAAACACTTTTGGGGTAGATGATTTGAGTCTGGATCCATTTCCTGCTGCTAAAATCACCGCAGCCACAGATTGAATATCAGATTTACTCGACATCAGTTTTTAATCTCCGCAAAATTTACAAAACATAAACTTTTACATGCTAACATATCTTATAGCGGTGGTCATTATAACCACTTTTTGCTCGAGGATATAGATGCGGAATGAAAAATTATGAATAAGATTGTCGCGATACTCGGAACTATAGTATTAATAACCTTAGGTGCGCTCTTTTTTTGTGCTGGATTTTTTACAGCAAGCACAGTTCCGTCTCAACAGCTAACTGAACAAGCAGCAACCAAAGATGAAGGACATAAACCCAAGGATGATATCATCTCCTCGGAAACCATAGAGGCTAAACTGAAAGAAAAATCCGCATCAATTTCTCAAAAGGTTATGAAAATTTTATCTTCAAGCGTTGAAAGCTTCGATTCTAAAAAATCAACAGAAACAACAAACGAAGTGAATCATCCGAAATTATCTACGGATGCCTTGCTAAAAGAAATTGCGTCATCACACTTTGAAAGTGACGATTGCTCCATCAGAAAAACCGAATTCAACATCCAAAATCCACAAAGACCCCATCCTCTTAGTTTACAAGGAAAAACTATAGCCTTTATAGGTTATTTTAAAAACAATATAGCACTTCAAGTTCAAAGGACATTAATAGGCAAAGGATATAAGGTTCATGTGGAACAATCAAAAAACAGCCCCGATGAATCTTTCGTATTTTGCGGACCATTCAAAAAAGTTGCAAACGCGACAAAATTAGTCAATTGGCTCAAACAGCACTCCTTCTCTGAGGCAAAAGTTATCAATGTGCCGGAAGAAAACTTAGATGCGTTAATGCCTCTAATTACAGGAAGCGACGATGAACTACCTGACAATGAAGAAAAAGACATTCCCGAAGTTAGCAGAGAGCAAATGAATGCATTGCACTATCCTCAGACAGCTCCATATCAACAAAGTATGCCAATGCCTCCTCAAAACATTGCATCACCAATGTCGCAATTATCTCCACAGCAACAACAAGCCCTATATCAACAAAGGTTAATGCAACAGCAAATGGCACAAAGACAAATGCAGCAAATGCCTCCTCAGCAGCGAGCTATGTATCAGCAAAGATTGATGCAACAAAGTCAGGCTCAACAAGCAAATCACAGATAGAGTATTTATTAACGCATCATTAATTTTATCCACCAAATCTGTGGATAAGTCTGTGAATTAATCAGAGAAATATCTCCATCATCAGAATCCAAATCAATTTGCTTAAAAAATAGGCATTAAAAAAATTGAGATACAAGCATGCACAAAAGATAAAAACGAAATCAATCCAAGTAATTTAAATATTCAACGATGATTTTCTGTATTCGGCTAACTTATATCTTAAAGTGCGAACTGAAATATCAAGCTCTTCCGATGTTTTGCTCTTATTTCCGTTGTTATTCCGTAATGATTTTAAAATACTCTCTTTTTCTATTTCTTTGAGGCTTTTAGCATTTGGCTGACAAGTAAAGCTTTCTGGTTCAATGATTCGAGAATCTGCCAAAACCACTGCCCTGTGTACAAAATTCTCCAACTCTCTAATATTTCCCTTCCAATAAATGTTCTCTAAATTTTGTAAGAATTTTTCAGATAAAACATTTTTTCCGCCAGAGTATTTTTCACAAAAATATTGAGCTAACGGACGAATATCCTTCAGGCGATCATTTAATCGGGGAGAAACAATTGAAATCACATTCAACCGATAATATAAATCTTCTCTGAAGTGTCCAATTGAAACTTCATGGGCCAGATCTCTGTTTGTTGTCGCAATAATTCTAGTATCAATCTTTATACTTTCATTACTTCCTAACCTTGAAATTTCTTGTTCCTGAATTGCTCGCAACAATTTTGCCTGAATCGCCAATGGCATCTCGCCGATTTCATCTAGCAAGATAGTTCCACGATTGGCTTCTTGGAATTTGCCGATGCGTTGCTGAAAAGCACCAGAAAATGCTCCTCGTTCATAACCGAATAATTCTGACTCCAACAAAGTTTCGGGAATGGCTGCACAATTAATCGATACAAATTTTTTGTTTTTTCGACCACTATGATCATGAATAAACTTGGCTAAAATTTCTTTACCTGTTCCGGTTTCTCCGGAAATCAGTATAGTTGCATTACTTGTGGCGACCTTTAATGCTAAAGAAAAAACTTCTTCACTCTTTTCATCACAAATAATCGGCAATGATTTTTTTATTCCTAATAAATTCGGTATAGATGAAATCTCCGAAACGCTAATAACAACTTCATTTTCGAAATTCTTTTGATATTTTGGCGCAAATGTAACCGTAACAATTGTGTTTTTAAGAGATTGCGGCAACCTTTTTACGGATGTATTTGTTACAATGATGATATCATCGTGCTCGATATTCGTTGATATCTGATTTTTAAAAAACAACATGCTGCCGTTCAAAATGTTGGAGATTGCGACGATTTCGAACAAGTGATCCTCAAATTTTTCTCCAAATACTATAAGTCTCATAACACAATCCAATAATACTAAAACGATTTTATCGGATAAAATTTAAAGATTTGGTAAATAAGATAAAGATTGATATGATTCTAGCGTTGGTTTAGTAGGCGTTGTTTATGATTAAAGTATTATCTCAGCATTTAGTTAATCAAATTGCGGCAGGAGAAGTTATAGATCGCCCTGCTTCTGTAATTAAAGAATTAGTGGAAAATGCGATAGATGCAGGAGCGACGAAAATCCAAGTCCAAATAGCAAATGCAGGAAAAAGTTTAATACAGGTCACTGATAATGGTTGCGGCATGGATAAAGATTCATTAGAATTGAGCATATTGAGCCACGCAACGTCCAAACTCACAGATGATAATCTTTTCGAAATTCATACCTTTGGATTTCGAGGAGAAGCGTTACCTTCCATGACATCAATTGCGAGAGTATCAATAACATCATCAACCGACAATTCCAACGAGGCTTGGAAAATCTCAATTCAGGAAAAAAATGTGGTGCAGACAACGCCTACTACCGGGAAAAAAGGAACAACAGTCGAAGTCAGAGATTTGTTTTTTGCAACACCGGCGCGACTGAAGTTTTTGAAATCCGATTCTTCAGAAAATGACGCATGCATTAAAACATTTAACAATATAGCTCTGGCTTTTCACAAAATTTCATTAAGTTTTAAAGACGGAAACAGAAAAGAAATCACTTATCAGGCAACAAACGACATAAGACAACGAATTATTGATGTGTTCGGGGAAATATTTATAGAAAATACGTTTTTCGTAGATGTATGTTATGAAAATTTGTCACTAAAAGGATTTCTCGGGGTTCCTACATTCAACAAATCTTCAAGCAATCGGCAATATTTTTTTGTTAATAATCGATTTGTTAAAGATAAAATTTTTTCGACTGCATTGAACGTTTCATATATGGGCTTAACTCCGCACGGAAGATATCCGATAGCTGTATTATTCTTGTCTTTACCATATGAAGAGGTAGATGTGAATGCACATCCGGCCAAGACTGAAATTCGTTTCAAAGAGCCGGAAAAGATTCGTAGATTTTTAATTTCGGAGTTAAAAAAATCCCTACAGTCTTATGGATCAGCAATACCAACTAATACTATGGTTGACAAAGTTTTTGAAAATAAATCGAATAGTGTCGAAAAAAATAATTCACCTAATTTCAACGAAAAAGTCCATAAAGCTCCGCAAGCCTTCAATGCGTTTGATTCTCATCGAGTGAACAAAAACTTTGCTGCATCAATTTATCAACCTCACAAAGCAGGTAGTCATTTGAATGATAGTTCGCCGAGATTTACAAATTATTCAATTGAAAAGAGTAGTGATTTAAAGTTGCCGTATAACACAAGACAACACTTGGGCCAAATTGATTTGCCAACGCATAAAGAAATAAATGAAAATCATATTTACTTGGGTAGAGCTTTGTGTCAAATAGCAAATACATACATCATTGCGTCAACCGATGACAGTTTAATTGTGGTGGATCAACACGCTGCAGCGGAAAGAATTACATTAGAAAAGCTGAAAAAGGATTCCAAGCTGGAACCACAAAGCTTATTATTGCCGGAGATGTGTCCATTTTCTCATGCCCAAATCGAGCTAATTGAAAATCATAAAGAATTGATCAATAAATTCGGTATCATATATGAAAAATTAACTGACGACTTGATTATGGTACAGGCTTTGCCTGCGATATTGGGGGCGTGCGAAGCGAAACCGTTAATGAATGACATAGCTGAAGAGTTGTCTTCTTTTGGAAATATTACTTCTTTGCAAGAAAAGATTAATCTTTTAATGTCAACAATATCGTGTCATGGCAGTTTGCGTGCAGGAAAAAAATTATCGATAGAAGAGATGAATGTTTTGCTACGAAGCATGGAGAGAACACCAAATATTGCGCAATGCTGCCACGGTCGGCCATCTTATGTATTAATGAATGCTAAAATTTTAAATAAATTATTTGAAAGATCTTGATAAATCGTAAAAGCAACATTATATATAAAGTCCAATAGGATAACAGATAATGATTAACAGAATTCGATTACAGCCGCTGGTGTCACTTTGTGATCAAATTGTTTTTGGATATGAAGCCTTGTACAACAAAGGACAGCAAAAATTTTTTCCAAGTGCTTTGGATGTCATTCAATGTGTTTTTAAGCACGGGAAAACGCGTAGTAATTTTCAACTCTATGCAAATTTAACATCTCAAGATGTTGTCAGTCACGAATTTGCTCGTGCGTTAATAGATACCATACACGGATTAAATATTTCCCCTCACAATATTGTTCTGGAAATTAGCGAAGAAACTAATCCAGATGTAATGCAAAAATCAATTGATGTTTTACAATTTCTCCGAAAAGCAGGGGTCAAAATAGCTTTAGATGATTTTGGAGTGCAGTATTCTTCGTTGGCTTACTTTCATGATTTACCGGTAGATATCGTAAAAATTGACCAGCGTTTTGTTCAATCGGCTCCTGTCAACAATAAAGCAAAATCAATATTAAAATTTGCTGCAAATTTATCTCATGAATTTGGATGCAAAGTTGTTGCAGAAGGAATTGAGACAGAAACTCAATTGCAGTGCGCGTTAGAAGCAAAAATCGACATAGGGCAAGGATTTCTTTTTTCTCCTGTACGTAAAACAAAAGTCACCTCTCCATTTGCCAATCTGTGTGAATTTATTGCAGGAGCAATCAGAACGCCCTCTGCAGTAAGTTATTGCATATAGGTTATAAGTTTATGTAACTTTTGTTACTCATCTTGTAAAAAAGCATTTATTGCTATAGCATATACCGTATTTTGAGGGGATTTTATGGCAAAAGAGGATTTAATAGAGTTTTCCGGAGAAGTAATAGAAGTGTTGCCTAACGCAATGTTTCGAGTAAAACTGGAAAACGATCATGTGATTTTAGCACACACTTCAGGAAGGATGAAAAAAAACAGAATTCGTGTCCTTGCCGGAGATAAAGTCAATGTCGAAATGACTACATATGATTTTACCAAGGGTCGCATTACTTTCAGATCGAAGTAATATTCTTTTAACTTTTTGTTGAGATAATTGTATCAAAACAGAAGGAGAATCAGATGGCTGTTGTCATTGGGAAAAGGGCTCATGAAGCTCTAAGCAAGTGTTTGACGGAGGAGTTTTGTGTGGCTTATGCTTATCTTTCGATGTCCTGTGTTTTTCGTGATATGGGATTACGAGGATGTGCGGATTGGTGTTTGAATCGTTATGAAGCTGTTCGTCAGGTTGGTTTGAAGATAATGCACCATTTGGAAGATAGGGGGGCAAAATTTAAATTAGCGGCGATTCCAGTTTTAAGACAGGATTGGAGAGCGCCACTGCATATATTCGAAGAAGCTCAACGTCAAGAACAAAAATTATACGGATTAATTGCGACATCTTACGAATCTGCATTGGTAGACAAGGATTATGTTTCTCAAGAATTTTTGTTATCTTTCATCAATAATCAAGGAAAAGTTGACTCTGAAATTTCGTTTTTGATTAATAGACTAAAAAGAATGCAGTCTTCGGATTTAGGTATATTTAAATTCGATGATGAATTAGAGAGTTTGAAGCAAAGTAGTGTCTAAATTGAAAGAGAGAAAAATTCAACATATTGCGTTATGTCCAGATCCGGCAAATCATTCGCTTAAAAGCAACGGATTTGAACAGTATAAATTTGAACATTGCGCATTGCCTGAATTAGATTTTGATTCAATAGATACGTCTGTAAGTTTTTTGGGAAAAACCCTGAGTCTACCTTTGATCATCTCTTCTCTAACTGGAGGATGTACAGAGGGGCAAGAAATTAACCGCAAGCTGGCTAAAGCTGCGCAGAGATACAAAATAGGATTTGCTGTAGGTAGTCAACGCGCTGCAATTGTCGATCGATCTTGCCAAAATACGTTTAATGTTCGAAAATTTGCGCCAGATATTTTGCTTTTTGCAAACCTTGGAGCGATTCAGCTAAACTACGGATTCGCCATTGATGAATGT
The DNA here is from genome assembly GCA_015062335.1 of Alphaproteobacteria bacterium. GTDB lineage: Bacteria > Pseudomonadota > Alphaproteobacteria > UBA3830 > UBA3830 > UBA3830. Next base: position 41,277 of record SUUU01000007.1, read on the forward strand.
CAACGCGCTGTAGATATGATTGAAGCAGACGCTCTAATTCTGCATTTGAATCCATTACAAGAGATATTTCAACCAGAAGGAAATAAGAACTTTTCAGGACTGTTGAAAAAAATCGAAAAAATATGCTCAAAACTATCATCACCTGTTGTTGTAAAAGAAGTTGGATATGGAATTAATTCATTAGTTGCTGAAAAACTGTTTCAAGCCGGGGTATCGGCTGTAGATGTTAGTGGCAGCGGTTCAGTTTCATGGAGTAATGTAGAAACTGAGAGAAATCCAAACATACAAAAACGGTCTGCCGACATTTTTAAAGATTGGGGAATCACTACCGCTCAAGCATTAAAAGATGTGACATTGCGTTGTCCAAATTCGGCGATCATTGCTGGAGGAGGAATTAAAACGGGGGTGGATGTCGCAAAAGCCATAGCGATGGGAGCAACACTTTGTAGTAACGCCTCCGATTTTTTGAAAGCAGCGATGATGTCCGAACAAGAAGTTGACAAACTTAGCGAGTCAATTGAATTTGAACTTAAAGCAGCCATGTTCTGCATTAGCGCCAAGAACATCGCAGAATTGAGGAGAAAGTCACTATTTGTGGGGTAAAACTTGATTTTAGATTACATATCTGTTGACAAATATAAAATCTAGTCTAAACTGACATCAGTTGTTGCAGAAGGTGAATGAAATGAAGAAGTTGTTGTCTTGTGTTTTAATGTTGGCTGCTGAGGCTGTTTTCTGTGATGAAGATGTTGGTACGACGCATAAGCGAGGGGCTTATGTTGGTATGGGATTAGTGTGCGCGAACGATAAATATGACCTTACTTTGAATCGTTTTCTTGATGTGGATGATGATTATAGCTTGATAAAGTATCAGAAAACCTCAAGAAATTATAGTGGGGAATTTTTTGTTGGATATCAGGTAGCTTCTCCTATTTTTGCCGCTGTTGAACTCGGTTGTACCTTAAATTCCAGGAGTGCTGAAAATTATTTTATCGATCCGGATGATTTGGGGCATGACGCTGTTTGTCGTATAAAATACGGGAATGATTTAAGCCTAAAGTTGAAAATTGGCAAAGTTTTTAAGTGGGATAGTCTTTGCCGTCAAATTACTCCGTACATTAAGCCTCTTGCGAAAGTCGAGAGGTTTGTGGTTTTTATGAAAGATAAAGTACTCAGATTTCATCAGAAGCAATTATCCAAATCTCAAATTAT
>SUUU01000026.1 GCA_015062335.1 Alphaproteobacteria bacterium
CCTTTCATCGTAAAAAGGGGGTGTTTGTGTGTCTGTAATTTCCTAACTTGATCACTGCTCCCAAAGTTTGTACAATCTCCCTAAAATTAAATGTTGAGGGGGGCGATGGATGAAATAGTTGATATTCAGCTGCTGTTTTCTAACATGATTAGAAAAGATAGGATTGTTCTGTTTTTAAGAGGATGTAGCAACTTTTCGGTATGTGGTTTGTCGAGTACTATCAGTTACATATTAAAGAAAAGTTGTGTAAAATATAAAGGGGTAGATTTGCTAACCTCTCCAAATCTTCATAGGTTTTTAAGAGATAAGTATCATCCTTTAATTGCTCCGTATTTGTTCGTTGATGCTAAATTTATTGGTGGATTTGAAGAGATTTTGTCTTTGCATAATGAGGGGAGGTTGGCGTCTTTACTCTCTGCTAATTTATATTAGACGTTTATATTTAATTGTTGATTCAGACTTGCGTTTTTGTTGAATTACATAAATAATTCTGAGATTTGGGTTTCCCAAACGAGATCTACAATGACTGTTTTTATTTTGTCTCTGTATATTTCTGGCACACGCATTAAATCTTTCTCGGTAGTAACTAACTGTGCTCTTAATCTCGCTGCTTCGTGTATCAATTGCTGTAAATCTTCATCTTTATACGGATAATGATCCGGAAAGGCCATGGTTTTGCATACTTCAAAATTCGAAAATATTTGAAAAAACTTTTTTGGAAAGCCTATTCCGCAAAAAGGCATGATACGTCCTGATAAGTTGCCGAAATTATACTTACAGTATCCTCGATAGACAGGAATGTCTTTGGGCAATTCTAAAGCTATCTTATTTCCCTTATTTTTTTCATAAATTAAGCAGATCGCATCAATATCAAATTTTATTTTTTCCAAATCTAACCGATTTGGGCCAAGTGGGAGCAGTTCTCCATTTCCAAATCCTTGATCAGCATTTAATACGATAATTTTTTTGTGAGGCTTTAGCGATCTTTGTGTAATACCGTCATCTAATATTAAATATTGAGCATTAGTCGCTAATTTTGCTGCTTCAAAGCGATCTCGGCCAACAAATATGGGAAAAGTTTTTGACAACATCAGCGGTTCATCACCGACATCTTGATATTTATCGGTATCGATATTGACTTGCCGAATGTCATTTTTGCTACGGCCATAACCTCGACTTAAAACAGCGACACAAAGTCCTTGATTCATCAAAGTTTGACACAAGGATCTAACTACAACTGTTTTCCCTGAGCCTCCAACAGTCGCTCCACCTATTGCTATAACTTGGTTATTTGAGCCTAAATTATGCTTGTATGGTCTTTTATAAAGGCGATGCGCTATAAATCCGTACGCTACACTGAAAGGCTTTAACACAAGCGTTAACCAGAAACTAGGACTGCTGTACCAAAAATCAGGAGCCTTTAAAAACATTCTCTATCCAACTAATAAACTTGAGAACAATTGTATTTACGTGGCAATAAAATAAAGGATAAGATGAAAGAACAGCAACAAAAAAACAGACTGTAATAAAAAGTGTATGCCGCCCCCATAAATTCCCAAATAGTTCCGCCTAAATTAGATGCCATCCAATATCCAATGCCCAATAGCAGAGAATAAATGCCTATAGCCGTAGCTCTTAAGCGAAAAACTACTTGTTCGCTGATTATTGAAATGAACAATCCTTCAACGGCTGCGAGTTGTCCACCCCATAAAAAGGCTCCAAGATATACACTGCACGCGGCAAAATTAAGGACGAAATCATCGCCAAACCAGGTCAATGCCACTGATAATGTTTGCGGCAAGTAGGGGGCTAAAATAAACAGTAAATTTGATACGATCATTAATGCAATACACGCTCGAATAAATCTCCCTTTACCAAATCGGTCAGCAAGAACACCAATGGTGAACGCCAAGCAAATTTGGCCTAAATTTACAATCGTACCCACAGTACTAGCAACACGAACATTTACAAACTGTTCCATATAGATTGGAAATAAATGTTCCGTAAAATGCCCTAATTGAAATACCATCGCTAATATCATTAATTTCCAGAAGGGAAAGTCCAGCGATCTCAAATATTTTCTTTTGAATGGATTTTCTCTTTGTAGTTCTTCCTTTGTGGCTCCAATTTTTTTTGTCTTCACAAAAGTTAAACAAATTGCGGCGAGTACAATTGGAACAATTGCCAATTGAAATATTGTACGAAAATTTCCTGAAAAATATCCCATCAGTGTTACGGCAATCACTCCTCCAAGAAGTCCTCCTATTGTTTTAACAGAACGTGTAAAACCGAAAGTTCGGCATCTTAAGTGTCTGGGCGTTAAGTCGGCAATTAAAGCATCGCGAGGAGTTGCCTGCAATCCGTTGCCTATTCTTTCGAAAAATTGGGCTCCAAAAGCTCCGAAAAAGCCTTGAACTATCGGTAAAAACGATCTGGCTCCAAGGGTTACGACACAGCCTATCATTAACAGTAACTTCCTTTCTCGAAAGAAATCACTGATTGGTCCGGAGAATATTCGCGTAATAAAAGCGACGCTTTCGACAATACCATCCAGGTTCGCAATTTGAGATACGGTTAATCCTAGATCATTTTTTAGAAAAAGGCTCAGCTGGCTGTAAACCATCGTCGTGGACATGCCTAAAAATAGTCCAAACAATGAAATCGCAAAAATGCCCTTTGGTATTTGAGTGAAGACAGAAAAAAAACCACTAAAGCAGTGGCTTGTCTCAGGAGAGTTATCCGATGATTGATTGTTTCGACATTTTATTGAATCGCCCATTCCTCTTTCCTAATATCAAGCTAAGCCAGCTTTAGCATATTTTGCGAGCAATGTCTAGGATGAAACTTTTAATGTTTATTGTCTTTTTGATGAATATTCATAAAATACGTAAATGATTGAATGCAAAAAATTTAATAAAATTAAGGGAGAATAATTCTTGTTGATGAATGTTTGATATTAAGTTAGTATTTGTGGTAATTCTTTTTGGTAAATTGGCAGTGTAGGTAGATGTTTAACAAAATTCTTAGGAAGATCAAAAATTCTTATATTGTGCAGAATTATTCAAATATCGTGCCATATGTAAAGCCATACTGGGTTCGCGCTATTTTAGCAGTAGTTGTTACGTTCCCGAGCGGTGCCCTTGATGCTGCGATTCCTTGGGCGCTGAAGCGCTATATGGATTCGATCACTACAGGCAATATTTCTCAATTAACTGCCATAATGCCAATTTTAATTATAAGTTTTACTTTACTCCAAAGCTCTTTTACGTATTTGGCGACTTATTTGAATGCTTGGGTAGGCGCGAAGATTAGCAACGGATTAAAATATGATCTTTTTAAAAAACTTATGCGACTTGATGCCGAATTTTTCGACAAAAATGTAACCGGGTCCATCCAAATGAGATTCAATAACGATGTTGATGCTGCCTGTTTGGGGTTATTGAATCATTTAAAAATGTTTACGACTAGGATTTTTAATTCTACCTCTTTAATCATAGCGTTATTTGTTATTTCTTGGCGTTTGGCAATTGTGGCAATAATTATTTTGCTTCTAGCATTGTATCCTCTTACGCAGATCAGAAAGCGTATATCAAGCTTAGTGAGTTTGTCGGTGAGCTCAGGATCAATGATTTCTTCTCATTATATCGAGGCGTTTAGTGGAAATCGTATCGTATCGTCATACAATTTGTACGATTATCAGGCTAACAGGTTTCGAAACACTTTGAATAATATGTTCAAAATCAGTATGAAAATGATGCAGCGAACGGGAGTATTATCTCCGATAATGCATTTTATAATCGGGTGTGGAATAGCATTGATTTTATTTGTTGGAAATTATTTGATTTCTCACGATATGCTTACAGCAGGCGGTTTTGTCGCCTTTACTACATCTGTTATTATGCTATATCAGCCGATTAAATCAATGGGCGGAAACCTAAACGAAGTACAGATGTCATTAATGGCACTGGAAAGGGTTTTTACTTTGCTGAAAACAAAAGAAAATATTCGAAATAAGCCGAGAGCTATGAAACTCAAGGGAATAAAAAATCTGATAGAGTATAGAGACGTGTGTTTTTCATACAATGATGACAAGGTAATTCTCGATGGTATCAATTTGAAAATTCAGAAAGGAGAAACGGTTGCGTTTGTCGGAAATTCAGGTGGAGGGAAAACTACTTTAGTTAATTTGTTAACTCGATTTTATGATGTAACATCTGGAGGGATTTTTATTGATGGTCGGGATATTCGAGATGTGAATTTGGATTCTTTGCGTGATCATATTGCTGTGGTGTTTCAGGATAATTTTTTGTTTGATGGTACTATTAAAGAAAATATTTTGCTGGGTAATGAAAATGCTACAGGGGACCAAATTCAGGAAGCCATAAGTTCTGCGTGTTTGTCTGATTTTATTCGAGAATTAAAAAGAGGAGTAAATACTCGAATCGGAGAAAGAGGTGTGCTGCTCTCAGGTGGACAAAAGCAACGTATTGCTATAGCTCGGGCATTTATAAAAAATGCTCCAATAGTCATTTTAGATGAGGCAACATCTGCTTTGGATAATAAATCCGAGGCAGTAGTACAGCGAGCAATCGATAATTTGATGAAGGATCGTACAGTTTTTATTATAGCGCACAGATTGTCTACTGTGCGTAATGCTGATAAGATCGTCGTCGTTGATCACGGAAAAATCGCAGAGATAGGATCTCATGACGAGTTAATATCTAAGCCACAGGGATTGTATGCATCTCTTTACGGTATACAAGCAGAAAAATAATTCGGAAATTTGTTAGCTTGTTAAGCAACAGAAAAATACATCGTATTCTAAGTTAATAGAAAGATTACTTTTGTTGGATTTTAATACTGGTTGGTTGGTGGATTTGAGATTGGCGCCCAATTGAGTAAAATAACGTGATACTCCAAACATGTTGTCGCAAGTTTTTGTGTATTTCCTTATGTCATAGTGAACGGCACGATTAAGTGTTTTGCAAATTCGTAACAAATCTTGAAATGATGGATACTCGAATGTTGGTGGTGTTTGAAAAAGATTTTTATATTGCCGAAATGAAGTATTCAACAAAGTTGTAAAAGCAAATGTAGAACACGTACGTAATATTTTAGGCAAGAATTCTTCGATTGAGTCGAACCATTGCAAGCTTAAGTTTGCAATACCTAAATCGTAGTGCTTAACAAAATGAAATGATTCCGCATCAGCGCAAATTAGTTGGACCTGTTGTTTTAGTTTTGCTTCGGCAATGTGAAGCATATTTTGCGATATGTCACACAAGTCGAAAGAGGCGAAAGGATACTTTTTCCGCAGCTCTACGGAGACATGGCCCGTTCCACATCCAATATCTAAAATCGAATTAACAGAAAATTTGTTGGATGTGATCATCTTGATCAAGTGTTTCGCAGATTGTTTTTGAATTTCGGATGCAGAATCGTAAGTTAGCGCGGCGTTATCAAATGATGATGTTATTTTTGCCTTGCTCGGAAGTGTTGCCATAAATTTTTCCGTTCGTTTTCGATCAACCTAGTATTTATTTAGCTTAGTTTTTGAAATTTGTCTATGTTTGTAACAAGAGAAAGCCCTGTCATGTTAATACATTAGAGCTCTTGCGAAAGTAATAAGTATCTAGCAAATTACACGAAGAAATGAGAAACTCAGCAAAAATAAGCGCATAAAAATGCTAAGTTTCGTAAA
>SUUU01000027.1 GCA_015062335.1 Alphaproteobacteria bacterium
ATCTTAGATTTAATATCATTGCAGGAATTTATAATTTGAGATTTGGATAATTGCTTCTGATGAAATCTGAGTACTTTATCTTTCATAAAAACCACAAACCTCTCGACTTTCGCAAGAGGCTTATTATTAATTTTGAACTTATCATTCCAATTAAAAATTAAACAATAACCTATATGATCATCCAGTAAGAGGGTGCGTTACAAACTTGCATTGAGAAAAAAATAAAAAAAATTACATTTTCCTTGAATATCAAGGCGTTGACGCTTGATCAAGCGAAGAAGATCTACTATCAAGACTTTTGGATTGAAGGAAGATTTGAAGAAGTTTCTGATGATTCGGTTGCCGCCAAACTCCTTGATTTATCAGTGAATTTAGGAATTCGAACTGCGACAATCGTTTTACAGCGCGCTTTGCGTTCTTGCGATAAATTAGTCTCGGAAGATGGTTTAATAGGCCCTGAGACGCTTTCTGCTGTGTCGAATTCTGATCCGAATATTTTGTCGGCAGCTATCAAATCAGAAGCCGCCGGATACTATCGACTCATCGCAACAAAAAATCCAAACCAGAAAAAGTTCTTGAATGGCTGGCTCAACAGAGCTTATCGAAAAATTGTTTTATAATCGGAGGTAAGAATGGAAATGTTGAAATCGCTCATCACAAACGAAAAAACAAAAAGCACAATCGCAATAATCGCCACAGTTAATGTGGTTCTCGCCTGACAGCGTGGATCTTATAATCGAATCCTTACTCGCCGCTTTCGGTATAGAAAAGTTGGTGTTGAAAAAATTGGATTGATCTTTTATTCTTCATTAATGCTATTGTGAAAGTCATATTTGCTACTTTTTGTTACAATGGGGCATTTTGTATTCGCAATAGCTCTATTACTTCCGTTTTTAGATGCGTATTTGCACGCTTTCTATTGCAAAGAATAATTTGAAGAGATCTATCTTGTCTTTAGGCATTCCAATCATAAATTCATCTATAATGGTATCTATATCTCTTTGATCTGTCTTTTTTGCTTCTACCGCGCGAATTATCAACGATAAGTCGTTATGATCTATTTTAATTGTGTTGTATATATTATCGGTTGCTGTTATATTTTTATTTTTTAACATATGTGCAATCGATTTTAAACTTGCAAGATTGTACAGAGAAACTCCGATTGAAATTCCTGAAAGATCTCTTAAAAAAAGTCCCATTGCTATGCGAGAATAACCTCTTCTAGCGTGCTTTGGATGCACAAATATGTCGCATTGAGTTCCTGTGCTCCATATTACACCAGCGATTGTTTCATTAACAATGATAGCTTTTACTGATAATTCTTTTCTAAGTCCTTTTTGAAAAAGATCCTCTATGCCGTTCTGATACCAATGATCATCCCCTTCTAAATTTTTAAAAAGATGACCTACTAAAAATTTTACATACATTTTTTCTGGCGCTGAAAGATCTATTAATTCGTTTTTTCTTTTATCACTAAAATCTTCTAAAATGATATCAGATGTTTGATCCATAGCATGTACGATATATTCAACATTCCAGAAAAATATTAACAAACTAGCAGCCAATACTTTTCTTACATTACAGAGCGACATAATTGAACCTCTAAAAATCATCTATAGTTGTATGATAATATAGAAGAGTTAATTTTTGGTTTCAGAATTGAAAATAGAGAAACAAATTATGGTGTTTATACTTGACAGATAGCATATTATGCATATACAATATAGACTGTGTTTTTTGAGGAAACAGTTATGAGGGGATATTTATTTGTCGCTGGTATGTTTTTTTCTTCAGCTGTTTCGTGTATGGATCCTTATAAAGTTATAACAATTGATAACGGTCATATGATGAGTTTTACATGTAATGCGACATTTGTGAATTTTTCACAAGGCTATAAATTATATTATCCGACATTAAAAGCACAAGAAGCCTTATTTGATAAAATTGCTGAAACAGTGGGAAGTATGGCAGTGGATTGTTCGGAATGCACAATTCATTCTGGTAAGAAAATAGTACAGGGTGATCTCCATAATCTTGGATTGTTAGTGTATGTCATATATGCGAAAGATAAAAATTTTAAACTGCCAGAATTTATTTCGCAATCATTGTTGGTTGAAAAATATCCTTCGTTTGAAGATGTTCCAGAGGGAGGTGTTCTAATTACTGCCGATGGGAAGGTGTTTTGTAACAAAAATCAATTCGAGTGGATTAAACAACGATCTTCCGAATAACAACTATAGTCAAATCAGCGTTCGGTTTTTTAAAGACTCAGACGCGTCATGAATTTAGATCAATCTTAAGGTGGCATTGTTGCGTACTTTTGTACCGCTGTGGATATTAAACTTGATCAGCATGACATGCTTTCTAATATCAGCATTTCGAAAAGTTTTTGATCATCGTGAATTGGCCTTCCTCACTCCTTATCATGGTAATTTTTTAGAATATCGCTAGAGTTAGACCAGGAACATTTGTTCATAACACTTCACCTACACTTTCCACATTTAGAGCAACCAGAGCAAAACTTTTTATTAGAGCAGTAGTTGCACATTGGTTGAAAAAACGATCCTGATCTTTCGCATATATCGAATAACGATTCTTGCATCATATGATTTTGAATTTCAAAAATTTTAGGTCTAGTACTTTCATAGTTTAAGTTCTGCAAAAACGCACATTTCATTTGTTCGGCTTTATTTTTAAATTGTATACGTTTGTTATCCTTTATAAAAACATTTCCAGTTTCAAAAAAAGAAAACGAAACATCTGCGATCTTGCATTCATTTGATAGTTTTTCTACCCAGGAATAATACAATAGACGAGCTCCATCATAATTCTCTCCGCCACACCATACGTTATCTATTACATCTGGTGACAAATATTTTCGTAGAGAAACTTCTTCGATAAATGGAGCAACTAAAAAACCTTTGTGTTTAAATGGTAGTTCTAAAAGAATAGGAGCTCTCTCATCTACTCTTTTTTGATTTTCAGTTGTAATATTAAGCCAAACATTTGGCCAACCATCATCCCAATCTAGTTGCGAATTTACTAAATATTACGTAAAATTGAACATAAAATAGACTGTAAACTTTTGATTTTTACACCAAAATTGTCGCAACAATACAACACAAAAGAGAAAATCAGCCGAAATTAGTAAAAATCTTAATTTTTTTTATCCATCGGAGTTTAGGGGTACCCCCTAAAAATGTCCAAAAATCCTAGGGTTTTGCACCCTAAAGTACCCCTAATGCCACCCTAGGATCAAATTATAACATATTGATTTTTAAGGAAACACATCCTAGGGGCACAACCCCTAGTGTACATTCAATTGGTTTTGTGCCTAACTATAAATAGTTGTTTACGGAGGCGAGTATGACTTAATTGAGTATTAAACAAAAAATAGAGAGTTTAATGTTTAGGTATTTTATAAATTTAGGAGAGTAGTTATGAACAAAAAACAAATAAATAATATTTTTAGAAACGCAAAATCAAAACGTTTGCTTATTGTCGCGTTATCGACAGGGGCAATGTTGTTATGCGAAGATGTTAATGCAGGAGGTGGCGCATCTCGTGTAGTGACAGGAATAGTTGTTGGAACAGCTACAGGAGGGGTGGGCTTAGCTCTTGGCGCAACGACAGCTGCTGCCGTTACTGCTGGAGTAACTACAGCTGTAGCTACAGCATCTGGAGGAAATGTCAGAGCTGGAGTAAATGTTAATGGAAATGGTCAATTTACAGGCGTACATGTTGATGTAACAGATAATCATGGACACCAATTTGCAAACATAGATACTGAGCAACCACAAGCTCCTACTTTTAATCAAATAAATGACTGCGATTTACCGCGAACTCATGAGCTATTTAGAAACTGGAGCGTAGACACAATTTACGATACAATCAATGTAAATGGCAGTGAATATTGTAGAGCTAAACACGGAACGGATGAATTTCTGATTTTATCTATTGGAAGAAGTTTCGATAATGCAAATAGAGATCTAATAGGCACGCAGTGTTTTGCAAATCAACCGCTTAATTTTACATTTGAATCGACACCGTATACTTGGTTTTTCGATAAAGTGATGATAGATGGAAGATGCTACGATCATGCTTGGTCTGATTCTTTAATGGATTTTCTTGTACCTGAAGGAGTTCAACGTACAATTTACGCACCAGAAGAATTTGTTAAAAGTTGGAAAACAGAACAAGAACTAAAACAAAGACAGGCAGGACTTTATCCGAGTAGCCAGGATGAATTTATAGAAGCGTTGCAAAGGCATTCTTATTCAACAGCTCAAATGTATTTTAATGAAACGATCTGGAGTACGCTTAACGTAGAACGATCAATAAATGCCAATAATTATACTGAAGCACAAACATATGCAGACGCAGCACTCAGATATTATGACAAAGCAATTGAGGCACTAAAGCCAGTAGGATACTTCATTGATGATGTTCTTGAAGAAATGGTTACTCCTGGAGGACTCGAAAATCTTCGGAAGTACCGAAACGGAGAAATTTCAGCGCAAGATTATGATTTAACTGTACACGCTGATATCGCATTTGATGCTGCAGCGGCATCATTAGGCTCTATTATAGGAGGCTCTACAGTAGGAGCAGCAGGTGCTGTAGCAGGAGGGCCGGCCGGAGCTATAGCAGGAGCTACTGCAGGATCTGCTCAAGGTGCGGCCGCTGGCTATATTGCCTCAAGAGCAACAAAAGCAGTAGCAAGAGCAAGCGTTTCGTTTTTAAAAACCGGAGAAAATTCAAACGGCGATCGCGTTCAAGCTGAAAGACAGGATGCCGATAATTATCTTAAAGAATTGAAAGACAAAGGTGTTTTAAGTGAAAAAAAGATAGCAAAAGATGGTAGAGAATACTTTAAATTTCAGAAAAAATGCGAATATAATGGCATAAAATTTAAGAAAGAACAGTATATTGAACGGGACACTATGCACAATGAGTGGGAGTGGTTTGGTAAGGATCTTAGACATAAGGGCGCAATTGACCCGTTAACTGGGGAAATAAGGCCTAATTCTGCAGTACCAGGGAGAAAATTACATGAATAATTTTTGTTGTGAAGCATTGCAACGTTGTATAAATGATGAACAAATGGTATACGTTCCTATTACTAGAAGCGTCGAATTTTATGTCAACGACAAAGCGTGGATTGGTCATGATGATTTTAATTGTAGAAAGATCTGTGTTTATTGTCCATTTTGTGGTTCAAAATTACCAAAAAGTTTGTACGGAGTTGATGAAAACGGTAATGATCCATATGAAGACGCATTAGAGGAAGCTTTAGGGAAAGAATTCTGTGATATCACTGAGGACGAAATTCCTGAAGAATTTAAAACTGATGAGTGGTGGAAAAAGAGAGGGTTATAATCATTCGAACGAGGCTCCTATTTGCTGGAGCCTTTGTTGTTTTAAGTAGAAATACACACACGGCGATCGCGTTCAAGCTGAAAGACAGGATGCCGATAATTATCTTAAAGAATTGAAAGACAAAGGTGTTTTAAGTGAAAAAAAGATAGCAAAAGATGGTAGAGAATACTTTAAATTTCAGAAAAA
>SUUU01000008.1 GCA_015062335.1 Alphaproteobacteria bacterium
AGAAAAAATCGAGATGTCGAAGAGATTATTAAGTATGGGATTAAGCATCGAGCAAATAGCCGAAGCTACCGGCATACATACATCTGATATCAATGATATTAAAGATTAGGATCGCCTGTGGGTGAATAGATTTACGATTTGTGGCCATTGTTTTTGTAGTGAGCTTTTTGTTTATAAGGACACATCATTAAGATATTGTTAACTGTTATCGGATAGCATTTTATCGTTTTTGTGGAAGTGGCCATGAATCGGATACAAAAAAATAAAACAGAACTTTTGATTTTAAGTGTTTTGAGTATATGCATCATGATGCTGCAATATTTTCAAATTCACGGTCAAGCTATATTCTTTTTAGATAATGATGACTATATAAGAGTGCAGCGTATTCGTGAATTTTTTACACATCATGACTGGAACAACTCCATTATAATAAGGGGAAACTATCCGTATGGAATAAGTCTACATTGGACTAGGTTTTATGATTTGTTTTTGATTATTCCTTCGTACTTATTGAGCTTTTTTACCCAATCTATCGACAGATCTTTAGAATATGTTTGTTTTTGGATTTCTCCTATCCTTCGCGTAATCAGTTCAGTAATAGTGTTGAAAATCGCAACAAATATAATGCCTAAAAAATCAGCGTTCTTAACCGCTGTTTTATTTACTTCTATACCATTTATCTCCGGATACTTTGCCTTCGGTCGGCCAGATCATCATGCCTTTATGGTATTGTGGATACTGATTTATATATCTTCGTTAATAGAATTGATATCTCAGCAAAAATTTCCTTCCATTATTTCTCACTTAAAAACAGCTACTACAGCAGCAATCTGTATTTGGATATCGCCGGAAACCCTGATCACAATTTTAGCATCTCTTGGTTGCTTGTTTTTCTGCGCATTTAACAATATCCAGAGACTGAAAACCTTATACCTCATCAGCCTCATAACATCTTTATTTGTCGGGCTGATAGCCTTTATTCCTGAACAGGCATCAAATACGTCATTTCTGCTCCTAATATGTTCTTTATGGACATTGGCTCCCTATACATTATCAAAACAAGAAGGCTTCAGATGTAAATATCTTCGCTATTGGCATTATGTATGCGTTTTATTTATTCTTTTGTTTTTCTCTCGCGTGAATCCAATTGAGTATGATAAAATTTCAACAGTACATTCTACATTGTTTTTCTGTATTGCAACATTCTTCGCTATCAACATGCAATATGCCGGAAAACCTAATCACAAAACTATGGCGATGATATGGACTCTTGTTATAGGATCAATATATTTGTTCATGTATCCGTTGTTTTTGCACGGAATGGAAGGCGAGTTATCTCCATATGCTAAGCAAATCTGGTTTTCGAAAGTATCCGAATTACAGAGCCCTCTTACAAACGACAACATTCGTTCTACATTCCTTGCTAGCACTATAATTTCCATCGCCGCCATTGTAATAAAAGTCATAAATTTACGAAAAACTCATGCGTTATCATGGCAAGTTATAATAACATGTGCATCAGTATTCGTAATTCTAAGTTGTTTTGCGCACCGTCTTTGGCCTTATGCTTCAGTATTCAGTCTTCCAATTATAGTCAGCATATGCTTAGACCATTCGATACTTTCCTCATGTCATCGTTGGTTAAAAATAATTCTAGCGGTATTCTGTACCATATTATTTATCTATCCAATTGCTTTGTTGAAAGAAAATCAAATTAACTCTCAGCAAAATAAGTATCGCCGACTAAATCTCAAGTCCGCATGTCGGTTTATTGATACACTAAGTGAATCTCCTGTAGTAATTATGGAAAACTGTAATTTAGGGGCTAAAATTCTATACTATACGAAACATAGAGTGCTTGCGGTTCCTTATCATCGATCTACTCAAGGTATCATAAGTACTCATGACTGTTTGAACAAATCGTATGATGAATCTGCAGTAAAAAAAATCCTATCTGACACGAATACAGAATTTATAATCGTATCGAAAAATCAGGAAACAAAAAATGATTCATTAGCGAGCAGAATATTAAACGGAAACCACCCAAATTATCTAACACCTATGAACGTTCCGGAATCTTGCGAATCCATCACTGTCATGAAAGTTAACATAAACAAAAAAGATTAATCCAATGTACGCTGAATTTTAAATGCTATGTATAACCCCAAAGATATAAGCACCAATCCACCAAAAATGTACATATCTGGAATTTTATCAAACATAAAAAAATCTATCAGTACATTCGGAATTAACATCACGTATGCAGCAGACGCCAGTCCTGAGCTTGACGACAATTTGAACGCATGAGTAATCGAATATTGAGCAACTGCGCCTATAATTCCACCAATACTAAGCCATAAAAAATCTTGAAAAGAAATCGAAGAAAAATAGTTCCATCCAAAGACCAAAGAACAAAAAATTAAGCATGTATTGTGATACGAAATTATCGTGAATTCACTTTCTGTAGAAGACAATCGCTTGATCAAAACCTGATTTAACGCAGCAATAATTGATGCTACCACTGCAAATAAAATTCCTATTTGAAATAGGCCACATCCCGGACGGAACGCTAAACAAATTCCCGCAAATCCAAGACCAATGGCGAACAAATTCTTCGCTCGAAACCTTTCTTTTAAAATCCAAACACTTAAAGGTATTACAAAAATCGCTGTCGTTCCGCCGATAACAAAAACATCCGTCATAGCGGCATAGTGGTAAGCACTCATTGCACAATAAGTACCTCCCGCAGCCAATACCGCCCTGAAAATATTTTCTTTTCTTCTTTCCGTTCTGTATGGATTAATTTTCGCAGCAAACATTGCGAAGATTATGGGAATAAAACGAAAAATCGTTCGTAAAAAAACGACCTGATGAATGCTATACACTACCATCGCCTGCTTCATGATGGCGTCGGAAAACGCATACAACGTCACTCCGAACACCACCAGCAGATATCCTATCTTCCCGCGTTCCAGCATTTTAGATTCCGCAATCTCGATTTACGGTCAAAGCTACTCTGGTTACTTCAGCAACTCTTCACCTTCCAAAATCTGATGACTTGATCCTTTCAAATCTGATTCGGTGTATGGCTCAAACCATCCACCTAAAAATTTCGATAAAAACTTCTCAGTGAGAGCTATATATGATTTGATATTCTGCTCCTTATGAAAGCCATGTCCTTCATCAGGATAAAGCACGTAAACAACCGGGCGATTTTTATCTTTCAACGCCTGTACAATTTGATCGGACTCTGCCTTAACAACCCTTGGATCATTTTTACCCTGAAAAACCAATAATGCTTTCTTGATTTCATCCTTTTTAAAGAGAGGAGAAATTGCCTTTAAATAAGGGATATCTTCAGGAACGTCCGGATTCCCGGCTGTTTTATACCAGCAAACCATACTTGGCTTCCAATATTCAGGAACAGATGACAGCAAGGTAATAAAGTTTGAAGGGCCGACTATATCTACACCACAACAGAAAAAGTCCGGAGTGAAAGCAAGACCGGCTAAAGCAGAATAACCGCCAAAACTACCTCCCATAATTGCAATTTTTTCAGCATCAGCAATCTTGTTGTCAATAGCCCATTGAACTGCATCGATAATATCGTTACGAACTGCTTCTAAATTCTTGTTAATAGCGTTAAAAAACTTCTTACCAAATCCCTCAGATCCTCGATAATTGATCTGCAAAACAGCATAGCCTCTATTTGCTAACAACTGAGCAGTTTTATCAAACCCGTATGAATCTCGAGCCCAAGGCCCTCCGTGAATGTAAGCAACCATTGGAGTGGGGCGATCTGTTCTTGCCCTAGTTAAGTAACAAACCAAGTTAAAACCATCCCTGGATTTAATAACAATCGGTTCCATTTTTTTCAGATGATATTTATCCAAAATAGGTTGATTGGAAAACAAAAATTCGATTTTTTGATTGTCCTTATTGAATAAATAATACTTCACTGATTCATCGGATTCCTGAGTAACAATTAACCAAATTTTGTCATCACTACTTCTGCCTTGAACATAGAATTCTTTTTGTAGAAAGTAAGACCTTAACCAATCTATCGTATTTTGAATTGACTTAGTTAACGGAAAATCCTTTTTGCGTAAATATTCAACTTCGGCCAGCTGTGGCTCAAAAGTTTCCGGATCACAACTAGATAAAATCACATTAGCTTCATCTGATTCAAGAAGTGTTTTTATCTCTTTCGTATCCAAATCGAAAGAAATCAATGCCGCTTTATCCTTTCCCATTGGATGAGAGGCATACAATAAATTTTTGCCTTTCGCTAAATGGTACGGAACAAACACCCCGACATCCTCAAAAGCGACTGTCATCAACAAATTATTTGTTTCAGAAAATAGTTGCGTGTCACCATTTTCCATGGTTTTAAACAAAACCTTAAGCTCGAATTTTTCGTTAAATAATACATTAGTATACGCATTATTTTGAAAAACCAACTCACAATCACCCGTTAAAATATTAATTTTATAGGTATCAAACCACTGAGGATTTCTTTTATTGTTACAAATCAAAATTTCCTTAGGAAAACTGGCCGAGGTCTTCAATACATATGATTTTGATGTCTTTCCAAATGGAGTCAGATTGCTTTTTTCACCTGTCCTAACATCCAAACACAAAATATGATCGTTTTCGTCTCCTTGATTGTCCTCAGGCAACAAAATATGTTCATTGTCGTGTGCCCATGTATAAGTATACATATTACGTGCGCTGATAACAGGGAAAGAACGTATCTGTTTTTTATCAGCTGAAGAAATAATAACCAACTTTACCCCGTCTTCTGATCGGGAGAAGAACGAAATATATTTACCGTTATGACTGAGCTTCACGCAAAATCGATCCGGTTTTGCTAGTAATACATCCCTTGGAATTAAAGTTTGCTCATCAAACTTTTTTACATCCGGACACTGAACACCATCATCCGAAGCTCCACATAACGGAGAACATGCAACAGCACATGTCAACAAACAACTTTTAATCATTTTCACTCCTCATTGCAACACTAACCACTCAAATTTTAGCATATAATAATTATAGAAATAAAGTTAGAAACGGAATCCATTTTATTTCTTGAAAATCATATCTTTCACTTCTGAGCTCAAGAACTCCGTACGAATAATTTCCTGTTGCCTAGTCATCAAATTGCGCAAGATAGCCTTACCTTCGAGCAACTCAAGCTCATTAGCTATAACAACAAAATCTATCCCTTTTTTATTAGCATATGTCAGTTGTGCGCCCAATGGTTTATCTTGCAAGTAAATCTCCGTTTTGACCCCCAAGTTTCTGAATTTATCAGCGAGTCGCATATAACTAGATATCAAGCTTCTATCTTGCACTGTAATCAAAACATCGGCCGTAGATTTCTTATAAATATCAACTAATTCCATCTCTATTAACTTTGGAATTAATCTTGAAATACCTATCGTTGCTCCTACTCCAGGGTATTTTTTGGAATTTCCCAATGTCAGAGTCAAATTGTCATATCTTCCTCCTCCGGAAATGCTGCCCATACCTTTAATGTCATCAAATAAAGTTTCAAAGATTGTTCCGGTATAATACGTAAGTCCACGAGCTAGTCTCGGATTAATTTTGATGTATCGGTCGTCAATACCTACTCTTTTCAAGGTTTGCATAAGCGTTTCAAGTTCTTTTATGCCTTGAGAAAATTCCTCATTTCCCGCAATTGATTTTAAATTAATTAACAAACTCTCCACAGGTAAATTTTGCTTTTGCTCGAAAAGATTTCGAATATCCTGCATGCTCTGGCTATCTATCAATAACTTTTGCATTTCAGTTTCGAATTGCTCAACCGAAATTTTCTCAATTTTATCAACTAATTTAACAGCCTCTACCAAATTTTGAGCCCCAACCAACGGCGTCAAAAACCCTGACAAAATTTTTCTGTTGTTAATATGGGTATGAAAACTCGGAACACGCAAATCCAACAAAACTTTTATAACTAAAGAAATAATTTCTGCGTCATGTTCTAGCGATAAATCTCCATCGCCGATAATATCGATATCACATTGATAAAACTGTCTATATCTTCCGTATTGAGGTCGCTCTCCTCTCCAAACCGGAGCAATATGATATCGCCTGAACGGAAAAATCAAGTCCTCTGAATTCTGTGACACATACCTCGCCAAAGGGACAGTTAAGTCAAAACGCAATCCTAAATCTTTCTTAGAATTTTCATCTGCCAACCTATAAAGTCCGTAAATCTCATTATCATTACCTTTCGAAAGCAAAGTTTCAACTCTTTCAACCGCAGAGGTATCCATAGGAACAAAACCGTATGACTCAAAGCGCTCAGAAATTCTGCCCACAACCTTGTTAAAAGCAATCTGCTCATTTGGTAAAAACTCAGGAAACCCGGAAATATTTGTCTTCATTACTTTAACTCCATTTCGGGTGATGATACATCAAAAGCAGTAAGAAATCATTAAATTTTGGAAATATTAATAGGATTTCCAAAATTGTAGTATGGAGCAAATCTATAGAGATTAATAACCATTCCATGGAACTAATTCAAAAACGAACACTACAAGATTCACTTTCCAAAATAGATCCTAATCTACTGGTACAACAGTTATCTTACATTTGCCCTCGCTTATAACAACAGCAATATCGCGTAAATCTTCAGCTCTTATCTGCGCTAATAAGTTATTGTTGTATCTTAGCAATTCCAATTGTTTATCAAGGTTCAACCTTAAGTAACCTCGATCATCTAAATCGCTTAGAATATCGTATAATTCGCGATTTGCCGTTTTTTTATTTCGCATATCAACTGATGCAAACATGATCTTATATTTACCAACATTCATAAGTTTGGCGATACGACTTAAATCTACAGCGTATGTTTGCGCCAACAGATCATTGTTACATATCATAGGTAATTCCGACATCCCATTGAAATTCAATTGCAAATAATCTTGATTATTCAAATATTTTAAAACGTCACACAATTCTCGATCCGACATTTTTTTACCCTGCTCATTATCAGATTGAAAAATCGGCATGCCAATCCCATTTCCACCTAAAATCATACTGAAGATGACAATCATTCTGAAAAATCTTTTCACGCTTTATCCTTTCGCTAAAACAAATTAATATATCCTGTGATCACCGGCATAACACTCGCTTCCTCCTACCAATATCATTAGTACATAATACTTTATAAAACTCAAATCTACTGCCACATTATCGCCCTCCTCAAATTATTTAAAAATTAAATAAAATTTCTTGAGTTTTATCTAATATTACTCGATAATGCACTCATATAATAGCATGGCGGAAGCATGGGACCCTGGTCTAAAACCGATTTAATAGGATTTTTATTTATTATACTCGGATTAATTTGCTTATTTTGCATCGGTTCACTTATTTTATCGGTTTCTATCTTCTTAATTGCCTCTGTTACATTAATGTATAGCATATATGAAGCAAGATTTGATACTGCAAAATACAGAGATATTTTATGCCATTATCAAGCGATATTATCCGCCTCTTCGGATGGATGGATTGCGTGGAACAAGCATCATGAATTCATTAATGCATCTAAAAAATTTAAAGAATTATTTGGTTTCAACGGATATCCAGAAATTTTTTTCTCCAACATAATATCTTCGATTAACGAAAAAGATTCAGAAGAATTTACTCATGCGTTTAATAGTTTGCAAAAAACAGGAAAACCATTGTCCATTAAGATTTCCACAATTGATAGCAAAAGTATCAAAATAACAGGAGCAAAAATAATTATCAGCGGACTTGAAACAATTGTTTTATGGGGACATGATATCACTGAAACATCTAATCTCGTAAATACAATAGAAACGGATCTCGCTAAAACAAAACTTAGGATTGATTCTCTTTACGACATTTTAAATGCTATCCCTATTCAAATTTGGAAACGCAACAGCAATTTAGATATCGTTTTTTGCAACCAAGCCTATGCTAACGCCCTTGATACTAGCGCAGATCAAGTAATTTTAGATAATATACCATTAATTCCTGGATCTATTTTCGGTCAAGGACACTCTTTGGCCGAAAATGTCAAAAAATGCGGAAAAGAACTGAGTGTAGCCCAGTCTGTTGTTATCAATGGTCATCGTAAAAAACTTTCTATACATGAATGCCCAATAGCAAATGATGAATATGTCGGATACGCCATAGACATCACCGAAGAAGAAAGCTTGGCTCACGATCTTGATAAAATTGTTACCGCTAACTGCGATGTGTTGGAAAATATTTCAAGCGCCATAGCAATATTTGGAAATGATATGCGATTATCTTTTTTCAACACGGCATATCAACAATTAATGAAATTGGAATTAAGCTGGTTAAGATCTAAACCAAATTACGGCGAAATCCTAGACGAACTTCGTGACAATAGACAATTGCCTGAATACGCCGATTTTCCAGCGTTCAAAAAAACGCAAGTAGCATTGTTTACATCCGTAACATGTCCAACGCAGGATTTACTACATTTACCTAACGGAAAATCCCTCCGATTGGTGATTGCCCCTTATCCTCTCGGAGGACTTATATTTATATATGAAGATGTAACAGATTCTTTAACGTTACAACGAAAAAACAATACTCTATTGGCAGTACAAAAAGAGACATTGGATCATTTATACGAAGGCGTTATGGTGTACGGTAGCGACAATCGCATAAAGATCATCAATAATGCTTTACTCAAAATTTGGCAAACTGAAGACACCCCTGCTCAAGAACTAAAAGGAATCCATTTATCCGAAATGCTCGATAAAATTAAAGACAAATTAGATTACGGAAATGATTGGCAGGCATTTCGAGAAAACGCTATTAGCAATTTAACTGATCGCATCGCAAAAACTGGAAAGTTAATTAAGAAAGATCATTCTGTGATTTTGTTCACATACGTACCATTACCAGACGGTGCTCACATGAACAGCTTCGTTGATATTACCGATACCTGCGCTGTAGAAAAAGCAGTATTAGAAAAAAATCAAGCTCTAAAAACCGCGCAAAAACTACGTTTTGAATTTGTTTCCAGCGTATCTACAGAGCTAAAAGAGCCGTTAAATGTTTTGATCGGATTTGCTGAGCTTCTAATCCATAAATACTATGGTGATCTCAATGATAAACAACTTGAATATTGTAGGTTTATTTTAAGCGCAGCGAACCAATTAAATGCATTGATCACAAATTTACTTGAAATGGTATCTATCGATATTGAATCCGTGAAACTGCAGTTATCTTATTTTGATCTAAACGCCACAATAGAAGAAGTTATCCAAAGCTTAAATAAACGCATAAGTGAAAAAAACATAGAAATTGTTTGCAATTGCGATTCGGATGCATCCATCTCCAACTTTCATGGAGACAAAATCCGCATAAAACAAGCGCTGTTCAATATATTGATAAATGCCATTCAATTTACGCCACCGAATGAAAAAATTGATTTGAGAATATTTACTGACTCTGATCAACAGCAAATCAAAGTTATCATTACTGATGGAAGCTCAGCAAAACCGAAAACAAAAACCGTGTTTAAGAGATCCTCAGGAAAAACTATAAATTTCCTAAATATCGACTCAAACAGCATTAGTATGCCTTTAGTCAGGTCTTTGATTGAACTTCACGGAGGAAATTTGCAAATTACATCAGACAATGGTAATGGGACCAGTGTTATATGTTGTCTGCCGATTAATTCAATGCAAAACAATGAATTACTTGAACAAAAGGATATTGCAATCGACATTCCCGAAGTTATAAACTCTTAACATGAAAGATGATATCGATACCAAGCGAGATTTGCTGAGATTTCTTAATGGCGGAGTGGAATTCACCGCTCCTATTGTTGTTTGCGTGTTACTGGGGCTATGGCTGGATAAAAAATTTAATTTATTCCCTATGTTTCTGGTGATATTGCTGATAATCGGATGTATTGCAGGATATTTCAATATGAAAAGGTATCTGAATCTTTAGACATTTGGACTTGTTTTGTGTAATAAAAATATCTAGACTGTGGCAAAAGAGGAGTTGATGATGCGTGAATTTTTAAAATGTTCTTTGTTTGCTTTGGGAGTACTTACTTGCGGAACAGCTCAAGCGGGCGTGGAGACGGAAAATACAAATGTTTGTCAAACAACAGAATCCGGAAATGAAATGGGTTGCGTGTCAGACAAAGTTGTCGAAGCTCCGAATTATGATAAAGTTGTCCCAATTCCGGGGTGGACCAGGCAATCGGGTGATTCAGCGACAACCGTAAATGAATGGAAAAGATGGTGGACGTATCTGAGAATGAAGGCGCCCGTTGTTATGAATTGGATCAATGGTTTAAAGTTACGAATTTATCCAGGAAATGAGGTCTTTCGTTCATTATTCGTCAGAGGGATTTATGATCCGAATTTAGCAGTAATTGTTAATGCATTACTGCCGAAAAATGGAGTGTTGATTGATGTTGGATCAAATATGGGTTACTGCTCGCTATTAGCAAGCGAAGTTGTTGGAGAAGACGGTAAAATCATCGCGATAGAGCCTAGTGAACGAGATTTTATCAGATTGTTGGATAACATAAACTTGAATAATTTGAAGAATGTAAGTTCATATCGTTTAGTAATTTCTGATCGCGAGGGGGATGCGTCAATTCTCATAGCTTCAGAGGAACGTAGTGCTTTAAATACTCTTGGTACTGAGTTTGCGTACAAAGGAGTCGAAAAATTGCGGTCAGAAACCGTCAAATCTACGACTCTAGATGCATTCATAGAAGAGGAGCGCATCGAAAAGATTGATGTTCTTAAACTTGATATTGAAGGTAGCGAATATCAAGCATTAAAAGGAGCGAAAAACTCTATAGAAAAATTTCGTCCGACCATTATTCTCGGTTTAAACGGAGTTGCGCTGAAAGCAAATCATTCGTCCGTTGACGATGTAGATGCGCTGCTAAGGGAACTTCGTTATAAGGCTTATGATGTGACGTTTGATGAAAAATTTCAGTTGACGCCGCTATCAGATATCAGAAAAGCTAGTGGGAAAATTATCGTATGTTTGCATGAGAGTTTTATGCCTCCTGTCTTGCCTCAGCCTAAAAATCAAACTTGGGGAGAACTTATTAAAAACTTTTTTGTGAGGTAATCGTTGAAAAAGTTTTTGGATAAAGGGCTTGCCATCATAAAAGATCGATTGAAAGATGATGATAAATTTGAGGCAGTTGTCGCTTCTTTGTTAGCATTTGGTATGAAATTTGCGTATCGAACGACCCGATGGAAGGTAGTTGGTATTGAAACGCCTGATGTTTATCACAGGAGCAACACTCCGTTTTTAGTCAGTTTATGGCATGATCGACTCATGACAGCGCCATGTGTTTGGAAATGGAAAAGCCCTTTGCATGTTTTAGCATCCGGACATCGAGACGGAAGATTAATTGCGAAGGTTGTTGAGCATTTTAACATGCCTGCAGTTTTTGGCTCCACAGGAAAAGGAGTTGCCGCAGCAAAAGAATTGATAAAGCTCGTAAAAAAAGGAAGATACATTGCGATTATACCCGATGGGCCAAGAGGACCTCGCCACAAGCTTGCTCCGGGAGTTATAACTATTTCCAAATTAACCAAGACGGACATATTGCCATTTAGCTGTTGTGTCAAGAGGTTTTACAGATTTGACTCGTGGGACAGATTCGTTCTAGCTTGGCCATTTAATAAAGGGGTTATGGTGTGGGGAGATCCAATTCGCTGGACGGATTTACAAAACAAATCAGAAGAAGAAGCGAGATTGTATGTTGAGTCCAAAATAAACGAGTGTTCAGAAACAGCTTATAGGTTATTAATTGATTAAGTTATATAGATTTTTATGCACAACTCTATCTCCACTCGTTAAGTTGTACTTTTATGCGCGATGTTTGTATGGAAAGGATCGAAAAAGTGATGTAAGGAATCACTTTGGGATAGCAACAAAGAAAAGACCGGATGGCAAATTGATTTGGATACATGCTGCCAGCATTGGAGAGTCTACCTCCGCTTTGACTTATATAAATCACTTATTAGCAGTTGATTCAGACTTACATGTCTTGCTGACTACTATTACCGTAACTTCATCTGATATTCTGTTAAACAAGCTGAAAAACAATCCTCGATGTTTTCATCAATTTGTCGTCGCAGACAATCCTTCATGGGTTCGTCGTTTTTTAAACTATTGGAAACCACAAAAAGCTTTCTTTATAGAATCAGAAATTTGGCCAAATACTCTGGAAATGCTGTATAAAAATAAAATCCCTGTGTATCTACTCAACGCAAGGTTATCTCCGAAGTCGTATAAAAGATGGGGAATGTTTCGCAAAACTTTTTCGTTTATCTTGTCAAGATTTACTAAAATACTGGCGCAGTCGGAGATTGATAGAATCCGATTTGCAGATTTTTCTCCGCATAATACATTTAAAGTCGATAACCTAAAATATGCAAATCCAAGACCAAGTATTAACGTGGATTTGTTGTCATCGTTACAAAAAATCGGTAACGGAAGAAAAATTTTTGTTGCAGCAAGCACTCACAAAGGCGAAGAAGAGATCATCGTTCAAGCCCATAAATTGTTGAAAGAAAACTTTGATATTTTAACCGTAATAATTCCTCGGCATCTAACAAGAATCGACGAAATTCAGACGTTGCTAAAACGTAATTGTATCAAATATTCTTTGAGATCAGAGCTAAACTCCGAAACTTTTCCGGAAATTATTTGCGTAAATTCTTTCGGAGAAGTTGGGACATTCTTTGAGTTGGCAGATGTTACTTTTGTCGGAGGATCGTTGGTCCAGATAGGAGGACACAATATATATGAGCCCGTAATGTTCGGAAAGCCTGTGATGTTCGGGCCATATATGGATAATGCGCTAGAGGTAAGGCAATTGCTTCTAGAAAAAAATGTAGCGTTCGAAGTAAAATCGGTCGATGATATCGTGAGAACGTGTTCTGATTTCTTTTCAAATCCTCATTTTCTTCAACAAATCAGAGTTGACGCCTTACAGGCCACAAAAAATAAATCATTACAACAAATTGATCAATTAATAGAAATATCGTAATCCTTAACAAAAGGTTAATTCACAAAAATGCGTTTCTTATAATTGACATTTTGGTTAAATGTTATTATATAGTGTACAGATGAGCTTAAGAGAGAAGACCATGCTAAGTAAAGAACGGGTATTAGTTTCGAGAACGATTGCCGTCCCTGCAGACACTAATCCTTGGGGTGATATTTTTGGCGGGTGGATTCTGTCGTTGATGGATATTGCTGCAGGCAGTATTGCTGCTCGTTTGGCAAAAGGAAGTATCGCAACAAAGGCTATAAACAATATCAGCTTTGATACTCCGATATTTGTCGGAGATGAGGTATCTGTATATTCAGAGCTCGAAAAAATCGGAAATACATCCATGACTTTAAATGTATATGTAACCATTCGCAGAAAAGGATGTAGTGAGGAACAACACGCGGTTAAAGGTACGTTCGTAATGGTAGCATTGGATGAAAATAGACGTCCGCGTCCAGTAAAAGCCTTTTGGAACGATGCAGATAAGTAATTGAAATATTCCATAATGTAATTTACAATCAAGCGATTGTTAGTCGAGGGGGTATGTTATGTCTGAACAAGAAAACTGTGAATTTCAAAACGATAATTCAAATAAAAATGGAGAAACCAAGGTTGATACAAACAATACTCAACAGGATGATCTTGAAAAACAAGAATGTGACGAAGACACTCTTAACTTGATGGAGCAGATTGCAACTTTAAAGGATTCTTTGTTAAGAAAAACTGCAGAAGAAGAAAATCTGAGAAAAAGGCTGGAAAAAGAAAAACTTGATGCAGTTAAGTACGCGAATAAGAATTTTGCAAAAGATTTACTAGCTGTCTTGGATAATTTTGAAAGAATCAACGCTAACATTGAAAGATTAAACGTATCCATTGAAAATGATCCTAATCTGAAAGCGTATTTGGATGGCATAAGCCTATGCGAAAAAGAATTGATTACTGTATTTAAAAAGTATGGCATATCAAAAATTGAGGTGACGAAAGGTGACTCGTTTAATCATGAATATCATCAAGCAATGTGCGAAGTCGAGAGTAACGAGCATCCTGCAGGATCTGTTATGGAAGTAATGCAAACAGGATATAGTTATAATGACAGATTACTGAGACCGGCAATGGTGAGCGTTTCCAAAAAATGACATCGTCTTTGCCTTTGTGTGTAGATTTAGATGGTACGCTTATTTTTGATGATGTATCTCGGTTAGCCTTTCGGTGCTTGCTAAAGAAAGGGAATGTTTGCAAATTACTTCGAATTGCACTAAGCTCTTTAGGAAATGTGGCAAGGATTAAGCACGAAATAGCCGCCATTGCGGATTTGGATCCGGCAACACTTCGTTACAATGAAAAATTTTTGAGTTATGTTATAAGTGAAAAGCAACGTGGAAAAAAGTTGATTCTATCCACAGGAGCGAATCACAAATATGCGCGATGTATTGCCGATTATCTTGGAATATTCGATAAGGTATTTGCAAGTTCCGAATCTATAAACCTTATTGCTGAAAAAAAGGCCAAACGATTAGTTGATGAATTCGGTAGGCATGGCTTTATATATGCAGGAAATTCAATGACAGATATTCCCGTTTGGAAGCAAGCAGCTGGTTGCCTGGTTGTATCACCTCTTTCCGGAGTGTTAGATACATTAAAAAAAGAGAAGTTGAAATTTAAATTAATGTAGTGATGATGCAATCATTAGGAAATATCGCAGAACATATAATATCCAACTCCCAAAGAAATCACTCTTTAGCCGATGTTTTTCTGAAATGGGAAGAAATTGTGGGAAAACAGTTGGCATTAATCTCCGAGCCTTATAAAATTGTTGAAGTGAGTGCAGGTAAAATCTTAATTCTCAAGATAAAACAAGGTTGCGCGATAGAGTTGCAACATGAATCGCTAACGATAATTTCATTGATAAACAAGTATTTTAAAGAAACACCGTTTACAGCTATAAGAGTTATTCAAAATTAGCCTAAACAGCTATTTATTAAATGAAGCGATCATTTGGATTATAACCGGTCCCAGCATAACTATAAACAAGCATGGCATGATGAAAAACATCATAGGCAATGTCAACAACGTTGGAGCTTTCGCCGCTTTTTCTTCTACTAGCAGCATCTTTTTTTGACGAGCTTCCGTAGCTAATTCTTTCAAGGATGCAGATAGTGATGAACCATAATCTATAGCTTGACTTAAAGTTGAAGCAATTGTTCTTATTTCCAAACAATCTGTCCTTTGCTCAAGATTAGAAAATACAACATGATGATCCGGAATCATTTCAAGTTCAATTGACGTCAAGCTAAGTTCCTCTGCCAATATCGGATTAGATGCCCTCATTTCTCTGGCAATTCTTCGAATAGAATTATTTAAATCCAAACCCGATTCTGTACAAATAACCAGTAAATCGATCAAATCAGGAACGCCCCCTTCTATTGCCTCTTTTCGCTGTGCTGCAAGCATTTCCATGTTCATGTCTGATAATTTGTTTCCACCATAAACCCCTCCAAGCAAAGAAATAGCAATGACCGCATATATCGGAATATCAAAATCGTTAGTTCCAAGAACCAAAAACAATATCATCACTAAAGCACAACACGAGGTTGCTTTAGATGTCATAAATTTTTCCAAGTCAGAATCTTGTCGCATTCCTGCCCTAATTAATAATGCTTTCATATCATCAATAAACTCAGGATATCGCTCTCCGATAAGGTTAAAAAGAGCATTGTTTCCAAACATCGGCCCTTTTTTAGATAAGCCTATATTCTCATCCTCTTCATTGAAATTTGCATCTACCGCAGAGGCTTGCACGCCCGTTTTTTTCATTCTGGCCACAACTCTTAATGAACTTAACAATTTGTTTATCCAGATATCCGCATGTGGTTTAATCCAAAGATATACAACAAATGTTATAAACGCCGTAAAAATATCCAGCAAAATTTCCCGCATGATTACACCTTAATTTTTGTTGCCTTAACCATCATGAATGTTCCTATGGAAAACAAAGTTATTCCTATTTTTAAAAGACTTTGCCCATGTCCCGGCTTCACAAATTCTT
The DNA here is from genome assembly GCA_015062335.1 of Alphaproteobacteria bacterium. Lineage (GTDB taxonomy): Bacteria > Pseudomonadota > Alphaproteobacteria > UBA3830 > UBA3830 > UBA3830. The sequence goes on from SUUU01000008.1 coordinate 16,131, forward strand.
TGAGATGATCCGGATTAATGATAGCCATAATTCCGGCAAAAGCGAAAGGAAGAGCACTAAGAACAATAGCCGACATTCTTGCTTCCGATGACATTGCTCTTATTTTCAATCCCAGCTCAAGCCTTTTTCGAACAATTCCAGCCAAATTCGCCAAAATATCACCCAACACTCCACCGTTTTCCATTTGCAAAATGAGAGCTACAACCAAAAAACGGAATTCTTCGATATCTATCCTATCTGCCGCTTCAGCTAAAACTTTTTCTGGAAGAACTCCCAGCTCAAATTTCTGACTGATAATTTTAAATTCAGAAGCAATGGGATCTTTTGATTCTATGCTGATTAATTTCATAATTCGGCCAATATTCAGACCTGCTTTAACACCTCGAATCATCATATCAATTGCATCTGGAAATTGTTGTAAAAATGCCATTTTTCGTTTGTCCGCCATATTCTTCAAAAATGAATAAACCAAATATGCGCCGACCACCATACCTATAGGAATCCCTGTTAAAGCATTTAAAAAATCAAAATATAAAATGATGAAACTAAAAATCATTCCTCCTATAGAACAGTAAATAACAAAATTACTCATAGGTATATCACTTAGTCCAGCTTTTTTCATGATAATCAAGATTCGCTCAACCAAACTATTTGCGTTACCGGTTGAATTATCTAATTCTTGCTTTGTAATTTTGGTAAATGTAGAAGCCACTTTCCCGGCATTTTCAAGAAGCTCATCTTGCTGCTTGGACAACATATTCAATCGCCTTTTCAGGCGCTGAGCATCACTTTCTTTACCTTCTTCTTCAATGGATCGATTGTACATGTACACATAAATTCCATACGATAGTATGAATGCACATATGAAAAAAAATAAACTGTCAATAACTGTACTCATCACTACCTTTATCTCTCCCGCTCTTATCAATTGCTGATCTCATTAAGCTCAGCAATTTTTTGTCCAACCCGTAAACAATTGCCTTATCCAAAAATGAAGGCTGGTCTATTTGAGCATCAAATCGACCTATGACTTTGTGATCTTCTGTTTCTCCCAAAGGAATAAATTTGAACAAATGATTATATTGGATATCTCCTCGTTCATTGACGCCTGTCACCTCTACGATTTCCGTTACCTTTCTACTTCCATCATGCAATCTCTCCGTTTGTACTACCATATTTATAGCACCAGCAATTTGCGCTCTCACTATCTCGCTAGGCAAATCAAATCCTGACATAGCAACCATGTTTTCCAGACGAATAAACGTTTCACGCGCTCTATTTGCGTGAACCGTAGACATAGAACCGTCATGCCCTGTGTTCATTGCCTGTAACATATCTATACATTCTTCGCCTCGAACTTCTCCAATAACAATTCGATCGGGCCTCATACGCAATGCGTTTTTGACAAGATCACGAATTGTAATTTCACCTTTACCTTCAATGTTTGGCGGTCTGCTTTCCAAGCGCACAACATGAGGCTGTTGCAGTTTCAACTCCGCAGCATCTTCACATGTTACAATACGTTCTGTTGCGGGAATCATTTGCGATAAAGCATTCAATAATGTTGTTTTTCCCGAACCTGTACCACCCGAAACAATGATATTAAGTCCACAAGTCGCCGCTATCTGTAAAACCCCCACCATTTCCTCAGTTAAACTGCCGTGATCTGCTAATTTATGTAAATCCAACGCTTTTTTCGAAAATTTACGAATAGAAATAGATGCGCCATCTAACGCAATAGGCGGCACGACAATGTTAACACGGCTACCATCAGGAAGTCTGGCATCACATAACGGACTTGAAGTATCGACACGACGCCCTACCCTATGCGCAATTCTTTGAGCAATTTGAAGTAAATGCGCATCATCGCGAAATTTTACAGAAGTCAGTTGCATGGTTCCTTTTTTTTCAACATATATTTGATGAGGACCGTTAACCACGATATCGGAAATAGCGTCATCATTTAACAAAATTTCCAGAGGGCCGAGACCTATCATGTCGTCAACTAACTCTCGAGCAATAGAAACCTGTTCCCTTTTTGTAATTTGAGCTCGACGTTCCTGAGCAAAATCAAAAACGAAATTTTCAATTTCAACACGGAGCTCTTCTGGACTTAATTTAAAAGCAGATGCCAAATTGATACGGTTTAACATCGTATCATGAGCTTCTTTCCTAAACACAGTCAATAAAGGAGATTCATCTAGCTCTGATTTTATTTCCTGCTCTGCGGCCATGGCATTTTCTCCATTTTATTTCATTTACGTATCAAATTTAAAACAATATTCATTACTTGTTTTTGCAGTTTTTTAAAGGTAAATCCTTCTTTTTGTTCCAGAGCATTAACAATTGCCTGATTATCATTTTTGCCTAAAACCTCATCTGCAATTTCATTTAAAACTTCCGTTAGAGGACCATCAGAAGATGCTACAGGCTGCCCTACATTAGCAGCAGCTAACGTAATTGTCTCATCCAGTGGTAATGTATAGTCTATTTTCCTTCCGATAACGTCTTCGAATGACTCTTTTGCCAGCGCTCCAGCACTGGACAATCCATTTTTGTTAGAAATGATCGAAATCTTTTTATTAGGATACTCCACAGATATATATTCCAACATTCTAGCTGTGTTTTGAGCTGAAGCCATGGTCATTTCAACCAATAACATAAACGCATCTGCCTTTCTCATGGATGTACGATTAATGGTATCAACATGTCTCTGCGCATCAACTAATACATAATTGAACTGTGTTTTTAATAGAGTCATGAGGGCCTCAAAGGCTCCTTCATCAACCTGAACTCCCCTTACTAAATCGCATAACCCTCCTAAATAATACAAACGCTGTTGACATTTTCTCATGATAGTTTCTGCGAAATAATCATCTATTTTGTCAGGTGACTCTAAAATATCGAGATATGCATTTTCCGCCTTGATATCAAGTAATAAGTTGGTTGTCCCATACAAAAAATCCAAATCCATCACCAGGGTTCTCTTGTAGTGGTGATTTGCTAATATCCAACCTACGTTTGCAGCGATCGTAGTAGATCCTGCTCCGCCAACCGTGCTGACTACATGAATTAATTTTCCTGTCTTAGATATTTCTTCCTTTAATGTTCCATTAGCAATTTCTACCGCTGTTCGCAGCAAAGTTGTATTTAAAGGTTTAACAATATAGTCTATCACTCCCATAGATTTTAAATCTCTAAACAATCCAACTTCATTGCGTGAACCTACTGCAATGATAGCCATGTTCGGCGTACTCAAATCTTTGATTTTTGCAATATCGCCTAACGGAAGTTCTGCATCCGATATATCAACAATTAATATCTTTGGGCTACGCTCAGCCTTCAAAAAAGAAAATGCATCAGTTAGCGTTCCTACGCAAGCTTCGGCATAAGCCATATTCGTCTCTTTGATGACATTCCAAACAATTTGTTCAGAAACAGCATCATTGACAAATGCCATTAAGTTATGAGGTAGTGATGACGTTCCACTCTTAGCCATGATTTGCCTCCCCTCTTATTATTTACCGTTACTAGATTCGGATGAAGCTGTTGAACTCCCTCCGGCAGTCGATGTTAAAGCAGCAATAGCTCTTTCCGTTTGCTGGCCCCTGTAATTTCTCGGAGAAACCAAATCAGCTTTATTGGCGACCATTTGAGTCAAATTGTATTTATCACTGTATCCTTTTTGCGGAAGATCTTTTCCTTCATCACAATCTCCAATTGAAGATGTCCACTCTCCTGACCCTAATGATGTGCTTTGATAACTCAACGCATCTATTCTGATATGTTCAGAAGCATCCGAGTAAAAACATGACCCTGTATTTATTATTCTGCTCTCCATAAAGCCTGCATGCATCAATGCATTCGATATTTTTTTTGATATTTCATCCTGTTTCAAGGGATGTAGTGGCTGCTTGGCAACAATTATAAAGCTTACGTTTTCTATGCCTTTTCCTCTTTCTGTTTTCATCTCAGAGATAATATTATTCATAAGTTCATCCGTAATGCCAACTTCGGTATTAAATTCAAACGTATGATGGTGTTGTGTTTCTGATGCGAGTACTTCGGGCAATGTATCTTGTTCATTTTGCACTATTTTCCCATTTTCACACCCAGAAAGAATCACACATCCAAGTGCGCTTGCAATTATATATCTCATACTTCAACTCCCTTATTTCAGTGAAAAACCATTGTTCGCTTTTTTAAATACCTGATGAAACTTTCGCTGCAATATAGAATATAGCGGTGATACCATTTTCGGCGCAAAGTCCGTCGGAGCCTTCAATTTTGATGCAGGTTTAACAATGTAAGGCGTCACGATTATCACTAATTCTTTTTCAGTTTTTGCTATCGTGGAATTTCTGAAAAGTGCACCTACCCATGGAATTTTGGACAAAAGCGGGCTTTCACTAGAAGTCGAGGACTTAGTTGTTTGCAATAATCCAGCCAATGCTAAACTTTGACCACTACCTAGCTCTACAACTGTTTCTACATTTTTTGTTTCCAATGAAGGAGTCGTTGCGTCATCTTTTGATTTAATTGTACTAACCTCTGCTTTTACGGTAATACTTATTCTGTCTTCTGACATGACGACGGGAGTAAATGTTACAGAAGTTCCCCAGTCTTTAAATTCAGTGGTATTTGCATCGGAAGATGTAGATTGTTTTACCGTATATCCGTACTCTCCACCGGACTTGAAGGTTGCGGATTTTCCAGAAAGAGCCACCAAATTCGGTTCTGCTAAAACATAAGCGTAAGATTCCGATGCCAGAGCATCTATGAAGGCTGCTAAATTATTTACACCTGCAGCCATAACCCAACGACTTCCTCCGGTGATATTTAGCATATTGTCTCGGACATCGTCTAAAGATTCTATTGTTTTACTCAGATCTCCAACATTACCGTGGCTAAATCCCATAAAAGCGCGAGCTCCTTCGGAACCTGAACCAACTCCATTGTTAGCAGTTAAAGTTCGCCAGCTCAATCCCAAAGACTTCGTTAGATCTCTGCTGACTTCAGCAACTTTGACCTTTAACATTACTTGTGTAGATGTTTCAATCGTCATTTTATTTATAATCTTTTCGGGTTTTATAAACTTTGACACGATATCCTTAATATCTGAAGCTGCCTCTGGTGACGGAACTTTTCCCTGCAACATTACGTTATCTTCAATTGAACTGATGTTAACATCCACCGCTGGAAAAATTTTGGCTATCGCTTTTTTAATTTCATCAATCTGATAAGTAACTCTAACTTGATAATTAGCAACAGTTTTTCCTTCTTTGCTCATTATAACTAATGATGTTATTCCAGGGGCTTTCCCGCTCAAATAAAGAGATCTGTCATTTAACATATCGACATCTGCTACGTCCGAGTTAGAAATAAATATTTCTCCTAATTGTTCTTTAAATTTCAAAAAATTTACCGAATTCATTTCTATTTCTTTTATGGCCCTTCTTGCCTGCATTTTTTCAATTTTTAATTCTTGCTCTTTTTTTTCTTGCAGACTTTTTATAAAACCAGGTTTCATTATTCCCATAGAAGAACTACTGTCAGCTCGCTCCACTGATACATCATTTTCCGCGCCATCCTTCACAACTTCAATTTCTCCGTACAAAGGATAAACCAACAATGCGATACATATTGCGCTCAAACTTTTTCTCATAACACCTCTCCTACACAAAGACTTTAACGCTCATCAACTTAACTCACATCTACCTGCCTTGCGACGTTTCTTGACGAGATTCCTTCCTATTCCCTGACTTATCAAATTCTACTTCGTTAGATATTAATTTTCGGTATATTCGGACAACATTTCTGGAATTTTGTTTTTTTGACTCAGGAGTCTCGATAACACGCCCACTGATGATTTCGTATTTACCACCGTTAACTGATGATTTGCTTGCAGAACCTTCTTTTTCTTGTTCTTCTCTCAATGTTTGAGACTGTTGCAAAATAGATGTTCCTCTATTAGCCGATTCATGCAAATTTCTCAACAATATGGAAATATTTTGATCTTCTTCCATTTTTTTTCTCTTAGTGTTCATTAACTCATCTGCAGCAGTTGATCTGCTCATATCCGCAATTTGACGCAAGATAATATTCTGCACAGAATGATCTTCCGTTTCCACATCTGTATCATCTACACTATGCTCTCTCTCGTCTTGATTTCTTAGAGATAACAATATCCCTTTGTTACCGGCTTGCTTCAACATAGTGTGAACCATATTTGTTTGTATTTCCAAGGTAATATTTTTCGGATTCACGAAATTCTGTAATGATAACCCGGAGAACGCATTACTCGATTTATCTTTGTTCTCTTTTTCAAAATCCTTATACGTCTTTCCATCTATTGCGATGATTTTCAATGCTGTATAAGTATGGGTTTTTGTTTTAGCCCCAACTGTTTCCTCAATAATGACATCTATCAATTGTCCCGGTTTGACCATGGAAATTGAAACTGGCGCTTTTTGATCAATTGCGAAAGTTACCGCCCTATATCCCGCTTTAATTCCACTCTCATTAGCTTTCTTCTTTTCTTCTTCTAATTTTTTTTGACGTAACTTCTCTTCCTCTTTCGCTTTTTGTTGCTGTTGTTTCCGAACAATGTCCTGAGGATCTACTCCACTTAACATATCCATAACAAGAGGAATACCTGCGGGAATATCATTTTTAGCCCACATTTTTTGAGCATTACTATAATCAGCCCCGTTGTTTAAAGGAGATCCTTTGCTGTCTTTTGCTATAAAGTAACTCTGCAAAGCATCTGCAGGCCAATTTTTCCATTCTAGTTTAGCAGTTGTTATCTTTTCATCTTTTTTTATCGAATTTTTAGTAACCAGCACCTGAATCTCTATAACCTTCTTCTTTCCTTCTTTTACCATTAATGGAATATCAGGCAACGATAATTCTTTTTTTATAGGCTGTTGCTTAATAACCGTTCCGCCCGGTAGAAGCCATCTAACGATTCCTGTTACAACCAAAGCAATCACTGATGCCGTAATTATTGGCAGAATTTCTCTTTTTTTACCCATATCATCACCTACTCATTACATCAAGTACTACCAACATCCCTCCGCACGATAAGGCTACTCCGTACGGAATCTCCTGTTTCCAAGGATCAATGTCACATTTTTCTGACATTGCTGATGATTTCTTTATTCTAAACAACGAAAGTAAAATAAGTCTTAATACTCGAGACTTTTTCTTTTTAATATCAAACAAACATTTGATTATTCTCATGCGTAAAGAGAATATTTCCTTGCGAAAACATATATAAGCAATGGCCAAAATGATTCCACCTATCGCTGTCCCCCATATAAATTCAAACCAATGATTTTCAGCGAATAAAATCAAGGGAAATAGAAACTTAACGTCGCCTCCCCCGATAAGATTAAACTGATTCATTACAAAAGAGATAGAGAATACCGCAATTGATATCTTAAATGCCTCGTAAAAGTTATTACCTGAAACACCGAATAAGTAAGACAGGCCATAGAGGGATATCATCATTAATACATACTCATTTTCTATGCGAAAAAACAAAAAATCATTGATGCTTACAACAATTAGTAACAGTATAAATGAAACCCAAACTACCAATAACTTTCTCCTTACATCAGTGGCATGATATGTCGCAGATGTAAAAGCAAGGTTAAATTTTGAAAAAATCATCAAAAAATTTTGAGTATTTTTTTCGATCCTCTGAGGATTTTTCGATCCTATTTTAATTCATCGCATTTTATGATATCTTGTTGTCGCTTTTTTAAATAAGGGAAACTGTAATGAGCGAGAATATTGCTGGTAAAGTAAAAGAAATTATTGCTGAAAAGTTGGATGTAGATTCATCAAAGGTCGTTGATGAGGCCCGTTTTATCGATGATTTAGGAGCTGATAGTTTAGATACTGTTGAGCTCGTTATGGCTTTAGAGGAAGAATTTGGTATCGAGATTTCTAACGAAGAAGGGCAAAATATTGTATCTGTAAAAGATGCCATTTCTTTTGTTGAGAATAAAATTAAATAGCTGAGAGTTTTAGTTATGAAAAGAGTAGTTGTTACTGGCGTTGGAATGATTTCACCGCTTGGTACGTCCGTCACTGAGTCTTGGTCACGCATCTTAGATTGCGAATCAGGAATAAAAAAGATTGTGTCGTTCGACGTAAGCGATCTTTCCTCCCAAATCGCAGGTCAGGTACCATCATTTGATGTTTTACAGACGTCCTCTACTCTTTTCGATCCGTTGAATTATGTGTCTTCAAAAGACTTAAGTAGGCTTGATAAATTTATCATTTATGCTATTGCTGCAGCAACCGAAGCGATGCATGATGCGGGTTTCGATTCAAGTTTGTCCGATGAAGACAAAGAAAGATTCGGAGTGATAATTGGTTCAGGTATTGGCGGACTTTCTGCTATTCATAGTACTTCTATAAAATTGAACGAGCAAGGAGCTAGACGAGTTTCTCCATTCTTCATTCCATCATCGCTGATTAATCTTGCATCCGGACATGTTTCTATTAGGTATGGGCTTAAAGGACCAAATCATGCTGTAGTTACAGCGTGTGCTTCAGGCACTCACGCAATCGCTGATGCTGCACGCCTCATCAAAACAGGCGAAGCGGATATAATGATAGCAGGAGGAACGGAGGCTGCTGTATGTCGATTAGGAGTTGCGGGTTTCGCAGCAGCCAGAGCATTGTCGACTCACAAGAATGATACCCCGGAAGAAGCCTCAAGACCTTGGGACAAAGATCGCGATGGTTTCGTTATTGCGGAAGGATCAGGTTTGATTATTCTGGAAGAGTTGGAGCATGCCCAAAAAAGAGGCGCAAAGATTTATGGTGAAGTTGTCGGGTATGGCATGTCCGGAGATGCTTATCACATAACGGCGCCGTGTCCCGATGGTAATGGAGCGTGCCGAGCGATGAAAAATGCTCTAATTTCCGCTAAAATCAACCCTGAGCAAATTGATTATATCAATGCTCACGGAACATCTACTCCTGCCGGAGATGTCGGTGAATTGAGAGCTGTTGAACAAATTTTAGGATCTAACAGCAAAGCGTTTATGTCTTCAACTAAATCATCTATAGGACATCTATTAGGCGCTGCTGGTGCAGTTGAAGCGATCTTTACGTTGTTGGCAATAAGAGATCAGGTAGCCCCAGCTACATTAAATTTACATGAATCTGAAGAAACATTTCTTGATCTTGTGCCTTTGCAGCCAAAACAGAAGAGAATTGAGTATGCGCTTTCGAATTCTTTCGGATTTGGCGGTACTAACGCGAGTTTGGTTTTCAAGAAATTCTGATTTTAGATGTCGAAATATCATAATTTAGGTATTTGGACAGTCATTATAGGAAGCATCGTATCGATTTTTATCACCTTTTCTATTGTGTATGTATCACTGCGGCCTTCACATTTTGATGAAGCATCAGATATTGTAATACAGCATCCGAATGACTCAAATGATTCTGCGGAGATATTTGTAAGTCGAGGTATCTCTCCAAATCTGTTTATCGGTAAGCTCATTATCAAAATTGCAAAAATGGCAGGACATTGTTTAAAATTCGGTGAATATCATTTACCGGAAAATGTTTCTCTATGGAGGGCGATTTGCATTATCTCATCGGGAAAACGAGTTATTCACAAATTCTGTATAAGTGAAGGCATGACAGTTGCCTCTACAATTGAAAAGCTGAATAAAAACAAACACTTACAAGGCTCAATAACTGAAATTCCTAAAGAAGGCTCCCTATTGCCGGCCACTTATCATTTCAACTATCCAACGACTCGTCAAGAAATCATAAAAAAAGCTCAATCAGCTATGCAACGTTTTATAAAAAATGCTTGGCAGAAAAAATCCAAAGAGTGTTTTTTAAAAACGCCGAATGAAGTACTCATTTTAGCATCTATTGTAGAACTGGAATCCCCAGGGATTCAGTTACCTGAAATTGCAGGAATGTATTTGTTACGTTTATCAAAAAAAATGAAGTTACAATCATGCCCGACGGTATTTTATGCCATATACAAAGGCTTGAGAAAAGGTCATAACAAATTATCATTTAAAGATTTACAATATGATGATCCTTATAATACTTATTTACATACTAATCTTCCACCTGCTCCCATTTCTAATCCGGGGAAAGCGGCAATTATGGCTACGCTTCAACCAAAAATCACCGGAGCACTGTTTATGTATTACGACATGAAGACAATGTCAAAGCCCGCATTTGCGAAAACGTTTGAGGAACACAAAAAAAATATCGCTAAATTCAAAAAGTAGATCATTTATTATATTGCAACTCATGCAGTACATAATTTCTATTTAGCATATACATGCGTTTTTGCCGTCTCTCTACATTCATTAAAAAATGGATTTTGTTCTTCAGATTCATTTTTGTATAACTTTGATCTTGATGAAAAACTTCTTCTTTAATGGCGGCTTGCAATGCATATCGTACCAAAGGAATAAGTTCTAATTCATCAATAAAAGATCGTTTATAAGTAATATAATTTTTCAAATTTTGAAAAGCATTCTCATCTAAAAGCAATGAAATTTTTCTGAACAAAGAAACCAAACCTTCATCTGTTACTTTAATTATTTTTATAATTTCATTATGGATCTGTTGAGATTGTTGCGGCAGTAACATTTTACAAATCGACATCAACGTTATGTCATTATTAAATGATGCTATAGCATAAAATTTTTGGTCTTTTTGTAACTCTGATGTAATTTTTTTAGACTTAAAATAGTCTCCGCTCTCCAGAATAAAAATATTATTCGAGTGATTTAAACCCAAAACAAGCTCGAGATGCTTATCTTCAACATTTCTCATACAAAAACATTTAATGTCGTTGTCAAATAAATCATCTTGATCTCGTTGCATTTTTAAATATTCCGAAACGGAGCAATGTATCATCTGTAAATGCAATTTTTGGATTAACGATATCTCATTAATATAGTTACAAAACAACTCAAAAGATTTTTTGTAATTTCCATACAAAAAAAATCTATCGCCTGATTTGATTTGAAAAATATCCTTAAATTCTACCTTCATGATTTATTGAAATTTTTATTTGTTCAACAATTTTAAATGCAAGATCTCTCAATTCATTGCTATCATTCATTTCATAAATATTCAACAAAACATCTCCTTGAGAACTCACAATATTTCTCGAACCGGTCGTTCTTATCGGCGCGTGAAAAATCACCGTCCCAAAATAATCCTTTAATATCGTATCTGCCGTAAAAATTACCTTCAGACGTTGAGCATTTCCATCATCCGCCAAAGCATAAGGAACCGTTTGAATACTCAAATTTACATTCAAGCGATAAGTTTTATCAGCGGGCCGAATATCTCTGATATAATCTTCTAAAAACCCATAAAGTCTCTGTCCTGCCCGACCTGGAATCGTATTAACAGAAATACTGCCACTTGACGATCTGCAATACGATCCGCTGTACAACGGATGCATAGAACAACTTACACATAAAAGACTCGCGAAAATCTTACACAACGAAATTAACGATTTTACCTTTAACATAGATTTTTTTCCTAATAATCTTATTCTCGATAATGTTTCTTACATTAGGAATTTCAAAAGCTTTCTCAAAAATTTCGTCTTCCGATACCTGAGAATCAATACTTAGGGTTCCCCTTAATTTTCCATTTACTTGAACAGGAAGATTGATGACATTAACCACTAAAAATTCCTCACGATAAACAGGCCAGCAACTATTATGGACTTGCCCTAAAAATCCCAGCATCTGCCAGACTTCTTGACTGATATGAGGAGCAATAGGAGCAAATAGCTTTATAAAATCACGTATTATCACTGAGAATAAACTAACATGCTGCACAGCTTGATCCATGGAAGCGTAAATAGCATTTACAACTTCACGAATTAACGCAACAACCTTATTTAACGCGCGATTTTCTAGCGATGCTGTAATATCCTTGATGGTTTTATGAAAATCCATATACAGCTTTTTCAAATGTGGCGGAAGTGATTCAATGTCAATATCTCGCATTTCACTGGCGTTGATACCGCATGACTGCAAATACACAAACATTCTCCAGACGCGATTAATAAAACGCCAACTTCCTTCCAATCCTTCATCCGACCATGGAAAATCTCTCTCCGGAGGAGTATCTGAAATTACAAATAACCTCGCTGCATCAGCCCCATATGTTGTTACAATAACATCAGGATCAACTACATTCTTTTTAGATTTACTCATTTTTTCCAATCGACCGACGATTACATTTTCACCAGTCGCAACAACTTCATAACTGCCATCATCTCTTTGTTGCACTTCACTTGGGAAAAGCCAATCTCCATTTTCTTTTCGATAAGTAACACTACACACCATGCCCTGTGTAAATAAGCTTTTAAATGGCTCTCGTACATTTATCAGATCACAATCGGAAAGCGCTTTGACAAAAAACCTCGCATACAACAAATGTAAAACAGCATGCTCAATGCCGCCAATATATTGGTCAACGGGCATCCATTCAGAAACACTCTTCTTATCTAGCAAGCTTTCAGAATTCTCTTCTGAACAAAATTGCAAAAAATACCAAGATGAATCCACAAACGTATCCAAAGTATCAGTTTCGCGAACAGCATTTCCACCACAACAAGGACATTTCGTATATTTCCAAGTTGGATGTAAATCCAAAGGATTACCAGATCCTGTAAATACGACATCAGAAGGAAGAACAACAGGCAAATCGTCATCAGTCAAAGGTACAACACCACACCTCGGACAATGAACGATCGGAATCGGACACCCCCAATAACGTTGTCGCGATGCGCACCAATCTCGAAGTTTAAAAAAAACCTTTCTCTTCCCCAAACCTCTATTTTCAACCTCGTCAATGATTTTTGTCCGCGCTTCTTTTATCGATAATCCAGATAAAAAGTCTGAATTAATCAAGACGCCATCATCAACATAAGGTAATACAACATTCTGACCAACTACTGGTCGTATAACTTGGTCTATTGGAAGATTATATTTGACTGCAAACTCATAATCGCGTTCATCATGCGCCGGATTCGCAAAAATCGCGCCCGTTCCGTATCCCATCAAAACGAAATTAGCGATGTAAACAGGCAGCTTCTTACCATCAATAAACGGATGATCGACCGTCAATCCTGTATCCAATCCCACTTTTTCTTGAGTATCAATCGCTTGCTGCGTAACAGCCCCCTTTTTAAGTTCGTCGACAAAAGCCTGAATCTTACTATCTCTACTTGCGATTTTCTTTGCCAATGGATGATCGCCCGCAATAGCTAAATATGTTGCCCCAAATATGGTCTCGGGCCTCGTTGAAAAAACTTCTATAACGTCACCATTGCTACAGTTAAAATTGACAATACAGCCTTCAGACCGTCCAATCCAATTTTTTTGCATCAATTTAACATTATCCGGCCACTCTCCGAGTTTATCTTCAATATCGTTCAACAACTCATCCGCATAAGCTGTAATTTTAAAAAACCACTGTGTAAGCATCTTTTTCTCAACTGGAGCTCCTGTGCGCCAACCTCGACCCTCAATAACTTGCTCATTCGCTAAAACACACTGATCTACAGGATCCCAATTAACTTCAGCCTCCTTGCGATATATCAATCCTTTCTCGTATAAGGCTAAAAAAAGCTTTTGCTGAAACGCGTAATATTTTTCATCACACGTAGCGATTTCGCGACTCCAATCATATGAAATACCCAATGATTGTATCTGCTTTTTCATGATTTCAATATTTTTATAAGTCCACTCTTTAGGATGAGAATTTTGTTTCAATGCTGCGTTTTCTGCAGGCAAGCCAAAAGCATCCCAGCCTACTGGATGCAACACATTGAATCCCTGAGCCATTTTATAACGAGCTATCACATCCCCAATAGTATAATTTCTGACATGCCCGATATGCACCTTTCCCGAAGGATACATAAACATTTCCAAAATATAACACTTCGGCTTTTGAGAATTTCGATATGATTTAAAAGACTGATTTTCTAGCCAAAATTTTTTCCATTTATTTTCAATCAACGCGAAATTATACGGAACTATCTCAGAAACATCAGCTACCATAATTTTCTCCAAAAATAAAAGTCGCTGAGCTATCTAAACACAGATACCACAACATTACTTACAGCAAGACAATCAGATACAAAAACCACCCAGCACCAGCGACTGTCTAGAGTCTACACCAAAATTTCACTTCAAAAAAGAGAGATAAATTAAAATTTTATAATTTTGCCAAAATTAATAACTTATTAAGACTTGATATATAAAATAGAACAAATACGAAAGGAAATTGAAATGTCACATAAATTATTATGGAGCCCTACCGAAGATCGAATTGCAAACAGCAATGCTTCTCAGTTTATTCGACTGGTAAAAAAAATGTATGATTATGATGGGAAAAGCTTTCATGACCTTTGGAAATGGTCAGTCACTCATCCTCAAGAATTTTGGAATGCAATTTGGGATTTCGGAGAAATAATCGGAGATAAAGGATCTAAATTATCTAATGGAGCTGAAAAATTTTGGGAGCATAAGTATTTCCCTGACGCTAAGTTAAATTTTGCGGAAAATTTTTTACAAAGAAAAGATGATTCCCCTGCTATTATCTTCTACTGCGAAGATAAAATTAAAAAAACATATACCTGGAAACAATTATATGAAACGGTAGCACGATTAGCTGATGCATTGAAAAAAGCAGGAATTCAAGAAGGAGATATTGTTAGTGGATATGTGGCAAATATGCCTGAAACAACAATGGCAGCACTAGCAACAATCAGTATTGGAGCAGTTTGGTCATCTTGTTCTCCTGATTTTGGAGTGCCTGGAGCTTTAGATCGATTTTCTCAAGTTAAACCAAAAATTCTTTTTGCTGTTGATGGATATTATTACAAGGGTAAAGCTTTTGATAATTCAGAAAAAATCAAAGAAGTAGTGTCTCAAATCGATAGCATTCAAAAAGTCATTACTATTCCTCTAATTAACGCAAAACCTCCTGCCAATTGCAAAATTCCGACAATACCATTTGATGAATTCTTAACCAAAGGAGATGTTCCAACACTAGAGTTCAAAAGATATCCGTTCGATCACCCAATTTATATCTTGTTTACATCAGGAACTACAGGTATTCCAAAATGTATAGTTCATGGGGCGGGAGGCACATTACTACAACACAAGAAAGAGCAGCTAATTCACTGCGACATCAAAAAAGATGATAAAGTTTTTTACTTTACGACCTGCAGTTGGATGATGTGGAATTGGATAACTTCAGTGTTATCTCAAAGCGCAACAATCATACAATATGAAGGAAATCCACTGTATCCAAAAGCAGATATTTTGTTTGATATTGCAGATGAATGCGAAATGACTTTCTTCGGAACATCTGCCAAATACCTTGATACAATCTTAAAATCAGATATCAAACCAATAAAATCACACAAACTCTCTGCCTTGAGAACAATCGGATCCACCGGATCACCACTTTGCGCTGAAGTTTGCGATTTCGTATACGAAAGCATCAAAAAAGATTTACATTTAAATTCATTTTCAGGAGGTACAGATATCGTCTCCTCATTTTGCATGGGGAATCCTATATCTTCAGTGTATTCAGGGGAAATGCAAGGCTTTGGATTGGGAATGAATGTAAAAGTATATGACGACAATCAAAACGAAATGCCAGTCGGCCAACAAGGAGAACTTACATGTGTAACGCCTTTTGCTTCTCAACCTATCAAGTTTTGGAATGATGAAGGAAATAAACGTTTAATCAAAGCTTATTTTTCAAAATTTGATAATTGTTGGTGTCATGGCGATTGGCTAGAAAAAACAGAACATGATGGAGTATTTATTTCCGGAAGAGCTGATGCTATACTTAACCCGTCAGGGGTAAGAATAGGAACTGCTGAAATTTATTCTCAGGTGCAAAAAGTCAATGAAGTTATAGACAGCTGTGCGGTAGGGCAAAAATGGGATAACGATGAGCGGATTGTATTATTCGTCGTTATGCGGGATAATTTATCACTAACTGATGAATTAAGAGCAAAAATTAAAAAAACAATTCGTGAAAATGCAACTCCTCGTCATGTGCCGAGCAAAATTATTCAGGTTTCAGGAATTCCAAAAACCAATAACGGAAAAATAAGCGAAATTGCAGTCAAAAACGTCATTCATGGAATAAATGTCGTTAACAAAGACTCCATTTCAAATCCTAATGTTTTAGAGGAGTATAAAAATATTCAAGAACTTCAATTTTAGCTTACATAATCGAACAACCTTAACGTTGTTCGATTTTTGTTTCAGAAAAAATTTTCAACCATTAAAATGAAAGGAGTGTATTATGGATAAAAAACAAATATTGGCATCATTAGGATTGATCATCATAGCTGCAGGATTTGCATGGATCGGAACTTCCATAAAATCGTTAAGACAGGATAACATCGTAGACGTTACTGGATCTGCTGAAAAAATTATAAAAATGAACGCAGCAACACTGCACATTATCATCGACAACAAGGGAGAAAATATATCAGATTTATATAAAAAACGAGTTAACGACAGAAACAAAGTGATGAAATTTTTAGAAGAACAAGGAATAAGCGACAAAACTGATCACATAGACATAGCAACTATTAACTCTCCGCAAGGAGAAATAAAAAGACATTGGCTTAACAATGTTTCTCGAGATAAAAACCTTACTTCAACTGACACTATCACTATTTATTCAAAAAATATAACAGCCGTCAAAAATATAGTATCGCAAATAGACAACCTATCTTCTGACAACATAATCGTAACGGCAAAATGCAAATATCATATAGATGACGAAAGCTCTCTGAGAAATGAATTAATCAAAGAAGCAGCAAAAGAGGCCCTCAATGTTGCAACGGAAATTGTGAGTCCATTCAAAAAAAGAATTACGGGAATAAAAACCATTAGCCATCAAAAAATAGCTTTTTTGCCTCTCAGCGCATCCAAGCACGATCATTATTACTATTCAGAAGAAGAGGGGGACTCAGCAACTAAAAAAGCAACTTTACAAATCAACGTGAAATTCTTCCATGACTAACAATCTCTCGAAGCTATTCATCTTACTCAAAAGAAACGAAGCTATTGAATAGCGTTGTTGCAAAGGTCGGAATAAGAGAACGGATTTCGTAAATGTTATGGCAGGGGCCTTGAAGGATATGCTTATGTGAAATGCAAATTGCAAATCCAGATATAACAAAAGCTTATCTTCGGGTTCCCTTACTTTTTGGAAGCCTTCTTGAAACTTTCTTATACGATTAAAGCTCCTTTCATATAGAAAATTCCGACAACACTACGACAAAGATTTATACAAGGGCAGGTATTTCGTAAAAATTTGTTCTTGAATAATAAAACAACGGCATGGCATCGCTTGTAGATATGCTATAAATCTCTCATCTTTTTAATTTATGCCTTCTTTATCATGCTTTGGAATAAATTGAATTTAACATGACTCTCTACACACTTAAAAGAACTGAAGTCATTCTGATCAATTAACTACAGCAACAAATCACTTTCCTCAAATTAGGAAAGTGATTTTAAAGACTTTTATAATAATCCAGCACTTAAATTTTTAGTTTCTGAAACTCTGTCAATAAGATTGCGAATCTCATTCTGCATATCAAACCACGTACCTGTTTTATACATGTAGGTGCCACTATGAATCATACCCGCTACTTCAGGAATGGACAACAGCTCTCTTTTTGACTGCTGTGATTTATAAAACTCCACAAAACTTGGGAATTGTGCGAACTTGTCTGCACTAGACATACACGATAAAAAGTTATTTAATTCGTCTATAATGGGGGCTAAATTTTCCCACTTGGTTGCTTTGATTTTGTTAAAATAAAAATTTAAAAACTCAAACTCAATTTCGTTTCGACTTACCAAGCGATTTACAGACTTTATCTCAAACACAGATTTCAGTATTCTTGATTGATAATCTGATATTAAAACTTTTGCCAATCCAACTTTCATTGCTTCAGCTATAGATTTCTTAGTTGATAACTTTAATAATAACTCATCAGCTCGTTCTTGAGTTATCATAATTCCTGAAAATCCCGGATATTCCAACAATCCTCTATAAAAACGCAAATCCCTCTCATGCTCATCAGTCATTGTGTTTTTTGCTTTCTTTTGAGTTGCCTCTATTAATCTCTCAACATTTTGTCGAGAAACAAAGACATCACTTGCGATTTCCTCTGCTGGTGCATTCATAGCCCCAATCTCGAAGACCGAAGCTGTGCCTAACGCAAATATTAAACTTGAAACTATTTTTTTCATATTTCTCCTCCTCTTATTAACTCAAATAGTTACAAAAATGTATTACACCATGTAATACTATCTTTTAGTATAACATGCCCCCCTTGATGTCAAATTTTTTGTTCAAATAATTTGGCGTTCATATTATTATCCAATTTCTAATATATCTGAATAGCAGAATCTGAGATAATCATTGAGACTGTTAATGAATAGAAGTTATTTGTCTGTTATGCATTACTCTAGCGACTTTCGCGATGGATTCAATCTGCGTTTCCTATAACCTATCTTTCGATATCTCTACTTTAACCTTTACTAAATCTGTTTCCTTACTCCAACAATTAATAAGCCACCTCACAATGTATTTTCTACCTTATGCATTTCAGTAATTTTTGCAATTCATCATCAGAGAGTTTTTCAACCTTTCCGAGCTTTGTATCATTCAGTTTTATCGGTCCATAGCTGAGACGAATCAATCTGTTTACAGAACAATCAAAATGCTCTAAAACTCTTCGAATTTCTCGATTTTTCCCTTCTTTCAACGTCACTATTGCCCAAGTATTTGCGCTGAATTTTGCGGATTGTACCTCGATATTAATTCCGCCATAACGCACACCTTGAATCACAAGCCCCTTTTTCATTTGATCTATTTGTTCAGAAGATAATTTTCCGAAAAAACGAACTTTATATGTCCGACATAACTCTGAAGATGGCAATTCTAATTTTCTGGATAGATTTCCGTTATTCGTAAATAATAACAAACCTTCTGAATTTATGTCCAACCGTCCGACATATAGGAGACGACCAGAAATACTATTCGGGAATAAATCAAAAACTGTCTTACGCCCTTTTGGATCAAATCGAGTCGTAATATAACCTTGCGGCTTATTCATTTTCCATACAGAAATATCACTTGATTGTTTTGGTAACCGTTTCCCATTAACTTCTATTAAATTGGAATTATCAACAAAAAAAACAGGAGAAGAAATCACTTCCCCATCGACCTTCACTCGCCCCTCCTCGATCAATCTCTCAGCTTCTCGTCGAGACGACACTCCACTTTCTGCAATCTTTTTGGCTAGACGGATCAAATCAATATCCTGTCAAAATCTTATCAATTAATTGTTGAGTTGTTGGAATAAAATTGTTTTCGTAAAACGGATCTTCAGCAAACCTGTATGCTGAGTGTCCAGCAAACATTAAATTATGTTGCAAATCACCCCCATGCGCCACAGCTTGCAACGCTTTTTGAATACAAAAACTTCGAGGATCCGGAATTTTTCCGGTTGAACCCAAGCGCTGACTCCAACTACTGAATCGACATTCACTTAAACAACAACAGCATCCTCGCTGATCATCCAAAATTTGCTGAGACTGCTCTTTCGTCACAAAAACTAAGGTATTATCAGGAGTTCGCATCGGAGTATCAAAACCTTGATCCTTCCAATGTTGTACCTTTTGAACAAAAGATGGATCAACTTTTATAGAATGTCCAAAAACTTTAATAGAAAAATCCGAATTTTCTGATATAGGTGCTTGCCTATCTTGCCTGGCAATCAAATCTGACAACATTTTGTTATTTATAGCGGAAGAATAAAATCCTGTCGGACTCAGTGTTGTCAATTTTACATCACCTCGTTTTAAAGACATTAATACCGGTTGCCACGCTTTAGCCACCGGATTTTCGGTGACCAGAATCGGTCTGGTCCCAAACTGAAATGCCACACGCCCAACCTCAGAATTATCAATATAGTCTTCCCATTCCGACAACCACCACACTCCTCCTGCAATAATTATCGGAAGAGTATCCAGACCAAATTCTCGCATTGTCTTACGCAATGCAACGATCCTAAGATACGGATCTATCTGTTCTTGTGGATTTTCAGCATTAGATAATCCATTATGGCCTCCGGCTAACCATGGATCTTCATAAACAACGCCTCCCAACAATTCTACGCATTTTTTAAATGATCTTCTAAATAAAGCTGAAAATGCCCTTGCTGATGAAACTATGGGATAATAATAAACTCCAAATTTGGCAGCAATATCCGCTAACCCATAAGGCATCCCTGCTCCGCTCACTATTCCATGTATGCATCCCTTCGCTCCTTCCAAAATGCGAGTAATAACCTCTTCTGATGCGCCCATTTCCCAAAGAGCATTCATATGAATACGCCCTTTTCCATTAGAACGCTCTCGAGCTATTTTTGCCTGAGCAATACCTCCTGATACGGCATACTCGACCAATTCTCTACGACGGTCTTTTCTTGATTTCCCACGATATATCTGAGGAATAACATTTCCTGATGAGTCATAAGAGTCGGCATTAACTGCAGAAAATGTTCCGACACCTCCGACTGCAGCCCATGCCCCGCAAGTCTCTCCCGTAGATAAGGAAATGCCCTTCGCTCCTTCAACCAACGGCAGAACGTCTTCTCTACCGGAAATTTTTTGAACGTTCAATTTAATCACAACTTACTCCCAATTAACCGGTTGTTTACAATATTAAACCTCTGGCTCTCGGCATTTATTAGATATCAAATCAACAGATTCATCAAGCGGCACCGTAACCTGATCTCCATTAGGATACCTCAATGTCACTTCATGCTTATCAACTTCATTGGCGCCGATAATTGCAATAACCGGAACCTTAGCCATAACGTGATTCCTTATTTTATATGAAATCTTCTCAGCCCGAAGGTCCAATTCAGCACGAATACCAACTTGCTTAAGTCTATCATATACTTTCTGAGCATATTCATCAAAACTATTTGTGATAGTCGCAACAACAATTTGAACGGGAGCTAACCATAACGGTAAACGCCCTGCATAGTTCTCAAGTAAAATGCCAATAAATCTTTCCAATGAACCTAACACAGCTCTGTGCAACATTATCGGATGACGTTTTTCTCCATCCTCCGCTGTATAATACGCTCCCAAGCGAACAGGAAGTTGAAAATCAACCTGCAATGTTCCACATTGCCACTCTCTTCCCAACTTATCCTTTAACGCAAATTCTAATTTCGGACCGTAAAACGCTCCCTCACCTTTATTCAACGAATAAGACAGGCCTGCTTCCGTCGTAGCTTCTTGCAAAAGTCGCTCAGCCTGATCCCAAATCTCATCCGATCCTGTTCTTTTAGCCGGACGATCCGAAAATTTTACGCTGAAAGAATTAAATCCCAAATCATTATAAATCTTTGACAGTAATTTACAGAACTTCTTTGTTTCCGAATTAATTTGATCAGGCGTACAAAAGATATGAGCATCATCTTGAGTAAACCCTCTCACTCGCATTGTACCATAAAGAGATCCGGACGGTTCATTACGGTGGCAATATCCAAATTCCGCCAATCTTAAAGGCAAATCCCGATAACTTTTGATTCCTTGCTTGAAAATTTGAATGGCTCCGGGACAATTCATTGGCTTCACAGCCATCATTCGTCCTTCCGATTCTGCAATAAACATATTTTCACGATATTTGTCCCAATGGCCTGATGCTTCCCATAAAGAGCGATCCACAAGTTGAGGTGTACATACTTCAACATAACCATCTTTCAGTATGCATTTTCTAATGTAATCCTTTAGAGTATTGTACATTGTCCAACCTTTTGGATGCCAAAAAATGCACCCGGGAGCCTCCTCCTGCATATGGAATAAATCCATCTCCTTTGCAATCCTACGGTGATCTCTTTTCTCTGCCTCTTCCAGATTATGCAGATATTCATCTAAATCCTCTTTGCTAAGCCACGAAGTTGCATAAATTCTTTGGAGCATCTCTCTCTTGGAATCGCCTCGCCAATAAGCACCTGCAATTTTCATAATCTTGAAATGAGTAGACGCTGCTCCGGTGCTCGGCAAATGAGGACCTCGACACAGATCAGTAAATTTATCATCATGAGAATAAATGCTAACACTCTCCACGTCCAAATCAGTTATCAATTCAGTTTTGAATCTGTCACCAGCGAACATTTCCAATGCTTCTGACTTTGAAATATCTTGCCTTGTTATTTTGTAATTAGCCTTAATAATGTCGCGCATTTTTCTCTCAATTTGTTCAAAGTCAGCAGGAACAAATTGATGCTCGCAAGAAACATCATAATAAAAACCGTTTTCGATTACCGGACCAATTGCCAATTGAGCAGAAGGCCACAATTCCTTTATCGCTTGAGCCATAATATGCGCAGTAGTATGCCTAAAAATCTCTAAAGCCTTTCGATCTTTTTTTGTGATAAACTCAACCTTTGCATCTAAGGAAACAGTCATTGCTAAGTCAACATCTTTACCATCAACTGTCATTGCTACAGCTTGTTTTTCACCCCTGTTTTTAGCTAACACAAATCCTGAAACTTCATCAGACATACAAAAATTCTCCAAAACCGCCCCGCATATTTTACAACGATCCACTAAAATTATCCACTCAAAAAACTCCATAAATGAGCTTTTATCTGCCTTATGGTTTTGGAGACTATAAGAAGTTTTGTCAACGTATTGTCCGATTTTACATCACGATCTTTAATTTTGCCTTGAGGAGCAAGCTCACAGATGGCATAAAATACAACATCTCACTCTAAATTCGTACTGCGAGTCCATGTTATCTGTTAATTTGCAAATTAAATTCCGAAACAAATAGTGAGTAATACCTCGGCATTTGTGTTGGATTGATTGCAAAAGCTGTTTTTGGTAAACTGCCTTCGGAAGGATGACAGAGCGGTCGATTGTGGCAGTCTCGAAAACTGTTGTACGCTTTTTGCGTACCGGGGGTTCGAATCCCCCTCCTTCCGCCAGATGGTTTTGCGATAGTTCAAAAAGATAACCGAATGATTGAAAGCACTTCTCGGGAAAGGAGTATCGGTAGACGGTGTCGAAAGTTTGAATTTTTTTGTGTCGATTTGAATGTAATATGGTGATTTATTCAAACTGTTTTGCCTCAGCAATTTCTAGGTTTTTATTAAGAAAACACATATCGTTTTTACAGAAAATGATTTAAAAATCTCGTATCATACTTCTGGTTTGCTTAAATTTACAAACGCCTTGCGGTTGAGTAATTTTGTCAAGAATATTTCATTCTTCCGCAAAATTTCCCAGATTACAACGCGGTTTTTGCGCAGGCATCTTTTAGAATTTTTTGTGAATTTGAGGATACTTGTGCGGAGTTGAGTGTTTCGATTTTTTTCAAAAAACTAGCAACTTTAAAACACAACAAAAACACCGAGTAATGGAATAAAATTTCTTGCCTGGTCTGATCGTTGAAACAACAGTCATTACAAGGCTCAATCTTCGCGTGTTAATCTGAAAATATAATGATTATAGGCCTCACTTCTTGTTGAGGAATCTTGCTTTTTTCGTATAATTCGGTCCAAGTTAAAAATGCAGATTGCATCATTGTTGAGTAAAGTTGCATATTTTTGATCAACCTTGTTGTCTAACGATTTTAGTTGTGATAGCCTGAAGGTGTTATTTAGTTGTTAGTAGAGAATCGGAGGTGGTTATGTTGAGATCAAATACAAGTATTATTCCTCGAAAAAAGGGCGAGTTGAGGCATATCGTCTCAGCCGGAAATTCAGGCTTCGGCGCCATCCCAGCCACCCCCACAGCCTCCGGGAGTTCTGGAGATGAGGGAGGGTTGGCAGGTTGGTATGCTGGGCTGGGGGTGAACTACGCGTACACCGTCAATCGAGCGACGATGGACGACAATCTCGGCGACGTTCAGGGCGGCGTGAGCAACGCGCGCGACATGTTCTTGTCGAAGACGACCAAGGGCAAGGCCGGCGGGTATGTGAACACCGGTTGGGGCCTCATGAATTCGGCGTGGTACTTCGGCTGGGATTTGAAGCTTGACATCGCCGGAAAGACAGAGACGCGATCCAGCCTCGCGGACAGCAGAGATCCCGGAATGATCTACGATTGCAGAGCAAAAAACAACGGTGTTGTTCCAACCTTTGCTTTCGAATTCGGAAGGTATCTTGAAGGCCTCGACGCTCTGGCTTGCTTGAG
>SUUU01000028.1 GCA_015062335.1 Alphaproteobacteria bacterium
GACGTTATCAATTTGATTCTTCATCAACTTCCCAAGGGTCTTTAGCGACAGCTTCCGCCATTTCCGTAATAATTTCAATTATCGGCTGATACGATTCATGTCCAAATTTCAATGCGGCAAGCATATCCGATTCCGACAGTTCGTTTGAGCCGGATTCAACCATCAATACACCCTCACGAGATCCCGCGATAATCAAATTCAAATCTGTGTTATGGTCAACTTTTGGATTTAAAATATATTCATCATTTTCATATCCAATTCGTGCCGCAGCAATAGGTCCGAGGAATGGAATACCTGACAATGTCAGAGCAGCAGATGCGCCTATTATCGAAATAATATCAGGATCATTTTGTCCGTCAAAGCTTAAAACCGTACAAATTACCTGCGTTTCATTCTTAAATTTTTCATGAAATAATGGCCTGATAGGTCTATCAATCAACCGAGAGACTAACGTTTCATGCTCAGATGGCCTTCCTTCTCTTTTTACAAAGCCACCAGGAAATTTTCCTGCGGCGTAAGCTTTTTCAATATAGTTTACAGTTAAAGGGAAGAAGTCCGCATCAGAGTTTGCTTTTTTCGCAGCAACCACCGTACATAAAACCGTGGTTTCGCCATATCTTACTACTACGGAACCATCAGCCTGATTTGCCCACCGACCAGTCTCAATAGACAGCTCTCTGCCACCCCAATTAATTGATCTTTTTAATATCATGAACTTCTTCCTTACAAAAATTACCTTCTTAATCCAAGAGCTTTAATCAAGGCTGCATACCTCTCGTTGCTTTCTCTCTTGAGATAATCCAACAATTTCCTTCTTCTGCTAACCATAGACAAAAGGCCGCGCCGAGAGTGGAAATCCTTTGGGTGAGTAACCATATGCTCGCCGAGACTGTTAATTCTGGCGGTCAAGATAGCTACCTGCACCTCAGATGATCCAGTATCACCTTCATGAACAGCAAATTTTTTGATTATATCTGATTTCGATATCGACATCATTAAACTCCTATTAGTTAATCTAAACACATTTTTACGGCAGTGACTTTACCGTCTGCTGACACACGACAAACTCCCTTGAACTTGTGCTGTTCGTCATCAAACAACTTTACGTTAGTTGATCGAACAGGAACGTCATTCAAAAAAACAGCCAGCCCGTTCTGCAGCTTGGTACATTGCTCAATTCCCAAGTGTAAGGCCGGGATGTCGTCCAGCGGACTTTCCAAAGGAATCAAAACACTATCCAACTGTGCAGTATCTACTATTTCGGACAAATTTTCCAGAGTAATTGCATTTTTTAAAGAAAAAAAACCAGAATGCGTTCTGCGCAATTCTTCTACGTAGCTCAAACTTCCGAGAAACTTAGCGATATCTGATGCCAAAGTACGAACATAAGTTCCCTTAGAACATCTAACTGAAAATGAAGCAACATCATGGTTTACATTATGTAGTTGCAAGTCAAAAACATGCACCTTTCTTGAAGGAATAATCACAGATTTGTTTTGACGTGCTAAATCACAGGATCTGTGTCCTTGAATTTTTACAGCAGAAAACAGCGGAGGTGTTTGCTCGATTTCACCGATAAAGTAGTGCAAACATTCCCTCATCTGCTTTTCTGTGGGAATTATGTCTGTTTCTGCGTTTATGCTTCCGGTACTATCGAGAGTATTTGTGGATTTTCCAAAGCGCACACTAAACTCATATCGTTTTTCTTTTTCCTCAACAAATTGAATAAACTTTCGAGATTTTCCAACAGCTATCGGCAGTATCCCTGTCGCAAATGGATCAAGCGTTCCTATATATCCGGTATTTTCCCCTAAAAGTCGACGAACTTTTAACATCGCAAAATTCGATGATATCCCCTTGGGTTTATCGAGACAAATCCATCCTGTTAACACGAAAATTTCCCGCAAATATCGTTAATTTTACTTAAACTTTCAACAGAATTAATATTTAACAATTCCATATTTGAAGATATTCGTTTTACCAAACTCGTCAAAACTGTACCTTCTCCGATTTCTAAACAACAAGTGATTCCGTGTTGTTCAGCATAAAGAATGCTTTCTCGCCAACGAACTTGTCCCGTTAATTGTTTTAACAAAATATTTTTAAAATCTGTCGTTTCTGCATTTGCCGTAATATTGGTAATAATCGGCGTTTCAGCTTCATTGAAGGTAATATTTTCCAACGCGTCTCTTAGCCCATCAACTGCGGGCTGCATCAATTTACTGTGAAATGGGCCACTAACTTGTAATTGTAGTACGCGACGAGCTTTCAGCTCAATTGCTTTATTCATAGCTTGAGTTACAGCATTTTGATGTCCGCTGATGACAATTTGTCCAACAGAATTGTCATTTGCTATCTGTACAATGTTGTCTTCCTCAGAGATTGAATCGACGATTCTTTCAACCGTTTCTACGTCTAATCCTAAAATAGCAGCCATTGCTCCTCCAAAAGGGAAAGCCGATGCCATAGCTGAGCCGCGAATTCTCAAAATTTTAGCTGTATCACGGAGAGATAAAACTTTTGATGCGCATAATGCGGTATATTCTCCCAACGAATGTCCCGCAAGATACTTTGCCTGATTTACATCAAATCCGAATTCAGTTTCCAAAACACGGACCAAAGCCATGCTCACTGTCATTAATGCCGGTTGAGTATTTTGAGTTGCTTTCAGATCTTCCGGATTACCGTCAAAAATTAATTCAGATAACTTGAAATTTAGAGAATCATCGACTTCATTGAAAACATCTTTTGCAGCTTGAAAATTATCATAAATATCTTTTCCCATGCCTATTTTTTGAGAGCCTTGCCCCGGAAAAACTACCAACATTCAATATCTCCTTACTTGCATCAATATTAATATATTAAAAAACGATCATGGGCAACTGATACTCATCGTTGCACTATTAAATTCGGAGGATATAATCCAATCAGGAGTGTTAGAGCGGAGGAAATATGTTAAATGAAATCGTCGACAAAGTTATGAATTTAAAACAAGTCGAGGAAGAAGAAACACACTGTCTGATTAACGCCCCATTGGAAGATCTTTGTGGCGCAGCAAATAGAATCCGTAAATATTTCTGTGGTAATGTTTTTGAAATATGTTCGATAATTAATGCCAAAAGTGGAAAATGTTCCGAAAATTGCAAATTTTGTTCTCAATCATCTCATTATAAATCTGATATTGAAGCTTATCCTTTGATGGGTACAGATAAAATTTTAGAAGAAGCAATCTACAATGATAAATCAAGAATTCAAAGATTTTCTTTGGTTACTTCCGGAAGAAAATTGAACGAATCAGAAATTTCGCAACTGAGCAATGCAATAAAAAAAATCAAATCAAATACAAAACTAAAAATATGCGCATCCTGTGGTTTATTATCCAAAAATGATATTTATAAGTTGAAGGAAGCTGGATTGACCAGGTATCACAACAATATTGAGAGTTCTGAACAATTTTTTCCTTCAGTTTGTTCGTCTCATACAATAAACGATAAAGTTCAAACGATTACATTTGCGGATGAGTTGGGATTAGAAATTTGTTCAGGAGGCATCATGGGACTTGGAGAATCTTGGAATGATCGTGTTCATATGGCTTTTTTAGTCAAGCGATTAAAAACAAAATCTATTCCGATAAATATGTTGAATCCAATTCCAGGAACACCTTTCGAACATAATAAGATTTTATCAATAAATGAGATGCGACGAATTTGTGCAATATTTAGATTTATAAATCCCGATGCCTTTATCAGATTAGCAGGAGGGAGAGGGCTTTTATCTGATAAAGGCAGAAGCTGTTTGCTTTCAGGCGCTAATGCTTTGATTTCCGGAAATATGCTGACAACAGCAGGTGTAAATATTGAAGCTGATTTGGAAATGATTAAAGAATTAGGATATTATGTTGAAAAATAAGGCAATTTTTATTGTTGGAACGGGCACCAACGTAGGGAAAACTTATGCATCAGCCGTCTTAGTCAATACGTTAAGATTTCAAGGAATAAATGCCGGATATTACAAGGCTGTATCCAGCGGAAATGAACGATTTCACGGTTATCTGACATCTATCGACGCGGATTTTGTCAAGAAATTTGCAAATCTTGATGAACCGACATCTGATATGTGGTCTTATGCGTACGAAGAAGAAATGTCTCCCCATTTGGCAGCGAGATATTGTGGAAATTTTGTAAACAATGATGTAATCCGCAGAGATTTTAACTCGAGATTCAACAGATACGAGTTTATTGTAGTGGAAGGATGTGGTGGTATTATTTGTCCTTTAAAATATGAAAAAGAAAAATCCATATGGCTAGAAGATATCATTATTATGCTAAATTTACCGATTGCCGTTGTTGCGGATGCAGGAGTTGGAACAATCAATTCTACGTGTTTAACAATTTCTTACCTACAACAGAAAAATATTAACATCTCTGGAGTAATTTTAAATAATTTTGAAAAAAATAATCCTATCCATGAAGATAATTGTTTTATGATTTATGAAAAAGCCAATGTGCCGATCATAGGAACTATTTCTAAATATCAACAAATATTAGACAGTGATCTTTCTAGCATATTATAGCAAGAGTTTTGAGAATCTTATATTACCGAGTTTTTATAGATAGAATCAGTATCGACACAAAAAACAGCTTCCAGATCAATTTCTGAAAGCTGCTTTTCCGGGGAAAATCGTTAACTTCAAAGAAGTAGCAGACCACTAAGGTTCTTTTGACTCCTGACTTTGCAACGTAGGAACCACTGAAAAAACTTCTTTTCCATCTTGATATTCGTGCTTTTGACCGAATATATCTTCAAGAGTTCCCGTGAACTGACCTACTATACCATCATTCTTGTATGAATTAGCTATTCCCTTATCACTAATACACTGTCCAGTAAACTTAATTCCATCATTCCAAGTTCCAGTCATCCATTTACCATCATCAAAATGCACTAATCCTTTGCGTAGAAAACCATTTCGAAACGTTCCTTTTTGTGTGCATCCATAATTTACCTCGTCAGGCATATATCTTATACCCCGACCATTGAGAATAACCTGCCCTTCAATAATTTTTCCGTCTCCAACCGAAAAAGCTTTTGTTTCTGTATCAAAATAAGCCACCTGTTGATCCGCAACTAAGCAAATGGCCAATATGTTATCAGTATTTTGATTCAATACCCGAATCTCAGACAGCTTTCTTATATCAAAATTCGCCAAAGAAGGTATAACTGAAGCGGGCCATGTGATAGACCTAAAGGTATCTACTTCGTCCGCAATGGTTATTGACTTGGAAAGATCCAACA
>SUUU01000009.1 GCA_015062335.1 Alphaproteobacteria bacterium
TAATGGAAATCGACAGCAAGGCTAAAACCTCCCCACTGGCGATTTCCATTACTATAGCCGCACCTCCTAGTGCACGAAACTCACTAATAGATTTTTTTAATTCTTCACGAACCGCATGTTGAATATTTACATCAATAGACAACTTAATTGGCTGATTTGATGAACGCAACGCCTCATCAAACGCTTTTTCTATACCTGCGATACCTATATTATCTATATCTGTACCACCAATAATATGTGATACTAAGCTCTTATCAGGATAAACTCTTTTTTCTGTTTTCAAAAAATGAAATCCCGGCAGTCCCTGATTTAAAACTTCCTGCTCTTGTTTTGGAGATAAATTTCTTTTAACCCATAAAAACTTTTTCGCCGATTTTAATTTTTGTAAGAATACATTTTTATCTATGTCTGAAAATACTTTCGAAATTTTCCCTGCTGCTTCCTCATAATCTAGGATTTCATGAGGAGATGCATACAACGAGACCGTCGGCAAACTCGTTGCAATGATAACATTATTTCGATCAACTATATCTGCACGATACGTTGCTGCAGGAGCATTACCATCGACTTGTCTCGAATCGCCACCATTAAATAGCATAACCACAGATAAACGAAAAATCAAAACAGCAAAAGCAATCGCAAAAAACAACATCACACATAAACTTCTGACACGAGCCAACTCTACGCTTCTTGAAACCAAAGAATACGCCCGATTGCCGAAGCTTTTGTACATTATTCATCCCCATTGGAATTCGATAAAAACTGAGATATAAGGTATGATAATCTTTTCGTCCCCTTTTTGTTTTTGTTATTGTGGAAAATCAATGCATCATATTCTTTCAATTGATTTGGTTCAATTTGTTTCATAGACAAATATTTAATTGTCAACCTTTGAATTCTTTCAGGAGTCGTTAAAGTTTTCCACTCAGCTTTTAAAATATGCTGATCCTTTTTTTTCGCAGATATTTCTTTTCGCGCTTTACTTATTCTATCTTCTATCGACATGACGGAGTATTTTAAAACAAAAAGAACTGAACTCGCTGCGCATATAAAAAAAGAAAAAAACACTGTAGACTTTTTCGATATCATAATTTTTTAAACCCAAAAGCGAGAGGAGTATATCACGCAACCTTATTTTAATAAACGTTCCTTATCAAAATGCAACAGCAATACTTAATTACTAAGAAAACTTCAGAGCAAAAATTTAAAACATTCTATTGATAAGTATGAGGTTTGATGCTACATTTCCCCCGGTGTTGTTGCCCGTGTGGCGGAATGGTAGACGCTGCAGACTTAAAATCTGCTGACCAATCGGTCGTGGGGGTTCGAGTCCCTCCACGGGCACCATTTGCCGCCGTGGCTCAGTGGTAGAGCACATCCTTGGTAAGGATGGGGTCGTGAGTCCGATTCTCACCGGCGGCACCATTCGAATCGATAACTATTAAAGTTTACAGTGCTGTTCTTTTTTCAAAAAATGGAATCATTCCGAATAAGTAGTATTTTTTAATAGTTTCCCATTCATAAATCTTCAAAACAGTCATTCCGAAGAATCTATAAAAAATCTTCTGTTTAACATAAAATTTCTCATCACAGATTACATGATGTTTACGAGAAAATTTTATAAAATCCGCTCGAGCTGCAATTAAATCCAACTGATGCTTATCCCGCATTTCTCGGGTAATTGATTGATGATTTACCCAATAATAATACTTGATACCAGGAACTGTGATAACCTTGTTCGAAAAATATAAAAAACGAATCGTAAAATAAATATCTTCGAATGACACTCCTTCTTGAAAAAAAAGTTGCTGTCGATCTAATTCAGCTTTTTTATAAATTTTGTTCCAAACAAAGCATTTACGAGGAATTTCAAGGCATCGATATTTTTCGGCCGCCCCAGATAAAACCATCTCTTGCTTTAAATCAAGTTTTTTAAATTTTCGCCCGGAACGATAACTTCGCTCTATGCTCGCGCAAGTTGCATCAGCGTCATATTTTTTTGCAACCGAATAGAGTTTTTCCAAAAAATCCAAATCAACCCAATCATCACTGTCAATAAACGAAATATATTCACCTCTGGCTATTTTCATTCCAGTATTGCGAGCTGCACTTAAACCTTTATTTTCTTGATTTGCGATAATGATTCGATTGTCTAAATCCTTATATTGCTCAAGAATCATCGCTGAACCATCCGTTGAGCCATCGTTTATGCAAATAATTTCGATATCTTTTAAAGATTGGTTTACTATGCTGTCTAAACATCTTTTTAAATATTTTTCAACATTGTAAACGGGAACAATAACAGATACTGCGATTGACATTTTTCCTCCTCAATTTACCTCATCAAATTCATGAAAATATTCCGGCAAAGGTGCCTCAATCTCAATATTCCACTTTGGAATTCTAATTTTTTGCGCATGCAAAAAGAGATGATTATGCTGGGAATTGTCATTGTACCTGGAATCACCCAAAATCGGCGCTCTTAAATTCTCTTTACAATGAACTCGCAACTGATGTTTTCTTCCAGTTTTCGGAAAAAGTTCAACCAAAGTGTAATACCCTACCCTCCTAATTGGATTATATAAAGAAATCGCCTTGCCCCCTTTGTTCTCCTCAACCACAGTCATTTTTTCAACTCCGCCGATGAAGGATTTACCTATAAAATTTTCGATCACTCCGGATTTTTTAATTTTTCCATCAACAATCGCAAGATACGTTTTTGAAATCACTCCATCGCTAAACCATTTGGTCAATTGTTGCGCGACTTTCAAATTTTTTGCAATCAACAATACTCCTGAAGTATCTTTATCTAAACGATGAACTAAACGGCATTTACCTGAATAAAAATTTATCAAAGTCTCTACACAAAAGTTAACTTTTGACCCAAGTTGAACAGCTAATCCTGCAGGCTTATTAATCGCAAAAAAGTCGTCATTTTCAAAAATAATCATATTCTTCAACTGTTCATACAACTTTTGATTTTCTTGATATTTACTGACGCTAGATTCTTCCAACCTACTGAAGATTTCATTTCCTTCTGATACTTTAAAATCAGCTTTGACTTTTTTTCCGTTTACTTTGATAGCGCCGATGCGAAATTGCTTTTGCAAAAACGCATAGCTAGCATTCTTACAAAGTTTCTTTATAATCTTATCGATTCTGCTACCAGCTTCATCGGAAGTAACTACATATTTCATTGCAAAAAGTCACTTATTTGCTTGAAAGCAGAATTAATGTTGCCGAAGCCGGCACCTTGAGCAAACAACTCACTTCCTCCGCCTTTCCCATTTAATGCTGACAATCCAATTTTAATAACCTGACCTGCATTATATTTAGATGACAAATCTGAACTTACACTGACAGTGATATTCACTTTCTCTTCATAATGACTCATCAAAATGATTATTCCTGATTTATGTTTCACTCTAATATAATCGTTTAGAACGCGTAAATCTTGAACTGAAAAACCATCTTCAACGACCGCAAAAACATTCTCTTTTATTTGTTGAATCTTTGAAAATGCTGCCTGATGCCTGAAAGTTTGAACGACCTGTTGATTCTTTTTTACATCTACCAGTAAATCCGAAATTTTATCTATAATATCAGCCGTATTGCATTTTAATTTTGATGAAATTTCTGACAAAATGTTTTCATAATCATGAATTCGATCAACAATTTGCATTCCTGTAATCGCCTCAATTCTACGCAATCCTGAACCAATACTGGATTCAGAAACAATTTTGAACAAACCAATGTCCCCTGTTGAGAAAGCATGAGTTCCTCCACAAAGCTCAAACGACACAAGATCGCTATCATCTGCAACTTTTACCGTACGAACAACACTTTCATATTTTTCGCCAAATAACGCGGTTGCGCCCGCATTAATCGCTTCATCTTTTGTCATTGTCTTGCATTGAACAGGCAAATTTTTCAGAATATTTTCATTAACAATGTACTCAACTCGTTTCAATTCTTCATTTGATAATGCCCTATTGTGAGAGAAATCAAAACGCAACCTTTTATCGTCCAGAGAAGATCCTCGCTGTGCAACATGATCTCCGAAAACCTTTTTCAATGCCGCTTGTAACAAATGAGTTGCCGTGTGATTAGCCCTAATCTTTCCTCGACGACTTACATCTATTTTCATTGTTACATTATCAAAAACATTTATTTCGCCGGAAACTAACCGTCCTTTGTGTGCGATAATCGCATCGCAGAATTTATAAGTTGCTGTTACAACAAACTTTCCTGCGTTCGTAAATATTTCGCCTGAATCGCCAATCTGCCCACCACATTCCGCATAAAACGGAGTTTTTTCAGTGACCAAAAACGCATCACCTGCCGTCAATTGATCAACGTCTATCCCATTCTGAATTATAGACAAAATCTTCGCCGATGCTTCGCTATGATCGTAGCCAATGAATAACGTTGGAGCCATTTTTCCCCTTAATGTATGCCAAATTTCGTCTTCTTTTTGCTCTCCCGAACCAGCCCATCTTGCGCGCATTTTTTGTTCTTGCAACGACTTATTGAATCCTTCAATATCGACAGAGATTTTACTTGCTTTCAAAATATCTTGAGTTAAATCCAATGGAAAACCGTAAGTATCATACAATTTAAATGCTTTTTCTCCATCCAAAACATCTCCTGATTTCATATCAGAAATATCTGCATTCAAAAGCTTCAAACCTCGATCTAATGTTTCTAAAAATTTTTCTTCTTCTGTAAAGATTGTATTCTTAATAAGGGCTTGTGCCTTCTCCAATTCAGGATATGCACTTTTCATCGTATTGATCAAACTTTTGGATAACTCAAACAAGAACGGCTTTTTAATTCCTATAAGATTTCCATGACGCATCGCCCTTCGCAAAATTCTACGCAAGACATATCCTCGACCTTCGTTGCTAGGAACAACTCCATCGGCCATCAAGAATGAAATCGATCTGATATGATCTGCGATAACTTTGTATGAAGGGTAAGCGTTATCATAATTCGTTCCTGAAATAACTTTAATCTCATCAATGATACACTTAAACAAATCTATTTTGTAATTGTCATCGACTCCTTGCATTACCGCCGCAATTCGCTCTAATCCCATTCCTGTATCGATAGATTTTTTCTTCAATTGAACTTGATCACCATTTTTAAGCTGCTCGAATTGCATAAACACGATATTCCAGATTTCCATGAATCTGTCACCATCTTCATCTTTCGTTCCAGGCATTCCACCGAAAACATGATCTCCATGATCAAAGAAAATTTCAGAACAAGGACCACACGGCCCAACATCGCCCATCGACCAAAAATTATCTGTTGTTGAAATCGGAATAACAGTGATATTACCAGCAACTTTTTTCCAAATTTGCATCGCTTCGTCATCTGTGTGATATACGGTCGCTAACAGCTTATCTTTCGAAAGTCCTAATTCCTTAGTCAAAAATGTCCAAGCGAAATAAATCGCATCCTCTTTAAAATAATCTCCGAAAGAAAAATTCCCGAGCATCTCAAAAAATGTATGATGCCGCGCAGTAAACCCAACTTGATCGAGATCGTTATGTTTTCCCCCTGCTCGAATACACTTTTGAGCAGAAGTAGCTCTTTTATATTCTCGTGTTTCCATTCCAGTAAAGACGTTTTTAAATTGTACCATTCCCGCATTTGTAAAAAGTAAACTCGGATCGTTTTGTGGCACAACCATACTTGAATCAATTACTCTATGTCCGTTTTTTTCAAAAAACTTCAAAAAACTACTACGAATATCAGAAGTAAGCATCCTCGATCCTATAAATATCTTGGAAGATTATAACAGTTTTGATTTATCAGTAAATAAATAGAAAAAAACAAAACCGCAAAATTTCACCTGTAAAAATAATAGGTTCAATCCTGCGGTAAAAAAGATTATTTGTCGTCAGCGACCATTTTAATCGCTCCACAAGGACATTCTGTGGCACAAATTCCACATCCCTTGCAATAATCGTAATTAATTTCCAAAGATCCGTCTTCATGCTTAATGATTGCATTATCAGGGCAATAACTGTAACAATTATCACAATGAAAACAATTACCACACGAAAAACATCTACTAGCTTCGAAAATGACTTTATCCGATCCGTAAGAAACATCCTTTTCTTCGAATGACAAATCACCCAATCTTGAAACTTCCTCACGAACTTCGTTTTTATAATACTCCGTATTTAATTTTTTGAATGTAGCCACTTCGTGTTTTGGCTCACAATTATAAGTTTGCCTGAACAAAAACGCGTTGATACACTTCGCTGCCTTTTTACCGTATCCGATTGCATGAGTTACTGTGCGCTTTCCGTTAATAACGTCTCCACCAGCAAAAACACCTTTTGCACCAG
The DNA here is from genome assembly GCA_015062335.1 of Alphaproteobacteria bacterium. Classification (GTDB taxonomy): domain Bacteria; phylum Pseudomonadota; class Alphaproteobacteria; order UBA3830; family UBA3830; genus UBA3830. Next base: position 6,363 of record SUUU01000009.1, read on the forward strand.
TCATCATCTGAGAATCTACATCAATAACACCTTTATCGGAAACGACAATCCCAGAAATTCCTTGAACAACAGTATCTTCAACTGATTGCCCAATCGCAAAAATCACGCTATCAGCAATCAACATTTCTGTATCACCAGTTTTTGACAATGTATTCGATTCTTCATCAAATTCCATCTTTGAAACAATAACTTTATTGCCATCAATAGATGCAATCGTACGTAAACACAAAACTTCAATGCCCTCTGCTAACGCATCTTGAATCTCCGTCTCGTGAGCAGGCATCTTGTTGAATGTGCGACGATAAACAATTTTCACATTTTTTGCACCCATCCTTAAAGCTGTTCTAGCGGCATCAATTGCCGTATTGCCCCCTCCATAAACGAGAACTTTTTCGCCTAACTCTGGACAATCATCAGGAATATCTTCCATCTTCCGGAACATATCTATTGCATCCATAGTATTCGAACCTGCAGAAATCTCGACATCTGTTTTAGATGCTAAACAAGCACCTGTCGCTAAATAAACTGCATCGAACTTTCCGAGCTCATTTTGCAACACCTCAACCTTCTTATTAGTTTCAACGGTGATACCAAGATCCAAAATTCTCTTAATCTCCGCATCTAAAATGTTTCTAGGTAAACGATATTTAGGAACACCATACCGTGCCATTCCTCCAAGCAACTTGTGATCTTCATAAATTGTAATATCATGTCCCATTTGACGTAAGAAATAAGCTGCACTCAATCCGCTTGGCCCTGCACCGATAATCAAAACTTTTTTCCCTGTATGTTTTTGAACTGGAACAAAGCTCCAACCTTTTGCTATCGCCATATCACCAATTGATCTTTCAATCAAATTGATATTAACAGAGCCATCTAACTGCCCTCTGTTACAAGTTTTCTCACAGGTGTGATAGCATACTCGTCCCATTGTTGCAGGAAATGGATTATTTTTCACCATTTCTTGCCATGCTTCGTAAAACCGGCCCTCCTGAGCCAGAGTTAACCACTGCTGAATATTTTCTCCTGCAGGACACGTTACATTACATGGAGGTAATCTACGCGTATATTCAGGACGCATTGTCCTCCACGAGCCTGTTTTATTTGTTAAGCTTGTTCCCGATTCTAAAACTGTCGCAAAAGGCTTACTCATCGGACATTCCTCCTAATCTGTATTTTTTTATATTCTTGTTTGCAAGATTTTGTAAAACCCCGATTGCATCAGGATTTGCTTTTTTACCGAACAAATGAGCAAAACGTTTTTGAACTCTCAGATAATCTTCAACCGGTATTTTTTCCTCAATAGGAGTCGAGCCAACTAATTCCCCATGCTCAGCTTCAAACAAAGGATATAACCCTGATTTAATCGCAAGTTTTGCCAAACGAATAGTTTCGCCTGTCGGAAATCCCCATCCAAGTGGACATGGGCAATGAATTTGAATATATTTTGCTCCTCTGATATTGATTGCTTTCGCAACTTTCGTTTCAAGGTCATGAAGATCTCCTATACTGGCTGTTGCGACATAAGGAATCCCATGAGCCATTGCAATTTCAGGAACATTTTTTCCTGTATGAACTTCATTACCCCGATATTCTCCATCAGGAAGAGTAGTAGCGGTTCTGGCTAAGGAAGGTGTTGCGCTCGAGCGCTGAACCCCTGTATTCATATAAGCCTGATTATCATAACAAATGTACAAAACATCATCGTTTCGATCAAACATTCCTGATAAACATCCCATCCCTATATCAGTTGTGCCACCGTCGCCACCTTGAGCGATAACGCGAATATTTTCTCTCCGCTGAACCTTATAAGCAGCAGCAACTCCACTCGCAACGGCCGCCGCATTTCCGAACAATGAATGCATCCACGGGATATTCCAAGAATTTTCAGGGAAAACGCAAGAAAAAACCTCCAAACAACCTGTTGCGTTCACAACCGCAACGTTTCCGTGAGTAGCACGATAAGCAGCATCAACTGCTGATCGAGCAGCTAAAGCTTCTCCACAACCTTGGCATGCACGATGCCCACTAGTCAGGGTATTTGGTCTATCATAAGCCGACTGAACAGTTGTATTTTTTCCAAATCTGCCTCCCATTGTTAAGCTAGACATATCAAACCCTCCTTTATTGCACATCATTATTTACAAGAGGTCGGTACTCTCGATTAACGACTTCTTGATTTAAGCCTAGAAAACACTCATTTTCCATTGGATTCAGGAAGCACTCTTTCAGCATCTCTTTTGTAATAATCTTTCCGCCAAGACCTGCGATCACAGAGCTCACCCCGACATTTTCACCTTTCAGCGCCATCTCGACTTCTTCCGCCAAAATACCACCCCTGCCTAATGCAAACGCTTTCTCAAGAACAATAACTCTCTTTGCGCCTTTTAAAATATCGCGAATTTCTTGCTTTGGAAACGGTCTGTAAGAAATAATCGACAAAACGCCAAACTGCCCGTCTTTGGTCATATTTAATTCATCAACGGTATCTTTAATGGTTCCCAAAACCGATCCCATTGCGACAATTACGGTCTCTGCGTTTTCGACATTGTACTGCCTGATCAAGCCTCCAGAATTTCTCTTAAACTTAGCACTAAATTCAAGTGAAACTTGATCAATTACTTTCAATGCATTCTTCTGACGCAAATGAGAGAGATAACGAACTTCCATGAAATCTGTTGGAGAAACCATTGCTCCAATTGCTAATGGCCTCTTTGGATCCATAAAAATATGCGGACTATATTCCGGCAAAAACTCATCAACTTCACCTTGCTCAGGAATATCAACCTGCTCATATGCATGAGTTAAAATAAATCCATCGACACAAATCATAATCGGGCATTTCACCGTTTCAGCAATTTTGAATGCTTGAATATGCAAATCCACTGCCTCCTGATTACTTTCAGCAAACATCATTAACCATCCAGCATCACGTGCTGACATCGCATCAGCGTGATCATTCCAAATATTAATAGGGGAACCGATCGCACGATTTCCTAAAGTCATCACGATAGGTAACTCCAACCCTGATGCGTTATAAACGGCTTCCATCATATAGAGCAAGCCTTGGCTTGAAGTCGCAGTATAACTTCTGACTCCTGCTGCTTGAGATCCGATAGCAACACTAATTGCACCCATTTCAGACTCAACATTCAAATATTCACAATCTTGTAATTGACCACTATGTACAAGCTCTCCTAATCCCTCTACTATGTGAGTTTGCGGTGTAATCGGATAAGCGCAAACCACTTTCGGCCGACACAGCGCGATGGCGCGCGCTAAAGCTTGTGAGCCTTCCAACTGATATAACATTATATTTCTCCTAGTGTTTGCTCATAAGCAACCTGAGCTGCTTTGATGTTTTTTTCGGCGATTGATCCTACGAATTTCGTATTGATCGCCTTGATCACTGAATCTATCGTTATAATTTTTGTAAAAGCAGCAAAACTTCCTAGCAATACAGCGTTAGGGATTGGACGACCGACTTGTTCTAACGCGATTTCAGTTGCGCCGATACATTTTACGTTAATAGTTTTCGCTAAATCACATTGCAAATCAGATGGTGAATTAATTAACGCGAATCCATTATTATTTACCCCTTCAAATGCATGAGCTGACTCTATCACTGTTCTATCTTGAATAATTACTGCATCAGGACATAAAATCGGCTCTCTTAAACGAATTTCTTTTTCAGAAATTCTACAAAAAGCTACAACCGGCGCTCCCATACGTTCTGACCCAAAGCTTGGAAATGCCTGAGCATGCTTTCCTTCTAAGAATGCTGAAATGGACAACATCTCGGCAGCCGTAACAACTCCCTGTCCACCTCTTCCATGAATTCTTATTTGAAACATTTACACTCCTACAAAAATAAACGAAATCACCATACACAAAACCGAATAAAAAATAAAGCTGATCAAACAAAAGTCATTTATATCAATTCTGATAAGTATTTTTGTATAAATTCACATACTTAAGTGTTAATTAAACGTCATAATGCAGTTAAACGACAATATTGATTTCGATAAAACTTGTGAATAACGTTTTCAAAAAATGTTAAAAATAACTAAATATTTCATTGACGATATACATTAGGTAAAAAAATATTCAAAACAATATCACAAAGTATCCACAGGAATCTTCAGTAGTATCAAAATAAGTATTTAAGAAAAAATATTTGGTAAACAATGTATTAATTATAAAATAATGACAATTAAGTGATTATTCACACAATCACAGTTACAAAAACAACAACAAAAATATATTGAAATATTATTTATATTGATGTAAATATCATTTGTGGACGGGGCGTAGCGCAGCCTGGTAGCGCGTCTGCTTTGGGAGCAGGATGTCGGAAGTTCGAATCTTCTCGCCCCGACCAGTCCAGTCCTCGATTTGTATCATAGCAATTGGTAGATGTTATCTTGAAAGGGTGTTCATTTTTGGTTACTCTGAGTGAGAAAATTTAGGAATAAAAATGACTAAAAAAATTCTGGTATACGGTCAGCAAGTGGTTCAAGGAAAAATTCCTATTTCCGGTGCTAAAAATGCAGCTTTGCCACTGTTGGCTGCTTCGATCTTATCGGAAGACGGATTAACTTTAAATAATGTTCCACCATTGTCGGATATAAGAACAATGCTTGTCTTACTTGGAACGCTTGGAATAGAACATTCGGTAAGCAATTTAAATAGTTTCTCCATGAGTTTGAATTGTAAAACTGACGCGATCAGCAATTTTGAAGCTCCTTATGACATTGTGAAGCAAATGAGAGCATCAATTTTAGTATTAGGACCATTATTGGCTCGATTTGGTCAATGTAAGGTTTCGTTACCGGGAGGTTGCGCTATAGGAGTACGTCCAATAGATCTTCATTTGAAAGGTTTGCAAGCTTTGGGAGCAACGATTGAACTGAAAGATGGATATGTTTATGCTCAAGCTAAGCGTGGACTAAAAGGAACAGAGTTCACATTTCCAATAGTCACTGTAACTGGAACTGAAAATTTACTAATGGCAGCAGCTTTGGCAGATGGAGAAACAGTATTAAAGAATGCAGCTAGAGAACCTGAGATAAAAGATTTAGCTAGTTGTTTGATTAAAATGGGAGCGAAGATATCTGGACATGGAACGTCGGAAATCCGTATAAAAGGCGTGTCACGATTGCACTATACAGATCACACTGTTTTGTTAGATCGTATCGAAGCGGGAACTTATGCAATAGCCGCAGGCATCACTAATGGTCAAGTGGACTTGATAGGCCATAGTATTAAGGATTTACTGCCAACATTTATAAAAAAGATGGAAGAAATAGGTTTGATGTTTGAAGACATAAACGGTGGTCTAAGGGTAACATCGAGCGGAAAGTTGAACGGGACAAAGATTACAACAGAGCCATTTCCTGGATTTCCGACTGATTTACAAGCTCAGACAATGTCGTTGTTATGTGTGGCTAGTGGCAAGTCATTGATAAATGAAACTATTTGGGAAAATAGATTTATGCATGTTGCTGAGTTAATTCGCATGGGAGCGTCTATTTCGGTAACAGGAGCAAGAGCAACAATAATCGGCAAACATCAATTAGTGGGGGCTCCCGTAATGGCAACTGATTTGAGAGCATCATCAAGTTTGATATTGGCTGGACTGGTTGCAAAAGGAAATACTATCGTAGATAGAGTTTATCACTTGGATCGTGGTTATTGCGCCATGGAAGAAAAGTTCGGAAATTGTGGTGTAAAAATAGAAAGAATATAGCGTTGGAGGTTTTTATGAAAATAGTGAATGAGACAAATTTTGATGCAGAAGTGTTAAACCAAGATTTTGTTGTTGTTGATTTTTATGCAGACTGGTGTGGGCCATGTCGTATGATTCTTCCATTTTTAGAAGAAATACAGAGTGAATTGGGGGTTAATATTGTAAAGATCAATATTGATGAATCACCAAATATTGCAGCGAAATATGATGTCATGAGCATTCCTACTTTAATCATTTTGAAAAATGGAGAAAAGATCTCATCAAACGTTGGTGCGGCTTCGAAAGCTAGATTACAGGATTGGATAAAAAATCATCAGTAATGTAGTGTTTCACGTGGAACGGTTATCAGATGATGTTATTTGCAGGCTCAGGCTTTATGAACAAACGCTACTGAAATGGCAAAAGGCGATTAATTTAGTTTCACGTGGAACATTGAGTGATATTTGGCATCGTCATATAGAAGATAGTATTCAGATATTGCCATTTGTTGACGGAGAAAGGGTTTTAGATATCGGATCTGGCGCTGGATTTCCCGGAATGGTATTAGCAATTTTAGGAAGAAGGCCTGATGCTAGGTTGCTTAATGTTACTTGTGTTGATTCGGACAATCGTAAAACTTTATTTCTAGAAGAAGTTGCTCGTATTACACAAACGAAAGTAACGATTCTTTGTAAAAGGATAGAGGAAGTTAACGAAAAGTTTGATGTAGTTACCGCAAGAGGATTTGCAGAACTAAAAGTTTTGTTGAGAATTTCAAAGGAACATGCAAAATATGGGGTTTTTCTAAAAGGCGCTAATTTTCAACAGGAGATAAATGAAGCATTAAAAGAATTTGATTTTGAATTTGAAATTATCCCAAGCAAAACTGATAGCATGGGGCGTATAATAATTGTTCGCAATATTCGTTGTTTGTAATTAGAGTATGGATTTGCCTAAAATCTCCGATAATGTACATAATATTCCTTTGGGATCATCATATTTAGATGCCATTGCGTCTATTGTTACAGAACATGATGATATAGATATAATTATATTACCGAATAATCGTAGCTGCTATGCTTTAAAAAAGACGTTATTGCGGCATCCTGTGATAATTCCAAAAATGGTTGCAATATCAGATCTATTGTGTGTTCCTGATATCACTACAAATATTGTGAAATTCCTGCAAAACATGATGCCGAATATACCATTTTTATCTGTTTATAATTTGTCTTGCAGTTTGTTCGATTTAACCGAGACGATACTATTACACAAATCAGAATTATCATCAATATGTGTTCCGGATACGCTATATAAGAGTTGGCATCATACTCTTGTATTGTTGCGTGAGTTAGAACAGCAGCCATTTTTTATTCATATGAAAAAATTGTTTCACGTGAAACAATTAAGACAGTTTGAGGTATTAAGTCAGAGTAAATTGCTAATCGCTGGTATTAGTAACATGGATTATTATACCGGACAGATCATTGAATTGGCGCAACAACGTGGAGTTGTTGTGGTTGAAGGGAGAGAAGTTGCGAAATCATACAATTGTAAAAGATTCAGCTACGATAGGAATGATGAGGCTGAAACAATGATTCAGAGTCCGTTACTTTTACCTGCAAAATCAAGTAATATTTTGTTGGAATTTGATAATCAGGACGATGAATCTGAAGGAATTGCGATTTTGGTACGAAAATATCTTCATGAAAATCAATCTGTAATGATTATATGTCCGGAAGAAAAATTATCTCTTAAGGTTCAATTTGAGTTAATGCGGTGGAATATTGAAGTTAATAAATCCTCCGGAAAGCATTTTGATCAATCCTTTGCCGGACAGGTGTTTCGCGCTGTTTGCTCGATGTTGCAAAATAATTTCGATAATTGCAGTGTATTTAATTTTTTAAAATATATTTCATCAATTAAGAGTGACTTATTCAATTTCGAAATTTTTTTAAGGAGACAAAATAGATATTCTTACAATTTTTTACAATTATTGGATCAGTTTTGTCTGGCAAATTCTCTGCAAACTGTAAAAAACGATTTAAACGTTCATGTGGTGGGGCAAATTTCTCAAAATGATGAAATGCATACAAGTGGACGTTTTAATGGCCATAAGGCGCGTTTAAATGAGTCGAAAATTTTTCAGTATAGTAAATTTGATAAGTATTCAGATCATCAGCCATTGAATGATGTGTTGATGTTATTGAAAAACTTGATTTTAAAAGTTAAGAGTCAGGATTCAATATCAGGGTGGATTCATTACGTTTGTGAATTAGTTCAGTTGGTTGATACATCTTTAGTGACAGAGATTCAATTCGCGGTAAAAACTTGGGATAGTGAGAGAGATATAATATTATCTCTAGAGGATTTTTGTAATTTTTTCACTCAATGCGTTTTAAAAATGTCTGTTGTGGAATCAACATCTGAACGTTGTAAAGTGAATCTTTTGGGAATTTTGGAATCACAGTTTATAGAAGCAGATCAGATCATTATATGCGGAGCAAATGAAGAATCTTGGACTGTATCTAGCGTAAATGATTTTTGGTTAGGCCCGGCTATGCTGCGGCATTTGGGCATTGATACAAAAAATAAAATGCAGTTGGTATATAATTCGACACTTGAGCATTTTGCATTTGGTTCAAGTACTGTTATCACCAGGTCTAAGAAAAAAGATAATAAGGATATGGCAATTCATTACTTATTTAGCAACATTCAACCAGCAAAAGATCATGAATGTCTTCAAATTTTATCAGCATTACGACACTTTAAAAAAGAAAAAGCATCAAATCGAACAATTGTGGGAAATCCTCCTTTAAGTGCGCGTCCTCGCAGACTGTGGGTTTCAGATTTGGATTTGTTACAAACTAATCCGTATGCTTTTTATGCAAAAAAAATTTTGAGACTGAAAGATCTACCTGCATTAAATCAAATATCAAATATCAAAGGTAATTTGATGCATGATGTTTTAGAAAAATTTGTGTCTCAGTTATCTTTTAACAATATTAGTGTTTCGATTAAAGATGTCTTTAACCAAGTATTAGAAAAATATAGTAATTGTTTAGAGCATCAAGATTTATGGTTGTTTGCTGTTAGTTGTGGGGAGTTATACTCATTTGTTGAAAATTTTTTGAATAATACATCAATGTACTATACGGAAATTGAGGGTAATACTATTTGGCGTTTAACAAATAATGGCGAATTTTGCGATATTACCTTATCATGTCGAGCTGATATGATAGAAATAGACTCTAATGATAATTTACATATTGTTGATTATAAAACCGGCTTATCTCCGTCCAAAATCGCGGTGCGGTCAGGAGAAAAGCCTCAATTGTTGATAGAAGCGCTTATTGCTCAATATGATGGTTTTGGTATTCACAAGACTGATGTCGATTATTTAGGTTTTTTGCAATTAAAACCAAAAGAATTGAAATTGGTTGAAATATCGACTTCAAAAGATGATACAAATACGCTAGTGAATAATTTACGAAACCAATTATATGATCTATTACGACAATATAATCTGGAAGGTAAAATATATGAAGTTAACGGTCAAGATCTGTACAATGACGCATTTATGCACTTAGCACGAGTTAAGGAGAATTTAATTGCTTAGAGAGATTCAAGATATACACGCATCATTGTGGATTTCTGCTTCGGCAGGGACCGGAAAAACAAAAAGTCTGATAGACAGAATTTTATCATTACTATTAAATGGTTCTATACCATCACGCATTTTGTGTTTAACCTACACTAAAGCTGCAGCAGTGGAAATGTCAGAACGATTGAATGATTACTTTATCAATGCTGCCAAAATGACTGATGCGGGAGTTATACAAGAATTGCAAGACATGGGGTTTTCAGAAAGATATTTGAAAAGAATGCGAGAATTATCTCAATTGGTTTTGCAACAAGATTGGGTAAAAATCCAGACCATACATAGTTTTGCTTACTCAATTATACAAAAATTTCCTCTTGAAACCGGACTGTTACCTGGAATGAAACAATGCGAAGATCATGAAAAAACACAACTATTAATGGAGGCATTTTGTTTCGTTGTTAAGCAACCCGATCTGAAGTCGCATCTAAGTATTATTGCTCGACATACTTTATCTTTGACTAATATACTGCAAGATCATACGTTGATGCAGTTGCGTAAATTTTTTGGAAGATATTCTACTCAATCAGATATTAAAAGATTATTTAGTACATATTTTAATATTAATATTGATGATATTGATCAACCATATGAGGAAGTTGCCCTAAAATTAAAGAAAGAATTATTGAATCAAGATTTTCGTAATTGTTTATCAAGCGCGATTAAGCGATTGGAGTTGAGCTCAAAATCTACTGATTGCGATACACGATCTCTTTTAACTCAAATTTCGAATGGAAATTTGGATAATATGAGAAAATTAATTTATACAGAAAACGGATCTTTGCGTGCTAGGCAATTGTATACTAAGGATGTGGAATCTAATGAACTACGTAATGCGATAGAAAAGATTAAACAAGATGTAGATAAATATTTTGAGAAAAAAAATATTTTGGAATCTGCAAATGCGAATATTTCATTATTTATTGTATTAAATAAGATAATTCAACATTTTTCTGAGAATAAAATAGTTAAGCATATTATGGACTTTGACGATATAATCATTGCTACCATAGAATTGTTACAAAATAATATAGATTGGGTTATGTATAAAATTGATCAAAGTATTGATCATGTTTTGGTTGATGAAGCCCAAGATACCAGTCCAGAACAATGGAAAATAATTGAACTTATTACTGATGATTTTTTTTCAGTTTCTAACTCACAAAAAACTATTTTTATAGTCGGAGATGAAAAACAATCAATTTATTCTTTTCAGGGAGCGGATGTTTCATTGTTTAACAAAATGAAATCTGTATTTAAAGATAAAGCAAAAGGATGTGGTCAAAAATTTTATGATATTAACTTAAATACATCTTACAGATCTGACGGTGCAATTTTGAAATTTGTAGACGATGTTTTTAAAACGGATTTCCCCAATGTGCATCATGTATCATCCAAGAATGAGAACAAAGGGGTAGTTGAAGTGATTTCATTTAGTAATGATGGAGTTGCACTGCCTGAATACACAGCTCAGTTAATAGCTGATGCTATTCAACGACAGTTGCCTGTAAAAAATTATGCCAGAGGTGCTCAGCCTCAAGATTTTTTAATATTGTTCAGACATCGCGATATCGAAACTATGAATAAGATTTGTAGTGAGTTGCAAAAAATGCATATTCCTGTTTCTGGAATAGATAGAGTGCCATTAAAAGATGAACTTGTTGTTGAAGATTTAGTGACTTTGGCTCAATTTGTGGAAAATCCTCATGATGATTTGACTTGTGCGCGTGTATTAAAGTCTCCGATTATAAGTATGTCGGAAGATGACCTTATGAATTTATGTTTATCTCGACAAACTGAAACATTGTGGAATTATTTGTTGAGTGATCCTAAGATACTTTCGAAATACGATATTGAATCATTAAAAAGGTATACGCAGCTGAGGTTATCGACTTTTAGCTTTTTTGAAACCATTTTAATTGATGGGGTGAAAGATAAATTAGTTCATCATTTTGGTGGTAAAAGTTTAATGATGATAAATGAATTCTTAAATGTGTGTTTTAATTATGAGAAAGAATATTCCCCTTTATTGTCTGAGTTTTTAAGATGGTTTCGTCATTTTGATCAAACTATCAAAAAGGAATACAACGGCAGCTGTAATGAGGTAAGATTAATGACTGCTCATTCATCAAAGGGTCTGCAGGCTCCGTTTGTGATTATTGCTGATGCTCATTTTGTGAGTTCAAAAGGTATGCACATTTTACAAGATAAAGAAAATTTATTTTGGAATTTTAATAAGAAGTATTTAACAAATTCAGTTCTTCAAATTTTGAAAAATCAAATCAATTTAAGAAATCAAGAAAGTACACGCTTGTTATATGTTGCGATGACCAGAGCAGAAAGCTACTTATATATTTTAGGAAATGAGGATTCTAAAGATGGAAGCTGGTACAAAAAAATTCGAAAATCATCGCTATTAACACCTGATGAATCTCAAAATACTGAAGTGAATAAATTCAGGTATGGAGAGTATGATTGGCGGGAATTTCCGAAAATTGTTGAGGATGTGCAACATAATGATGATATGTATATACCAGATTGGTATTATCAAAAATTTCAAATAGCGGAAATTTCTGAAAAACAACAAGAGATGGATAAATATATGTTGTTCGGTGAATGTGTGCATGCGCTATTGAGTAATGTCAGTACATATCGTGAAGATTTATCGTTAATATCAGATGAAATTATGATTCAATTTAATTTAAGTCATGAAGATAAATCTAGGGCCCTGCAAATGGCAAATCAAGTTTATAAGAAATTACCATTTTTGTTCAATAATTCAGCAAAATCTGAGGTTACATTTTTCTATAACGGAAAAGAGGGCCGTATTGATCATATTGTGACAGTTCAAAATGAAACTTGGATCATTGATTGGAAGAGCGGAACTCCTGATGAAACTATACCTGAGGCGTATAAAGAACAACTAAGGTTATATCAATCTGCGTATGAAAATATTAAACATATTCGCGCTCGTATTGCCGTGGTTTGGGTACAGAATCAGACGCTAATAGAAATTCATTAAATTGTCATAGAAATTATTAATTGTTTACACAATTTTAACGAACATCGGAATAGCATTGAAATAACAGGGGGTACGAATGTCTTCATCTGAAATTCTTATCAGTGCTGACGATATTTTTTCGAGCGAACTAAAAGGGTACGAAAAATATTCACGGATTATTCACGTGAGTAACGCTTTTTCGAGATCTGTGATTTACGGCGGAGATAAAATTGCTGATGCTATGTTGAACGCTGAAGAATTACAGGTGGAAATGTTTCAAGGTTGTCATTGCGCTATGCTTTTAGGACGGTTGGCGAAGTCAGTTGTGATTTCTAAAATAACGGTATTATATACGCAGTTATTTTCGGAGGAACGAACAGAATTTTGTAAAAAAGAATTCGGAAAATGTGTTTTGCAGTCATTCTTGGAAAAGGATGATATTTGCACTTTTACGGCAAAATACAGCTCATTAAATATTTCTTATACAGATTTAAAATCTGACGGAACGAAGCGTGGTAGTGCCGCAGCCCAGATCGATGTATTAAAATGGAAGGTGGAAAACAAGTGAAAAATATCGCCGTATTACCGTTGTTTGAAAGATTGATAGATGACGATTTATTGGAAAAACGAGACGAACAGTATGATTCGAATATTTCTTTAGATAGGCTTAAAGAATCAATTCTAAATAGTCTTACTTTATTGTTAAACACAAGAATAGATGCATGTTGGAAGAATTGTTCTGATCAATATGATGAGCCATTTCCATTTGCTTTTGGAGTCAATTTGACTGCGCCGAAAGCTGCGGAAACAGTTTTTGAAATTCAAGATCTTGAAAAAAGTGTTTTGCAAACTATTTCCCGATTTGAGCCCAGATTGAAAAATGTACGTGTTGAAATTGAACCGAATCTGAGAGATGCGAGTAAAGCGACTGTTCACATTAACGCAGATGTGGAAATTCACGATATGAAAACTCGGATGACGTTTCCTATCTTAATGGAGGCATTGTGAAGTCAGAGATTGATACTTTATCTGAGTATTATCGTGCTGAATTGTTGTATTTACGTACGGCAGGAGAAGATTTTGCTCATCGTTACCCGAAAATTGCTAAACGTCTCGATTTATTGCATGATGAATCATCTGATCCTCACGTAGAACGTTTAATCGAGAGCTTTGCATTTTTAACAGGAAAGTTACAAAAACAAATTGATGATCAATATCCTGAAATGGGGCACGCTCTGTTAAATGTATTGTATAATCCACTGATGTTGCCAATACCATCCGTGACGATGATTAATTTTGAAATTGATTTATCGAGAGCCGCAAAAAATGCTGGTATGGTTGTTCCACGTCACACGTTATTGCAAGCAAACAGTCATTCGGGGATGGTATGCACATTTCGTACTGCTCAAGACCTGACATTATGGCCTATAACAGTGAAGTTCGCTTCATTAGTTGAAAAGGAAGCGTTACCTTCGGCTTATGCTGAGTATTCGAAATATGTAAAGTTAGAACTGCATTGTCATGCTGATGATATTGCTCCGCCAAAATTGAGATTTTATATTACTGCCGATCCTTTATTGAGGGGCAAAATATTTGCCGGAATTTTTTCAGCAAATCAACCTGTAATTATGGAACAAAATAATGCGATAACCAAATTATGGGAGATTTCGCCGATTGGTCTGGAGGACGAGGAAGCACTATTTGAATATCCGGCGAATGCATATAAAGGATTTCGTTATTTACAAGAATATTTTGCGTTTCCGGATAAATTTTACGGTTTTGATGTGGAGATTAATCAACAATTAAGTGAGTTTTTTACCTTATATATTCCAATTCGTACAAATGTGCCATTAGATATATCATCTCCACATTTTTCATTAACAACTGTTCCTGCTGTGAATTTGTTTCCTAAAATTTCAGAGCCATTACGCCTTGATTACAAGCAAGTGGAGTATCGTCTCGTTCCTGATTATAGAAGATATGATTGTCATGAGATTTATAGCATTACCAAAATGGTGGCTGTGGATGAAGAAACCAACGATGAAATTGAAGTTCCTGAGTTTTATTCGTGCCATCATTTTTCTGGTAACGAAAAAATGAATATTTCTTGGATTGAACGTCGGAAAGAGTCGTCACAATCATCTATAGTTGGGGATGAAAGTTTTGTGTCATTTGTTGACGAAAATTTTAATCCGCAGCAGCCCGCAGGAAAAATTTTTTACGCGTATACATTATGTACGAATCGGCACGTTGCGGAAGATATTCCTGCCCATGGGATGTTTCAAACAGAATTATCTTTGCCGGTACGTAAGATTTATTGTTTAAATCGTCCGACATCACAAAAAAATGCTGTGAAAACGGGAGCGATTTTATGGAAATTGATATCGATTTTATCGTTAAACTCTTTGTCTTTTTCTGAAAATGGTATCGAAAAATTAAAGGAAATATTAAGATTGTTTTCGAATGTTACGGGGTCAATTTTGGATTATGAAATAGATGCAATTACACACATAAGCAGTAAAATGTGTATGAAACGTGTTTCTGATCAAGCTTGGTACGGATTTGTACATGGATCAGATGTGACCATTAATTTTGATGAGAAACTATATAATCGTGGCTTGCCATTAAGTTTGGTTATCAGTAAATTTTTGGCGACACATGCAACAGTCAACACATTTGTTGATGTACACATCAAATCTGAAGAGGGAATTTTAAAAACATGGGCAACACACTTCGGAACAATTCCTTATCTTTGATCAATGATTTTATATATAATCCTCGTAGTTACAGCTTTGAAATGGCGGTAAAAACTCTTTGTTATAATTCCAGACTTTCCTTCGGAGCAGAGAAAGTTATAGCGCAGCAGTCGTTACGCGTTGAAAGCATTAATGTTTTTTATTTAAGAGGTACTGAAATAGGTGGTATCTTAAACGAAAATGGACGATATATTTTAAAAACTGAACGCTTGGCCTTGGCAGGGCTAAATGCTCCTTTGCCTACTCCATATGCAGAATTACTAATGGATCGTAAAAAAGAGAGTGATTTTGCAATGGCTCAGTTTTTAAATATTTTTAATACGCGATTATTAGGCATCTCGTACAGAATTAGTGAAAAACGACACGCATGCCTTAAACCTGAAAATTATATGATGACTAAAATATTGTCGTGTTTTTTTGGTGATGAGTATGAGAATTTTAATATTCGTTTGTCCAAGTTAGGGTATATTTTTTGGTTAAAAGAAAAAAGTATTTCCGGGCTTGAAACGATTTTGAGATATTTGCTGCCTTTAAACGTCCATATTGAGCCGGTAACCTTAATGAAATTACAAAATAAACACATTTGCAAATTGGGATATATGAAATTAGGGGTTGATTCGGAAATAGGACGGTATTTTTACGTTATTAATTTCAAGATTGCGATTCATCTGTCCGGTTGTAGCCATCGATATGTGACAAGTTTTATAAATGATATTTATTATATATCGAAATTGAATCAGTTGATTTCCAAGTACTTTGTTCATATGTGTCATTACGAAATGTTCATCAAACCGAATGATGCGCCGTCACTGACATTTTCAAATTTTGTGTTGGGGAGAATTTCGTGGTTGGCAGGAAGCTGTACTGATGAAGTAAAAATATCACATATTTCTTCATAGAAGTTCGTTGTCGTATATGTTAGACTCAGTCGATTTTTTCGGAGGAGTGCGATGGCAGTACAACCAAATCAGACGAAGCGATTGAACAATCCTGAACCTTGGCAAGATCCCAAGGTGAAACCTTATGTCAGCATAAAAAATTTGACAAAAACATTTGGTGAACGTACAGCTGTTAATGATGTATCTTTGTCCATATATAAAGGGGAATTATTTTCTCTGTTAGGACACTCAGGTTGTGGAAAAACTACTTTGTTGCGAATGTTGGCAGGTTTTGAATCGCCGACTTCTGGCAAAATTTTTATAGACGGAGTGGATATGACTCATACTCCAGCATACAAACGTCCTGTGAGTATGGTTTTTCAATCTTATGCTTTGTTTCCTCACATGACGGTTGAGCAAAATATTGCGTTTGGTCTAATTCAAGAGGGTATGAACAAAAATGAAATTCGTGATCGTGTCGATGCCTATTTAAAGTTAGTTCAGATGAGTGGATATGAACATCGTAGGCCCCATCAATTATCCGGAGGTGAAAGACAACGAGTCGCTTTAGCGAGAAGCTTAGTTAAGCAGCCGAAATTAGTTTTGTTAGACGAACCTCTGGCTGCTTTAGATAAAAAGTTGAGAGAACGTACGCAGTTGGAGTTGGTGAATATTCAAGAGAAGGTTGGAGTTACTTTTATTATGGTTTCTCATGATCAGGAAGAAGCTATGACGATGTCTACACGTATAGGAATTATGAATACTGGTAGAATTCTGCAAATAGGGAGTCCTACAGAGATCTATGAATACCCGAATTCCAGGTATGTGGCTGATTTTATTGGGTCAGTGAATTTGTTTGATGGATTAATAGTAGAAGAAAAGTCTGATCATGTGATCGTAAAGTCAACAATGTTAGAAAAAAATTTATATGTTTCACATTCTGCGTCGATGCCTGTTGGTGCGCAAATCAGTGTTGCCGTCAGACCTGAAAAAATAATGCTGACAACAGAAGAGCCGAAAGGGGATTACAATTGGACAGGAGGCATTGTTCAGGATATTGCGTATTTGGGAGACGTTTCCATTTATTATGTAAAAGTCAACTCTGGGGCTGTTATTTTGGTAACTACAGCAAACTTTGTTCGAGCTGCTGAAAGATCGATTCAATGGGATGACAAAGTTTTCTTATACTGGAAGCCTGAGAGTGGCATCGTCCTATCGATGTAAGCTGGTTAACAAAATGGTGCGATCGAGGGGATTCGAACCCATGACCCCGAGATTAGGAATCTCGTGCTCTATCCAGCTGAGCTACGACCGCACTGCCGACAGTCTACAAAAAAAATAAAACTTACTCAATATTTTTGTTAACATTGAATCGACCTACCGTTTTTGTTATTCTGGCGCCACCTAGGATCAAGAAAGGAGCGAAAAGATGAATTTCAAAGTTGGTATATTGATGTCGGCTTTTTTAATTTTTTGTTCTTGCGATCAAAAGAAGCAAAAAGTGGAAGTTGAAGAAGTTAAAGATGTAACGGAGGTTAGAATGGATCAAAGTCAAGAGATTTCGGCGAAGCATATTTTGGTAGATACCGAAAAAGAAGCTCAAGATCTATATGAAAAGATTACAAAAGGCGAAATGTCTTTTGAGGATGCCGCGCAGCAGCATTCAAAATGTCCATCAGGAAGTAATGGCGGAAGCTTAGGATCTTTTGGCAAAGGTGTTATGGTCAAAGAATTTGAAGATGCTGCCTTTGCGTTAAAAGTAGGTGAAATTTCCAAACCTGTACGAACCGAATTTGGTTGGCATTTGATAAAAGTCGAAGAAAATCAATAAATTTTATTGAGAATCAGAAATCCGAGAAGGATTATTTCCTTTTCGGATTTTTTTTATATTAAGCGTGTCTTTGTATTTGAAAATTACCTGTTTTTTAATCATTTTCACTTACATTTTTAGCTTCTTCGTATCCCGCCCAATTTTTAATATCTGTTGCAATGGTGTCCAGTGCGGTTTTTAGTCCAGATTCATCAGAAACATCGTACATATACGGAGCAGCAGTACCGGTTGCGCAATTATTCAAGTAAGAATAATCGAAATTTACGTTACTTCCTGTCACGAGGTGTTTATACTGCGTCTGTTTCCTGTACTTTATGATATACAGGCGCAAATTAGATCCCCAATCCGATTTCAATTTAGCGCAAGCGTCTTTTGTTACATTTTTGACGGCTTCAGTAGGGCCTAATATCACATTCTCTCCTCGTTTGTCAGACTGCCATTGATATTTATGCGTAGTACCTTCACCAGCACCATAATACAACATTGCATTTACCGGCATCGTAAATCCAGCCCAAATATATTTCACTTGTCCTCCCTGAGGAGAATTTGGCCAATCAAAAGAAGCCATTTCCTTTCTGCGTGTATCACTAAAATACTGATATCGACGATGTAATCCGGGAACAAGATATAATTCATTTTTAACTCCAGAAAAAGTTTCAGGACCTTTAGATCTGTTAAAAAATCTTATTTGCGGAGCAATACTGCCGATATCTTCCACCAAAAAATAAAAATCTCCGACTATATTATTATTATAAAACTCAGAATATGGATATGAAGATGTCTTTGATGAAATCCAATACTGCAGATCGTTATCGTATGTCAGCAAATTAAGAGAAAGCCTACTTATCAACGCAGAATTATACTCCGGTGAATTTCCGATATTTTTTGAAAAATCGACAACCCTGCTATCTCTTGGCAAACGAGGGTTTTTATATGTGAAAGCAACCGACGGATCGAGTAATTGAAGATTTGATAATTGGACAAGCTCTATATTTAAAGTTATCTGATATTTGCCATCGGACAGTGGCTCATAATAATGAGTCTCAGGTGATATGATTACGGTTTGAGTATTGTTAATCTCCATTGAAATATTGGATTTTTGTGCATCCAAATATGAAAATGATGATCCTAAATCTGTAGGTTCAACGGTCACAGTTAATTCCCCATCTCCTTGAAAACAGATATAATCTCCAGCTACTATTTTATCGCTTAAGTCAGAGGACAGATGCTGTAAAGCAATACCCTCGTTTTGTTGAATAGCTTCATCATACCGTCCAGTTGTATCAAGTGCTGTGTCGAGAAGGGATTTATCGTTCAAATTTTCAATAAAGAATTGATTCACAGAAGCGCGAACATATATCTCGCTATCCAAAGTCGAAACAGAATCATCTACGGTAATCGAATCCAAATAGTAAGTTGATGTGTTTATATATTTTTGCTTATCGCCTATGTAATGCTTCTGATCTGTCCGCCATCCTCCGTATGACCAAAATACAAAAGGTTTGTTAATTCCTGGCAGACCAAAAGTCGCATCAATATCAAGATCCGCAAATCCCCATCCATTAAAACCACTCCATATTTCGCTTCCAGTCATTGACAAACAAGAATCAGATGTTAATAAAATTTTGTCTGCCGATTGATTAGGCGAAGACGCATAGCCAGGATAACAATATACATATCGCCCCCAATCGCTTGCCCTCAGTTGAACTCCCTGACGTCCATCATTGATAATTAAAGCTTTTCCATCTTCCCCTCTATTAAAGTGACAACCATAATGTCTTATAAATTGCTTAGTTAAGGTGGCATTCGTGATTTTAGCATCTTGTAACGTATACCTGATTTTATACTTACTTAAGTTATGAGCAAAATTTTTCCCTAGCGTAGACAGTGTTCCGTCGGTAAAGTCCCTTAAAGGCTTCACGTTGGCGCCACTAAACTTAAATTCTTTTCGTCCGGTCAATGCCTGTCTTCCGACATTATCTTCGATTTCGTTGTTGCCGTGAAATGTGATAGATGGAAGAGTGTGCAGAGGTGTTACGTCAATCTTCAAAGGTACTTTCGCATTGACTGTGATCTCAGCACGTCCGGTTCCGCTTGTTGTACCTGAAAGATAACAGCTCGGAGTAATTTTTTCATAAGGTCTATTCGTAATTTCAGCAGATATCAATCGGACATTTGTCATTTTCATATCAATATAGTTTGCTGTCATTTGTGACGGTTCGATAAAAAACTCGCGTCGTTTGGTTACTTCATATACGCTCGAGGTTACACAACTGCCACTATCACAAGAAATAGTCGGGAATTGCAACGTAGGGGATGATGGGTAGACTAAAGTGCCAATATGAACACGACCGCATCTTTCCCCAAATACATAGAATTGATTGTTATAGTAAGTGATATTTCTATGCAGGCCACCATCACAATTAAACGTTGAAAACTTTTTCCAATCAGTACCATCTTTTGATCTTGCTACTTGATGAGTACCTGCGTGAACTACATAAAAGTACCCTTCTGCAAAGCTTGCGCCGTACCATTCGTTCTCTTTGAAAATATTTGCTAAGCTCGAATCGCATATGTTCCAATTATGCCCATTATCGGTTGAATAATAAATTGAACCTTCGCCTGATCCAGCAATCCATCGACCTTCTCCGTATCCTAAAATTCTTTTACCGATTCCTTGGGAATTTACTTTTGTCCAATTCTCTCCATCTTGAGATGTAAAAAAGTGACCACTCTTATTTGCAAGCATAAAAATACCATTGCCGTAAGCAAGAGCCGACTCACTGTACATATCTGTATTTTTGATACTTTCCCATTCTGTTAATTGTGAAGATCGTTGAACGTTATTTTCTACTGAACTCGCACTAGCAATTACCCACGTATTATTGCCATAAACTGGACCAAGATACCAACCACTATATCGACAGTAGCAATTGAAACTTGTCCAAGTGGTTCCGTCCGAAGATGCATGCAGAATTCCTGTAGCATTCATAACTACCAATTGATTGTCTACGCTTCCAGCTGGACCGACACCTGCTCGCCCCATTAGATACATATTATTCCCTTGCAAGTTGCTGTTCTTGTCCTCCCAGACCATATCAGGTCCTTGTGGTTCCACCACAACTTTTACAAGATATTTTTTCGGAAAATTTAAGCGCACTGTAGCCGGGCTATTGGTGGTGGTATTTTCATACCAGCCTGTGTTTGAGTTTCTGCCAAATGAACCGTTCTGCACTGTTAACTTTAAGATTTTTTTTGCGCCTTGTATTGTGCCGTCATAAGTCGAACCATCAGCGAATTTTTGGCTTGTATCAGAGTAGTTGATGTCCCCTCTGATGCAGTCGCTTTCAATCAGAGGAATCTCGGAAAAATCGTTATCGTATCCGATGTAGGTTAATTCTCCCGGCTCGAACCAATCTGGTTTATTCACAACAATGATTACAGCTTTTTTTCTTCCGCTTGTAAGCTTTGATGGACACGAAAGCCTCCCTAGATTTACACTGTCGCTGGATGTATCAGTTGCCGTGTATTTTGGATCATCCATCCAGCTTTGAAACAAATTATTCGCCCAAGTTACCGGAATAAAAATGAAATTTGAGTTGATACCAATATTATCACGACGGCAAAATGGAACAGTCACATTCAGCAAATCGGTTATGCGCAAAGCGTCGGATTGCAATCCGACAATAAAATATGGGTTTGGGGTGAAGTGTACAGTCGCTATTTTTTCATATTTCATACTCAGTAAGTTGGCATGCCCCGCTGCATCAGGAAGATATTTGTTCTTAAGCCATAGAAATGTTTGAGTATCTGAAGATAACGGATCAGCAGTGGACAACAAATCTCCAGCGCAGACAATATTATTTCCACATCCACTGTCTTGCTCTTGAAGCCCTCGGCGTGCTCCCATCATTAACATTTCATAACGCATCATGAGATCCGGGTACATATTTGTAAACTTTGTCAAATCCTCATTGTTTTCCCACGTGTCATACAAATTACATCTTCTTATGTATGCTGGAAACTGATTTTGATCTGCCAAAAAATTCGTGGCGACAAATTTTGGTGGATTTTTCATGTATTTTTGGGCTTTATCTGGATCTAGGCAACATTGTGCAGCGTATGGGATGAGTCCAATATTTGTACCTTGTGTATAGTAAAAATGATTTTTTATAAAAGTCCGAAATCCTTGGGCAATTTGATAAATCGGGGTGGTTCGTAAGGTATCGTCTGGATAATCGCTGCCAACGTCGTAGGGGCTACCTGATGTAGTGGTGTTTCCATCATAATTGTTTTGATTGCAAGCAGCACCGTTGATCGGAAGTCCTAATACTATATCGACATTGCATTTTGCCGGTTTCGCATATCCGACATCGTTATCCGTAATGACCTTGATCGTATCATTTTCTACCGAGATTTGAACGGTATTATCATCAGGATTGACTCGTTGTGGTATCGTTGCTGATTCTGTGGATATCGTATTACGTACTTTTCCTATTAAACCTTGACTAATCATTCTATTTTTTGTTGATGATCTGACTTTTCCTCGACCATGTAACATTACCGGATTTTTAAAAACAATATTTGAAACGGTATCTTCTAAAACCAGGGCAGGATCACGATCTAAACGTGAAAAAAAATAAAAAGTATGCAGAGCATCTATAGATGTTTCATTTGCAACTAAAGATGAAGTTTGTAGATTACCCGTTACGGTCTGCTCGTAGTTATTGGTTACATCTTTATATTCTACAGTTTTTGAACTAGGAGATAAACTTGTGAGCTCTGTCGGAATGACCTGCGATGGATAATATACTCCATGTTGAACGACCTTTGCTTTGGTTGGCATTTCAAGGCCAGGTATTGCATCATATTTTAATGTAGCATCACTATAAGCCGGCGATGCATTGTAAACTTCATCTGCAATCCTTAACATTGCCTCTTTTTGCTGTTTATAACTAAGGCCTGGGTTCCATTTTTTCGCTACTTCCAAAGCTGCTTGTTTAGCACATTTTTTTACAATATTTCCGATACGTTCCGTTTTTTCTGTTGAGTAATCAAGTACATATTTTGTTGCAAGCATCATCAATGGGATAAAAACTACCGCAATTATCAGTACGTATCCCCTGACTTGCTTTATCGGATTTGAAAATTTAGATTTTCTTTCGACTGTGCGCATTTTAACAGTAATACAATCACCTACTGTACACAGATTAAAGACGATCAATTAAAATTTGATTAACAAAACCTAGAATCTTACGAATGGCGTCCCCTAGGGAATTCGAATCCCTGTTGCCGCCGTGAGAGGGCGGTGTCCTAGACCACTAGACGAAGGGGACAACAGCATCATGCTATATTACGTTATATAAAAAATCAAGTTTTAAACAGAATAAATTTCAAATTGCCTAAGTATTTGATCTCGCGTTGATGTACAAGGGTTTGATGATTTTACTTCGGCTATTGATATCTAACAAATGTACAGCATATCTGAAATTTGAAATTGATACAGTTTTATAAAGGTATTGAAATTCCTCTGGAATCTCTCCTGCAAGAGTTGAATTTTGAGACAATATGCTCAACAATTTTTCGACGGAACTAATTCCCATTTGTTGCGACTCAAAGTCACAAAAGTACAGTTCATTTTTTTCACTTCTAATAATAGCGACTAAATTTTCTTTACATTCGCATAAATGCCTAATGACTTCAAAGTAGCTGACACATGTTGCCTGTATATTTAAAGAAAACTCCAATCCTTTGATGCAACTTTGAGCTGTACGAATACCTGTAAACGATCCTGGGCCTGATATGGTAATTAATTCGTCAATATTGTGTATATCTAAATGATATTGATCGAACATTTGCTTTAAAACTTCTACTAAACAACTCGCCGAGTCGATTTCTTCATTTATTTGATAAATTGTATCGTTATATCGAGTTGCGATAGAACATTGTTTCAACGAGGCAGTAATCGCAAGTTTATTTTTCATAAATTCTTACTTTTTTATCCCGATCATACCCAAGTTTAATATTTCCATTGAGCAAGTCAACCGCAGCATTGCCAAAAACAGAGAATCTCCATCCGTTCAGGAATTTTATAGATCTAATACCATCAACAAATGCGGTTAAATCGGAAGATGTCGCGATTAACGATGGGCATATTTGAAATTCTTCGGATTTTAGGCTTAGTAATGCTTTCAATAAATTGATTTCTGTTGTATGCCCAAATTTATTCTTAATTACGATACTATCTGAGATGCCGTCTGCGAATTTCAAGAAATCTTTGACTGCTCTTTCTTTAATATTTCTGGAGTGCAATAACGTATGGATAAATTCTGTTCCTTTTTTGCAAATGGCTTTTATCAAGTCATCACTGATGAAATTTTCAGATGTTTGCAATCTTTCTGCTATTTGTTTTCTTTGATTTAGTAGAGAATGTAGGACGGGCAAATTTTCTTCGTTAATTGATTTTTCAAGGGAAGAATTGTCATTTTCATAAGGTATGAATGCCTCATTGTCCAGCCAATGATCTCTTTTTAATGTTTTCAGCAAGTGCTGTTGCTTGATAAATACATCTCTTAAGTACGAGACGTCATTTTTTGCATACTTTAGTTGCTGATGACTTAATGGACGCTGCGCCCATTTGCTTAATCCATAATCTTTATAGATTTTTTTGTTTAAGTAATGGGCGACAATAGCTTGATAACTTATATTTTCAGTGGTACTCAGAAGCATTTCATAAAGTTGTGTATCATATATTCGGTTTAAGTTTAATCCATTGAGCGACAAGAGTTCTATATCCTGTTGAGCAGAGTGAAAAACTTTTATCAAAGTGGAATTTGAAAAATATTTATCTAAAAACTTTAAAGATACGGCCAGCGGATCGATTAAATAAATTTTTTGCTGAGTAGCTATTTGAATTAAACACAGTACAGGTGTCGCGGAATTTTCTCTTATAAATTCGGTATCTACTGTGATGAAGGATTCTCTTGTTTGCAAATACTGTTGCATATGAGATTCAAATTCAGCGATTTGTTCATCTGAATTAACAAAAATCATATTCTGCTCGTACTTCTGCGTATAGCTCAGGCAGCTTTGACAAGAAAAAATTCAGATCCGACAATTCGATTGTTGGACCACACCAAATTCTTATATGAGGCTTCTCTAATGCGTGTCCCAAAAAATCATAACCATATTGTTTTTGCTCGGATTTTTCTAGAATTTTGCGCAAAAATTCTCGTTTTTGAGGAGAGGATAAAGCTTGATATCCGTCATCAGTTAAATCCAGGCAAGCTATATGATGAGCTCTGAATTCATCTGGGACTAAAAATCTGAACATATCTTGTTGAGAAATCCAACGGTAGACAGCTTGATAATTTTCTTCTACTCGTCTGATTAAATAAGTCAATCCTCCGCCATTTTTTGCCCATTTTAAGTTGTCATAACATTCTTGAATGCACAACATCGATGGTGTGTTGATCGTGCTTCCTTCAAAAAATGCTTGATTCAATTTATCATCATTTAACATTCGGAAAACACGAGGGATTCCTCTTTGCGGTTGATAAGTAAGTAATCTATTTACAGCTCTCGGACTGAGAACTATGACGCCAAATCCCGCTTCTCCTCCTAATCCTTTTTGCCAGGAAAATGCTGTTGCATCTAATTTTGACCAATTCATCGTCATGACAAATGCTCCGGATGATGCATCACAAATAGTAATACCCTGTCTGTTGTCAGAAATCCAATTTAAATCATAGTACGCCGTACCTGAAGTTGTTGAACTGATACAAAAAACAACATCATGAGAATGATTTATAGATTTCGTATCGGACTGATAAGGAAATTCTGCACTAACTAAATTTACATTTTTTGCTTTTATCTCATGAATTATATCCCGCGCCCAATGATTACTAAAGACACAGCAATTCAAAATATCGGTACCGTTATCTCGAATAAAATTCCAAAGTAACATTTCCATTGCACCGGTTGAGGAGGCTGGAGTAATGGCAATCAAGTAATCATCAGGTATTTGCAAAATTTCACGTTGAAGTTTTACCGTTTCTTTGATTAAATTTAGCCCATCCGTCGATCGATGAGACCTGCCTAATAATTTTGTTTCAGGCGCTTTCCACCCGGGGCGCTTTGCACATGGCCCGGAACAAAAGCACAAATTTCGCATAAACCCTCAGTTATTTGATTCTAAATTATTTGCGTAACGTACCAATGCATTAAAACGGCGCTTATTGGAAACACTGCTTGATGACTCAGGGATCATCTTCACACTTAACGGGTTAACGGTACGACTATTCTTTGCCAATTCAAGATGTAAATGGGGGCCTGTCGATATTCCTGTAGATCCACTATATCCTATTAACTGTCCTTTTTTTACGCGTGCTCCATTACTTACGACAAACTTACTTAAATGAGCATAACGGCTGGAATAATTCGCTTTATGAGCAATGTCGATGCATTTCCCATACCCTGAATAGTTAGACGCACGCGTTACCACACCATCGAATATCGCATAAACAGGAGTTCCGTAATTTGCTTTCAAATCAATACCTGTATGCCGAGAATATTTTCCAGTTACAGGATGCCTTCTGTACCCATATTTGGAACTTACGACCATTCCGCCACGTAACGGCAGCCCGAAAATATTTGAACCTTGAAGATTTGTCAACTTTTGCCCGTTTTCAAGAAAATATCCTTCTTTTCCGTATTTATACACGGATACTTTTGACCTTTTGGTGCTAATCTTCGCATACAACAATTCCCTGGATCCGTTAAACGCAATTTCGAATTGATCACCGCTCTTTAATGCCTGCTTAAAATTGATTTTTGATGACAATTTGCTTACAACACTGTCAACTACTCCGGCTGGTATACCTGCTTTTCGAGCATCTACATAAAAATTCGATTTGATTTTGCCTGAAACAAAGATACCACCACTGTAAGGCCCTTTCTCAATCGCAATTTTCTTAAAGCAATTTTCGCTTCTTAACGAATTCGCTATATTGCGTATGTTTAGTTCGCTTAACAACTGGCACGATTTATGCCGACCATCGCCGATGGAGAGTTTATTTTTCTCGAAACCTAAAACTCCGTTCAACAAATTTGAATACTGCAAACCGCCGAAAGACGAGACGCTTTTGTTTTGACTGAAAAAGAACGGAAAATCAATCAATGGCGCGTAGCCTAAAACAAACAACAACGCACCACCTACAACACGAGACGACCTTGATGTCCGTAAAAACTCTAACCAACTGTTCAAAATTTTCCTCTACCTACAAATAACCATCGATAGACTAACAAAACAATCGAAAGAAATCAATGTCTGAACGACTTATAAATCACCTTTCTCAAATTTTTTTGTAAATCACTGGGAAAGTAGCTTACTTGCCAACGGAAGCAAATCCACGTTTGTCATGATCATAGTTTTTTTATAATCAGATGTAGGGTGGCCTTCTTTGTCGGCTAAAACCCCGCCCGCTTCTTTTATTAACAGCAAGCCAGCGGCAACATCCCATTCATTAGGTTCTGACGTGCCGTATAAAATATCAATTCTTCCCGCTGCTAGGTAAGCCATATCCAAGGTAGTTGAACCTGTTCTGCGAATGCTTTGTACTAAAGCTTTAGATGATCCAGCACAAGAAGCTCCGAAAGAAATTAGCAAATCGGATATCTCTTTTTTGCGGGATACTCTGATTTTTCTGTCATTCATATATGCGCCACAACCTTTTTCCGCCCAAAACATTTCATTCTTTACTGGATCGTAAGTAACTGCTGCAATAATTTCGGAATCTTTCTTTAACGCTATCGAAACAGCCCAATGAGGGAATCCATGCATATAATTGACAGTTCCATCTAATGGATCAACAATCCATTTGTAAGAGGGATCCTCTCCTTGAATTTCTTGGGATTCTTCGGTTAGCATCGAATATTTCGGACGTGCGAAGCTCAATTCTTTCCTTAGAATTCTATCAGCATGTAAATCCGCTGCCGTAACAAATGTACGATTACTTTTCACTGAAACCTGAAGATTTTCTAACTCTGTAAAATCCCTCAATAATCCTCGGGATGCTTTTACAGCAGCCTTCGTCATTACAGTCATAACGGAAGATTGATTTGGTAACTTCACGCTAATCACTACTGATTCCTCTTGCTACAAAAAAGGCTTTCGATACAGCTAATACTTTTCGAAAGCCAAAACACGAAAATAATACGCTATCTCTTTGAGAATTGGAAACTACGCCTCGCCTTCATGAGACCATATTTCTTTCTCTCAACGGTACGACTGTCACGAGTCATCATTCCTGCGGCTTTCAAAACTGAACGTAAATCAGGTTCATAATCAACCAATGCTCGGCTGATTCCATGTCTTACCGCTCCTGCTTGACCTGACAACCCACCACCACGAACAGTACATATGACATCATAACGTCCCAATCTCTCAGCGATAGAAAATGGTTGCAATACCAGCGTTTGAAGAACAGAACGAGAGAAATAATCAGTCATCCTTCGTCCATTAATTTCTATTTTCCCATTACCTGGTTTAATCCAAACTCTAGCTACCGATTCTTTCCGTCGGCCGGTTCCGTACGTCCTGCCAAAAGGATCAACTTTACTCTGAACTTTTTCTTCTGACATGTTTAACTCCTTTTCACGTTTTTGCCGTTCATCGACACAACATCCAATACTTTAGGTTGCTGTCCTGCATGAGGGTGCTCAGATCCACAATACACATGTAAATTTCTCAACATTTGACGTCCTAAAGGTCCTTTTGGTAACATTCTTCTAACAGCATTCTCAATTGCCCTTTCAGGATGCGCCCCTGTTAAAATTTCACGCAAAGTCCTTTGTTTGATGCCTCCGGGATAACCCGTGTGCCAATAAAACGTGTGATCATCCATTTTATTGTTTCCTGTTACCTGGATTTGCTCAGCGTTGATAACCACCATGTGATCGCCACAAGCCATATTCGGCGAAAACTCAGGCTTATGTTTGCCACGCAAATACGATGCCAACACCGCCGCCAAGCGGCCTAAAACTAACCCTTTCGCATCCACAACCAGCCAATTTTTCTTGACCTGGCTCTCTTTTAGAGAAAACGTTCTCATATCTAAATTCCTTACCTATAACGCAACTTATACCAATATTCTCAAAAACTCTCAATCCCTTTAGCTAACTTTTTCAATCTGGGAGAAGCTTAAATCAACATTGGTCGCTCTTCCGAAAATAGTAACAGATACCTTTACCCTTTCTTTATCAGCTTCGACATCTTCGATTACTCCTTGGAACGATGCAAACGGACCATCGCACACGTTAACCGTATCGCCGATCTCATAATTTACCGAATGATTTGTGGTATTAGCACTATCTTCGACTCTTTTCACGATTCTTCGAACTTCCGCATCGGAAATAGGTAACGGCTTTCCCTTTGCTCCCAAGAATCCCGAAACTCTTGAAATCCTTCTTACCAAATGCCATGTATCATCGGTAAGATCCATTTGAACTAGTATATATCCGGGAAAAAACTTCCTTTCTGACTTTATTTTTTCCCCTTTTTTTATCTCTACAATTTCTTCTTTCGGTATTAAGATTTCGCCAAACATTGACTCTAAACCACGTTTGAGAGCCATATCGCGAATCGAGTCTAACACCTTCTGTTCGGATCCGGAATAAACATTAACAACATACCACTTCATATGTTACTCCTTTAAATTCCTAATACTTTTGCCAATGCCCAACAAATTATGGCATCAGATGCCAAAAAATAAAACATCATACACGCTGTCAAAACCAATACAGCAACGGTCATAACTACAGTTTCTTTTTGTGAAGGCCAAGTAACCCTTTGAAGCTCTCGTTTTACCTGACTTACAAACTCTGCCGGACTCATCATTTTTACAACCTCTTATATGGCAGGAGCGGAGGGAATCGAACCCACAACCTGCGGTTTTGGAGACCGCCACTCTAACCTAATTGAGCTACACTCCTAAAATTAATCAGCCATCTATTATTGGCCACTCAATACAAAACAGAGAGAAAATATCACATCATTCTGATAATTTCAACTAAATCAATATTTGAAATTCAGTTGATCAATTTGTTCGCATCTTCATCAGATAACCAAACGGTCTCATTTTTCAATGTGTCCAATTGAAACTGACCGATAGATTCTGAAAAGGGAATGTAAGATGTTATTTTTTGTGATTCCAGATACTCTATTCCAACGTAAGAAATTTTCTGACTTTTGCAAAAATCTTCGACGTCGGATAGATTCCTTAATAAATCATCTACGAACACTATTTTGTTAGGTTTCCAATTAACATAATCTAAAAACTTTTCTAAACATTCACTTTTGGGAAAAATATCACAACACAGGATGCCATGCTTAAAAATAGGATTGTGGTCACTCATGAAATCCAATAGTTCTATGTAAGACTCATCCCATAACTTACTGAAATCATACCCAAATTCCTTTAAGGTTTTGACACGCCAATTAACAGGGTCAAGTTCTCCATTTAGAGGTCGAACGGAATATGAAGTTAAAACCATATGTTTTACTTCTTTTTCGTTTAGGCGATTTATTAAGTTTATCATTCGCGAGTTAACAACGCTTCCTTCCTCGTTTCTTAGGATTACCCGAAACTTATCGTATAGCTCATCCTTTGAAACACCTGAAGATCTTATCCATTTGTTGAGAAAATCTCTATTATTCGGCTTAAATGCTCCAGCGCGAATAGTTGTTAAAACATCGTCACAATCAAAAATAGCTAAATCATTATTGCCCAGATTGCTTAGTTCGTGCTCGATGATAGATATTTCTTCTGCTCTGATGATGCTCATGATCTTTTCCTTACTATTCAGTCGTGATTTTGCTGCTGATGACAGATTGTAAAAAGCCGTCAATCGCTCCATCTAATACTGCAGAGACATTTCCGACTTCATGATTAGTGCGAAGATCTTTTACTAGCTGATATGGTTGCATAACATATGATCTGATTTGATGTCCCCAGCCGATTTCATCCTTTGATATTTGATTTTTCTGATTTTCTCTTTTTCTTAATTCTAATTCATATAATCTCGATTTTAACATCGCAAAAGCCGTTTCTTTGTTTTGATGTTGGGATCGGTTCGTTTGGCATTGTACTACAATTCCAGTCGGAATATGTGTAATACGTACAGCGCTGTCGGTTTTATTTACATGTTGTCCTCCAGCTCCTGATGCTCTGTAAGTATCTACCCGGATGTCTTTCTCGTTGATTTCGATATTTATTGTTTCATCAATTACCGGGTATACTCCGATAGAGGCGAAACTTGTATGTCTTCGAGCGTTTGAATCAAAGGGTGATATTCTTACTAAGCGATGGATACCTGACTCTCCTTTGAGCCATCCGTAGGCCTTTGATCCGTTGATTTGAATTGTGGCAGATTTAATACCAGCTTCTTCTCCATCACTGATTTCCAAAACATCTATGCTGTATTTATGGGATTCTGCCCAACGTGAATACATTCTTAAGAGCATTTGTGCCCAATCTTGTGCTTCAGTGCCTCCCGCTCCTGAATGAACTTCCACGTAACAACTGTTTTGGTCAGCCTCACCAGAAAAAAAACATTCAAGCTGGTAAATTTTCATGAAATCTTGCAACTTAAAAAGTTCGTTTTCCATCTCAGAGATAATGGTTTCATCTCCTTCCATTTCACCCATTTCCAGCATGCCTTTATAGTCATTAAAGTCGTTTTGGGCTTTTTGAAATCGGCTTAACTCTGATTCGATTTCTGATTTCTTCCTCATGATCTCTTTTGCTTTTTCAGCATCGGACCATAAATCAGCTGAAACACTCAGTTCAATTAAGCCATCGAGTTGTTTTTGCAATGCGCCGGGGTCAAAGAAACCTCCGCAATAAAGACAAAGACGCTTCTATAGACTCACATACTTTCCGGATTTCTTCTTTCATTGAATTGCCTCTTTCATTTTTTTGTTAGGTTTCTTTACAAACATTATACTGAGCGCTGCAACAAAAGATATCGCTGAAATTACAATAAACGTCCATTCCGCTCCGTAATGCTTCCAAAATTCTCCCGTCAAAATGTTCGAAATGCTCATGCCGAGACAACAAATTAGATTAAATAACCCAATCGAAGTGCCTTTGATTTGAGGTGGAGAATAATCTGACACCATCGCGAAAAATGTACCTTGAGTAGCGCCATAATGGATGCCATATACGGCGGCGCCAACTATAACCAACCAATAATCATGAGCCAATGCTAGAATAATGCATGATGCCAACATCATGCAAAAGCCAAAGGCCAAAAATAATTTTCGATCGTGCTTATCGGACCAATTTCCGACAATTCTCGATGTTGGAGAGTTAAATAAATACATCACCGCTAGCACAAGCGGGGCGTATTTTACATCTAATCCCAAGCTTTGAGCTCTATATACTAAAAATGATTCACTGTACCTTGAGCACATAAAAATAAAACACACGAAAAGGTAATACCAAAAATGAGATCCCAATTGTTTCATATCCGCTACTTTAATCGGGAAGCCTTTTCTTTTTTCTTTTAAGCTGACGATGTTTTTTGGCTCAGAAATTCCGAAATATATCAATAAAACGGCGACTAATATCGGAAATGCAGCGACCAAATAAACCATTCTTAGTGTCAATACGGAAGTTCCAAAATACCACAAGGCAAAAAATGCAATTAAAGAACCGACCATTGATCCTAAAAATGCGCAACTTTGCCTGATGCCGTAACTTGCGCCTTTTAGCTCTTTTGGTGAACAATCAGCGATCAAAGCATCTCTCGGAGTATCTCGCAATCCGTTCGTTATCCTTTCTAAAAGCTGGGCTGCTGTATAAAGTCCTAATCCGTTGCAGAATGCAAACATAGGCTTTGCGAATGCCGCGCACAAATATCCGAACAACATCAAAATTTTTCTTTTCCCGAGCCAATCACTGATTACCCCGGATGCCATTTTCATTAAATATGATAACGCTTCAGACAATCCTCTTATGTAACCCATTGCAGCAGGTGTTCCACCTAAAATATTAATAATAAACTCAGGTGAAAAGGCTGTAATAACAACTGAGGCCGTATTAGAAAAAAAACTCACTATTCCTACAATCCAAATAGCACGAGGCATGCGAGGAGCCTGTTGAGTCTCCAGCGGCTTTGTTTCTACATTTTTATCAGACATCTACCGTTCCGTAATCTTATTGTGAGCTTTTTGTAGCATAAAAGATTTTCATTTGACAGATATTTTTTAAACATTTTTTCCGATTTATTAACTATTATTGTTGCTGCAATTTTGTTATGATCAAGCCCAGGGTGAGCGGACAAAACGGGTCATGAATTCGGTCAGGTTCGGAAGGAAGCAGCCGCAGTGAAAACCGATGGGTCGCTACCCTTAAGAACGATAGGATCAAAATGTATATCCCTT
>SUUU01000010.1 GCA_015062335.1 Alphaproteobacteria bacterium
CATCTTAGATTTAATATCATTGCAGGAATTTATAATTTGAGATTTGGATAATTGCTTCTGATGAAATCTGAGTACTTTATCTTTCATAAAAACCACAAACCTCTCGACTTTCGCAAGAGGCTTATTAGATAGGACCGTCAAAAAACAAATATTAGACGCAGCCCTTACAGATTTCCTTTCTATTTTTTAGCCGATCTTCGACACAGTCGTAAGACCAAATGTGATTCGGATATAATGCCTAAGTCTTATACATGATCCATCTTTGAGATAAATTATCCTCGTTTCTTCTGTTTTTTCGGTACTCGTAGACCCTCTTTACGCCATTTGACAGTTCTGTTTAGCTGGAGCACATCGCACGCTTTACGCTCTGATACTCCCAGCTTTTGCATCACTCTCCATAAAATATTCATACTAATAACATAATCTGCGAGTTATCATTTTGTACAATTATAGGGGGTAGGACAATGGGCGGAAATTCGGTGCAAATTCAAAACAACGGGCTGAAAATGGATCTGAATTGGCTTAAATTGTCTGTTGATTGAACTCTCGTGAGGTAAAATGGACAAGAAGTCGTAATACCGATAAAGATCAAAAAAGAAAAATCAGGTAGCCACATGTATTTTACGCATCCGAAGGATTATTTCATACGTTATGACTCCGTTATCGAAGCGTCTTGCAAAGGCGTATATCATGGAGAAACGACTCAAGCAAAATTCTGATCTAACATTCCGTGAATTCTGCAAATTCAATAACGTCATGCCACAATATCTGAGCGATATTTTACAACTAAACAATCTATCGACAAAGCTAAAACGCATGATCATGGAAAGATATCAGCTGAAACACTGCTCAATCCAAGACATAATAACAAAAAATATGCCAGTGCTGTGGATGGAACAGGAGAGATGGTTAAAATCAGAAACAACATTGGCATACTGATTTCGCTACACAAATAAATGAGCAAATTAAGCGCTATGATTATTAGACTTGCTGATCATTTTGAGTTTTAACAGCTTCTTCGCAAATACTATCGATAATACTAAGTACTGATTCATAATTTTTTTGCAATTTAAGTTTATCTAAAAATGCATTTGCTCCTCCTCCCGTTATGCATACGCGCATCATAAGTTGTCGTGTAAAAAAATTAGAATTTATCAATTCCTTTATTCTATGATTAACTGAGCTATTGCTTAGTATTTTTTTCAAACTGCGGCCGAATGCGTACGATAGCCCACTTAATGAATACTCAACGTTAACCGCATTTAAGATAGCAGAATCTTTTTCTTTGTTTTCGATAAAATAGTTCAAGTCAGCTATAAACTTTATCATTGCAATGCCATCAATAATAACATCGCTATAAATGTTATCCGCTTTTATTGTTGAGCCATTGTACTCAAAACTCGCAGATTTGCAACGTAAGATATCTTGTACAGTTGTGCATTCTTGCTTATCAATACTTCCTTTTTCAACTGAATTTACAGTGAAAATATTGCGAACAGCTAAGCAATCAGAAAAAAGACAAATCACAGTGAAAAATATAAATCTATAAACCATTTCTTCCCTCAACTTGTGTAATCTCAGTTAAAACTTCAATTGCGTTACTACGTCTGAGACATCTACCTTTAAATCCAGAACACGATAGTATATGTCAGTCAAACCTGCTGATAGTGTATCATATGACGTATCAGAACAAAAGTCATCTTTTGTATCATATGGAAACCTTACATTTTGTGATTGTTGAATTCTGTAAAATGACTCATTTATTTTATCAATCAATTCTTTATCTGATTGTACTCGTGTGCATCCTAATTGTTGTAATTCTTCTTCAGCGTTGTTCATTTTTGCAGGGAAATAATACTTGTTGCTCTTTCTTATGTTTAAACCGAAAGAAGAAGCACTACCATTAATTGTCTCGAGAATGTTGCCATCACAATCATAGGTGCCTATATTCTGTTTAAAATGCCTATAATGATTCATTTCATGAAATAATCCGATGTCAAAGTTAGGAGGCGTATCTTTTTGTAACGTTATCCAAATGTCATTCAATCGTTTATGTTGAAACGTAATAACGCTGCCAGACAAATCACCTACAACTATTATGTTTTTTTTGTATCGTGTTGCATTTTTATTAAAGAAACATGGATAATTCCTAATATTGTATAAAAAATCTTCAAAAGGTATGTGGCAATCATTAGTTATTCCAAGGATTTCTTGTGTTTTCTCTACAACGCTGTTATGCAATGCTTTGTCAAAGTCTCTTGAGTTATTTCTCTCAAATTTTTCTAAAATCGTATCTGCATATTTTCCTAAAATTGCATCGCATAAGTTTGTATTCAAAATAATTAACTCATTGCATTGGAATGATGCTATATCTATCAACAATTGTTTCCCAACAGTCGTACCAGCGATTATGTCTAAATTTTTTTTGATAATGTCCGCAAACACTGATTTAATGTCATCTCTTGTAACGTCAAGTACAGTTATGTTGTTCGATTGGCCTTCAGACAATGAAAGCTTGATTTGACTTTTAACGAGTGAAATTTGTGATCCATCGTCAGCCTGCGCATTGACGTATTCAATTTGTGTTACATTTTCAATTGTTAAAGCCTTTAGATTGTTTACAACAAGTAAATCAATAACAAAAATAAATAATAACTTTACAAATTCCATAATACATCTCACTTTTAGTATCTGAAATATAGTTTAACAATAATTTGCTAATAAAGTGTTACCTAGATTATTAAGACATGAGGGCAAGCTAATTTGTATGATTCTGTGAATTTGAGCGTTCACGTAATTCTATTATACAATCGATAGTCTTCACTTAAATATAGCACTTTAACGATGAATTTAGCATGTCTTCTGATTCTGACACGACCTTGCTTTTTCTAACCATTCTAGCCAAATAATGCCGAGTATTAGAGTTGTTTTGCTCAATCGAAAGAGTGTATTTTTTGCTAGCAATATGACACGATCTTTTGGAAGCACTTTGAAAAATCCCTTCCAACGATCAATATAAAATTTGCAATTTTTTAATTGTTTGATTTTGTTGTATTATTTTCTGAAGGTTTTAACATTACGATCACCTGTAACCCAGGCAATAGTTCTTCTTGTTGTGCGATCAACAGCCTCTTTCTGTTTTTTGGAACCTATAAAATGCCACTTTTCATAAGTTCAAAAAACCGAAAAAGGATTTTCAACTTTCAAAAAATGATACAGCAAATTCAAGCAGTTAAAGAAATGTAAACTTTTATAGACCGTTGGAGTAAATTTGTGAAAGTCTTGCCTAAGGAAAGATATTTTGCAAGCAAGAAAGTAATTTTGATGTTTTCAGATCTCGAAAATCAATGACTACAAAATACTATTTTCAACTTTCGCAATGACCCCTTGCGTAAATACTGCAACTTGAGTAGTTGTAGATGTTATTGTAGTCTTCGAGGTTGAGTTTATTACGTTTAAGTTTTTACTATTTGTGGCTGTGATACTTAGCATATCTTCGAGCTGTGATTTTAAAATAATTAAAGTCTCTTTGTACTCTGCGGCCTCCTTGGAAAGAGATTTTCCTTCTGTTTTGATAATTCCAACTTTAATTGAGATAAGGATGATTTAAGATTATGGATTATTCGTGAAATTTTCTCATTAATCCGTTGGGCTTCTTGTAGATATTGCATTAGTATGCGTATAGAATCTGAGGTAGTAGCGCTGCTCCGTAAGCTTGCTTTTCCGCCACCCCAAGAGAGGAGGTTCCCTTGTTTTCTGTAAGTCTTAAGACAAGGTCATTCAGTTATTCAATAGCATCGATACCTTCTGATACTTCTTTTTTGTATTTGCTTGATATATATTTAGACTCTTTCACCTAACTAAAAACTCTGATGAGATCTTCTAGAGAGGTAAGTAGAGAGCGTATTATAGTATGTTCATTAGTTCCTAAGATTTCTTTTTGGGCTTCATCATTTTTTTCGTTGCATCCGCGTTCCCATAAGAAACATAGCTGATGCCATAACATCTAATAATATTTTTTCATTTCTTTCTTCTTTAATCAATGAATTAGCTTAGATTTACACCTTAATGTTTAAAAGTTGATTAATTTTAATGACAAAACTTTTTGCGATCGTTACCTCCCTCAACTCCGGACTTTATTCAATAATAAATTGAATTGCCCGAAGCTAAGGGACACGCAATCTCAAATTTATATCAACCCATTCTTCTTGAAATCGCGCTCGTCCTAAACAAATTTTTCGATCTATTCGGACTCATTTTTTCTACTTTAAACGCGTCCCCATTATTGGTGTCTTGTTCACTTGTGTTTTTTGTTTGCGACACTGTACTCAAAGTTTTCGATATCTGGTTTGATAAAATTTCTCCTTCCGAATTCAAGCCTTTTATAAGCAGTGATAACTTACTCTCAATCGATTCGACTTCTGTTTTAGTCTGAGACTGATGGCTCGTTACATCGCTAAGACGCTTTTCAAAATTTTGATTGGTTGTCATTACATTATCTGTTTCTGCGCCAATTTCAATCAATTTTGTTTTGAGATCCACCAAAATTTTTTCTAATTCATCTAGACGTTCTCGAGTCTTGCGATCTTTCTTAGAAGATAAATCTCCTACTATTTTGTTAATTTCTTCAATCAATATATCGAGAGACTTAAGATGAATTTTTACTACTTCCGCGTATTTTCCTAAATAAGAAATATTTATATTAACTGAATGAATCAACTCTGTAACGGTGCGAATCTCATCGTCTAGTGTATTAATGTACTCACTCAAACTAAGAGCACTCAACTTTCCTCCCAGTGACGTGTTACGTTCGACGGTAGCTGCTTGACGTTCTAGTTTATTCCATTGTTTTGCCTCTTTGTTTTGCAATCTCAATTTTCGTTGCAATTCCGTAGCCTGTTTTTTAATGGTCTCTCGCCGAGATTGAGTCTTATCTCTTTTTCTCTGCAATTCTTGTTGCTTTTCTTCCGCGAGCTTAAGATTTTCCTGAATAGAATTCAACTCTGATTGAGTTTCTGCAAGTCGCTGTTGAGCCTCTTCACTTTTAACTTTCCACATCGCCTCAGCTTCTTTCGCCGCCGTTAATTGTTGTTGCAATGATTGTAGTTGATGTTGAATCTGCTCTGAATTGTTATTCTTCTGCTTCAATTGCGATTCAGTTTGACTTATCTGTTCAGATAATTCATTTACTTTACTTTGAGCTTGTTCTAGTTCATGTTTCGTCTTTTCTAGCTCTTGCTTTGCCTTTTTACTAGATAGTCGAGCCTTTTTTACATTTTCTAAATTGAGTCTAACTTCATTTCCGACTTTATCCAACTCTTGCTTGATTTCATCAAGTTCAGGTAAGCTTAAATCAGCTAATTCTATTTCCCCATTTTCATCATAGTTTTCGTCATCTTCATTGGAAATTTTCGTCTCAAGCTCATATTGCTTTTGTTCTAAAGCAGTTCGTTGATCTCTAGATTGCTCAAAATTGCTTTGGACTTGCTGATAGCGCTCTTTTGCATCCTCCACGCTTTTACTTGCAAACGTAACACGGCCTGAGATTTCATTAAGAGCTGCACTTGCATCATTTAGCGCGGATTTCGAATCTGTTAGCCTTTGATTTTCCATTGATATTTGCTCGTTAATATTTTTAAGCTCTAGTTCTTCTGTTTGTTGTAATTGTCTCATTTTTGACTGATCCGATGCATTACTATCAAGCTCTCGTTTTGCTTGATTAACCGCATCCATATCTTGTTGATATTTCGCATCTAGTGCTTGAGCTTTTTCCGCTAATTCATTTACTTCTTGCCCGGCTTTATCTAGATCAGATGAAGCCTCACTTAAATCTCCTTTTAATTTGTGGCTCTTTTTTTGCTGTTCCAACAAATTTTCTTGGATCTGTTTCTTCTCTTCGCTGGCTCTCCTGGCTCGCTCCCGAATCGCATTAGCGTCTATCTCTGCATAGACCATATCTGCAGCGCTTGTTATAAAAAATGCGCTAAACGCAAATCCTCGTAATAAATTCTTTATCATCTGTATCTCCTATCATATTCATAGACATACTAACGAAAATACAATTAAAAATAAGTTAATTTTTATATCTAAATTTGATTATTTTTCGAAAGCTTATCAATTTTGTCTTAGTTTCATTTTTAGCTCATTCGGAATTTTAGATATTGACTTATTATCTGACTTTAACCCTGAAGCGCTGAG
Source organism: Alphaproteobacteria bacterium (assembly GCA_015062335.1). Lineage (GTDB taxonomy): Bacteria > Pseudomonadota > Alphaproteobacteria > UBA3830 > UBA3830 > UBA3830. The sequence goes on from SUUU01000010.1 coordinate 6,199, forward strand.
AGCGTCCATTGCTGAAAAAAATTCTTTAATTGCTGAACTGTCATCGAAATTATGATCCAAAGAATTTAATGATTTTTTGAAACGTTCAATCCTATTTTGCTGTTTAGGAGATATCTTGGTCGTTTGCAATCCATCTATGATTTGTTTTCCATAGACAACGGCTTCTGATAAATTCGCAACGTCATTCCATGAATCAAATTTTTTAGCAACTGATTGATCCGTATCGGGAACTATCTCATCTATTGACAGTGAATTTTTCACATTACTTGATTGTTCGATTGTCTCTGAAAAGACATCTTTCAGGTTTTCTTCATTTTGATTAGAAAGCTCACTCAAATTTGCGACGTTGTCAACCAAGTCAGGTTCAAAATCTTTTTCTTCCTCTTTTTTTTTGCCTTCCGATTTTATTTCCTCATCACTCGCGTTATTTTCCGTTTTGATGGCAAATGAATCCGGGTTTCCTAATTCTTCATCTGATTCATCAGAAGATCCTTCTTCTTTATGTTTCTTACTTTTTTTCTTTTTTTTATCATCATGCTCTTCTGTTTTATAATCAGATGAATCCGAGTTTTCTAACTTCTTATCTGATTCATCGAAAGATCCTTCTTCTTTATGTTTTTTACTTTTTTTCTTTTTTTTATCATCATGCTCCTCTGTTTTATAATCAGATGAATCTGGCTTTTCTAACTTCTTATCTGATTCATCGAAAGATCCTTCTTCTTTATGTTTCTTACTTTTTTTCTTTTTTACTTTCAAAGAAATTTCTTCTTGATGAATATTTCGGCCTTTGATTAATGATTGTTGATCATCTAGCCACTCTTCAGGAATATCTTCTCTCTCTTGTTGAATTACGTCTTGATCTGGCTCCTGCTGATCGAACCGTTGGTCATCTAACCATTCTTCAGAAATATCTTCTTCCTCATGTCGTATCTCTCCTCGATATACTCCCTGCCGATCAAATTGTTGATCATCTAACCACTCTCCAGGAATATCTTCTTTCTCATGTCGTATCTCTCCTCGATATACTTTCTGCTGATCAAATTGTTGATCATCTAACCGCTTCTCGGAAATATTTTCTTCCTTCTGTTGGATCACGTCCTGACGTGCTTCCTGTTCAACAAGCTTTGTTTTTCCTTTCTTTTTCTTCAATTTTTTAGCCTTTTTCTGTTGTTTTTTTAACTCTTCTTCAGTCAAAGAAACATTATTTTGTTGGGAGGCCTCTTTATTTTGCTCTAATTCTAATATTCGTTGAGAAGCATAATCTACCTCTCCAAACGTAAAATCAAAAAAATTGAGATCATATTGAAGTTTTGGATTCACTCCTTTAATAATCTCTTGAAGCCTTTGAATCGCAGCCGCATACTCCATCCCAAGATTTACTATCCTTTGAGAGAGCCTTCTGCTTTTCATCAGAGACACCGCTTCATTCAGTCTTTCCATATCCACAGATTCGATTGCATCCGCAACCGCAGTAAAGGCACCATTTTCCGGCAACTCTATCGTAACGTCAAATCCAAATACAATTTGGATATCACAAATAATGTCGTATAGGTGGCTTAGTTCGTCATATAATTTTTCGATTTGTTCAATATCTACAGAAGATTCAATTCTCATTTTTTTTATAGTATCCAGAACCTCAATAATCGGCGACGTAATTACTGATTTTATATTATCCTCTAATATGGTCATTATCGGTATTTCTATCGTTATATTGTTTAATATTTGAGTATCTCTGGGATTTAATTCCATTTCTCTTGTTCGATTGCCTGTTGTTGGCCTACCATAATCCTTAAAATTCGGTCTATTATTATCCTGACGCCTTACGATAGCACTGTCATCTCTACTGTTCATTTCTATGTCGTCATTACTATTTGAACGCCTCATCAACTCTCGCGACCTGTAACGTGCCGCATTTACATCTTGATAGATCAGCAAAAAATTTAAAACTGATAGAAAATAACATGTTTTTTTCATTGCCTATAACCTTCCATATCATTCCTACAAACAACGATTAACACTTGATCTCTTTTTATTATATTTTCAGACGAAATTTCACCAAACTTATTAGCATTGATGACTTCAAAAAAACGAAATCCTTGTAAAGATAAGCTGTTCAATTCTTTTAAAATATCAGCACTGTCAGATTTTTTGATTTCAATATTAATAAGTATTTTTATATTCGGAGAACGCTCCAGTAGGCTTCTCGCACCTTCAAGAATACGGAACTCAAATCCAGGAACATCTATCAACAACAGAGAAACATTACTTTCAGCTAATTCTTTATCTAATGTTGAACTATTGACTATAATGCTTTTGACTGTACCATAAGTTCCATCAGAATTTTGATAAGAACTCAGAATATCATCTATAGCGTAGGTTTTATTTTGATCAGATACTGCCTTGTTAATTACCGTAACAGTATTTTCAAGATCATTAATGATCACATTTTTTCGAAGAAAGTTAAAAACCTTAGGATTTGCTTCTAATGCATAATACGCACCATTATTTTTTAAATAACTGCCTATGCAGACCGCGTTGTATCCAAAATGCGAGCCTATTTCTACAACTGTATCATGTTTTCGGCAAAGGTAATTTGCGGTTTGAGAAAATAAAGACTTCAAGCTACCTGTGAATCTTAATTGATCACCGACAAAAGGGTCATCCTTTTTTACTATAAAAGGGTATGATTCCATTATTGATGTAACAACAAACCCATTATCCAAAGAAACTTCTCCTCGTATTTTAGGAATAATTTGCATAAAGAATTTTGTTTTTTCCATTGCAATCACAAACAAAAACAGCAAACTTGCACATAAGACGCTCAAATATATAGGTTTGTTTCTATACAATCCAACGATAGGGCTTTCTGATTTGTTATGCCGTAAAACTTCATTACTCACGAGTCCCTCCGTATATCTCATCTTTCATTAAATACCAAAAGTTTTAATTAAATGTAAAAATAATTCGACAACGACTCCAAAATCATAATATCTTGGATGTTTTCTAACCGTTTAATTAGGCCCAAACACGAAAGCAGTTTCAGAATCTGAAACTGCTCTCATTTAATATTAATTATCAAAATATCTAAAGAATGATTCAAAATTACTTCACATCAGATCTCTTTGCAATGATTTCATCAATTAACCCGAATTCTTTCGCTTCCTCTGGAGACATAAAGTTATCTCTCTCCATTGCTTTCTCGATTTCATGCAACGAGCGCCCAGTATGATGAACATACATATTGTTTAAACGCTTACGCAAAGCGAGAATTTCTCGAGCATGAATTTCAATATCCGTTGCCTGACCTCTACAACCTCCAGACGGTTGATGAATCATCACCCTTGAATTTGGTAAAGAAAATCTTTTTCCCTTGGCTCCGGCAGTTAGCAATAGCGATCCCATAGAAGCCGCCTGCCCCATGCAAAGAGTAGTAATCTCGGGAGTAATATATTGCATCGTGTCATATATAGACAGTCCGGAAGTGACCACACCTCCGGGAGAATTAATGTAGAAGAAAATGTCCTTAGTCGGATCCTCTGACTCTAAAAATAGGAGCTGCGCACAGATTAAACTCGCGGAAACATCATTTACCTCGCCTGTTAAAAAAATTATACGCTCTTTCAACAAACGAGAAAAAATATCATACGACCTTTCTCCTCTACTCGTCTGCTCCACAACCATCGGAACTAATTCATCCACAATATTTCCCAACATTTCATGTCCCTCTAATAGTTACTAATCTTCCGTTTTCTTTTTCCTGGTCACCTTTTTTGGCTTCTCAGCTTTCGCGGTGTCCTTGTCTTCGGAATTTTTAGCAACCTTTTTCTTTTCACCCGATTTGTCGTCTTTAAAAAAATCAAATGGTTCCTCATCTATTGCAATTAATTCTTCAGACGTGCATTTCTTCTCTTTCATATCCATCTTGGATAACAATAAGTTCACGACCTTGGTCTCCAAAATAGGCCCTACAACAGTATTCATCGCCTCTGGACGATTATAAGCGCTGTAAATTTCCTTTTCTCTACCAGGATACATTGCTACGACATTTTTAATAGCTTGGGCAATTTCCTTTTGAGTAACAGAAACCTTTTCTGTCTTCGCTATAGCGGCAACAATAAATCCCAAACGCACCCTTTTCTCAGCTATCGATAAGCACTCTGCGGCAATTTCCGGCGTAAACTCCTTATTGTATTTAGGAGCCTCACTTTTAATCTGACGCTCAACTTCAGATTTCTCAATAGCTACCATGTTAGAAGGAACTTGGAAATCGTACATTTGAGACATTTGCTCCAACAATTCTCTTTTAGCAATTTCTTGTGACATATATTCATATCGAGAGGTTAATGAAGATTTTGCCCAGACTTTAAGCTTATCAAAATCTTCATAGCCCAAAGCTTTTGCAAACTCGTCATCCAAGCTATATTCCTCTCCTTTTAAAATTTTCTTAATACTGGCAGAATAACGCAATTTCTTTCCTGAAAAATTCTTGTCAGAAAAATCTTTTGGATACTGAATATCGAATTCTCTCGCCTCCCCAACCTTCATTCCGATTAAATGCTTCCAAAAGTCATCCACCAGAGACTTATCACCTATGGTTATCTCAAGTTCTTCAATATTTTCCGAAACTTTCTTGTTCAATTGACTTAAAAGACGCATATCAATAGCTATACGTTGCCCTTCATTCACTTCTTTAGATTTTTTATCTTCAATCCAGCGCTTTTTATACCGACGAATATCATCTAACAATTTATTGATATCATCTTCTGTTATATCAACTACATACTTAAATAATTTTATGCTTGAATGATCTTTCAACTCAAAATCAGGAATTAATTCGAACTTTAACGTAAACTCAAGCCCATTCTCATCCTCTTTAACTATATCGTTGGCAAAATGAAACGATATACTCAAGTTTTCTTCCTTAAAGATTTGACGTGAAGCGGACTCCATCGCTGCTTTTTTGGCTTCATCAATAAGGCTATCACCATACAGTCGCTTTACAACATCCAATGGAACCTTTCCAGGCCTAAATCCATCTAATTTCACCTTGCCGGCAACATCTTTAAGCTTCGTAAGATTCGCTTGCTCTATCTCACTCGGTGCCAGCAAGATACTATAACATCTCTTAAGCCCATCACTTGTTCTGTCTAAAACTTTCATAAAGAACTCCTATAAAATTTGGTGCGAGCGAGAGGACTTGAACCCCCACGGCGCTAACCACCAGAACCTAAATCTGGCGTGTCTACCAGTTCCACCACGCTCGCAAAAAGCCATCCGTGATGTCTATATATATCACGGATTTTGTTAACAAAAAACTATTATTTAAAATAAAAGCTCATCGTATTGGCCAGTAATTCATCCATGTTAACGGAAGGAGTCCAACCGAGCAAAGACTCTGCTTTTGCGACTGATGGAACTCTCTTATTAACATCTTGATAAGCATCCCCATAATAATTGCCCGAACTGACATCAACAATCTTAACATTCATCGCATTCTCTTTGACTTTATCATAATTCAATGCAAGATCCTTGATTTTATGAGCCAAATCTCGAATGCTCATTTCATTTTTCGGATTGCCAATGTTGAAAATTTGTCTAAACGCACTGTTTTTATTGTTTTCGATAATTTTAATCAAAGCATCAACGCCATCTGAAATATAAGTAAAACAACGCACTTGATTTCCACCGTCGACAAGATTTAAATCCCTTCCATGTAAGATATTGCTCAAAAATTGAGTCACTACGCGAGAACTACCATATTGAGGATTAGTGATATCATCTAACTTTGGACCAATCCAATTAAACGGACGGAACAGAGTATAATCGAGCCCATCTCTAATTCCCAGAGCATAAATTACACGATCCATCATTTGCTTTGAACAAGAATAAATCCACCTTTGTTTGCATATCGGTCCCGTCACGCAACATGAATTTTCTTCATCGAATGCTTCATCTGCGCACATTCCATACACTTCTGAAGTTGATGGGAAAATTACTCTTTTCTTGTATTGCGCTGCACTTTTGACAATACGAAGGTTTGCCTCAAAATCCAATTCAAATACCTTCATTGGATCTTGCACATACATCAACGGGCTTGCAATAGCAGCCAGAGGCAACACAACATTACAATTACGTACGGCATTTTCAACAACATCAAAATCCGTCAAAATATCAGATTGAATAAAATTAAAATTAGGCCTTCCCAATAAACTTTGAATTTTTGCTGAAGAAATATCTATTGCTGTAATATTCCAGTCTTTCCTTTGATTTAAAATGGCTTCAGATAAATTGCTCCCAATAAATCCACCTGCTCCAATAATTAATATATTCATGACAGTTCTTTATCCTCTTTTTCTAATATTTCTTTAATAACAAATTTTGGATGATCGCATACTGCAAAATATGTACGCCCTAAATATTCCCCCAATAATCCGATTCCAAGAATAATCACGCTCAAAAGCAAAAATACGAACGCAAAATGCAATCCGAATCCATGATGATGCCCAATAACTTTCTTGAAAACTTCAACAAAAAAGTAAATCAGACTGGCTGCAGAAATAGTCATTCCAACCATTGTGAAAGCCTGCAATGGAGCCAACGAAAACCCTGTCATTAAATCAAAGGTAATGCGCATTAGTTTGTATAAATTGTACTTAGAATCCCCTGCCCTTCTTTCTTCATGAGTAACCGGAAAATCCAAAGACTTTCCCGCAAATTTTTGAGCTAATGCAGTAATAAAAGTAGATGTCTCTCGCGTTTTCACAACCTGATCTATTATATACCTTTTATACGCCCGCAACATACAACCATGATCCCTCATTTGAATACCTGTCGTCTTTGCTCTAATACTATTTACGACTCTCGATGCATAAGTTCGAAACCAATTGTCATGGCGCTTTTTTCTATAACCACCGACAAGATCGTATCCTTCATCTATTTTATCTAACAATAAAGGAATCTCCTCCGGAAGATTTTGCAAATCAGCATCTAATGTTACGATAACGTCTCCTCGAACATGTTCAAACCCTGCAAGAATAGCGACGTACTGTCCATAATTACCATTAAACGAGATTACTCGTATCACATCAGATCTTTTTTTAAACAAATCTCTTAGCATTTGAGGAGTTTTATCAGAACTACCATCATCAACAAACACAACTTCATAACTGCGCTTATCCGCATCCATTGTATTTAACAATCTGGATGACAACGTTTTTATATTCTCTTCCTCATTAAACACAGGAATTACTATCGATATTTGTGGATTACTTGCCGAATCATTTTTTAGCCTCGACGAAGCCCCCTTCGCAAGAGACTTTTTCTTCTTCTGCAAACTAACTGATACCTTTTCTTGCTTCATGACTTTCTCTATTTAAAAAAATTACGAATAACTTCGATGATATAATCTTGCTCACTTTCTTGCAAAGCCGTATACAACGGAAGGCTAACTATTCTTTCTCCGATATATTCCGCTTCAGGATAGTCTCCCTTTTTATATCCGAATTCCTGTTGATAATAAGTGAACAGATGTAACGGAGTGTAATAAGGAGTTGTTCCAATGGAGTTTTCTTTCAAAAAACTCATAAAATTGTCCCTCAGCGATGCATCTCTTAAACAAACTGGAAACAAATGTCCCGAATGGACAAAATCGTAACTAGGAATTCCTTGCATCCAGAATTTGTCGTCCATATCAGAAAAAGCTGCACGATACCTATCTGACAAATATCTCCTACGCTCATTCATTTCATCAACTTCTTGCAGCTGATGCAAACCAATTGCCGCTTGAATATCTGACATATTGCTTTTGAAACCCGGCATTACGACATCATAATAACAACTGCCATTTTTAGAAAATCTATCCCAAATTGAACGATCAATCCCGTGAAATCTTTGCAATCCGAGAAATTTTAACTCTTCTTCTGAATTCAATGTAACACATCCACCTTCGCCTGATGTCATATTTTTAATCGGATGAAAACTGAAAACCTGAATATCCCCAAATGTTCCGATTTTCCGGCCTTTATACTCAGAGCCAACCGCGTGAGCGGCATCTTCAATAACTCTAAGATTCTTTTCTTGAGCGATCGCGTAAACCTCATCCAAATCAACAGATAGTCCAGCATAATGCACAGGAACTATCGCCTTCGTTTTAGATGTGCATCGTTCTGCAATTTTTCTTACATCGATATTAAAAGTATTCCTATCAATATCGACTAAAACCGGCTTCGCACCAAGCATAGCGATCACGTTTGCAGTACAAACAAAAGTCAATGGAGTGGTGATAACTTCATCTCCCGGTTTTACTCCAATCGCCATTAAAGACGCTTGTAGCCCCGCAGTCGCAGATGTAAAACACGCAGTTTTCCTGCCTTCGAAATACTCACTCAATTTCTGCTCAAACTTTTGTGTAAACGGCCCCGTAGCCAACCACCCAGATTCCAATACTTTTACGACATCATCTATGGTCTCTTTACTAATTTCAGGTCTAGAAAGAGGAAGAAACTTATTAGCTTTTTGCAATGAAAATCACTCCCATAAATACTAAAAAAATCCCGCACGCTCTGTAAATATTCATGCACTCTCCAAAAATAAGCCACCCGCCAATCGCGGCCAACACAAATGAAAGACTTCCAAATGGATACAAAAAACTTAAATCGAATTGATTTAGCAGGTACAGCCATAATAAAAATGAAACTATAAAAATAGCTCCACCAATCCAAACATTGACATTACAAAGCATGGACCAAAATATATTTGTCACTGATTGAGAAAAGTCCAACGCTTTCGCACCGCTCTTAAGAAAAAGCTGCGCCGCTGTATTAATACAAATCTGAAACAATATTAAAAAATAGTTCATCATCTGTTGGTGATTGCCACAAAATTTTTATCAAATTTCAATACATGATGAATATTCGTTCTTTTCATGAATACTTCTCTATAACTACTTCTCGATAATAACAAAAAAATCCTTTTGTTTGTAGTGTTCCATAACTTCCAAAAATCATCTTCATTTATCAATTTACTGCGATTCGGTTCTGAATTAGCGCCAAATTCTAATTCCCCCACAAAATTTACGACACCAACAGTATCCTCCAAATATACAGGAAAATCTTGATAATACTGATTATAGCAAAACACTAAATCATCTTTTGTCTTATTCATTTTAATAGCTTTTGCCAAATGACAAGTTGAGGGCTTTTTGGCATCCTGATAATACAGTGACAATTTATTGACTGTCCACAACATGTTGCCGGATAAAAAAATGCACAAAGCTACAGCAATTCCTCGTGATAAAAACTTTAAAGCAGATAAAACTTGCAGAATTGCAATACTAACAATGATTCCAAGTATTACATATACCAACAATTGCGCTTCTGAAGTTACAAGAATATCGCTAATTTGATGTCTTGCAACATAGTAAGCACTTATTATCGCCGACAATATAAAGAAATTAATCCCTACGCCAATTTTAAAATCTCCAGCACTTTGATTGACGAACGAAAGTCCTGTTATTAATGCAAAAGGAGGAATTATCGGAAGGATATACGGAATTAGCTTCGAATTCGAAAATGAAAAAAACACAAAAATGCTAAGAATCCAACACAATAAAAAGATATCTTCTGATTTTTTTCTGATAAATAAATTTTTCAAAGAAACCAAAGCAAATCCTGTCCATGGAATCAATCCGGCAATAATGATCGGGAAAAAAAACCACATCGGTTGATATCTGTTGTGAATTTTTGTTGTATATCTTAAAAAATGCTCAACAATAAAATAAAAATGAAAAAAATCACCATTACGATTCGCAACTAAAACATGCCACGGCAAAAAAATCGCAAGAAAAACCAAAATCCCCGGAATATACAAAACCTCTTTTAGTAATCGCCACCTTCCAGTGACAGCAACCCACAAACCTACGACCATTGCCGGCAAAATCGCCCCAATTAATCCTTTCGTCATGCAAGCGAGAGCGGAAAAAACGTACATTGATACTATAAGCTCTTTCTTATGCGTTACCTGCCAATCATTTTCTTTTACGAAAGCCATAAAAAATGACCACAAACATCCACACATAAGCACACTCATAACCAAATCAAGAATGATCAAGTGACTATGAGCATAATATATTAAGCTGGTCGCTAAAATTCCCGCAGATAATATCCCGACATTCATCGAGTAACATTTTATCCCCACTAAAAACAACATCAGGCAACCAATAATTGCGAAAAAAACAGGCCAAAACCTCATTGCATCTTCGGTAATACCTGCCACTTTAATCGCTCCAGCTTGTAACCAATAAAATAATGGAGGCTTTTCGAAATACTTTAACCCATTGAGTCGAGGCGTCACATAATCCCCTGTAACTACCATTTCCCTTGGAATTTCTACATATCGCCCTTCGTCAGGAGAAACGAATTGTCGACTTCCCATTTCGTAAGAAAAAAACAGTCCAAGAATCATTACAAGGAAAAACCAGCCACGAAACCCACCTGGCCAAACATTACTGCCCGTCACATTCATATTGCACTCACTCGACTTGGAGCGGGTGAAGGGAATCGAACCCTCGTAACAAGCTTGGGAAGCTTATGCTCTACCATTGAGCTACACCCGCAACGTATAAATTTATATACCAATGATACCGTAATTGCAACATTATGTATTATAGCGCAAGTAGCATTCTCATTTCTTTGTTGTATCCAGTTTAAATACAAAAAAATTTTAGTCTTTGTTGCTTTTTAAACAAATGCATCATATACTGATCTCGTTTTCTTGGGGTGTAGCCAAGTGGTAAGGCAGCGGGTTTTGATCCCGCCATTTCGTGGGTTCGAGTCCTACCACCCCAGCCATTTGAGATTCGTGTTGTATGATTGTATGTCAGGTGCCGTATGATATCAGTTATATGAAGCTTGCGTTATCTGAAGCACAAAAAGCGTTCGATAGAGAATCTGTTCCTGTCGGGGCAGTGGTCGTGTATAATGAAAAGATTATAGCTGCAGCAGGAAATGAAGTTGAAAAAAATGGCTTAGTTACTTTCCATGCAGAAATGTTGGCAATCACCCAAGCATCTCAAAAATTACAAGAGAAATATTTAACCGAATGCACAATGTACGTCACATTGGAACCTTGTGCCATGTGTGCTCAGGCTATCTCATTTGCGCGAATTAAGAATTTGTATTTCGGTGCGTATGATTTCAAATATGGAGCAATCATTCATGGATGCCACGTATTTCAATATTCTCCACATAAACCAAACGTTATCGGAGGAATACTAGAAACCGAATGCGCCAACATCATTCGAAACTTTTTCAACAAAAAACGACAAAATTAATTTTCTCTAATTGATTTCAGCTTTTCTTGCAACTTCCGTTGCTGTGACATTGCGTCATCATAAGAAAACGAACTATCTTCTATCGCCGGCAACTCCGGCGTTTTTATCCTACATCCGCTAAGCGTAAAACAAAAAAATAAAATAAAAAGCTGTTTGCACATTTTTTTACATCATCGATTTTATTTTAGTAAGCAATCTCGTCCTCAATTTTTCTATACAAGCAGGAACCGGTCTCTCTATATAGCATTTTTTGCAAAAATCAGCGGATGGATAAATATTTTCGTTATTAACTATATCATTAGCCACGTATTGCTTCGCATCTTTCACACAATTTGCTCTATAAGTCTTATTTGTTATCGCAGAAATTACTTTAGGATGGAACAAAAAACGCAAAAATGTATATATATTTTTTAAATGTTGAGCTCTCTTCGGAATAGCAATAACGTCAACCCACAATGCCGCTCCTTCTTTGGGACAAAAAAACTTAATCTGCGGCCGCTTACTGTTTTGTTGAACCTTAACGATATCTCCTGATGTCCCCAAGGTCAATGCAACATCCCCTGAGGATAAATCTTCAAATCCAAATGAAGTGAACTTATAAATGTAAGGGCGCAATTTCTTTAAGTGCTCAGCGGCCTTTATTATATCGTCTTCATTTGTCGTCTCAGGGTCCAAGCCTAAATAAGCCAAAATCGCTGGAAAAAGCTCTTCAGGTGAATCGTACACACAAAATCTTTCATTTGATAAAATCTCTGCATTTTTAGGATTCAGAAATATTCCCAAACTGTCTTTATCTACGTTCGGAAGAACCCTATCAATCACCGATTCATCTAAACCGATACCAGAAATCCCAAATTGATATGGAACACAAAAAGCATCTTCACCCGAAAAACAATCTTCTAATTTATCCAAAATAACTTTATCGAATTTCGAAAAATCTATTTTTGATTTGTCTAATGGCTGATATACCTGTGCTGACAATTGACGAAAAAAATTTGGCCACGCAGTTGGAAATACCAAATCATACCGAGAACCTCCCGCCAGCATTTTTGCTTCCAAAATTTCGTTAGAATCAAACACATCAACAACGACCTTAATCCCTGTTAATTCCTCAAAAATTTCAACAAATTCATAAGGCAAGTAATCTATTCCAACAATTAAATTCAGCTTTTTTTCTTGATCAATGTCACGCCATTGTTCCTTTGATAACTCCAGATATAACGGTGAGCTCAAACAAGCCGGCTTCCTCTTTTCAGAAAGCCAACTTACCAAAACGAAACAACCGACTAACAAAAATAAAATAAGCTTATTCATTTAACTGTTTTTATTTGAATCAGTTTGAATTTTTTGTTGATTCGATACTGCACTAGTGTACATATAAGCGCCAATGGGTATCAGGATTACGTATAAACCTATCAACATTGATAAAGCAAGCCACAAATCGGTGACCAGGCATATTACAATCAACGCGATACAGGTTAAAGCCATCCACGCATTCGCCTTATCAACCTCCAACATTTTTGACGAAATTGTTTTGACCGTACTTATCATAAGCACTCCTGACACAAACAAAGAACAGGCAATTATTGTTGGAGTTACAAAACACAAGCGCTCAGTCGTAAAGAACAGAATCATTGGAAACAAAGATAAAATAGCTCCAGCAGGCGCTGGTACCCCTGTAAAATACTTTTTATCTAGATCAGAAATTTGCACATCCGGACCGTGCGACACATTGAACCTCGCTAATCTCATTGCACAACATACTGCATAAAACATGCATATAGCCCAACCTGCCTTACCTACATAGCTCATCGATATCAAATACAAAATAACCGTCGGAGCCACTCCGAAACAAACCAAATCCGACAATGAATCCAGCTGAACACCAAAAGGCGAAGATTGCCCAAAAAACCGAGCCACTTTTCCATCACACATATCTAAAAGAGAAGAAATAAACACACATAAAACGGCATATTCCCACTCTCTTGATAGAGCAAATCTAATCGCAGACAATCCAAAGCACATAGCCGCAATAGTCACCGCGTTAGGTAAAAATCGAGTAACTTTGAAATATTTTTGCTTAGAATCGCCTGAAACTTCCCTCTCTAATACTTGCTCTTCAGCAGATACCTCCATCTTCGTCTCTATTTTTCGTCCCGAAATCTTGTTTTTTTGAACACCTGCTGATTTTCCTGTTTTCTTAACTACCGGATCTTCAGCAGTATTTTTACTTTCATCCATCATTCATCTCCTTCTTTAAAATTTGCTAGTATTGTTTCACCAGCCACCGTAATCTGCCCTTCTTCCACAGAAACAGCCACATTCGTCGGCAAATAAATATCAACTCGACTGCCAAATCTGATAATTCCGACTCTCTGCCCCCTTTCCAAAATGTCCCCCTCTCGAATATCGCAACGAATTCGACGAGCTATCAATCCGGCAATTTGCACAAAAACTATTTGCTGACCATTCTCCATAGTAACGTAAGTTGCCAACCGCTCATTATATTCATTCGCCTTATCTAAAGTAACGTTAAAGCGCTTTCCCTCAACATATAAAAGTTTTTCAACAACACCCGCCACAGGCGTCCTGTTCACATGAACATTCAGAACACTCATAAAGATGCTTATCTTTGTCCTCTTTCCCTCTAAACCCAACTCCGCTGGAGGATCAACCTCTGAAATTTTCAAAATGATACCGTCAGCAGGGCTAACAGCCACTCCTTTTTTCTTCGGAGGAATCCTCTCCGGATCTCTGAAAAACAACAAGCACGCAAAGCCAAATGCGAAACCTATCCAAAACAAACATTCACTGACAAAACCCAAAAAATAGGAAGCCGCCCATATAACTAAAGCTACTGTCCATCCGTCTTTATCGAAATAAGGCAATTTTACAGTCATTGAAACTCCTAACACAATCTCTTGATTGTATCACACTTTCCCATTAATTTCAATTAAAAGCGAAAAATTGCCTCAACTGATTCATAAAATTGGGCCCAAGAGTCTTTCATCTGACAATTTTTAATTTCGGAGCACAGCCTGATATCTTTTTCTCATTTTCGTGTTTCTTCCTTAGCCAGAACCTTTCGTATTACATAACAGATTGAAAAACAACCAAATCATTAGCTTTTGAATTCACATTTCTCTCATAAAAAAACATATATTGCTGAACAACTCCGCCAACATCTCCTAATCGAAGTTCAGAAACATTAAAATATCCTTCATAATAGGTATCGATAATTCGCTTGATCCACACATCGACAGGAAACGCATCAAGTTTATGTAATCCAAATAAAGCGATACAATTTGCAACTTTGTCACCTACTCCATGCAACCTTTTTAAGCGTAAAACGGATTGCTTGCAAGACATTGTTGATAAAACCTCTACATCAAACTTTTTTTCGTATATTTCATTAGCTATCGCTTTCAAATAACTTGTCCTGTATCCCAATTTCAAAGAATCCCATTCAGAATCCGACCATCTCAATATATCTTCAGGCATTGGGAATTTATTATTATTCAATCTACATAGATTGGCTATACACTTTTTTATTCGACTAATATTATTTTGTTGCGAAATAACAAATGAAACTATCACTTCCCACAGATTTTGTCGCAATATACGAATACCATGACTAAATCTGACAGCCCTGCAAAGATATCCATCTTGAGAGTTTTCTACCCGTTGAATTATATCCGAGTAATCTGTATCTAAATCAAAATACGACCACCAAAAATCATAAAACTGAGAATCAGAACAAAAAAACTGATGTTCAATTCCTGATTTATTGACCACCAAAACTTCATTAAGGGCATGCACCTCCCATGCATGATCATCTATGCGGTACATACGAAAGCACTGCCCAGAATCAGCGATTTGATCTATATCAAAATATGGCAATTTTAGCTGCAGCATATATCGATACATCCGTCCTTCAAAGTGATGTGAGCTCTGCTTCCCTCGATCAATTCCTCAGAAATAATTTTACGAGCAATTCCATCATATAATTCTTTTTGAAGTATCCTTTTTAATGGTCTCGCGCCATACAGAGGATCATATCCTTTTTCGCACAACCAGTTTTTCACAGATTCATCAATTGTTAGAAAAATATGCTTATCATCTAATCGATAGAACAATTTATTCAGTTGTATATTAACAATATCCAACATATTATTTTTTGAAAGGTTATTAAATATCAAAATTTCATCCAAACGATTAATCAACTCGGGTCTAAAATGAGATTTCACAACCCTCATTACATTTTCTTTTACATTTGATGTTTCGTTTTCACTTATAAAATATTCAGCGCCTAAATTTGATGTTAGTATTATGATAGCATTTTTAAAATTAACATTTCTTCCTAAACCATCCGTTAGGTGTCCTTCGTCCAAAACCTGAAGCAAAATGTTAAATACGTCATTATGAGCCTTTTCAACTTCATCGAACAGTACAACAGCGTACGGACGACGGCGTATAGCTTCAGTTAACTCTCCTCCTTGTTCATATCCAACATATCCCGGAGGAGCGCCGATTAACCTTGAAACAGAATGTTTTTCCATATACTCGGACATATCAATTCGAATCATATTGTTTTTGTCATCAAACAAAAATTGAGCTAAGGCTTTGGATAATTCTGTTTTTCCAACACCGGTAGGACCGAGAAACAAAAATGATCCCAAAGGCCTATTTGGATCGGAAATTCCCGCACGTGAACGACGAATGCAATCTGCTATTGCATTAACAGCATTATCTTGACCCACAACTGAATTTTTTAGATAAGTCTCGATATTTAATAACTTCTCTTTTTCACCCATCATCATTTTTTCTATAGGAATTCCCGTCCAGCGAGAAACAACGACAGCGATATCATCTGCGGTAACTTCATCATTTTTCTTACCTTCCGAACTCTTTTGGCACTCTGTCAAACGCTTTTCTAAAGCAGGAATCGTACTATACAACAACTCCCCTGCCCTTGCAAAATCAGCATTACGTTGAGCAGATTCCGCTTCATTTTTAGACTCTTCTATTTTACTTTTTAATTGTTTAATCTTATCAATATTCTTTTTTTCCTGACGCCACCTTGCGTTGAGATCTCCAGATTTCTTTTCGTATTCATTTAATTCTGATTGTAATTTTGCAAGCCGCTCTTTCGATTCTGAGTCAGTTTCTTTTTTCAAAACTTCTTGCTCTATTTTTAACTGCATAACCTTTCTGTCAATCTCATCAATTTGTTCAGGCTTGGAATCCATGATCATTTTTAGACGACTAGCAGCTTCATCCATTAAATCAATTGCTTTATCAGGCAAAAAACGATCACTTATGTATCGATGTGAATAGTTACACGCAGCAATAATTGCTGCGTCACTGATTCTAACTCCATGATGCAATTCATATTTTGATTTCAATCCCCTAAGAATCGAAACAGAGTCCTGAACTGATGGTTCAGTAACATATACTGGCTGAAAACGTCGCGCAAAAGCAGAATCTTTCTCTATATATTTCCTATATTCATCTAAGGTTGTAGAACCGATACATCTTAATTCCCCTCGAGCCAGCGCTGGTTTTAACATGTTAGATGCATCCATAGCTCCATCTTGACCGGCTCCCATCAATGTATGGATTTCATCAATAAAAAGAACAATATTATTATTTTGTGAAACGTCTTTCAAAACGGCTTTCAATCGTTCTTCAAACTCTCCTCGAAATTTGGCTCCAGCTATCAGCAATCCGATATCAAGTGACATAATTTTTTTATTTCTAATCGAATCGGGTACATCATTATTAATGATTCGACTAGCCAATCCTTCGACGATAGCCGTTTTACCCACCCCAGGTTCTCCTATCAAAATTGGATTATTTTTGGTGCGTCTGGATAATACCTGTAAAGTCCTGCGAATTTCATCATCTCTTCCTATCACTGGATCTAATTTTCCATGACCAGCTAACTCTGTAATATTTTTTGCATATCGATTAAGAGCATCGAATCCCGCTTCTGCATTATCTGTATTTACATTTTTATTCATTCTGACTTCTCCTATTACTTCCTCAATTTTCTGTAAATCTCCATCACATTGATTTAGCAAAGGTTGTATTGTCTTTGACCTAAGCAAACAATACATCATGCTATCCAATCCAATAAACTGATCATTTAATCGCCTAGCTCTCTTGTCAGCATCTTGAAGCACATCATACAACTCACGAGATATCGATAGCTGTCCTTCGCCATATACCTGCGCAATTTTACCTATACCGTCTTCACATAGTTGTTTTAACTTATCTCTATTTAGGTGCTGAAATATTTTAACGATCAAGTAATCATCTTTAACTATCGCCGCAAGCAAAACATGCAATGGAAAAATAAACTGATGATTGTGTTTCCTTGCTAAATCCTGTGATTCCTGCAGTAAGAGAATAACTGCTTGTGTCATATTTTGATTCATACATATACCTCCATCATTCCCTCGTACTCGATTGTATCATATTAAAAGATAAATAATAATGTTTAAAAATTTTCATCGTCAGATACATTCCTCGAAGAAAAAGATCGCTCTCTTTCTCGAAAACAAGAGAAATGTTGCAAATACTTCATTAAAAAAATATCTCTGGAAAAAAAAACCGTATGTTCAGTTGGAACTAGCAATACCTTATTACAATTTTCCACATTATTTTTATGATTTTTTACATCAATTGCAAAGGCAACGATGTCAATTGCGGTGGAATCTTTCACCGTAATGGATGGATTAAGAACTTCTTTACAAAAACAGTCCTCAAGAAAATCTTCATCATAGATGCATCTCATATTCTCAGTTAAAGAAGGTTCCGCAATGTATATCAATGGTTGCAAATAACCATCTTTAGCAAACTTCTCAGATAGTCCTAATGCTTTGTAAGGAATGTATCCTGAAATAGCTCCACTTTGCCCCTCTGTTCCATTCATGTCTGATGCTGGCCGAGGCAATCGTTTGTTATTCGCAACAAAAGATGCCAATGCAACCACCACAATATCAATATTGCTTTTTGTAACTTGTGTTTTCACAGCCTTGTTAACAATCATGTTTTTTCTAATCATCGCACCAGATACGATAGCTAAAATTGCTATAGCTACAGCTATTTCTAATAAAACAGAACCTTTTTTAGAGTTTAAAAAGGATAACGCAGTCATCATTTTTATTGTGGAAATTATAACTAGATCCGGAGATGACATCTTCCGATGCATCCTGAGCTTTCATAACTTGAACATCTCCTTCTTCGGGTAATCCGGTATCAATACTTTTATCAATATAATGAGCGTTAGCAGCTGACAAAACTCCGGAAAAATGCTTATTATCTTGCGTTCCTTTGGTTAGCACGATCCACATGCCCGGTTTTCCGGGAATATTTGAAGAAATTGAAAAACATCCTCCGCATTTAGCTGTAGGAAATCCATTTCTCATCTCAGTCGTAATCAATCCCGCCTTTAACAGATGGCTCCAAAAACGTTTCACATCATCTATCGATTCAATTTGTCCTGATCCATTTCCGTTATCCAACGATAAATCTATCAATTCTTTTGCATTCACTAAATCTCCTGGAAATGCTCCATATTTATCAGAAAAAGAATTAATAGCAACTCGAAAAGATTCAACTTGATCTATTGTCGCCCTTAGTTTGGCAGTTTGAATCAAATCCTTACCTTTTAAAGAAAATGTCGCTATCAAGCTAATAACTAATACAGCAATAGCTACTTCAATTAAGGAAAACCCTCTATTTACGTTTTTCATTTTTAAACCTCAATGGCCTCGGATCATCGGCAAATTTATCATACAACCGTTTATCGGCATCATGATGATATTTACGCTTTAAAATTGTAGCTTTCAAAAAAATGACTAATTCCGTAACATCGGTACCTCTATCATTTTCCCCCGCTACTATATCCAAAATATTCAGTCCTGGCAATCCATTGCGATTATTACGAGATGTTTCTTTCATAAGCCCGCCCATAACAACAACCTGACCTGAATGTAATTTTAGCATTGAATCCATCTCTCGAACATCAATAATCGGCACTTTTTGAGATTGGATGCTTGGAGAATTTGTTACAGAATTAGAACTCGTTTGTTGATAAAAAAACGGAACTTCTTTATATCCAGCTATGCGCGAAATTGTGGGTCTCAGATTTAACAAAACTGTATTGTTTTTATGATCAATTGATGGCTGAACAGACATAATCAATCCTATTGGAACAGTGTGTAGCGTAGTTGTTAAAAAATCTGAGCCACGACTATCTGACACTGAGCCGTATTGTCTTTGTAGTTCCGGGATGTAAATCACTTCATTTTGCGCTACTTTTAAAATCGCAGATTGGTTATTCAAAACGGTAATCCTCGGACTTGATAAAGTTTTCACTGCTCCGAATTTTTCAATCAAACCAATAACTGCACTTAAATTGCTTCTGTTTACTCCAAATGAAATCAATCCCGTCCTGTCCGCATAGTCTTTAACTAAAGTAGCGCCTCCACTTCTCAAAATATTCCAATTGATGCCATTTTTAAATTCTTTGCTCAAATTTACTTCTAAAATTTTTGCTTCAATCAAAACTTGAGATTCAGAAGTTTCTTTCAACAAATCAACGTATTTTTGTACTTCATTTTGTTTCAATTGTGGAGCTACAACCGTAATTAATCCCCCTTGCCTGTGGATAGAAACGGAGCCTTCCTCTCCTACTATATTTTTCAGATTTTGTTCCAACTCTGTCCAAAAATCATTTTTTATTGTTCCGGAAATTACGCTATTAGAACCATTAAGATTGTCACCAGATGAGTTAGATGGAGAACGCTGATTTTGATTCGTCAATGCTTGATTCATAAAAATATCGGTTGCAATAGACACAGAACTTTGAGTTTCTCTCTGAAGATTTAAAAATTGAAGATTATATACCTGCGTCATAGGAGAATCATGCTCTATTTTGACTGAATTTCCGTTAATTGTATATTTTAAATAGCAACTGCTGCAAATGTCTTTTAGGATATCGAGAAATGGTCGGTTTTTGGATTCAAAAGATACCCCTCCTTCAATATCAGATGTTACAAAGATGTTCACTCCAGCCAGTTTCGCTAACTGCCAAAAAACATCTCGCAACTTCATGCTATCTGAAATTGTCACAGATAACTTAGTGTAAAAATGAGAATCCAGTACAGGCTCCATTTTATCATTTTCAAAGGTAATCACTTCATCGTTAACATCAAAATCAAAATCATTTAATGATGTTGTAATATTTTGCAAACCAGATGGCGACAAGTTTCTTTGCTGATACGTCTTATGCATATCCGCAACTGAACAACCGATTAACATCAGGAAACACCACAACAACCGCATACAGATCTCTGACCTTTTTCTAAAATTATCATAAATTTTTCAAAAACCTTTGTACAGATGATCGACAAAAAAATGATCGTTATGAAGGAATACATTAACTCATTATTAAACTTACTTCTGTATTCTGACACCGCCATAACGAGGAAGATAATTTGATAAAAGTTATGAAAGCTATATTTTTTCGTTGCATGTTAACTATTCCTTTTTTTTTGGAAAATATTTGCTATGCAGATTTTTTAGGGTTCTCTCTAATCTTTCAGCTATTTAATTCATCTTCAAAAAATACCGACCAAGTTGATATTGACTCCGGAGCTCATATTTTCTTTAGTCACAGCGACAAATTTTCCGACTTCGATCAAGAATTTAATAAACAGTTTAATCAAATCCCGATATGGCTTGTGCTTGCAAATGATGGCGAGTATAATCCTCATATTGAACGATTTAAAGCTGACAATTGGTTATTTTGGGGCAATCCCGTTCAAGAAAAAATATTGGGTATTTCCGGAAATTATTTCAGTACGGATACTTGGAAGCAACTTGAAAAAAGATTGTCAAAGAAAATTTCATATATTGCGGCTGATTTTAACGAATTGGTTTCACATAAGCACCGAAATGAAATATTGAAAGCCGCATCAAACGTACTAGATAAAGATGGAATATTTTGCTTGGAAGATACATTCGACACAAAAAGTCGCACACTTACACACTTTTCAAAAACAGATCTAGAGCATCTGTCAGATACTTACGATATTAAATTTGCAATTTATGACGGTTTTGTTGCTTCATTACCATATGTAAGCAACTTGAGCAATAATCAAAAAAAACGATTGTTTGAAGGCCTTGAACGATGCATTTTAAAACTCTCAGCATGTCCAAAAGGTGAGAGACATTTATTAGGATTAAATTTATCTACTGATCAACTAAATAGTTTTCCTATACTGACGAATGATGAAATCATTTTTATCATTTCAGATTTGATTAACAACAAAGAATTCAGCGAAACTGTCGCTGAATATCAAAATAAAATCAAGATCATAGAAGAAACAGAAAATGACATAAAAAAGACAGAGAAAGAACTCGAAGCAATACAAAATGATCTTAAAAACCTTAATCAAATAAAATTAAAGTATAAAAAAGCGAAAAAAACATTAACGTCAACGAAAAATAAAGCTCTTTCATTAATCAAAAGAATAAAGTTACAGACAAATAAAAATGATTATGACGATGAATCTCTTTTAAATTCTAAAATAGAAGAAAAATCACTTCAAAAAGAAAAATCTGACATCAAACTATCAGATCAGAGGTTCAAGCTTTCAACGTTAAAGCTCGAATTGCAGGAACTTGAATCCAGGATTACATCACGACAAGAAGAAGTGTTTGCCCAATTTTCCAATGATCGTTATCTTATAAACTATACGAAATATAAAAAGAATAAAATTGAAGATATAATCAAAAGTAATTTTGAAAAATCTCCCTCTATCAAAGAAGCCGCGCAAGATGAAGCTGTCAGTTCTCTGCAAAAAAGAATTGAAAAACTCGCTAATACATTAAGAAACGCTTGGTCTCCTCAATTAGTAAAAAATCAATCCATTGATTTTGGTCAGCTAAATAGCTTTAGCTCATCATCCATTCAAGGTTCTCCACGTATTCTTGTAATACTAATAAAGAAGCAAGATAAAAACATTAATTCAAAATTAACCAAATTGGAGTAAAAAAAATTAATGATATATTAATCTGTTGAGAATATAATGAGTAGTTAGGAAAATGGAGATATGACTATGAACAAAATTTTTAAAGCTTCTGTTTTATGTTTTATGGTAGTTGGTTCGTGTAATTTATATGCAGACAAAGGTATTCAGGAACAGCATAGTGCATACACCTTTGAAATGAATCAAGAAAATGGAGGGCCTGTATATGTAAGTACTGAAACCTATGGTATCAGACCAGATGGGTCCAAATATCATGAAAAGAAACAAGGAACAATCGAGGATGGAATTTTTAAAGAGTCTGATTCTCCGAACTCCTGTTTTTTCCCAAAATCGACAACCCCGCATCCCGTCACCACAGAAGAACACAAAAACCCATGGTCTCACCAACTTAGAGAGCGAAGTAAAGTGCCTACATGGCGCACCTTTTGGCAAAAATTTTCAAACAACACAGAATGCAATAAAAACAATATCACCGATGAGTCAGAGAAATCACATTTACAATCAAAATTTTTCCAAAAATCAATATCTGAGCTTAAAGAGCTGTTTGAGACATCATCTGTCAACGAAAAAAGGCACATCATTCACAAATTAAGGAAAATTATCGGAAAAATGAAATATCATGACACTTCTAAAAAAATCAAGCTTTTCCCAAGGCATCACGGAATAGATTACTTAAAATCGCAGAAGCATAGAGAAAGGTTGGCTCCTCCGTTAGGGCAACATCTTAGCAACGTTATTTTTCATCCGATAGAAAATGACCTTATAACTTCAGAGCAAGATTACCCAAAGGTATTGTATTTGCGTTTTCCAGGAGATGAATAACCAAAGCCTAAAAAATACTCACATGGAGCAGATACTTGCGTTTTTAGCTGAAAAGTTTCTGTTCCGTTGGATGTACAATGAATGTGATTTGTTTACGTAAATATGAAATAGTAAATTTTCGGCATGTAGAATTTCACGATTTCGTAATCCATTCTTGAAAGTTTATGTTAAATTATAAGAAATAACTTAGGTAATATAAAAAATGAAGATTTTATTATGCGGTGATGTTTCTGGACGATCAGGTAGAGAAGTTTTACAGCAAAATATAAAAAAATATCGAAGTTTGGTTGACTTTATCGTTGTCAATGTTGACAACGCAGCTCATGGGTTTGGTATCACTCCGACGATGGTTCGTGATATTTTATCTTGGGGGGCAGATGCTTTAACGGGAGGAAATCATTTAACTGACCAAAAAGAGATTTTTCCTATCTTAACAAGTGAAAAAAGATTAATCAAACCTGCCAACACTTCCGATAAAATCCCTGGTTCTGGAATATTGGAGACACAACTTTTCGATGGTCGAAAAGTTGTCGTTATTCATCTATTAGGACAAAAAAATATGCCAATGATTGGAGACAATCCTTTTATTTATATGAGAGAAATTCTGAATAAATATAAACTAGGTGTAAACGCCTCTGCAATTATTGTCGATTTTCATGCAGAGGTATCATCCGAAAAAGTTGCTTTAGGACACTTTTTAGATGGAAAAGTATCCGCTGTCGTCGGCACACATACTCATATCCCTACCGCTGATTGGCGCATTTTAGAGCATGGCACAGCATATCAAACAGATCTTGGTATGATAGGTGATTATGATTCTGTTATTGGAATGAAAAAAGATGTTTGTGTCGAGAGATTTATCAGCGGATACGCTAGTGGTCATTTAACACCGGCAATGGGCAAAGGAACATTTTTTGGCTTATTAGTTGAATTAAACGATAAAACAGGATTAGCGATTAATATGAATTTCGTAAAGCACGAAAGTTTATGATGCCAGCTTTCATTCGCTTTATCGGCTCTTTCTGATAGCGGACATTGGTTAAATTTTGTCCTTTTTTGAAAAAATGAAACAGAGTAAACAAAAATTTCTTTCATAATAGTTTCAGTGCTATTTCCAAAAAATTTTTGAGCCCATCTCATCATTCGAATGCATAAGAACTAAACCAACTTCTTTCAGTTTTTCAATCAGTTTTTTACCATGTTCGGACGCCAGTGTTTCATTAGAGCATATTACAATTGTATCCTCGTTAATTTTGGAATAATCTGAGACCTTTTTGAAAGGAAAATGAAACTTCTGATGATGTCCAGAGTAATAGTCAAGAAATATTTGATATCGGCGAAATTTCATTTGATCTAACTCCACCATAGTTTCTTTCGTAATTACTTCTTTTCCTGGCTCTGTTAGCCATAAAATTTTCTTCCCTGACTTTTGCAAATTGATCAACTTCTCAAACATACTTGGATCAGTAGCACGGTGATTTATTGTTGCACTTATCCACGAAAGAGAAACAGGTATCGACACCAATGAGCACATGATCGAGCATAGTATTATCACGAATTTTATATAGTTTTGAGACCTTGCGAGGAACATAGCAAAAGCTCCGACTCCCAAGATTATTGTCGGGAAACAGTAATGATTGGCCTGTACATTCAAAATCACATATGCAAATACGTATCCGACACCTGAAAAAAGCAAGGCATCACAAAAATTATATTCAACTCTTTTTCTTAAGATAATATAAGTACGATAAACCGCCAATATCAGCAACATATACAAAAACGGTTCTTGATTAAACTGATTTAAAAAGTTTGAAAACACTGTTTGAACATTATCTGAAACTCTAGCATAAGCGGCGCCTCCATCTATAAATGTACGATCTCTGAAAAATGTCCGATACATATAAATCGTCATCCAAACAAATGAATTTCCGAGCAATGCATAATTAAATCTATGTTCCCTCAGCGACAATTTCCCAAAAATCAAGTTGGCAACCGCAAAAATGATCCAGATACCAAAAGCCGGCTCCTTTAAATATGTTGTGTATACCGCTGCAAAAAAGGCCATTGCATAATTTCGCACATCATGATTGCCATCAACAACTTTTTGGTAAAAAAACAAAAATACAGAAAGCATGAAAAACATCTGTCTTTCTGGATAAATGCAGGCCATGTGAATAAGCACAAAACTTGATATCGAAAATAAAATCAGCATACAGAAAACTGGTACATAGCTATTCCGTCCAACCAATTTTTTTAAGAATTCAAAAAACAGTAGACTGGCTATAATCATCGTCACGCAATTGTAAATAAGATGCGCAGTAATGGTTTTGCCGTATGGAATTAAAAGTAACAAACAATAGTCACATAATCCGAGAGGCCAAAATCTGCCCGACCCAGTATAGGAATGAGAGGGACGCCCCATTGCTGTCGTGGAGACAAGTTGATAGTCATCCGCCCAGAATATCTCAAAAACCCAGTTAGCATCCCATAAAACAATGGCGCTCAGTATAATGAGCAGAAAGATAACGATCCAATAAGACACCGAATGACTATTATGAAACACTTTAAATTCCCGATTCTACGAGCCACATGTTTACCACATATACTGAAACAAAACAATACGCAAAATTTGAAGACTATTCACGTAAATATATCAGTGGAGCAAGTGTGGAGAAGTAGAGATGTACTGCAGTATTGTGGATCCACTAAGTTGATTTTAACTTTTGTAATGAATCATTCACCCACAGGCGATCCTAATCTTTAATATCATTGATATCAGATGTATGTATGCCGGTAGCTTCGGCTATTTGCTCGATGCTTAATCCCATACTTAATAATCTCTTCGACATCTCGATTTTTTCT
>SUUU01000001.1 GCA_015062335.1 Alphaproteobacteria bacterium
CGGCAAGACCTTCAGAGCTTGCAAAATCGGATTGAACACTGCGAACACGCACTCCGAGGTATGTACGCCTTATTGTCCGAGATTTTCAACTAATTTTGCAAAGATATTGGGGAAATTGTAAAAACTCTGCAAAGGGTTTTGTGTAAACACGTTGCAAATACTCAACTTTACGTATTCCTTTTTACGTTTATGGTATGTGCGATTTGATATTCGTGATTTTCGATCGTAATACTCTTTTCTTGATTTATTTATGTCTCATTTTTTTATGCCCCTTGCCCAACTGTGGCCGCAGAAATATTGGATGGTGGCGTAGCAGGAGCTGATGTCTGAGCAACAGATGAGTTATTACCGCCTCCGCTCAATTGTGCTTGTAATGATTGCTGTTGTTGCTTGAGACCATCGAGTGATACTTGTAAATTATCAAAGTTTGCTTGTGCAATTGCCAATTTTTTTGTAGCAGAGTTCACACTACTTTGATAAATTCCTCTGGTCATTGCGTTCTTTGCCCCCGCTAATTTTGATTGCGCGTTTTGTAAGCTTGTTTGAGCAGCTGTTAATTTATTCTGAAGAGTTTTTAGCGTATTTGTTTTTAAAAGTATTTCACTAGTTACGTCGTTCAGTTGAGCCTCAATCTGTCTACGATTAACCGAAGTTAAGGCTCCTGACAAATTGGCGGCACCGTTCATCATGTTACTAGCTCCTACGTTGTTCATCATTCCCGAGCTATTGACTCCCATACCATTCGTCATGTTGCCCATTCCCATAGCGGAATTCATCATATTATTTTGCATCATAGCATTTTGAATTTTGTTCGCTGCAGCGAATGTAATTGCATTACCTAGCCCACTCTGTTGCAAAAATGTCCCCGCAGTATTTGCTATAGAATTTGCCGTTTGTAACCCCTTTGATAATTTACTTTGAGAAGTTGTTAAATTTTGCTGCATTGCTTCAGCGAGACTTGCTGCCGGAACCATTTGGCCAAGAGCATTTCTCACATAACCATACGGAGCCCTCGGATCATTTAATGCCGCCAATGAAGTTAATTTTCCATTTGCATCCAGAACATATTGTGCCATCCCTTGTCCCGGAATAGCTACATTTTGCACAGAAGACTCTTTTCTATCTTCTGAAATGGCATTTTGTAATAAAGAACCAGCAATTCCCGTTATAGCCGAACCTAAAGATTCTCCTCCTCTACCTGACAAAGTACTTGATACCGCATTCATACCTCTGCTTGCTAAATCAGCATAATCAGCCCCCTCTGTACGACTACCTTGGCCATATCCTCTTCCATAATCACTTTGAAATCCCTGCGAATTCGCTCTTGGCCCACCTTGGAATCCTTGCGAACCCGCTCCCGGACTTCCTTGGAACTCATGCGAATTCACCCTTGGCCCACCTTGGAATCCTTGCGAACCCGCTCCCGGACTTCCTTGGAACCATTGCGAATCAGTTTCTGAATCTCCTTGACCTGATCCGTAATGTAGCATCGTATAGCCAACATCATCATATGATCGATAATTTCGTTTTAAAATATTAACTGCACGCGGTACGCACGATGAACATATTCCTTCTTCTATTCCTATTGGAGATATCACTGTTATCCTGCCACAAAGCACACATTTACCCATAGTTAATGAAATATTTTTCAAAAACTCATTTTTTATCGCACCCATTTCGACCAAAGATGAAATGGTATTTTTTACGACTTCTTTATCGGGTAAATTTCGAATTGATGAGGCATGTCCACGATTTCTACTAAAAGATTGTTGATCAAAGTCGGCATTGGAATACTGCCCTTCATTTTGCATTGTTTGAGGCCCCCCGTAATAAGGATCCCGGCCTCCTCCCGTAAATCCACTATTTATGTTTTGAGGAATGCCCAACATATTCGGATCATTATATTGAGGAACACCACTCACCGGCATCGAACTTAAATTATTGTTAAAGCTTCCTGCCTGTAAAAGATTAGGATCGTTATATTGCGAAAAACCCGGCGACATCGAACTAAAACTGTTGTTAAAACTGCCCGTTTGCAAAGGATCAGGAAACGTGCCAAATGCAGATTGGTTAAAACCGTTCAAAGATGTATTCATCTGAAAAGGATTCATCGATAATTGATTTGAAAAATTTCCAGCATTATAAAATGCTCCATTACTTCCTACTACATTTTGATTTTCTTGTAGATTAATATTTTCATTGGTATTGTCTTCTTCGTTCGGAGATGGCTCTATTTCATCTTGCTTAGGTAATGGCTTTCCTGCGTTAAGCTGCCTCGTTAACCTCATAGATCGTCTTGAATCTAACATAGGAGTATCACTGTGAGATTTTTTATTTTGATTGTTATGTCTTTCATGCTGATGTTCTGTAACTTTTTCCTTTTGTGATATAGGATATTTAGTAGTCATTTGAAAACTTGGCATAAAATTTGGCAAGTCATCATATACCATTTTCTGAGATGAAAACATTTCAAGATCGTCATTCTCTTCCTCATTTTCATCGAATTCAAAATCTTGGCGCGAGACCTCTTCTCTATGTTCAACATCCATTTCGGCATTAACAGTGTAAACACACATACTACCTATTAAAAAAATGATATAAATCAAACGTCTCAATACCATAATCTTCCCACAATCTTTCCTTATTATTTCATAAAGGGGTTGATTTTTCGTTAACGTCTTTTATCAATTGTTTTGTTTCCAACTGTCTATCATCTTCCACTTTTCGTACCAAATTTATTGGCACATGCGAAAGTGATATAACGGCGCAAGATCCAGCTATTTTACTCATTTTCCCGGAATTTGAAAAAAGTTTTTGATAGATACCACTTATAAACGGTCTTTTAAAAGTACTGCCAGACCAAGCTATGGTTTCAATACACAATTTTATTTCTTTATTTTTCACAGAAATTGACTCATTCTGCAAATTAAAAACAGAAGGAAGAACACTTTTATTCGATACATATTCTGTCAAAGAAGCACTATCCGTGAGTACGTCATACTGTACGCTTATTGTCCATTGCACGGAATTACCTTTTAAACAGTAGATATTCGTTGACAAAACAAATGGATACATCGATGACTTTTTCTTGTTAATTAACGCAATAGATGAGGCTTTTACAATATCAACAATATCTTCTTTTGTAAGAAAATCGATATTTGACCCATGAATATTCAAAATCATTTGAGCAGTTAGTTCTGACATTTTTTGCAACCTGGTATGTATGCGATACATTAACGGAGCATCAAATATAAAGAGCAAAAACAGAAATAATAATTGGACACCAAAAGCAAATTCAATTAGAACCGCACCTTTGGATGGTTTCTTACAAGATCTAGCCTTCGAAAACTTCAACAACATATCTCGAATATAGAGAATAAAAATTAACGTTGTTTTAAAAATGATGTTTTTTTTATAGGATATAAGTAATTAATTGTAGCAAAAAGGAGATGAATGGATAATTCTTTGCTTGAGCTTGAGCAAAAATGGCTAGATGAGCTAAGCTTCCAACGTCATTATTCAAAAAACACGATAATAAACTATCACCGGGATTTTCAAAATTTTATTACCTTTTTAACTGAACACAATAATGAAACTCCGAATATTGATAGCCTTAAATTATTAAAGGTAGTAGATTTCAGATCATGGCTTTCCAATCGAATTAATAACAACTTATCTCCTCGCTCAAATGTTAGAGCTTTATCTTCAGTAAAATCATTTTTTCATTTTCTTGCTAAGCGCGGTTTGTTTGAGTTGCAATCTATAAACAGCGTCAGACGGCCTAAGCTTGACAAATTGTTACCAAAACCGATTCCAGAGCAACGAATTTCGGATTTTTTAAATGAACCGTACTATTTTGAACGTGATCCTCAATGGGTTACCAATAGGGATCGCGCACTGTATACATTGTTATATTCTACAGGTCTCAGAATCAGCGAAGCTCTCAACATAAAAACCATAGATATTGCTGAAGAAATAAAAATTGTTGGAAAAGGGAAAAAAGATAGAATTGCGATTCTATTTCCCACTACATTACAAAAAATTCATACTTACGTTAAATCATGTCCGTATAATTTGCAAAAAGGGTATTTATTCATCGGAGTAAGAGGAAAACAATTAAAGGCATCGTATGTAGATTCGAGACTAGCTCGTCTCCGGATTGCGAACAACCTACCAGATCACACAAGTGCTCATGCATTCAGACATAGCTTTGCGTCTCACTTAGTACAAGAGGGAGCTGATTTAAGATCCGTGCAGGAATTACTTGGACACGAATCTTTATCCAGTACCCAAATATACACCGATGTTGATGATTACAATCTGCTAAAAATATACGAAAAAACGCATCCTCTAGAAAACTAGCTGCTTCAGTAAACTTATCTTGTACTGTTTATACTGCTCTGCAAAAGTTTTATCTTTTGGAAGTTTATCAAAATTTGGCATATCTGTAGCTTTTATACCTCGAAGAACAGAGCAAATATTTCTCAGCAGTTTTCTGATAAAATTTTGTTTAGCGATATCATAATCAGCAAAGAAAAAACATGCATTTAAAAAATCATTTTCAAAGTGTTGAGGTCGTTTAATCAAATATTCTGCGATATCCACAAAATCATCAAGATTAATTTCGTAATTTATCGAAATTTGTGATTTATACTTACAAACAAAGAGACAAAACTCTCTGTAAATGCTAGGCATTTTCAGCGATACGCAAATTTGTTTTGCAATTGTTTCACTGCTCTTTGTTACATAGCATAACAACGTGGAAATTTTTACAAAACCGTTAAATTCATTCAGATTACGAAACCGCTCTATCTCGGCATCCGACATTTTTTGAGAAAAAAATAACCTCTGTATGACTCCACATTGATTCGCAACCTGCAAAAACTTATAAAAATCTCGACATTGTAGAGCTTTGTAAATTTCGGCCCAAATTCTTTCAGCTGATAGATTTTCAAGTTCTCCATCCGCGGTCATTTTAGTGGCAATTTGCATAGTAAGAGGGTCAACATCAAAATCTAATTGAGCGGAGAAACGGCAAAGTCTCAAAACCCGTAGAGGATCTTCAGCAAAATGAACAGTATCAACTACTCTTAAAACTTTATTTTTGATATCCCCAATACCACCAAAAGGATCTATAAATTGCTGAAGTTCATTATCATAAGCAATAGCGTTGCAAGTAAAATCTCGACGTTGAAGATCTTCTTCTAAAGTTACGTCTTTACTAAAAAAAAATTTAAAATCAGTATGAGACTTTCCGATTTTTATCTCTCTTCTCGCTAGAGCATATTCACCTTGCTCTCCACTTTTTATAAAGACAGGAAAGCTTTTCCCTATACAGCGAAACCCCATCTTAATCATATCTTCAACAGTCGCGCCAACTACAACATAATCATGATCATTGGACGACTTTTTTAAAATGGAATCTCTGACAGCACCCCCCACTAAAAATATTCTGATCTTTTTATTCGGATAACTCATCTAATAAAGATTCATCTACGGCATCAGTCGTTTCATTTCCATATTTTTGCATATAAAGACTTCTAAGTGTACTGTAAATATCTGGAGAATTCTGCAGTGTGTCATCTATCATCTTTCCATTTTCCGCTCGATCATTAATGACCTGAACAACAGCCTTCGTGACAGACAGCGGCCAACTGATAACATAGGTAAGAGGATTCATAAACCAAGAAACAGGTTCCGTAACTGCATCTCGAGTAGAAGAAGTTCCGAAGATCGGAAGGACCAAGTAATCGCCTGTCGGAACCCTCCACTTTTTCCAAGTATCCTTATGCGACGTTTCACTCTTTCGAATTCCCATAGAACTAGCAACATCAAATATTCCACCAATTCCCAACGTCGTGTTTATTACAAATCGAAAAATAGAATTGAACAATTTAAGACCGTTAGTCGTCAACACGTAGTTAATAGCATAAAATGGCTCGTTAAGATTACTTAAAAAATTGGATACACCCTTTTGCATGGGTGACACAGTTGCCTTTTTGTATCCTTCCGCAATTGGACGGATAGCATGCTCGTCCAATTTTAAATTTAATTTCAGCATAGCTTCATTGAAATCTTTATGAGGATCCGGCTGTTCTTTTGTTGAAGCACATCCAATCACGAACAAAAGTGTTATAAGACTTTTGTACTTTTTCGTTAGAATCATCTTCATCAACTCCAAATCTATTTACCGTATTATATACATGAAAATGTAATAAAAAGTAAAACTTAAACCATTTCGAATTTTTGTTTGTCATAAAATAATTTGCTTTTTTCTTTTGAACAAGATATCTTGTGATCTATTCTTTGAGAAGTTTGTAAGATTAATCGATTACGGGATGGTTATGCAAAAAGCAAGAAAATCAAAAAGCGGATTGAGAGGCTTTACTCGTCTGTATGCGGTACAAATGATGTATCGACAGCAAATGGAAAACTTAACTGTAGAAAATCTTATTTATGAGGCTGAACACAATCCTGAAGTCATTGTTAGTGAAGATTATTCTGTTTCAACATTAGACCTGATTTTTTTGAAAACTCTTATAAGTTTCACATTTCAACATTTGCCTGAAATAGATAAGCTTATCGAAAAATATTTGTCCGATAAATGGGATTTTTCTCGATTAGATCCTGTTATGCAGAGTTTATTACGTCTAGGCACCTGCGAATTGAAAT
This sequence comes from Alphaproteobacteria bacterium, assembly GCA_015062335.1. Classification (GTDB taxonomy): domain Bacteria; phylum Pseudomonadota; class Alphaproteobacteria; order UBA3830; family UBA3830; genus UBA3830. Next base: position 6,673 of record SUUU01000001.1, read on the forward strand.
TTATCCAAGATGCTCCCATGACTGTGGTATTTAATGAATATATTGAAATAGCTAAAGCGTTTTTTGAAAAAAAAGATGCGTCTTTTGCAAATGGTATTCTAAATTCCATTGCGAAAGATGGTCAATAAAATTTATTTAAAGAAAAAGAAATCAGATTGACTTTTTCGTATTATGGATTAACATTTACCAGACTGTATTATTAAAGGGTAGTTTAATGAGCAAACGAATTGCTGCAAAGCACAAGATTGATAGAAGACTTGGCGTAAATCTTTGGGGAAGTGCGAAAAGTCCGATAACTGAAAGAAACTATGCTCCGGGTCAACATGGGAATAATAAGAAAAAGCCGACGGAGTATGGAATTCAGTTGTTAGCTAAGCAAAAATTAAAGGGATATTACGGAAATATGAGCGAACGCCAGTTCCGTCGTGTATATCAAAAAGCATCACAAATGAAAGGCGACACTAGCCAAAATATCATCGCTTTGTTGGAGCGTAGATTAGACGCTGTAGTGTATCGCATGAAGTTTGCTAAGACAGTTTTTGCCTCTCGTCAGTTAATTAATCACGGTCATGTTACAGTGAATGGAAAATTGGTAAATATAGCTTCGTTCCAGGTAAATGAAGGCGATGTTATTGCTATTAGAGAGAAATCAAAAAGCAATGCTGTAATTCTTGAAGCGGTGCAAACCTCGGATAGAGATATTCCAACGTATATGACTGTTGATTTGAAAGAATTAGCAGGAACCTTCGTAAACACTCCGAAGTTAGAAGATGTTCCATATCCTGTTGTCATGGAGCCGAACATCGTTATCGAGTATTACTCCAGATAATTAGGGAGCGATAGCTCCTTTTCGCCGAAGTAGCTCAGCTGGTAGAGCAACTGATTCGTAATCAGTAGGTCGGAGGTTCGAGTCCCCTCTTCGGCACCATTTTTGTTTTAGTATCAATTTATTATTTGAATTTCATCTGTTTGAATATTTCTCTCATTCTTGCAAAAATGGTTGACTCAGCTTTTTGCGGAATGTAGAAATCCATAACCCCTGACTGATATTCATCTAATAAAGCCACAGTACGACCGTATGCATCAAATACTGCAGCAATCCCAAAACCCGTTGCTCGAATCAAAGGCAGTCCTTCCTCTACCGCTCTTGCCCTGACAATTTGCAAATGCTGATACAGAGCACTCGAATAACCGAACCAAGAATCATTTGTAATATTTACAATTACATCTCCTTTTTCCGTCGAAACGACCTCGCCTGAAAAAACCGACTCATAACAAATAGATAAAATTATCTTTAATCCTTTTAATTCTACCATGTTAGACATGGCCCCTCTATCAAAGTCTCCTATTGTATTCGCTACAGCACGAAATGTTGATGGAATGTATTTTCTGAAAGGAATATACTCTCCAAATGGCACCAAATGGCGCTTGTCATATTTTGCAATGACGTTTTTCAAACCATCCAAAACAACAATACTATTAAAAACCTTTTGCGAAGTTACGTCTTGTCTGACTACTCCAACTAATAAAAGCTCCTCACTAATTAACGGAGCGCATAATTGAGAAATCAATTGGTCAAAGTCATCTCTAAATAGATATGGCACAGAAGCTTCCGGCCAAATTATAAAATCTACTTGTCCTTGGTTTTCATATTTTTCAGTTTTAACATCAAACTCTCGATCCGTATGCTGACAATATTTTAAATAAGTTTTCAATAGCTGATATCTTTGCTGAGAAGTGGTCTTATTTTCCTGAGAAACATTTGATTTTACCACTCTGACTTTGTAGTCAGTATAACTCATTGGATTAGTGTTCAGCCGAACATATCCGAAAATAAAAATAAAAGAAATAATAATAAAATTCCAACATATCGCCATTTTGTAAGACTGATGCCTTTGATATTGCGCGTAAGCTATACCGCACAATGAACAAATGACAAAAGTCAACAAAGTTTGGCCATACACTCCCCACAAGCTCAACATTTGTATAGTGATGTCACCAGCATTCCATATATATCCCGGCAAAACCCAAGGAAATTCCGGACAAAATTTCCCGTACATCAGCGTTGCGAAAAAATTTCCGCAAGCAAAAACAAAGCCACTTATCCATAGATTTTGTCGAAATTTCCAAGCAAAATATCCAGCAGGAAGCATATACAGCGACAATATAATTGGTACAGCAAACAATGCAAATGGAATCAAAAACCAATATTGCTTAACATCAAAACTTAAAGGAATTGCCAACCAGTATAGGTTGATAGCAAAAAACGACGTCCAATACAAACAGACATATGTCACTATCTCCTTGTCCCATCTTTCAGATTCACTTATTTTATAGAATAGCCACCCTACTGATATCAAAAAACACGGAACAACAAAAAAAGGAGGAAAACCGCATGCAGCGATCCCTCCCCCAATGACAAAAACAAACTTACTTAACCAACTCATTCAAAATCTTGATACATTTTGGACGGCGATGGCGATTCTTCACTTTTATATCGTCCGCTATATCTTTCAGAAATTTCTCCCATAACTTGCCAAAACGTAACCTGGCCTATTTGTAATCCGGGATACACAGTTACTGGCTGTACAGCACTCAACTGCAGTGTAATCCGATTAACTGATCCCAAATCTATCAAATCAGCGGTAATATTTACAAACAATCCCAAACGTCCTATCGACGACCTTCCTCTGATAATCGGGACAAAAAAATCGCTTCCTATTGTTTCTTTTGTGCTTGCAAGGTACACCACTCCGGGCGACAATATCAGCCCTTCTTGCGGAATCACAATCTCCCTGAAGGGATTATTTTGTTTCACATCAAGCACATGATTGTCATACACAAGCAACTTGCTACTAAGTGTAAAATTATATGAATTAGGATTTAATTGAGATACGTCAAACGGATCTATTATAATCTTCTTGTTCTCTATATTTTTCAGAATTTCGCTACCCGTTAAAATCATAAAAGGCTCCTAAATTTATAAAAATTCTTTATATATTTCACTGGATTTCGCAACAGAAAATTTATCATATTTCCCATTGTAGAGCATATCTTTTTCACCATATGTTGTCCAAAAAGAAACCTGCCCTATCCTCATCATCGGATAAATTTTTATCGGTTGCACCGCCTTCAACTCCAATGTCCATTTGTGCTTTGCTCCCAGATTTCCAAGATCTGCTGTAATTTGAAGAAATAAACCCAATTTTCCCAATTCGGTCTTTCCGATTAATACCGGAACAAATTCGTTACTCCCTATTTCCTCAAAAGTATTCGCCAAATAAGTTTTATTTGGAGAAAGCACAACCCCATTTTCCGTAAAATCTATCTTTCGATAGGAAGTCTGCTTTTTTGGATCCACAGGAACATCTTCAATTTCCAATAATTCGTTATCCAAACGATAATCGCAACTGTTAGGATTCAAAAAAATCTCATCGAACGGAGAAATACATATATTCCCATTCAATACATTTTTTAAAATTTCGTCTCGAGTTAAAATCATATCGACCTCTGCGGGTTAATATATTGGAAAGACTTTCAAAAGACAAGATAAAGTTTATCTTTCAATTATGCTGATTTCCCCCATGTATAAGATTCATTTTAATAAACAATCTGAGTTTATGCAGCAACTTGAAAAATCTTAAATATTCTGCTTCTGTGTAAATCCGACAGCTACTACAACAATGAAATAAAATTCTTGTTCACCTTGCATAATATTGTGATTAAATGTATCATCGCACCGTGCGTAAGTTTAAGGGAATTATTTCATGAAAAAAGATGTGCATCCTGATTACCATGAGATTAATGTTGTAATGACTGATGGTTCTTCGTTCAAGACCCGTTCTACTTGGGGAAAGGAAGGGGATACTTTAAAGTTAGATATTGATTCAAAGTCGCATCCTGCGTGGACAGGTATCAGACAATTGGTTGATACCGGCGGACAGGTCGCGAAGTTTAAAAATCGTTATCAGTCGTTTGGTCTCAAAGCAGAGTAATATCGGGGCCGAAAGGCCCTTTTTTATTGCGTTATTGTTGTCGTCTCATCCTCATCGATGATTTTTGTTACCTTTTGGAAATTTTGTGCTTCATCAGTAGTTTGTACAATTATTACTCCCACTTAAAAATGTGACTTTCTGTCAAGCTTGAGAGTAGAAAATCTGTAATTTAACAAGTTGCATTATTTATAGTTTCTACAACCTCTTTTGCAGCACAATCGGGTTCAGCCGCTAATTGATTCATGATCTTTTTGAATTCTTCACGCTGAGTTTGTGCCTTGCCAGAAAACAAAAGATCAGTTACTTCATCGAAAATATTTTTCGCAGTACATTCTCTTTGCAAAAGCTCCTTAACTAAGGCTCTTCCTGATAAAATATTTACGAGACAAACATAAGGGATTTGTATTAATTTTTTTACCAAAAAATATGAAACAAAAGATGTTTTGTAAATCACAACAAACGGCACCTGCATTTTTGCTAATTCTAAAGTCACCGTACCGGATGCAGCTACTGCCACATCTGACATATTGTAAGCTTTCACCTTTTTCATTTTTTTGGTAGATACAGTCGGTTTAATTTTCCAATTATCTACGTGTTTTTTTATTAATGGCGCAATTTCAGTTATTGTAGGAAGCATAAATCGAACATTTGAATATTTTTTAGCCATTAACTCTGTAAATTCTCGTAAAATTGGCATATGTTTTTCAATCTCTGACGGCCTACTCCCGGGAAGAAGCGTTACAGTTACATACCTCTGATCTTTTTTTTCAGAAACAGGAAGAAAATCACGATCCATTGCGATGGTATGTCCTACAAATACGGTAGGCAGTTGATATTTCGAAAAAATTTCCTTTTCAAATGGAAGCAAAACCATCAACTTATCAATAAATTTATGAAGACTTTTAGCCCTCCATTTTCTCCATGCCCAAACTGGAGGAGCAACATAATGAATTATCGAAGACATAAATTTATTCTTCTTCAATATCTTGTAAACACGGAAATTAAACCCCGAAGAATCAATTCCTATAACCACATCAGGCTGATATCGTAGTATTGTATCTGCCGTTCGTTTTATACATTTTTTCATGCTGAAAATTTTACCGATAATCTCCCAAATTCCGATAATTGATAACTCCGAAATACTAAACAATCGAATCAGCCCGGCTCGATCCATACAATGTCCACCGATCCCGATAAATTCAACATCATTATCTAATCTCTTAATACTTCTCATTAATCTAGCTCCGAGATAATCTCCTGAAGCCTCCCCGGCCATAATAAAAATTCTGCGCTTTTTAGATAACAATATTGCTTGAAAAAATAGCCTATACTCTTTGGCTTTCTGAACCACAGCTTCTTTATCAATAACAATGGTCTTTCCTGCCTCAATAACCAATCCTTTAAAACCATGCCTATGCAAATTTTCTATAGTATCAACACCTATTGTCGGAAGATCCAATCGGAAATCTTGCTGAGGCTTTGATGTTTTAACTAAAATCCCTTCATAACAACGACTAATAAGTGCATCTGTACCCCATTTATCTTCTCGAGCTATAATTCTTCCATCAGAAATCACAACCCCCTGCCCGATATCTTGTAATCCGAGTGATTGAGCTTCACGAATTCCCAAAATAATATCATTACGCTCTTTTTTAGATAATTCGATATCGGAATACGTTCCTTCTTTTAACAAAACATCATCTAAAAAATTCGTACCTGATACAACTTGAATATTTTCTTGCGCAAACAAGCATGATACCGCAGATAATAAAGCATTATCCCCTTTAAAAATCATCGGATACCACAACTTTAATAACCAATTAATACCGACACGGTCAAGATCAAGTTCACTTAGCTTAGGTCTTTTAACATGACCCGCAAACACTATTTTGTCTACACGATTTAATTTAAAAAACTCCAAAGCCAAACCGATTTTACCAAAATTCACGCACAACTTCGGTAACTTTGAGTAATTATCGAAACGATCCGTTCTACCGATTATCAACAAACAAATATCAAAGCCTTTTTTTATACAAGATTCAATTACAAGTCGCGGATATTTGCCTCCACCGCAAACGATACCTATCATTCATTTCCCTTAGTCTGACAAAATGATCTTTTTGACTTTTCATTCATAAAGTTAAAAATTTCTTTAGCATATGGAGAATCCTTCAAAGCTTCTTCGGCTTGCTTTAAATTCTCCATTAATGTCTTACCTCCATGAAAAATCATATCGTAAGCTGCCTGAAGAGCTTTGATTTCTGATCTATCGACTCCTGAACGCAGCAAACCAACAACATTAACATCATAAAGATATCCTCTCTCCCCTTTTACAGCGCCGTAAGGAATGACATCTCTCTCAACTCCGGCCATTCCCCCAATGATTGCATGATGACCTATTCGTACGAATTGATGTACCGCCGAAAGCCCTCCGATGATTACATGATTTCCTACAGCAACATGCCCGGCCAATGTAGCATTATTTGCCAGAATGGCTCCATCTCCTATGACACAATCGTGAGCAACATGCACACCTATCATAAGCAAATTACCATCCCCGATTACGGTCTTCATATTTCCGCCTTCTGTTCCGGGATGGATAGTCACATACTCGCGAATTACGTTATTTTTTCCTACAACTACACAGGACTTTTCACCGTTATACTTCAAATCCTGAGGTGAAAATCCTATTGCAGCAAACGGAAAAACCTTCGTTCCGTTTCCTATTGCTGTACGACCATTGATACAAACATGAGAGAATATTTCCACATCATCGCACAACTCCACCTCATCACCTATAACAGAATACGGCCCTATCTTTACATTTTTACCAATTTTCGCTAATGGAGAAATAATAGCCGTAGGATGAATCATTATTTATTCTTATCCTCCAGCACTATCATAGCCATAAATGAACCCTCAGCAACCAGTACCTCTTCAACATAAGCCTCTCCCTTGAAACGCCAGACGTTGCCTCTGCTCTTTTCTTTATAAACTTTTAAGTGTAACGTATCTCCCGGTTCCACCAATTTGCGGAACTTTACACCATCTATCGCCATGAAATAAACCAACCCACCGGATTTTTCCAAATTCATAGTTTTAGAAACGATAACCCCGGCAGTTTGCCCCATAGCTTCGATAATTAACACTCCAGGCATAATCGGCCTTGCCGGAAAATGGCCCTGAAAAAACGGCTCATTAAATGTTACATTTTTTATACCGACAGCACTTTCTCCGAGCTTTAACTCTGTTACTTTGTCTATCAACAACATGGGATATCTGTGAGGTAAACACTCCTGAATTTCGTTAATTCCCAATGTCAATAATTCTTGTGTCATACTATTCTCCATATTGTTTTTTTCTTTTGGTAACAGACATTTTTAAGAATGCAGCTTGTCTCTTCCATATTCCAGCATCAACTGCAGGAATACCACCCACTATTTTCCCGGATTCAACGCTGGAAGCTATACCACTTTTTGCTGCCGCGATCGCTCTGTCTCCTATTTCGATATGACCGGCGACTCCCACTTGCCCAGCAAGAACAACATCATTCCCTATTGTTGTACTACCGGCAATACCTACTTGCGCGACTAAAATCGATCGCTCACCTATTTTTACATTGTGCGCAATCTGAACCAAATTATCAATAATCGTATCATTTCCTATTTCAGTGTCATCTACGCTACCTCGATCTATAGTAGTGTTGGCCCCAATACGAACTCTATCGCCGATAATCACCCTTCCCAGCTGTTTGACATATACCATTGTTCGTCCCGTAGGAATTATACCAAACCCAGACTCTCCTACCCTAGCTCCAGAATTAATCATCACATTATCGCCGATGATACTATGAGAAATTGTCACATTATTACGAATTATCGCATTCGCTCCGATCTTACATGACTTTTCAATCACTGTATGACTACCAATAAAACAATTATCGCCGATTTCAACGTTATCACCGATAACAACATAATCTCCAATATAACAATTCTGCCCTATTTTTGCAGAGTCACTGATATACGCCGTCTGACAAATATGAGGTGGAACAACTTCATTTGGGAAAAGCAACGATAAAGCTTGAGCATACCCTATCATAACATTTTTGGCCACCAGTCCGATCACTCCATCCGGAAGATATACAGCATCTCCTTCCGAAATGATAACCGCGCCTGATTTCGTCTGAACAAAATCAGATCTGTATTTTTTGTTGCCGAAAAATGACAAATCGTGTTCTTTAGCATTTTTTAAAGTAGCAACATTTTCGATTTCAAAATCCCCGCTTCCGATTATTTTAAAATCACAAATCGTCGCTAGCTCAGATATTCGCACTTTTTTCAACGGTCCGAAAAAACGAGAATCAACTCTTTTTTCTTGTAGCGAGGCATTCGACTTCTTCAACACGGCTTATCTCCTTACTCAGCAGAATCTTCTAATTTGACCTTGATATCTGGCATTTCATTATTCACAGCACACAATACTTCACTGGTAATATTTTGAACATTATCGGTGTAATAAACAAAAACAGTCACAGGTAATACCATTTTGACCTTTTTCTTCATTGCTATTTTTGAAATACAGGACTGGACACACTTTTCCAACAGTTTTATTGCATTTTGATACGCTTGTTGGATTTTATATCTCTTCTTTCTAGTCATGTCATAAAGAATGACCTGCATTTCTTCAAGCTTTCGGGCTTCTTCTTCGTTAGGTGAACGATTTTTCAAATCTTTCTGCTTAATTTTTTCCTCTAACTTAATCAAATCCTTTTTTTCATTGATATTGATTTGCTCAATCTGCTCTTGAATACTTCGGCCGGCCGAAGATTGCATAAAAATCTCATCCATATCTATTACAGCCAAACCCGAAGCATCGAAAGAATCCTCACAAGACTCATTGACAGCCCAACTTTCAAAACACACAAAAAGAACCAAACTTCCCAAAAGCTTCATTACATCATCCCTGATAAAGTAAATGTCTGTTTTTCATCGAAAGACTTTTTAGTCAAAGCGAACCCGAATATAAATGACATTGGCATACCCAACGGACATTTTGCCCACTCTATAGCGACGCCTGCCGAAGATCTAATAGCTTTCGATTCATTGATTTTATTGCGAGGATATTTCGATCCCCAAGCACTACCGAAATCTAAAAACACCACTCCATTAATCCCCATTTCCTTAGTAGATAAAGGCGCTTTCAACATAAAGCTAGCCGTCCAATATCTCGTACTACCAACGCTACTGTCACCTTTAATACGTCTGACTTCTGTTCCATTTTGATCGTATACAATTTCATCCATTATCGCGTTTGTACCTATACCGTAAGAGTCAAACCCTCTCATCGTTTGGCCTCCTCCCAAAGTAAATCTGTCACCACTCCTTGTATTTGAAATTTCTTTCAAATGACCCACTTGACCGTTTAGGATGAAAGTAACTTTATTTGTTATCGGACGATAAAGATTTCCTTCTAAAACATTTCGCCAATACTTAACATTTCCTAATATGCCGGCATAAGCATTGGTTAAAGAAATATCATATCCATAACGAGGATCGTAAGGATTATCGACATCAGCATAAGTCAGTACTGATGATAACTCACAAGTAGTGTATTTTCCGTACTCATCCTGCAACATATCCCTATTTTCGAATTTATAGGTATAATTTCCCACTTTATAGGATTCCGGAAGAGTATCTGTCCATTCTTGAGCTTCTTCATTCCAAAATGTTTTTTTATTAAAAGATGCTGAATAACCTACCCTGTGCGATAAATGCTCATTGATCGCATACCTAATATAAGGAGATACAAACAGTGTTTTCGTTGCAGAACGCTCATACTTCTTTCTCAAAGTGCGTCCTCCTCCGAACTTAATACCAGCCCCCACATATTGATCAAAAAATCTCGGATCAAATATATCAACTTTTGCGCCGTAATAACGTTGCATCCACATAATGTCCGCAGCCAACATTCGGCCTGTTCCGAATAAGTTATTTTCAACAACACCGAGGAATCCACCTATACCATCAGAATCACTCATATTAAGACCGAATCGAAGCTGAGCGGTGGCGTCTTTTTCTTTAACCTTAACTGTAACCACCCTCTTATCAGGAGCCGATCCTTCCTCTTCGTCCACTTGAACATCTTCGAAATAATCCATCCCTTTTAAACGATCTACGCTTTTTTGAATTTTATAAACATTTAGTGCATCGCCTTCATGAACAGACAACTCACGACGTATAACCCTATCCAATGTTCTCACATTTCCAATAATATCAATACGTTCCACAAACATCTTCTCTTTAGGAATGATAGAATATACTATGTCCGCAGTTTTTTTCACTTTATCGTAATCAATATCAACAGATACATCCACAAACGGATGCTCTTTCAGTGAAACTTCTTTACGTACAGAATCTCGAACTTCAAAAATTTTGGTCGCATCATAAATTTCGTTGGATTGAATAGTGACAAACTTTTCAAAATCTGAAACTTTCACTTTATCAACTTTTGAAATCAAAGACACTTTCCCTACACTGTACTTTTCGCCTTCCTCCATGCTGAACGTACAATAATGCGATTTTTTATCATGACTTATCTCAGTGTGAGTACCGGTAATCATAAAAAACGGAAATCCATGACTTTTATAAAACTTAGAAATAGCCTGACCATCAACTTCTACCTTATCTTCACGAAAAACATGGCTATCATAATCCCAGAAACGCCACACTTTGTGTTCTTTCATGGACATGACTTCTTTCAACTCATCATCAGAAAAAGTCTTATTACCAATGAAAATAATCTTTTTAACCGTTGTTTTCTCCCCCTCATTGATATTAAACACTACATCTACTTTATTTCCTGGATGCTTAATAATCTGAGGTTTTACAACAGGAGCATAATATCCCAGAGCTTTATACATCAGCTGAATATCTGACAAAACATCTTTGATAATTGACGTGCTATACAATTTCCCGGAACCTAATCGAGAACTGACAGCATGCTTCAACATATCATCAGTGGCGGCATTATTTCCTTCAAAAGCAACCTGATCAACCATCGGCTTTTCTTTTACTCTTATCACTAAAGTCTTTTCTTTTTTTAATACCTTGATATCTGAAAAGAATCCTTTTTCATAAAGTTGCCGAATGGTTTGATTAATATCATCTTGTTTGAAATTCTTTCCCGGCTGAATCGTTACTTCATCTTGAATTGCGGCTTGCTCAACACGATCCAAACCTTCGTAATCTATTTTATCAACTACATCTCCGTAAGCTGCTAAGCAAACTCCAAACGAGATCATTCCAACGACAGATTTCATAATAATTACCTCATCAAACCAGAAACAAACTTACCGATCGATTCTATATTTAAAATGTCGTTAACGGTAGTCACCAGCATTAAAAATATTAACAATACAGCACAGCTAATCATCAAATATTCTTGAAACTTTTCATTTAATTTTCTTCCAGATATTTGCTCAACGAAATTAATCAAAATCCCACCTCCATCTAAGACCGGTAAAGGAAATAAATTAATAAATCCGAGATTTAAAGACAACATGACCGTAAACATAACCAACATAGAAAAATCTCCGGATTGAGCCAAACCTCCGGCAACTTTGGTCATTTGAACAATTCCTCCGAAGTTATCTAAAGAGCTTTTCCCGGAAAACAATCGGCCAAACATCCCGAACATTTCCACTGTAGAATTCCAACATGTTAAAACAGCAACTTTGATCGAATCAAAAAAACCCTTCCGGACTAATTCGTAATTTCCACGAGCAATCCCAACCTTTTTTACGCTTTTGGTTCCCCATACCTTTTTAACTTCTTCAATTTTCGGAGTTACATAAATATCTCGAACATCTCCATGTCGTTCTATCGTAAACTTAATAGTTTCATTATCAGAATGTAAAATTCTGACGTTAATATCTCGAAAATTTTCAATTTTTTGATCGTCGAGAAACAATACCTTATCTCCGGACAACAATCCTGCCTCCGCGGCCGGACTGCTTTCCAGTACATCAGCAATAACCGGAGAATACGTCGGTATTCCATAAAACCAACTCATTCCTAATACAACAATGAATGCATATACGTAATTGAAAAGAGGTCCGCAAAAACCTATCCACATTTTTTCCAAGTTACTCTTCGCACAAAATGATTGAGCTTTCTCTTCAGGAGTCAATTCTTTCATTGTATTTTTATCTTTTGTGGAAGACGAAATATCTCCATCGCCCAACATCATGACATACCCACCAACAGGAAAGGCAGACAAACACCAGCGTGTACCTTGTTTGTCAGTAACTCCAAATAACTCAGGCCCCATTCCCAAAGAAAAAGTTGAAACCTTTACCCCGCAACGACGCGCTGCAAGAAAATGCCCGAATTCATGCACAAAAACGATAACATTAATAATGATAAAAAACGATATAATGTAATAAATAAAACTCATTGCGCCCCTCTACTTAAACACGCAAAATACAGAAAATACGATCGAAACGAGCAATAAACTGTCTAATCGATCACAAATCCCCCCGTGTCCGGGAAATGTTTTTCCCAGGTCTTTAATTTCCAATTTCCTTTTTAATGCTGACTCCAACAGATCACCTAGAATAGCAGATAAAATCAACAACTGTAATCCCCAAAAACCGCAATTAAAATCGGAAGGATAAACTGCCCATAAAGTTAAATTACAGCACAAAAATCCACCAATTAAGCCGGCCCACGTTTTATTGGGGCTGATCATAGGACATAACTTAGGCCCTTTCAACCACTTACCAAAAAAATACGCCCCTATATCTGTCAAACTTGCGACACAAATCAAAAAAACATTCCCGATTTTACCGCAACTATCATGAACATATATGAAAGAATAAATTCCTAAAAAACAAAAAATTAAGGCAAAACATCGAATCATCCAATGACCTGAAATTTTCTGAGAAAAAATCTCTTTGACGATCATGCAATAGATAATCCAGCATAAAATCCTAAAACTTGTATCATCCAACAACCAGACTAAAACAATCATTGGAATAAAAAGAAAAGACGAAAAAATTCTCTTCAATAATTCCTTGGAGCAAGATAATTTTCGAAATATTTCTTGGTTGATCAGGTTATCAATAAAGTTATTTACCATAACGTCTCTTTCTTTTAGAAAAATTTTCCATAACATATTTTATATCATCCTCTGAAATATCCGGCCAAAATTTATCTAAAAACATAATTTCCGAATAAGCCGTCTGCCACAATAAAAAATTACTAATCCTTTGCTCGCTGGTTCGTACCAATATATCAGGATACGGAATATCAGGACAATCCAGATACCCTAAAAATGTTGTTTCATTAAGATCTTCAATATTTAACTTTCCATCCAACACATCTTTTGCTGCTTTCTGAGCTGATCGCACGATTTCATCTCTACCTGAGTAACTAACGGCTCCAACAACGGTAATTTTATCATTATCTCTAGTTCTTTCCTCCAAAGCGCAGATTTTATCTTGTAATTCCGCGGATAATTTACTTAAATCACCGATAACTCGAACTTTCACGCCATTATCCATTAAAATTCTGTCGGAATCCTCAAACAGTCGACAAAATAAATCCATAAGATAACCGACTTCGTCTTGAGTACGCTGCCAATTTTCCATCGAAAAACAAAAAAACGAGGCATATTTCACCCCGTATTTCGGCAGAACCACTGATAACTGCTTTATTACATCATACCCCGCTTTGTGACCAATCAAAGTAGGCAACCCTCGATTTCTAGCCCACCGTCGATTGCCATCAGGAATAAAAGCAATATGATTAACGATTGCCTCGGAGGTATTCATCACTCTAGACTTTCATAATTTCCTTTTCTTTAAATGCCAGTGTATCGTCTATCTTTTTTACAAATTCATCTGTCATTTTTTGAATACTATCGGAAAGTTTTTTTAGTTCATCTTCAGTAATTTCTTTATTTTTTTCTTGTCTTTTGGCGTCATCCATTCCTTCTCTACGAACATTACGGATCGCAACTTTACTTTGTTCGGCGTACTTTCCCGCCAGCTTGCAAATTTCTCTACGCCTTTCCTCACTCAACTCCGGAATCGCTATCCTAATTAACTGGCCATCAACAGTCGGACTCAACCCAGCCGGAGAATTCCTAATGGCGACTTCTGTGGGCTTAATTAAAGAAGAATCCCATACTTGAACTGTTAACAATCTCGCCTCAGGAGCGCTGACAGTCCCAACTTGTTGCAACGGCACCATATTTCCATATGCTTCAACCATAACATTATCCAAAATTGAAACAGATGCACGTCCCGTTCGTAATCCACTAAAATCTTTCAACAAGCTTTCGAAACTCGCCGTCATTTTTTTTCTTAATCTCTCTAACATCGATACTCTCCTTTATTCAGAAATTAATGTATATTTTCCTTGACCGTTTAACGCATTTTCCAAATTTCCTTGTTCCTTTAAAGAAAATACAATAATCGGAATATTGTTGTCTTTCATTAAGTTAACAGCTGTAGAATCCATTATCTTCAAATTTTTTGTTATCACATCAAAATAGGACAACTTACCAAAAAATTTTGCATTCGGATTTGTGACTGGATCAGAATCATAAACACCATCTACTTTAGTCGCCTTAAGTAAAACCTCACAATTCATCTCCAAAGCTCTTAGCGCTGCCGCCGTGTCAGTAGTAAAGTACGGATTGCCAGAACCTGCCGCACATATTACCACCCTCCCCTTTTCCAGGTGACGAATGGCTCTCCGTTGCAGATATTGTTCACATATGTTAGGCATAGCAAGCGCGGACATAACTCTCGTTTCAATACCGAGTCTCTCCAACGAATTCTGAAATGCTATTGAATTCATAACAGTAGCTAACATTCCTATGTTATCAGCAACTGCACGATGCATACCATAAGCAGCAGCGGAAACACCTCTAAAGATGTTTCCGCCACCGATAACTATACAAACCTCAAGACCTGATTCATGGATACTTTTCACTTCCCCAGCAATCCTATCTACAGTCTTAACATCAAGACCATAATCGAGATCACCCATAAGAAACTCGCCGGAAACTTTCAATAAGATCCGATGAAAACAACTATCCATAGGATACCTAATTATTGCAATTGAGAAGCCACTTCTGTTGCAAAATCAACGGATTGCTTCTCGATCCCTTCTCCTAATACAAATTTCACAAAACTCGTAACTTTAATCGAAGTACCCAACTCTTTTTCCGCTGACGCTATAATATCTTTAACCTTGGATTCTCCATCAATTACATAAACCTGCTCCAACAGAACGACTTCACTGTAAAATTTACTTAAACGACCTTCGACTATCTTCTCAATAAACTCCTCTTTTTTTCCGGAATTTCTGGCTTGCTCACGTACAACATCTCTCTCTCTGGAAATTAAAGCAGGATCCAAGTCTTCAACACGTACAGATTTTGGACTTGCTGCAGCGATATGCATCGCAAGCTTCTTTCCTAAATCCTGCAACTTGCTTTTATCCGCATCCGACTCAATTCCAACTAAAATACCGATTTTTCCTAATTTATCGGAAATTTTATTATGAACATACGAGGCAATTACCCCACTATTTACCGAAAGATGCTCGACTCGCCTCAAAGACATATTCTCACCGACCGTTGCTATCAAGTTAGTCAACTCATCAGCAACATTGCGACCCGTTCCCGGATAATCCAGAACCTTCAACTGTTCTAAATCACAAGATTCTTTACACGCCAATTCAACAGCCGTTCCGACGAGATTTTGAAATAACTCATTACGCGCAACGAAATCTGTTTCCGCATTTACTTCAAGCACCGTCCCTTTTGTTCCATCAACACAAACAGCAACCAAGCCTTCAGCTGCAACACGTCCTGACTTTTTAGCAGCAACAGACAACCCTTTTTTTCTTAACCAATCAATTGCTTGCTCCATATCGCCATCACAGGCTACCAAAGCCTTTTTACAATCCATCATTCCGGCGCCGGTACGATCTCTTAACGCCTTGACCTCGCTTGCTTTAATATCAGCCATAGTTTTCTCCTTGTAAATTATGCTAGAGTCTGCTCAGACGATTCTGACTCAGTTGAAGCTCCTTCAATTACGGGATTTTCTAACGCACCGACATCAACACCTGCCGAAGTCAATCCCTTCTGAATACCTTCAATAACTGCATTTTCCACTGCGCTGCAGTATAAATCAATAGACCTCACGGAATCATCATTTCCCGGAATAGGAAAATCAATTCTTGTCGGATCAGAGTTAGTATCGCAAATCCCAACGACCGGGATTCCTAATGTTCTTGCTTCCTCAACCGCTGTTTTATCGATAGTGACATCCAAAACAAACAACAATGAAGGAATTCCACCCATGCTTCTTACACCGCCGAGGGCCCGATTCAATTTACTGATCTGTCTCTCTATACTCAAGATTTCTTTCTTCTTCAAAGAAATATTCGCATCCTGCAGTCTCTTTTCCAATGATTCTAATTTCTTGATGGACTGGGAAACCGTCTTCCAGTTCGTCAACATACCACCCAACCAACGATGATTGACATAATATTGTCCACAACGCGTAGCCGCCTCTGCAACTCGGTCTGATGCTTGATCTTTCGTTCCGACAAATAAGATACGACCACCTTCGGCAGCGATATCTCCGACAACCTTCAACGCCTCTTTCATCATCTCAGCCGTTTTATCCAAATTGATAATATGTATCTTATCCTTAGACCCGAAAATATACGGCGCCATTTTCGGATTCCAACGTCTCGTTTGATGTCCGAAATGAACACCTGCCTCTAAAAGTCTTTGTACTGATACTTCTTTCATAAATTTACTCCTTTTTCGGTTATATAGTGAGGGCCTTCTCTTCTCAAGGATCCGCTCACATCTCCTCTGCAAGCCTTCCGAAACTTATCGGACCGAATGGAACGTCATCTCGACATCCCCCTGCTCGCATGCGTCTTAGTTTTATGTATACTAGCAAACATCTTAAATTTCAATACTTCTGATCCTTTTTGTTCTAATGCTTCAAGTTTGAAATCCCAAACCAATTAGGAAAATTTTGCCGATTTGCTTCGAATAATTATTAAAACTTTCTTAACATCAAATTTTCTGAAGCCTTAGCGTTAACATTTCAGAGCAATTTTGAGAAGTTTTTTCGAAAAAAAGTTAACAACTCAAACTTTGGCACGATTTTTGCATACTTATTTGTGTAAGTGTATGAGGAACGTAATGTTAAGGTATCTGTTGTGTGGTAGTATTTCCGGAATTTTGTCAATTCTGTCGATTGATTTTTGCAAAGCAAACCCTATCACTGAAGGAGTGTCTGCATCAACGCTGCCCAACAATGCCGATATCGTAGACACTGTAGATAACAGTAAATATTTTGGACAGCATGAACTTTGCGAAAGCGAAATTGTTCGAGCAGAGCGCAAATATGGCATACCGAATCGTCTGCTTCTGGCAATCGCCACGGTTGAATCAGGAAGAAATGTCGGGAAAAGCCACAAACGACCATGGCCATGGACAATCTGCGCAAATGGCAAAGGGTATTACTGTTCCACAAAAAGCGCAGCAATCGCAACCGTAAAAAGGTTAATATCACAAGGTACCAGAAATATAGACGTTGGATGTATGCAGGTAAATCTTATGCACCACAGCAAAGCATTTAAAACTTTAGAAGAGGCTTTTACACCTCACACAAACGTAGCATACGCCTCCAAATTTTTCATAAATTTGAAAAATTTACACAACTCGTGGACTAAAGCTGTCGGATATTATCACTCAAAAGTTGAAAAATTTTATAAACCTTATTGTTCCTTGGTATATGCGGCATGGAAACATTCGCAAAATTTCAAAATCAATAACTCTATATGGGTTCAAAAAGCCGCAAATACCGTAAAATCGCACATTTCGTTCTTACCGTCGTACTACTCGATGGTAGACAACTCAATTTCTGCAAAACTACACCAATTAGGACAAAAAACCATCAGCAGGCCGTCGCCTCATTTCGTTACAAAAGCGAAATAAAAACTTGAGTTATTAAAAATTTTCAAATTTAACACCAACTCAATATACAAAAACCCCCCGAAGGAGGTTTTTATTTGAAACTGACAAACAAAAAACTTGTTACTTCAATTCAACTTTCGCACCAGCAGCTTCTAATTTTTCTTTCATTGCTTTCGCATCATCTTTTGAAACAGCCTCTTTGATAGTTTTTGGAGCAGCTTCAACGATCGCCTTCGCTTCCGTCAAACCTAATCCCGTCAACTCTCTTACAACCTTAATGACGCCGATCTTTGCAGCACCCGCATCTGTCAAGACAACATCAAATTCTGTCTTTTCCTCAGCGGCAGCAGCCGGAGCGGCACCACCTGCAGCAGCTACAGCGACAGGAGCAGCCGCGGATACACCCCAAACTTCTTCCAACTTTTTGCTGAGCTCTGCAGCTTCCATAACATTCAATTCTGATAATGTTTTTACGATTTCATCTAAATTTGCAGCCATTTTTATCCTCCGTAATTATTTTTCTGAATAGGCTTTTAATACACGAGCAAGCTGTGATGCAGGTGCTTGTGATAACGTCGCCAAACGTTGTGCAGGTGTTTGAATAACCGCAACAATTTTGGCTCTCAATTCGTCCATAGACGGTAAAGATGCCAAAGTTTTCACTTCAACATCACTCAACAGTTTTCCGCTATACCCTCCGCAAACAATGGTAATTTTATCTTCCACCTTCTTCGCGAATTCGGATACAACTTTCGCAGAACCAGCGACATCTGTCGAAAAAACCAGCGCCGTTTGTCCACTCAAATGAGGCAACATACACTCAAACGAGGTATCTTTCACAGCTATCCTCGTCAAAGTATTCTTCGCCACAAGATAAGTAGATTTCACATCGCGCAATTGTTTCCTGAGACTCTCTGTTTCAGCAACCGTCAACTTATTCTGATTTACAGCAAAAACAGCCTCGCTTTCTGCAAAGCGCCGCTTAATTTTTGCAACCAGATCTGTCTTCTTGCTTTTTTCCACAGTTCTCTCCTAAACTAACCAACGAGAGAATACCGGAAACCTCAGATAAATAACCAACACACAGTCGATCTGCAACGGCATATTTAAGTTACTCACACCGATGGTCTACGATAGACTCCAACGACTAAAAAGAAAGCACTTCAGCAGCGCTTAACCTCAAGCCGACTCCCATTGTACTGGAAACCGTTACGGATTTCAAGTACGTTCCTTTCACTCCAGCAGGTCTTGCCTTCACCACAGCTCCAATATACGCCTTCAAATTAGCTTCTATCTTATCCTGATCAAAACTCAATTTACACAAACCGGCATGTACAATACCCTGCTTATCCAAGCGATATTCAACCTGCCCTGCTTTAGCATTCTTAACCGCTGCCGCAACATTTGGAGTAACCGTACCTAGCTTCGGATTTGGCATCAACCCTTTCGGCCCCAAAACCTTACCAAGACGACCAACAACACCCATCATATCCGGACTAGCGATACAAACATCAAGATCGATACTTCCATCTTTAATCTTGTCTGCCAAATCATCGGCACCCACGTAATCCGCTCCAGCCTCTTTTGCTGCATCAGCGACAGCACCTTTTGCAAATACCGCAACCTTTACATTTTTTCCGGTACCTTCAGGCATTGCCACCATTCCGCGGATGTTTTGATCTGCAGAGCGAGGATCCAAATTCAAATTAATCGAAACCTCAACTGTTTCATCAAACTTGCAAGATGAATTTTCTTTCAAAAACTTCACTGCTTCGGACAAAGAATAGTCTCTTGTCTCAAGCTTCTTCTCGATATTCCGATATCTCTTCCCTGAACGAGCCATTATTGAACGACCTCCAATCCCATTGAACGCGCAGAACCGACTATCATCATGCTAGCGGCATCAACATCATTTGCATTCAAATCCTTCATTTTCTTGCCAGCAATCTCTCTAATTTGAGCCATGGTAACCTTACCCGCATAGGTACCCCTGCCAGTCGCAGATGCTCCCTTAGCAATACCCGCAGCCTGCTTCAAATAATAAGTAACAGGAGGCAACTTAATAATGAAAGAGAATGTCCTGTCAGCAAAAGCCGTAATAATTACAGGAAGCGGCGTTCCTGCCTCATAAGACTGAGTCTGCGCATTAAATGCCTTACAAAATTCCATAATATTTAATCCTCGCTGACCTAACGCAGGGCCAATAGGAGGAGATGGGTTCGCTTTCCCAGCAGGTACTTGCAACTTAATGTACCCAACAATTTTCTTAGCCATAAAAATTCAACCTCTTACAAAGTGAAAATCAAACGACTACTTATATCACCTAAAAACCGTTTTTGCAAACGATAACTTTGACATCATCACGCCAAAAACACACCCGGCATATCATTTTGAATATCCGAAGAAAACAATTCTGTCATTGCCCACACCATAGCATCCAATCTATCGGGGGATTTTTCTCCAGGCACATATGTAGCCATCTGCATTTCTAATTTTCGGAACTGCATCGCGTGAAAAATCATTTTTCTTTGATATAGCAAAACGATAGGCGCTGCTCTTGCTATTTTTGATTTATGAGCATAAACAGCTTTAACACGCATATCTCCATTTTTAGACTTTAATAGACGCGTCAGCAACTCTCCCCCGGCGTTTGCCTCAATGATTACCTGACGCGCCCGATATCTATCGTATAAATCGGTAATTTTACTCGCCCATTCATCTGAAGAGGCGTTCATTGATGCATCTTCCAAAACATAGGCCTTTCCAAATGCATCTTTTCCCGCAACGATAATTCCTGTTTCATCGCTATTATCCGTACTTGTCACAGCCGGATCCACTCCTATTACTATATTATCCAAAAAGTGAGGAGGATTCTTATAACAACTTTCTATATCATCCCAAGACCAAAGAGTATTTGTATTATTTTCAACAATTTCCGCATAAATCTCCTGAGCCTCAAGTCTAGACCCTTTCAAATACTCCAACTGTTGCAAAAAGGCAGGAGATAAATTAGCCTCATTTTCCAAAGAAGACCCGCGAACCGTCACAACATCAGGGCGCTCCATTAAATCCTTAATAAATTGGATCGGACGAGGCGTTGTCGTTAAAATTACCTTAGGATCAGGCCCCAATCTCAAAGAAAAAGACAATTGATCAAATGTCTCTCTAGGATACATAAATTTTGCAAACTCATCAATCCATGCAGCATCAAATTGAGGCCCTCTCAATTGCTCGTAGTTTTCAGCACCGTAAATCGTTGCAATGGCTCCATTGTTCCAACTCAACAACCGCTTGGACGGCGTATAAATCAAACCATCACTTTCCGAACAAATTGACAACAACCCGCTATGCCCTTCTACCATTACTTGCTTAGCCTCTTGAATTGTATTCGCTATTAAAGCTACTCGGCGATATTTTCCCGAAATTACTAATTTTCTGATTGCTTCAGCAGCTGCACGAGTTTTTCCAAACCCTCTTCCCGCAAGCATCATCCAGATTCGCCAATTTCCCTTAGGCATTAGTTGCTTAGGGCGAGCAATTTTTTCCCATTCTACAGGAGATAAGATTGTATTTTTTTGTAACATAATAATTTCCTTTGTTATTTGATAAATTCTTGAAACATTTGTAAAAAATTAACTTTTATATGTCATAACAGACAGTAGTGAATGAATGGTGATAATTATGAGCAGAGAAGCAAAAGAAAAATCGAAAATGGACTCCACTGATGAAGCAATTGCACAAGCATTAGCAAAAAATGACGAAGACTGGATGAAGCGAATGTTGCTTCTGGTAATGACGATGATTATCGCCTTAATCGGAATGGACTAAGCCTCAACAGAAAGTTAAACTACTTCTTTAGATTCGTCCGCTGAATAACGATACACCTGGTGGGCGCCAGAGGACTCGAACCTCCGACCCGCTGATTAAGAGTCAGCTGCTCTACCAACTGAGCTAGGCGCCCAACTCCTGCGCAATGTAGCACAAGTTCACAAAAATGTCCAGTAATTGTGAAAGATTATTTTAATAACACCCAATTATCAAAATGTTAGTGTAGCATAGATGGAATTTTTCTTCGGTCTATATCACTCATTCTTCTTTTGTGATAAATATGATGTGTGAATTTTTGGTGATTTTATGAAAAGCTTTCAGGATATAATTTTCTCTCTCCAAAAATATTGGGGAGATTACGGGTGCGCAGTACTTCAACCATATGATATGGAAGTCGGGGCGGGAACATTTAGTCCTAATACGTTTTTGCGAGCTCTTGGCCCAAAAAGTTGGAAAGCGGCATATGTTCAGCCATCGAGAAGACCCGCCGACGGCAGATATGGTGAAAATCCTAATCGTGTGCAGAAGCATCATCAATTTCAGGTTGTTATTAAACCGTCTCCTGATAACATTCAAGATATTTATCTCAAAAGCTTAGAAGTCGTCGGTATTGATTACAAACTGCATGATATTCGCTTCGTTGAAGATGACTGGGAAAGTCCAACGTTAGGCGCCGCCGGTCTCGGCTGGGAAGTTTGGTGCGATGGAATGGAGGTTACTCAATTTACCTACTTTCAGCAAGTTGGAGGAATAGCCTGCAGCTCAGTAACCGTCGAATTAACATACGGATTGGAAAGATTGGCTATGTTCCTACAATCGGTCGATAATGTTTACAATCTAAATTGGAATGGAAAAGAAGGCTCTGAAAAAATTTCCTACGGTGATATCTGCAAGCAACAAGAGATCGAATTCTCAAAATATTCATTTGAATACGCTGATATTGAAAAATTAAAACAGCACTTTGTCGATGCTGAGGCAGAATGTCGAGAATTAACAAACGCCGGATTAGCTCTTCCCGCATATGATCAATGCATGAAAGCCAGTCATCTATTTAATTTAATGGATGCTCGAGGGGCGTTAAGTGTTGCCGAGCGAGTAGAGCGCATAGCAAGAGTTCGAGCCATGGCAAAAGCATGTTGTGAAGCACAGGTAAAAAATCATGAGTAACTTTTTATTAGAATTATTAATTGAAGAAATTCCATCGAGATTTCAAGCTGAAGCAGCTTCTAATTTCGAAAAAATTATATTAGATGAATTTTCGCGACTAAAGATACCGTTTCAAAATATCAGAAGTTTTGTTTCACCACGACGTCTCACATTTTCAGCAGAGTTAGCTGAAAAAACGCTTGCATATCAAGAAGAAAAAAAAGGACCGCAAACCGTCGCACCAACTGAAATCATAGATAAATTTTTGAAATCCAACAACGCATCAAGAGATGATTGTATAGAAAAAACTATTGACCGAAAAAACTTTATTTTCATCAATATTTATCACGATGCCATAGATACAGCAGCGTTACTCCCAGACATCATAAAAAAGGCCATTGAAAATATTTCTTGGAAAAAATCCATGAAATGGGGAAATTACCCTGTAAAATTCGTTCGACCATTGAGAAATATTTTGGCCGTCTTTAATGGGCAAACGATTAATTTTTCAATGGATGAGATACACATAAAGGCATCAAATGACACTGTTGGACACAGGTTTTTAGCTCCAGCTCAAATTCATGTAAAAAACTTCGAAGAATATCAAGAAAAGCTGAAAAATGCTTTTGTGATTATCGATCAAAACGAAAGAAAATCAATAATTTTGGAAGAAATTCGCAGAATTGAAAACATTTATAATTTATCCGTCATCATTACGCCTGATCTGCTAGAAGAGGTAATCGGATTGTCAGAATATCCGGTTCCATTGGTAGGAAAAGTTCCGAATAATTTTATGCAACTTCCGGAAGAAGCAATTATTACACCGATGAAAGTTCACCAACGTTACTTCCCTACTCGAACAGACGATGGGAAACTTGCGCCGTATTTCGTTTTTGTCGCAAACAATCAGGCAATAGATAACGGAAAAACAATCATCGAAGGTAATGAAAAAGTGCTAAACGCTCGACTAGCTGACGCTTTATTCTTCTTTGAAACGGACTCTAAAAAACCACTGGAAAGTCATCTGGAATCGCTAAAGAAAATTGGATTTCACGAAAGGCTCGGAACCGTTTTTGATAGGGTACAACGCGTCATTTCTCTGTGTCATTTTGCTTACGACAACCTTCGTGAAAATAATTCATTTATTACCGATAAAACGAAGAATTTATTAATTCGTTCAGCAACCTTAGCTAAATGTGATTTATCATCCGGAATGGTGTGTGAATTTACGGAACTTCAAGGAATCATGGGGGCCCATTACGCGAAAATTCAGGGAGAAAGCGATGAGATATGTATCGCTATCCGTGAACAGTATTCTCAAGGAGATGATTTTTCAACGCCGTTCAGCGCACTATTTTCTTTGATTGATAAAGTTGAGATTATTACCGGATTTTTCGCCATTGGGAAAGAACCTACGGGATCAAAAGATCCATTTGCGTTACGTAGAGCAGCCATAAGCATTTTGAAGATTATCCAAAAATTTAAAATGCGTATTGATTTAAGAGCTTTGATTCAAAAAGCCTTTGATAATATGACATTTGATAACTTAAAGTCAGATACAGTAGATAATGTCATTAATTTTATCAATGAAAGGTTCAAAGTTTTACTAAAAGACAATGACGTCGATTATGAAATAATTACTGCGTTGATTAATAGCGGCGCTGACATTTTGCTGATTTATCAAAAATCAGAAATCTTGAACAGAATTATAAAAACTGATGCAGGGAAACGACTCATCGAAGGATATAAAAGAGCCAAAAATATTATCGGTGACAATATCAATACAGAAGTTAACAAGTTTTTCCTTTCCGAAAATGAAGAAACACTTCTATACAACGCCGTACTAGAGTTGCAAGAACATTTGCAATACATAGAACAAACGGAAAATGATATTCAAACCGGTTTTGTTAAAGAACTAAACGCATGTGTGAAAATGGAAAAAGTGATTTCTCAGTTTTTTGAAAAAGTATTGGTAAACACTGGAGATTCCGTAATTAAGCAAAATAGGCTAAACCTTTTGACGAAGTTAGTACAACTGTTCGGTAAAGTCATTCCGTTGTGGTGATAGAAAGGAGACACACCTCAAAAACAATCAAAAATTCGTGAAACAGAGCGAAGTTCTTCCCGTGATCTATTGACCTTTTCTCGACAACAATGTAAAAGAGAGATGTGTGTGGCGGGTGTAGCTCAATTGGCTAGAGCGCCAGATTGTGGCTCTGGAGGTCGCAGGTTCAATTCCTGTCACTCGCCCCAGTTGATTTGGAGTTGTGTATGAGTAAGTTTAGGTATGATAGCCTAGTTCAGAAAGCGCTCATTTCAGTAGTAAAAGAAGTACTGAGCGACGTTTCAGAAAATGGACTGTCAGGGAATCATCATTTCTACATAAGATTTCGCACCGATCATCCTCGTACAATCGTTCCGTCTTTCCTCAAAGAGCAGTATCCTGAAGAAATAATGATTGTTCTTCAATATCAGTTCTGGAATTTAAAGGTTGACGATCACTTTTTCTCGGTCGAGTTAAGTTTTGATGGCATTCGTGAAGTTTTACGTATACCGTTTGATGCTTTGTGCGCCTTCGTTGATCCGTCTGTCAAATTTGCCCTTCAGTTTACTCCGAAATTTGATCCTTCAGTAAAAGACACCCCTCCTGTCGATGACGACCCTAATGGTGGGAACAAGACGAAAAAAACAGACTCTTCTTCGAAATCGGAAGATAATATTATCAGTTTTGATAGCCTTAAAAATAAGAAGTAGCTTTTTGCAAATTCCTCTTACTTCAAAGAAGTAGGTGATGGTTATTTGGCCCGTTGTGTAAGCTCTTTCATAACGGCATCAATAGATATTTGTAAAACATTCATGAGATGTTTTCTTAAATTTCTGGAAATGAGGATTTTTTCTCCTTTTTCTGTACTGAGTTTTGTCGATCGAAGATTATTTCGCAAATTGTTGGCATCATTTACGCGAGATATCAATTGCTCTTTTGTTAGCTCTTCAATATTTTCCTTAAAATCTTTAATACGCGTTTCGAGTTGATCAATTTGCCTCTGAATATTATGTGCCTGTTTAACTTTTTCCGAAAAGAGATCGGAGTTATAAAAATCAGCACCATCATCAGGCCCAATCTCGTTATTTAACTCCTGCTGATACAAAGTGTTTTTTATAGTTTCAGACAAAGAAAGGACTCTTGATCTTTGAGTGCTATTTAAATGGATAAAGTGCCTCAGCAACTCGGTAACCTGATTAAATTTAATTGTAAAACGTTGTTTTTCCGGATTATCAGACAGAAATTTCAACATATTCACCGCAGATGTTACCTGTATCAAAGTCTCATTGCTACCAAGCTCTGAAGATAACGACTTCGTAATAGACCTTAATACATAATATAATTCCTTGATATTTTGATCTTCCTCTGTTTTTTGATTTTTTCTTAAAAATTCATATACATTTTTCGGTGAAGGATTAGGTAATTTTTTTAACTCTTTTAACAGATAATCTAGACATGATCCGATTACCACTTCATTTCTTTCAGCAGTAATTTTTGCTTCTTGAAAATCGGATGAAACAATCTTTTGAGTTCCATCAACTACGAGAGGAAAGACAAACAACAAAGCAATGACTTTTTTCATAAGGATCTCCATATACAACTATACGAAATACTAACCTGAACTGATTAATTTCAGGTTAACAAATCCTATGAATAAAAATCGACTAACAAAATAAAGAAAGCTCCCGAAGGAGCCAAAAAACATCTATGCAGTAACTACGGAAACCTCACAACGCCCACGAGAATTCCTCGCAAACTTCACCACACCATCAGCTTTCGCAAACAACGTGTGATCTCTTCCGACTCCAACGTTATGCCCTGCACACATTTTAGTTCCGCGCTGTCTCACGATGATGTTACCCGCGACCACCGTCTGACCGCCGAAAATTTTTACACCTAACCTTTTACTTTCCGAATCGCGACCGTTCTTAGAACTACCGCCCGCTTTTTTTGTTGCCATACTTCAGACTCCCTACCCTTTGATAGCCTCAATTTTCAAAATACTTACAACTTGTCGATGACCGTTTTTACGACGATAGTTTTTACGACGATGCTTCTTAAAAACATAAACCGTTTTTTGCTTTTTTTGCTTCAGGATGCTAGCGGTAACCATCGCGCCTTCAACATTAGGAGTACCAACTTTGACCTTTCCATCGTTATCAATCATCAACACGTCAGAGAGCTCTACCTTCGCTCCCTCATCAAGAAGTTTTTCAACCGAAATAACGTCGCCCTCTTTTACTTTATATTGCTTTCCGCCTGTTCTTACTACTGCAAGCATAACACTCCTCTAATAGTTTATCCTGACGGTTTTACCTTATTTTGAATATTTTTGCAATATAAGCCCATCAAAAAGCTCCCCCTGCGCAACAATCATTTGCAGAGGGAGAATCGTCAAATCATTGCAGATGACTTAACCCATTTCAAGATTTTTAATACGTCAAGCAGCATATAGTATTTGTTCCGCTTTTTCGTTTAATCTTTCAATGATAATCCTGAGATTCCTCATTAGAATCCAACAACGGAGGCTCTTTATCTCCACCTAAAAATGCCGATAATCTTTCAGATGCATTCCCTACCGATTCAATAACTGATTGATAATCAGCTTCGTCACTTGCGGATCTGAACGTTTCATAAATTTGTTTTAAAAACTTTGCAGAATCTTCATATATTCCAGGTAAGATTCCTCTGATATCTGCCCAAATTTCGGGAGCTACACTGATATTTAGCGATTCTAACTGAGACAATACCGATGTGAGTTGCTCGTCAGATTTTTGGATATCTTCACCAAATCTTTCTACAGTAATCAGCATTGCATCTCTATTGTTAAAAGACGAATTATTAACATGCTTTTGCAACTCTATCAATGAAGCTTTCAGCAAATTGTATTGCAACACAAGTAGGCCGACATCCTCACGTAACATGTACATTTGGACATTTGTCGCCTTTTGTCCATTTTTAACAATTTGCATTAATCCATCATTGATCTTGCCTACACTTTGCAAATATAAATTATATACAGCTAAAACATTTAAAAATGCTTTAGGATATAACATCGTATCGTCAGGTGTATAAGTTTTTAGATTATTGGCATAATCTTCAATTTGAATTGTAAGTTTTTCATTCAGCTGTTTCCATTGAGTTACTGCCTTCGAAAAGGACATTCCCAATGTATATTTATCCGCCTTCGCTATATTTTTAGTTTTACCTTTAATTTGTTTATCCAGGTCCTTAATTCCGGTCTCAAGATCTTTGATTTCTTGTGACAGTCTAAGATATTCAGGATTTTTTCCTTTTTTAAAAACACCAAGTCTTTTTCCCAGTGCGTTTTGCGTTATTTTGGTTCTCTCCAATTGACGGTTTTTTTCTTCTCTCAATTGTGTTAAATCATCCATAGATAAGTCGTTGTTATCTGTTTGAAATCGCGAAAAATCGCCGGCCGTGTCGTCGTTATAACCTCCTGGCGTACTTCCTTTCAATGGATTTTTTTGGTGTTCAGCAATCGCTGGATCAGGTGTGTATTTTATCACTTGAGATGCCGACCCCCTACGCAATCTCTTTGCCGCGGCCGCCTCAGATTCGAACAACATTCCGAAAACTGACGCTATACACACAATTGTCAATATATTCTTTTTCATTACCTTATCTCCTTTTATCGATCAAAAACCTGCACAATTTTGATATCTGCATCAGTAAATCAGCATCTAAACATTAGACCGCAGGCTCTGATTGTGTTTTTGCTTGCAATTCTTTTTGAAGCTCTTCTAAGCGTCCGCTAATTTTATGCAAAAAGAAAGTATTTAATGTTGATAATCCGCTAGCAATTGCAGATGCTATACACATTTCTCCATTTGTCTTGGCATCAAATTCATCCCCAACGTTCATTAACTGGCCAGCTACATACCCTGTTAGAATCGTAGAAGCTCCATTAATCACAACTTGACCAGCACGCAGTGCATTATAGACAAATGTCCAACACTTCCCTGCCCTATTGATATCGTCTACAGAATTAAACGAAAAATTCGTAAGAGCAGCAGGCACTTCCGTTTGGGCCAACGGACTCGACGGCACCTCCGAAACATTTGCTACTTTTAGATTTTCGGGCGATACATCAGCGACAGATGAAGGATTAACTTGTGTTAACCTAATCGCACCTGATGGGACAGCTATTTCTTCAACATTTTGAGCATTCATTCCGTTCGCATCAAGCATAGCTACAGCAGCTAATGTTATTATAGTTTTTTTCATTTCATCTCCTATCAATTTACATAACTACCTTAACAATAAAAAGTTAACAAAAATTTAATAAATCAATAAAGACAAAAATATTATTTGTGCCAAGGTCGTTTTCTGTTTTTGTTTGATATTTCTTTAAGAGATGGAAAATAAATTTCCCGAACAAATGGCGTTTTTTCATCCATATAAATTGAATTTGGAATCTCCTCCTTGAAAGATTGCAGCAAAACCTGTTTTCTATCCAAATTAATGAAGTACCCTTTACTTGATTTTTGAATAAATTTACGACAGTTCACGGAATTAAAATTTTCTCGTTTATTGCAACCTACAGACTTCGTCCACGCCGACAAAATCCCTCGAAAATGCCCACAATGATTAAAGCAAGCCAAATCATTTGAAATCTTCACGCCAACAACTTTAGCGTAAGGAGATATAACAATTCGCGGACGTTCCTCACAAAAATAACACAGGCATCCGATTATTACTCCTATTATCCCAATCACCCTTATTCGACTACGAAATAATGTAAAAATTAAGCCTGAAATAATCCAAATCAGCATTGTTAAATCAGACGGCGACGGCATAATGAATAGCGATCCCGGAAGGCGTGCTGAAAATTCAACCAATGCTATTAATTTTTCGATACCAAAAGCCAAAATATGCAGAGGAAGAGATATATCAAACGGTTCACATAATAAAGCGATAATAGCCATTGGCATTATAAAAAAAGTCATGAACGGAACAGCAAAAATATTAGCAAATACGCTGTTTAAAGTAAGCTGATTAAAGACAAATATCGAAAATATTGAGGTCGCAACGGACGCAACTACCGTTGTTGCGATCAAATTAACGATCATTCCAATGCTCGATGAAAAATTCCAATTTTTCTCATAAAACGAAACAATTGCAATCACTGCACTGAAAGACAGTTGAAAACTCGGAAACATTATTGATTCAGGAGATGCTAGCAAAATACACATCGCGGCGATTGCTACCGATCTCATGGTTAAAGCTCTTCTATTCAGCAAAATAGCAATAATAATCAACGAATGCATAATTAGGGCACGAAGCGCAGATACAGAACGTCCGGAAATGAAGTAATAAGCAACAACGCCGATTAATGAAACCACCGCAGCGGTTTTTTTTACATCACAGGATATGGCAATAATCGGTATTAGATTTAAAATTATGCGCATTAGCCAAAAAACAAAAAATCCGATAATGCCAATATGCAACCCTGAAATTGCCAAAATATGTGAAGTTCCTGATCTGGTAAAACTTTCCCTCAAATTTTTGCAAATTCCTGATTTAGTTCCGGTAATAATTGCTTTTGCAACAGACGCAGAATCCTTCGACAAATGAGCATCAATTTTAGAATTTATGTAATGCCTGAATTTTTCAATTTTTAATCCGATTGAATCCAATTCGAAGTGATGCGCAACTTTTCGCGGCGATGAAAAAATAAATCCTCGAGCAGAAATTCCGTTAAAGTATTGCTGTTTTTTAAAATCATAATGTTTCGCAAAAGCTTGATTATGCAAAGGAGATAATTTCGCAAATACAGAAACACGATCACCGGGCATATAGTCCGTTAAATTATTAAGAGCTTTTTCTCCTTTCCAGGTTAAAAATAATTTATTCAGATTCAGCGAAGAATCAATGTCCTTTACAATGAAGTTCAATCCTTGTTCTGTCTTATCACATGATTCAATGGTTGCGTAAAATGAAATTGGGTCATTTGGAGTTTTCTCCGGAGTTGGCATATTTAAACTTATCGTTCTTAATTGCGCAATAAAAAAACCGGACAAAAATATCAAACATGTATACGCGGCTTTCGATCTAGTTAAAACTGAAACAATCAATGATAATGTAAATAAAATAAAAGAAACAATAACGGATGGTTCTGTATCCGGATAAAAATAGGCACAAATTCCACAACCGAATATCACTGGAATAAAGTGTACGATTTGAAATTTTTCTCGTTCGTAAAAATCTCGCGCACGCTCCAAAAGACTATACATTTCCTTCCTAAAATCTGCTATATAAGATATAAATGTAGAGTATGTGTTTTGTCGAGAGTAAAATGAATTCAGATTTTTCAAGCAATATAGTTACAAGGTTTGCGCCGTCTCCAACAGGCTTTCTGCATATTGGCGGAGCCAGAACGGCTTTGTTTAACTGGTTGCTTGCAAAACATTATGGCGGAAAGTTTGTATTACGTATTGAAGATACAGATCGAGAACGTTCTACTCAAGAAGCAGTTGATGCTATTTTATCGGGATTGCAATGGCTAGGCATAAGTTGGGATGAAGAACCTGTTTTTCAATCGACAAGGATCAATCACCACGTCGAATTGGCAAAGCAGTTAGTTTCAGAGGGCAAAGCATATTATTGTTACTGCACTCCAGAAGAGTTGGAAACCATGAGAAAAGAAGCATTGGCAAAGGGAATCTCTCCAAAATATAACGGAATGTGGAGAGATCGAAATCCAAAAGATGCTCCGACAAATGTCAAACCCGTTATCAGATTAAAAACGCAGCAAGCTGGTCAAACAGTGTTAGATGACATAGTTCAAGGTCAGGTTACGGTAGCGAATGATCAAATTGACGATATGATTTTAGTTCGGAGTGACGGCACACCGACTTTTATGCTTTCAGTTTGCGTTGATGATCATGATATGGGCATCACTCATGTGCTCCGAGGAGATGACCATCTTACAAACACGTTTCGACACATACAAATTTACAATGCTTTTGGATGGGAGACTCCAACCTATGGCCATATTCCCTTAATTCACGGACCTGACGGAGCAAAATTATCAAAACGGCATGGAGCACTCGGTGTTGAGGCATATCGGGATATGGGTTACTTACCTGAAGCTATTTGCAATTGTCTGCTTCGGCTTGGCTGGTCCCATGGGGATGACGAAATTATTTCAAAAGAACAGGCTATCGAATGGTTCACAACTGATGGACTGGGAAAATCTGCGTCTCGTCTTGATTTTTCAAAATTAGCAAATTTAAACGGTCACTATATGAGAGAGGCTGATAATGAACGTTTACTGAGAGATTTATTGCCTTTCATCGGAAAAGTTTCAGAAGAAAAGCAACGCAGGCTACTTCAAGGAATGAATGGACTGAAGCAACGAGCAAAAACAATGACTGAATTAAAGGATATTGCGTCAATATATACGGATGAATTTACTCCTGAAGTTGCTGATAGTGCTGTAAAAAGTCTGTTAGTATCAATTAAAGAAAAGCTTGTTGAGATTACAGAATGGTCGGAAGCAAATCTTGAGAAAGAGCTGAGAGATTTCGCCGTTTACCATCAATTAAGCTTTGGTAAAGTTGCTCAGCCGTTGCGTAACGTACTTACGGGACGAAAAATAACGCCTAGTTTGTTTGAAATGTTGGTTGTATTCGGAAAGAATGAAACTTTGATCAGAATGGAATCAGCATTAAACCAATCATAGTAAAAGGAAGGTAGAAAATGAAAAAATATATACGAGTTATCACCATTTGGGGAATGTTGTGTTTTTCGAATTGTTTAGAGTCGTTTGGAAACGTTAACAAAATAGCAAATGAAGAAGAGCCCTTCATTTCCCTAGAAGAAGCCATTATAGCGGCATATAACGAAAATCCAGCATGGCAGGCATCGCAAACAGACGAAAATGCGGCAATGCAGTCCAAAAGAGAAGCTCAATTTGAATGGATCCCGAAAGTATCGGGAAGCATTTCGAGTACAAGATCTGCTAGTGACAAAGAAGGAATCGAGAATACCGCGCCATTTGGAATTGGAACGCAACTTTCTCCGTTCCATCGATCCAGAGCGCAGACAGTAACCGAGATGGGTGTGCAGGTCAAACAAAACTTGTTCAAGGGGTTTCAAACAATCAACACTATAAAATCAAAGGATAATGCAGTCAAGGCAGCTCATTATGCAATGGTGAAAGCGTGTAGCGACTTGCTCGCCAGAGTTATTATTTCATACGTTGATATCTGGGCAAAAACGGAGGCATTCCAAGCTTATCAACAAAAAGAAGATA
The DNA here is from genome assembly GCA_015062335.1 of Alphaproteobacteria bacterium. GTDB lineage: Bacteria > Pseudomonadota > Alphaproteobacteria > UBA3830 > UBA3830 > UBA3830. Next base: position 39,986 of record SUUU01000001.1, read on the forward strand.
ATTTGCACAAGCTGTTTGAAGCACAAGTAGTCAGCTTAGAGGCAGGAGTCTCTACACAGGTAGACGTAGAGGAAGCAAAAGCAAAATATGAGTCTGCGAAATATGATCGAATAAGTGCTAATAATAAATTGATCCAAGCACAAAAAACCTTTGAATTTTTAACGGGAATTAATCCCAAAGGTCGGTTAAAATTTCCAGTCATAAGTCAAAAAGATATGCCTAAAGATCTCGAAGCATTTAAAGATGAAGTAAGGAAGAACAATCCGGAAATTTTGCAGTACAAATTTCAGTCTTTAGTCGCAGAGAATGAAAAAAATGCAATTAAGGCAGAGTTGGGCCCATCTATCGATGCGGTTCTATCTGCACGAAAAACTTTGAATAAGCCTGAGAATGCAAGTTCGGTCTATGACAAGCGAATCAATGATTATGCGTTTCAAGTTGCGGCGTCAATTCCTTTGCTGGATTTACCAATCTACAGTCGAACTAAGCAATACGTCGAAAGGGCAAAAGGAGCAACTTTCAAATATAAGGATAAATTGTCTGAAATTATGTCCACATGTGAGACTTATTACGATAGGCTGAATACATCCGAGGCTCTTATTAAATCCTCTATGGCGGCAGTTAAAAGCTCGGAGATTGCATCAGCAAGCAATCTTGATGCTGTTGCGATCGGAACAAAATCTAATACAGAATTTTTGGATGGACAAAATACCTTACTGAATGCACGCATTCAGTTAGTTGAAGCCCACAAATCAAAAATTGAAACAGTTGTTCAGATTTTAGCTTTGACTGGAAAATTGGATCTTCATATGGTTTTAAAAATTTTGCAAAGTAAAATACGAATTGAAGAAGATAGTAAAACGAAATTATAATCGAATAGCGGAGAATCATGATGGAAAAACAATCTGAAATGTCATTAGATGAAGTGCTTTCTTCTATAAAACAAATGGTTATTAACGAAGAACCTCCCGTGTTAGAGCTTACCGATATGGTCTCAGAAGATGGAAGCATCGTAAAAATCAATGACGCCATTAATGATCCCTCTCTAAAGGCATCAAAAGATATGAGCTCCTTCCTGAAAATGGCGCAAGCTAACGGAAAAGTGAACAATTCTCCAATTCAAGATGTTGCTGTAGAAGTAGATCCTATTTCTGAAAAACAGAACGATAACAACGGAAAAGAAATTTTAAGGCAACTGATCATCAAAATGGCTGAACCTCTGATAAAAGAATGGCTGTCAAACAACTTATCATCAATTGCTCGCGAAATAGTAGAAGAAGAAGTAAAAAAGGCTCTCGAAAGATGAAATCTTTCATTTTTTTGATAACCACCGGATTGTTACTTTCGGTTCAGATAGAAAGCATCTCTAAAGATTCAAATAGACAAACTCACGAATTAAAAAAAGAGGAAAAAGCGGAATTTGTAGATTATTTAAGTTTCGATCATCCTTCGGAAAAGTCCCTCTTAAAATACAAAAAATCTGAGCAGCATAATTATGCTTATCTAAGCAAATATCTCAGGGCTATCCGAAACGAATTACCTAAAGAGCTCAAGCCTCAACTAAATTTTGTAAATTACTGGATCAAACGCTTAAAATGCGTTATTTTCAGAAAACCTTTTACTGAAAAGCGCTACGTTGACTATATTTGGAGCATATGGTTGCAAGGAACAAACGATGCTCCGCGTTTAGTAAAGAATTGCTGGCGCTCAGTAGAAAAATATCGGGGAAATAGAAAGTTTATCGTTTTGGATGAGAATACTATCCCTCAGTATGTAACTTTACCACAATACATTTGGGATAAATATCGTAGTAATAAAATTCCACCGGCGTTATTTGCCGATATTGTCAGATATTGTTTATTATATAAGTATGGCGGAACTTGGATAGACGCTACTGTCATCATGACAGCACCAATTCCTGATAAAATAACAAGTTTGAAGTTTTTTATGTTTAATATTCCAAAAAAAATGTTTCAAAGAGAACTTCATCTAACTGCAAATTGGTTTATTCATGCTCAACCAGGAAATCCTATTTTAAAAGATTTAATCAATTTGTGTTTTGAGTATTGGAAATACGAAAACAAAAATGTGTCATACTTCATGAATTACACGCTTTTCACTTTAGTCGTAACCTATGATCCCGAAGCCTATCAAGTATTCAAAAATATGCCGTATTATCCCGAAAAATTGCCCTTCTACCCTATTTTGAGAAGAAAATATAGTAAGGAGTTAATTTATAATGCACTGAAGTACGATGATTTACCTATCCATAAACTAACCTATAAATTACAAAAAAAGTACATAGGCTCATTGTTTGAACATTTGTCTCAAGAAAATGCTGAATTGCTCGAGTAGGTCGTTCATTACTACAACTTAATATCCGATAAAATATCGACTAGCTTTGAATTATCGTTTTCGCAACCTTCTGTCACTTTTTTTCGTTTTCTTAAAGTATCAACGACAAAATGCAAACGGGCAGCAAATTTAATTATCATTGCAGGAGAAACAGAATCGGAAAAAGACAAACGCAAAGTACATGAAGGTAATTTTCCTTCAGGGTCAATCGCCTCTTTAACGTTGGATTCTCCCTGCCCCAAACATGAACAACCGGATGAAAATGAAAAATCTTTCATTTCCTGAATAACATCTTTCAATAAAACCCCCTTAATTGAAACCGAAAACACATGTGTTGGATTGATTGAATTGATAAATACATCCTCAATTTTCATAATTTCTTTTCGCAATATTTCAAAAAGGCTTGTGACTTTTTGCAGATCCATTTTGTAAACCTTCACAGCCGACGCAAAAGAGGAAACCAATTCAGTTGGAACGGTTCCAGGCCACAAAGAATTACCGGATCCGAAAACTATTGGCGTCAGTTTTTGAAAATCTTTAACATACAATGCGGCTATTCCCTTTGGAGAACCTATTTTATATCCTGAAAAGGTAGCCATATCTAGAAATGACACATCAACCGGATATTTACAAAACAACTGAGATATATCCGAATGAAGCAACGCATTAGAGTGTCGATGGACCACCGCAGAAATCTTTTTCATATCCTGCATAATGCCTATTTCACTATTAAAGGCTTGGATTGATACCAATCTGGTTTCTTTTCGAAGACTTTTGCTCAGTTGAGCTAAGTTTACTCTGCCGTATCTATCAACATCCAAGTATGTAACACTATATCCCATTTCCTCCAGATGTTTGAACACATTCAAAACGCTTTTATGTTCTATTTTTGACGTAATTAAATGACATTCACTCGGAGAATATTTATAAGCTACACCAAGAATCGCAATATTGTTCGCTATCGTAGCAGAACACGTAAACAATATATTCTGAGATTGACACTTTAACTTGTTCGCAATAATCGTTGCTGAGTCTTTTTCTATTTTCTTTAGAATTTTAGCATTTGCATTAAAGCCTGACGAATTCCCTTGCATCTTAACCACCCGGTTAAATTCATTCAAAGCTTCCTGAGAGACTCCTTCCGCCGCCGCATAATCCAAGTAGACCGGATCAGCAGCAACACTCTCTGCCGACAAACAGCACAAAAAATACAATAACTTTCTCTTTTTCATATCCTCCCTTTGTAATTTAATCTTTGTGCATTTTCAACGCCTCTAAAAAAGTGCCGTGAGGAATTTTCACATTCCCTATCTCTCTCATTTTTTTCTTGCCTTCTTTTTGCTTTTCAAGCAACTTCCTTTTTCGTGAAATATCACCGCCATAACACTTCGCTGTAACATCTTTTCTAAACGCAGAAATAGTTTCTCGGGCGATTACTTTTCCTCCAATTGCGGCTTGAATCGGTATTTTAAACATATGCCTTGGAACTAAATCTTTCAGCCTTTCGCATAACAAACGCCCCCTATACTCCGCATTGCTTCTATGAACAATCATAGATAAGGCGTCAACTTGCTCTCCATTTACCAAAATCGTCATTTTCACAAGGTCATTTTCTTGAAATCCGTGGAATTGATAATCAAAACTTGCATAACCCCTGCTAATAGACTTTAACCTATCGTAAAAATCATAAACGACTTCATTCAAAGGAATAAGATACTCCACCAATGCACGACTTCCAACATATGTCAGATTGCTCTGAATTCCTCTCTTCTCTTCGCATAATTGTAAAACACTTCCAAGATACTCATCAGGAACTATTATTTTTGCGAGAATCCAAGGTTCCTCAACAGAAGATATATTAACTGGATCTGGCATATCCGACGGATTATGTAAGTCGATCACTTCACCGTTTGTCAAATGAACTTTATACACAACACTAGGAGCTGTTGAAACTAAATCCAGGTTATATTCTCTTTCCAGTCGCTCCTCAATAACCTCAAGATGCAACATTCCAAGGAATCCACAACGAAATCCAAATCCCAAAGCCTGAGATGTCTCTGGTTCAAAAGTAAAGCTAGCATCATTGAGATGTAATTTTACCAAGCTTTCCTTTAACTTACCGTAGTCTACTGTATCTACAGGAAACAAACTACAAAAAACAACAGGAATACTTGGCTTAAATCCTTTCAAAGGCTCTGCGGTCGGACGTTTTTCCTCCGTTATAGTATCGCCGACTCGAGCGTCTCCAACACTTTTGATTCCCGCAATAATGTACCCTATTTCACCAGTTTTAAGCTCTGAAACTTCCTTAGGCTTCGGGGTAAAAATGCCAACCTTCTCTATTGGATAGATCATACCCGCCGCCATGAGCTTTACTTTCATCCCCGGACGAATACTTCCGTCTTTAACTCGAACAAGAGTAACAACCCCCATGTAAGGATCATACCAACTATCTACCAACAACGCCTTTAACGGAGCTTCTCTATCTCCGATAGGATGCGGCAATCTTTCAACTAAAGCCTCCAAAACGTCGCAAATGCCCAAGCCCTGTTTTGCTGACACTTCAATCGCCTGAGAACAATCTAACCCTATGACATCTTCTATTTGTTGCTTAACTCTGTCAACATCTGCGGCAGGAAGATCAATTTTATTCAATACTGGAATAATTTCATGATCATGTTCCAATGCCTGATACACATTTGCCAAAGTTTGAGCTTCAACCCCCTGAGTTGCATCAACTACCAAAATAGACCCTTCGCATGCAGACAAAGACCGGCTTACTTCGTAAGCAAAATCGACATGTCCAGGTGTATCCATTAAATTCAACTCGTAAATCTGCCCATCTTTGGATTGATAATTTAATCTGACAGTTTGAGCCTTAATAGTAATGCCCCTCTCTCTCTCAATATCCATGGAGTCTAGCATTTGATCTCTAAACTCTCGGGAATTGATTGCTCCGCAATATTGCATAATTCTATCAGCCAAAGTCGACTTCCCGTGATCTATGTGAGCGATTATTGCAAAATTTCGTATGTGCTTCATCAATTTCTCAACTTTCCACCCAACGATGCAACGCATTTTATAATTTTATCTGATACTTCATTGGCTTCAGACTCCGTTAAAGTTCTGTTAACTGCATCCAAAATAACTGTTACGCCTATCGATTTTTGAGTAGAATTCATTTTGAATGCATCAAAAATATCGACATTAGAAATACGATCATCCAGTTTGTAAATCTCGTTCACAATTACACCGGCTACATCCGACGTATTAAATACGAAAGCGAAATCACGTTCAATTTTTGGAAACACTCTATCAGTGAACTGCTTTTTCTTTATTTTGCCTCCATCTATAGATGACATTATAATTTCAAAACAATTAATCCGCTCGCTTAAACCGAACACTTTAGCAACCTTTGGATGCAATTCACCAAAATATCCAATCAATTTACGGCCAATGTATACAACCCCGCTACGCGATGGGTGATAATACGTCGGAACATTTTTTTCAATTTTTACGCCATTTTCTTTAATGCCATAAAAACTCAGCACCGCAAACATGTCTCTCTTCACGTCAAAAATATCAAATTTTCTCTGCTTGTTCAGCCAGTTACGAGAACTTGAATTCCCCGCTCTTATCCCTGTAATATGCTCCAGTTGTTCACACTTGTCCGTAAATACGTTTCCAACTTCAAAAATACTGACGCTTTTATCCCCATAGTTCAAAGAACGTAGAGCCGTAAGAACCATATTTGGAATTAACGACGGCCGCATAACACTAAAATCAGAACTAATAGCGTTTATCAAATGAATCAGCTTATCATCCTCTTTAAAGAGATCTGCATACTCCTTCTTTGTAAACGAGTATGTTATTACCTCTGACATATTTTTAGCAGCAAGAAGTTTTCTTAAATCCAATTTTTTGGAGAATTTCTGCAGAAGCTTGTCTTCGGAGATAGGCAAGGATACTAGAGGAATTTCCTTAACGTTATCATATCCATCAATTCTCAATACTTCTTCTATTAAATCTTCCTCGATATTTAGATCATAACGCCACGATGGAATCACAAATTCTGCAGTATCAATACTCTCCAAAACCAAGCGCAATCCCAATTTAACCAAAATATCGATCGCGCGATCCCAAGAAACATCAACTCCACTAACGCTACGCAACTTTTTTTGCGTCAATTTCACAATAGGAGATTTAAATCTATGATTATTCAAAGTGAAAATTTCACTGCATTGTCCTCCACACACATCGACAATTAACTTACTGATCTTTTCCAGTGAATTTACACGATTACATCTATCAACTCCTCTTTCAAATCTTGTTCTGGAATCACTTGTAACATCTAAAGCTATTCCTGATCTCGAAATAGCAGCAGGATCAAAAACCGCCGACTCTATTAAAATGTTTTTTGTATTTTCATCGCACGTAATTTTGTTTCCGCTTTTAATACCTAATAGGCACAAAGGTTCATGTCTTTCATCCTCCGAAATCAGCATTTCCGGTTGCAGTCTATACTCTTTATCGTTGAAATCGACGAAATGTTCATTTCTCTCGGCAAAACGAACCTTCATCTCACCTTGAATTTTGTCTAAATCGTAAATTTGAAACGGTGTGCCGATATCGAACATACAAAAATTTGAGAGATCAACCACCGCGGAAATGCTATTCAAACCAGCTGCATTCAACATGGATTTCAACCATAACGGAGATTCGGCATTTTTAATCCCCTTTATCACTCGAAATGACATCATTGGAGCATATTCAGAAATACTTGAGTCGTTAGCAACGCTAATACGCAATGGAAAAGGAAAATCAGATGTAACGCGAATATCCTCCACTTCATCGATAAAGCGGCCCGCCCCGGCAGCCGCTAAATCCCTCGCGATACCTTTCACAGAGAAACAATCTCCTCTGTTTGGAGTAATTGATACATCAATAATTCCACCGTCAAAATCTAGGACATCCCCAATATTAGCTGTAAGAAGCGTTCCTTCAGGAACTTCTATGATTCCGTGATTCTGTTCATCCGATTTTATACCTAACTCATCAAATGAACACATCATTCCCTGACTTTCCACGCCTCGAATTTTGCTTTTCTTCAAAATCTCATTGCTCCCCGGAATAAGAGCTCCAGGCAACGCTAAAACTGCAATTAACCCTTCTCTTGCATTGGGCGCACCACAAACAATTTGCAACTCAGATCCTTCAGCATCAATCACTGAGCAGATTTGCAGTTTATCTGCATTCGGATGTTTCTCAGTTTTTTGAATTCTGACTAATTTAAAATTTTTAAAAATAACAGCCGGATCCAAAACCTCTTCAACTTCCAATCCGACGGAAGTCAGCTTATCTGTTATTTGCTCTAATGATAAACTTGTAGCTAAATATTTTTTTAACCAATTAAAAGAAAAACGCATGTCAATCTCCTATAGATCTTCCGGAGAAAAACCAAACGCCTCTCTCCATCTTTCATCCGATTCAAAATATCCCCTCAAATCAGGCACCCCGTACTTCAACGATGCCAAACGTTCTATCCCCAAGCCAAACGCAATGCCCTGATACTCATTCGGGTCAACACCTCCGTCTTTCAGCACATTCGGATGAGAAACCCCGCATCCCCCGATCTCTAACCACTTATTACCAACGCCAAACTTCATCTTTCCGTTGACAATACTGTAGTTAATATCAGCTTCAGCCGATGGTTCTGTAAACGGAAAGAAACTTGGTCTAAATCTTACAGACAATTCATTAACTTCAAAGAATTTTTTCAAAACATCTGCAATGAGCCATTTCAACTGAGCGAAGCCGATATCCTTATCAACCACAAGCATCTCCACCTGATTAAACATAGGAGTATGAGTGGCATCATAATCGCTACGAAATACCCTCCCCATAGTAAACATTCTCAATGGAGGCTTCTTCTTAATCATCACCCTGTTTTCAACAGGTGAAGTATGAGTTCTGAGAAGCTTTCGGCCAAAATCATCCGCGAGCACATTTAAATAAAATGTATCATGCATCGTCCTTGCAGGGTGATGAGACGGCATGTTTAGTACATCAAAATTAAAATGTTCACTTTCTATATCAGGGCCCTCTGCAAATTCAAAACCATAACCACTCAAAATGTTAGCAATTTCCGCAAATACCTTTGTGATAGGATGCACAAACCCAGAACTTTTTACCTCGACAGGTAAGGTAACATCAACATATTCTTCTTTTAACTTAGTCTCTAACTCATGCATTTCAAGCTCTGCAAGTTTAGTGCTCAACTGATCGGAAATTACCTTTTTTACCTCATTGATTTTTGCGCCTATTAATTTCTTATCATCTTCGGACGCATTCTTAAGCGCCTTTATCTTCGCCGTCAATTTTCCGTTTTTACCGAAAATCGCAGTTCGAACATCTTCCAACTTTTTCACATTGTTACATTGTTCTATCTCAAATGAACAACTACCCAACAAAACATCAAGCTCTGTAAGCATCTTTTTTCCATAAATTTGACCCTGGGGAATACTAGCATAAATCAATGGCAGTTCAAAATATTTAGGCATTACTCCTCATCTCGCATAGAAAATATGGGAAATATAAAAAAATTAAAACAACTATCTTATTGTTTTGTAAACACAATGGACACACATGATAATTTTTTACATCGCAAATTTAAGTTGTTACAAAAAATAATTGGAGGTATCATTAGAATTTTCGCCAAATTTCTCCCGTAATACGGATTAACAACCGAAACTTGTACATCATTTTCAAATTGCTTCGCTCACTTTTCGATTTCTTATCTCTATCGTAATAATTCAAAACACACGAAGGCCATCAAAATTCAAATATTTTACGATATCTGGTTAGTACGTAATGCGTTTCTAGACGATCCGACTATGGATACAACGAAGCTTCGCTGAACGTGATTTCGGATTGCGAAACATTTCTTCTTTTGTCGGAACAACGGGTTTTTTTGTTAATATACAAAATCGATCATTCTCAGAAGACAATTTCTTAAAGGCTACTTTTACTATTCGATCTTCCAAAGAATGAAAACTAACCACCACCAGTCGCCCGTCATGGTTTAGTAATTTCTCAAATTTTTGAAGAATTATTTGCAGTTCTTCAAGCTCTCGATTAACAAAAATTCTTAGAGCTTGGAAAGTTTTTGTAGCCGGATCAATTTTTCCAGATTTACGGACGCATGACCGTACGATATCAGCAAGATTTTCCGATGTTTTAATTTTCTTGAGATTTAGTTTGATATTTTTAGCTATACGTCGAGAATATCTTTCTTCTCCTAATTCATATATCACATTTGCTAAATCTCGTTCGGAGAGCCGATGAATTGCATTCATCGCGTTTTCATCGCAGAGCCCCATACTCATATCCAAATTACCGGCATACCTAAAAGAAAATCCTCGATGCTGATCCATGAGCTGAAAATTAGAAAGCCCTAAATCTAAAACAATTCCATCTAATTTATCAACATTATGTTGTTGCAAAACGACATCAATATCACTAAATTTAGAATGAGAAAACATAAACCTATCAGAATATTTCTCTCTCATTACATTAGCAAAAGGTTTTACATAATCATCGCGATCGCACGCTATTACACGACAATTCGCGCGATCCAATATTGCTCTTGTATATCCTCCACCTCCAAAGGTACCATCAAAATAAATTTTACCATCAGAAGGATTCAGGAACTCGAGTACTTCGCGTAATAAAACAGGAATGTGTTCAGTCATGTACTTTTCTACAAAAACCAAGATACTATAAATAATACCGGAACTAATATACCTGCAGACCAAAGCATGTAGCCTAAAAATGATGGCATTTTTATTCCAGAAGAGTTCGAAATTGACCGAATCATCAAATTAGGAGCATTTCCGATATATGTTAATCCTCCCATGAAGACTGTAGCAATGGAAAATGATGCCAAAATCGATGATTTGGTTGTCATTAATTCAACAGCATCTCCTGATGTCATATGGAAAAAAATCAAAAAAGTCGGAGCATTATCCAATAGAGAAGATAGCAAACCACTAGCCCAAAAACACTTGCTTAAAATAAATTCTCCATTCGGGGCGATCCAATTAAATATTGCAGCTAACGGACCATTGGTTCCCTTTTCTAATATAGATAAAATCGGCACAACAGTAATAAATATAGCAATAAAAAATTCTGCAACCTCTTTGATTGGCGCCATTGTGAATCCATTATTTTCTCGAACTACTTTGTGAGTTACTTTCAGAGAAATCAAGGAGATACAACACAAAATTGAGTTCCTTAATAGTGATGAATACTTATATTCATCACCAAATAATCTAAATGTGCCATTGAATTCGCATAATATCACTGTAAGTAAAACCAACATCAATAGCAGCAAATTGCGAAAACCTTTAATAGAAAAAACGGCATTATCTTGCGATAATTCAAAATGACCCGTCTCAGTTTTGAACAAATAACTATCAATAATATAAAACAATCCGCACAAGCCAAATATTGTTCCAAACAAAAATGGGTACAAATGCTTAATGAACCAAAAAAAATCAACGCCCTTCAAAAAACCTATAAACAAAGGCGGATCTCCCAATGGAGTCGCAACACCACCTATATTCGCAACAAGAAAAATAAAAAATATAACTAAGTGGACTTTATGTCTCCTTTTTTGATTGGCTCGTAAAAATGGCCGAATTAACAACATGGAGGAACCTGTAGTTCCTACCCATCCTGACAACATGGAACCGAAAGCTAAAAATATTGTGTTAAAGATTGGCCCTTTTCCGCGTGGGAAATCGATATAAATTCCGCCCGCAACTATGTACAAGGTCGCAACCTGAACAATAAATGAAACGTAATCGTTCATTAAAGGATGGAATGCCGCATAAAAAGCTTGAGAAGGAGAGAAAAACAAACTTACAGAAAACAAATACAGAAATGTCCACCCTAGAGGAATATATCCTGAATATCTATCCCAAAACTTTGGGCATAGCAAAGGCATGAATGACATCGAAAAAATTATGCCAACAAAAGGAAGTACCCACAATAAACTATCAAAATCCATAGAACTCTCCATTTAGTAGGATTGTAGCACAACATTTTCATTTTTGAAAAATTGTATATTACAACAAAGTTCATCAATAATCGCCGATTGTCGGTTTTATTTTAGGTAAAAATTATTTAGTATGGATGTAATATTGTAGAGGGTGTTGTTGTATGTATAAGTTATCGCTCTGTGAAACGAGAGACGGTTTATTGCAGAAAAAATTTTCATCCGTTGAGCTCACAAAATGCTTTTTAAACAGAATAGAGCAATATAAAGAGCTTAACGCTTATATTACTGTGTGTGAAGATGAGGCTTTACGCGCCGCAAAAGAGGCGGACAAAAATATAGCTAGTGGAGTTGCGAAAGAGATGGAAGGTATTCCTCTTGGAATTAAAGATTTGTTCGTAACTAAAGGAATAAGAACAACATCTGGGTCGAAAATGTTGTACAACTTTATTCCTCCTTATGAATCGACAGTGACCCATAAGTTATTAAGCGCTGGTGCAGTTTTCTTAGGCAAAACAAATATGGATGAATTTGCAATGGGATCGTCAAATTCTACGAGCTATTTTGGCGGTGTTCTTAATCCATGGCAAATTGAAGAAAAATTAGTTCCCGGAGGATCGTCAGGAGGTTCGGCGTCAGCAGTTGCAGGGCATCTTTGCGTTGCGGCAACAGCATCTGATACCGGAGGATCGATAAGGCAACCTGCAGCCTTTACGGGAATCGTAGGATTAAAACCTACCTATGGAAGGTGTTCAAGGTATGGTATGATCGCTATGGCTTCATCATTAGATCAAGCGGGAGTGCTAACCAAAACAGTAAAAGATGCCGCAGCTTTCCTGGAAGTAATCGCCGGGTATGATGAAAAAGATTCGACTTCTTCCAATATCGAAGTACCAAATTATGAGTCTTTTGCTGGCAAATCGATTAAGGGATTGAAAATAGGAATTCCAAAAGAATTTAGAATTGATGGGATGTCGGATGATATTGAGCAATGCTGGCATCGCGGAGCAGAAATTTTAAAACAAGCAGGAGCTGAAATCTTAGACGTATCTCTTCCATATTCAAAGTATGCGTTGCCAGTTTACTACATTATTCAGCCTGCGGAAGCTTCAGCTAATTTGGCTCGTTTTGACGGCGTAAGGTATGGTTTTCGAGCAACCGGTGGCAGCTTGGAGGAAATGTACGAGAACACTAGAGAGCAAGGTTTCGGGGATGAAGTTAAAAGACGCATCATGATAGGTACGTATATACTTTCAGCGGGACATTTTGATGCTTACTACATAAAAGCCTTAAAGGTACAAAAATTGATAAAACAAGATTTTTCGGAAGCTTTCGAAAAAGTAGATGTATTATTGACTCCTACAGCACCGACAAGTGCATTTAGTCTCGAGAATGAGCCAAAAGATCCCGTGACCATGTATTTGAATGATATTTTTACGGTAACTGCTAATATTGCGGGAGTTCCGGGAATCTCTGTTCCTGTCGCGTTGGATCATGACGGTAAACCATTAGGATTGCAATTGATTGCGCCAAAATTCAGAGAAGATTTGTTGATACGTGTCGGAAGCGCTCTTGAATCAGGAGCTGATTTTCCGTTTTTGCAGGAGATTAGGTAATGTATATTGAAACATCAACAGGAAAATGGGAAGTAGTCATAGGTTTAGAGATTCATGCTCAAATCATCTCTAATTCTAAATTATTTTCAAGCGCCTCTGCAGCATTCGGAGGCAACCCCAATGAGCATGTTTGCTACGTAGATGCAGCTCTTCCAGGAACTTTGCCGGTGTTGAATTCCTATTGCGTGGATCAAGCAATCAAGACTGGACTTGGGTTAAACGCAACAATCAATAAGATATCGTTCTTCGATAGAAAAAATTACTTTTATGCTGATTTGCCTCCGGGATATCAGATAACGCAATTTTCTCATCCTATAATTAGTGGAGGATATATTGATTTGGAAAAGGATGATGGATCTGTGCACAGAATCAACTTGCACCATATTCATATTGAGCAAGATGCAGGCAAAAGTATTCATGATCAAAATCCAACCAAAACTTATATAGATTTAAACCGAGCAGGCGTTGGTTTGATGGAAATTGTTACTGAACCGGATATGCGAAGTGCTGAGGAAGCGGCCACCTTTTTGCAAAAATTACGTTCAATTTTGCGTTATCTCAAAACTTGTGACGGAAATATGGATGAAGGGAGTATGAGGGCTGACGTAAATGTATCGGTTCATCGTCCTGACACCCCTTATGGAACCAGGGCAGAAGTTAAAAATGTGAATTCTGTAAAATTTTTAGCCACTGCGATTAACTACGAAATTGATAGACAAATCAGTATCTTGGAAAGTGGCGGGGAAGTTGAACAGGAGACGAGGTTATTTGACAGCGGAAAAGGTATCACCAGGACTATGCGTTCAAAAGAAGATGCCCAAGATTACAGATATTTTCCCGAGCCTGATTTGCCTCCATTAATTTTGGAACAATCTCGTGTTGACGCAATTGCTGAAACAATACCTGAGCTGCCTGATATGAAATCGCACAGATTACAAGAAACTTACGATCTTCCGAAGTATGATGCAAATTTAATCTCATCGGAAATTGAAATTGCAAGCTTTTATGAAAAGGCATTACTCGCAACAAAATCAGAAGACAAAGATGTTGCGAAATTACTTTCCAACTGGATGTTGGGAGATTTGTTTTCATTGCTGAACAAAAATAATACCTATATTCTCGATAGTAAGATTTCGTCAGAAGCATTAGCTGAGCTGGTCATGTTAATAAAGAATGAAGTAATTTCCGGAAAAATAGCCAAGGAAGTCATAGAATTAATGTGGTCTGAGCAAAAAACAGCTTCCGCAATTGTAGAGGAAAAAGGCTTAAAACAGATCACCTGTTCTGATTCGATTAAAGCCTCGTTGAGAGAGGTATTGAGTGAGCATTCTGAGAAAGTAGCTGAATATAAATCAGGAAAAGACAAACTCTTTGGTTTTTTTGTTGGTCAAGCAATGAAGAAGACTCAAGGAAAAGCGAATCCTAAAATATTGAATGACATACTGAAAGAGATGTTGACGGAGTAGAACTTTGGTAAAAAAGGCACTTGGTTTTCTGTTTTTTATTTTGGTTGTTGTAGGCGGAGGGTGGTATATCGAGTCTCGTCTTCATTCTTTGATTAAAGAGGAAATAAAAAGGCAGTCTACTGAGTTTTGTCAAAAAGAGAGTCAACTTGTTGATCGAATTAGTCAGTGGGAACACCAGCTCTCAAAATTGGAATCTATCGTGGAATCAAATACACGATGCTTTGATGGTTTTGACAAAGAAAAATGGAACGCTTGGTGTAAGCTTCGTAGCGATTTAAGAAAAGGCAAAGATTTTGCAGAAAATTTACTCAAGTTCAAAGAAATTTTTTCATCTGAAGGTGATATTGTGAAAGCTGTCGATGATACCATCTTAGCTTCGCAATGTAATTGGTTGAATAACAAAAAGTTTACCAAATATTTACGTAAGTATGTAAGTATATTCTGCGTAAATGAAGAGGAGTTGCTCAAAATTGATGCAATGATTTTTATAAATTCGGTAAAATGGAGAATGTGATATGTCAGATGAACATAAAAGTCGAGGACTATTGACAGATTTGTTGATTTTGACCTGTATTGTTGGACTGATTCTTGCGGCTATATATTTTTCAGGAAATTGGGGTGCATTTATGACTTATGTTTCAAATTTCGATATAGAAGCCAGAAAATTGTTGAATACTTTAGTTGATAACGTGTCATACGTGTTTGGAGTATTTCAATCTGTTAAATAGTGGAGGTTGTTTATTTTTAAAATGTTATGCTGGACTGTTGTTGTAGTTGCGGCGTATTTTTTAGACATCAATGTTTCGTTGTCGATTGATGGGCGGGTTTTATCTTCGCCCTTGTGGTTGGTTTTTGTATTTTGTTCTTGTGTATGCTTACTAGCTAAATATTCTCTTAAGTGTTGGAATAAGATCGTAGATTTTGTTTCAAAAAAGCCTGATGTTTATAAAGGATTAGAACAACTTCAAATTGCTTTTTCAGGGATGCTGGTCAAAGATTTATCCGGGGTAAAGAAAGCTTTATATAAGTCAAAAAGGCATCTAGGAGATATTCCGATGATTTCTTGGCTAGAGGGGCAATTCTCTTTAATGACAGGAAATACGTATGAAGCTACATCTAAGTTTTTTAAATTAAGTGCTGAAGAAAAAAACACAGCATTGGGAGCCTATAGTCTGTCTCAATTAGCTATTGAAAATCGTTCACGACGAGAAGCTTTACACGCTATTAAGGTTATTTTAAAGATCCATCCTGAAGCAAACACTCAAATACAAACAGTGATAGCATTGTGTGTTAAGGAAGGATTATTTGACGATGCCCTATCGTATTTGAGAAAACTTGATTCATGCGATCGAGAGAAAATTGAAGGTGCGATACATTATGAGCAATGGTGCAGAAATCACGATTATAAAGAAATACAAAAAGCTTTTGATCGTTTAAAAAATATTCCGCGTGTTGCAATTGCTTGTGCTGATGAAGCAATCAATCATGGTAAAACAAGATACGCAACAAAACTTTTGAAAAAGAGTTTTCAAAAATTTCCAAATAAAGATGTATTTGATAAGTATCTAGCGTTAAAGAGAGATTCTTTTTCAGCTGCTCGAGATCTTTTAAACTCGGTTTCTGAATCTTGGGTTGCTTATTATGAATTTGCTAAAATTTTAGAAATTCAGGAAATGAATGCACAAGCGTTAAATTATTTCATAAAAGCGTATCGGTGCAAAAATTACGAATTAATTGCAAATAATATCAGGATCCTTTTACAAAAAGTAGACGATCTTTCTATGTTTGATATACCAAATTTGGATACAGCTACACAGGTCAAGTTTTCTTGGATATGTGCAAAATGCCATCACGAGGCAGGCATGTGGCAATCGCTGTGCCCGATATGCTCATCAATCGCAACATACGAATTTTTAGAACAATCACCAAATTTACCAGTTTAGACTCAAACCGAACAACCACCTTCATGATTGCATATATCATTAGATTTTAATATAAGCCTTATTTATTTTTACTATTTCGAAAAACTAATTTCTTTATTCCATTAGTATTCACCAATCTACCTAACCTTGAGTTCGTCTCATCTAGTAGGTCTTTAAGTGAAATAAAATACTCTTTAGCGCAACCGTCTATAAAAAACGTTACGATATATTCTCCTGTATTTTGCGAGTCTATGTTTAGACTTTTTAGGTCTACAGAAAGAGTTTCCCCTGGATTTACAATACACCCATCTCCGAAAATGACAAACCAAGGAGTCACATCCACGTACTTCCCGTCTTCATCTTTTTTTCCAACAGTAACATTAACAGAAGACGCTGGCCCATTGTTTGTAATATCAAATACCATTTCCTGCGAACTCGCACAGCGCTCAACAACCTTAAAATCCGCACTTACAGCAAAAGTCAAACCAAACAAAGCCCCTGCAACCACGAAACTTTTAATCATATTCTTCTCCATGCTTCACAGCAAAATATATAGTGAATATTATACAAAAAGGCAATTAAAGTCAATAAAAAATTAATTGTCTGTACAAATCCACCTAAAATGAGACAGAATAGGCCCTAATCAAGAAGACATGAATCCTGGAGCTATTATATAAAGTTGTTGCGAAAGCTATTAGAGATCATATGAGTATTGAATAAATGACGCAAAAAAACAATACCTCTTTTATCGTTTGCTTAAAAGCAAATATCCGACAGGAATGATAAGTAATGTAAGTAATACTCCACTGATTCCTCCGAAAACTTCAACAATCCCGAGATTTTGGCGACTGACACAGCTAGCGCCTGTTGCAAAAAGCAATGGTATTGCCCCTGCTATGGTAGAGATCCCTGTCATCATTATCGGTCGCAGCCGAAGGCGCGCAGCTTCTAATAGTGCCTGTTTGATTGTCATTCCTGATTCCCTCAACTGATTCGCAAATTCTACTATCAAAATACCATGCTTTGACGTTAACCCTATCAACATGATTAATCCAATTTGCGAATATATATTCATCGTGTATTCGAACAAATAGAGAGCTAAAATTGCTCCAAAAATGCCTAGGGGAACACTAAGCATTACGACAATAGGATATTTAAAACTTTCAAATTGAGATGCCAGTGCTAAGTAAGATATTAAAACAGCTAAAGAGAAAATGAAAAACATACTGCCGTCAGACTCTTTAAAATCTTTGGACTGCCCTTTATACGCAATTTGTGCATATTCGGGCAATTTTGCTTTTATTGTTGTTTCTAAAAATTTCATTACATCGCTCATCGTATATCCTGCATTGATATTACCTGAAAAAGTAATGCATCTTGTGCGATCATAACGTCCTAACGACCTAGGGGTGCCGGATTCCTTAATGTCTATAAAATTACTAAGTGGAATCAGTGCATTATTTTTATCTGAACGAACGTATATGTTAAAAATATCTTGCATATCTGAGCGACTCTCTAAATCAGCCTGAATAATAACGTCATACTCTCTGCCTCCATCGATATAGGTAGTAACCGTTTTCGATCCAAGCATTGTCTCCAAAGTAGAACCCACTGTTTTTGCTGAAACACCGAGATCTCCTGCTCTGTCTTTATCGATATTTACAAAAAATTTTGGAGTTGTTTCCTTATAATCGCAATCTATATCAGAAATACCCGGATATTTTTTGATTTCATCAATTATTAGATTTTTCCACTCTGCCAGTTCATTGTAATCAGGCCCTCCAATAGTAAATTGCAAAGCATGAGAACCACTTGATCCTATTCCCATAGGAAGAATCGGTGAAGCCTTTATTCCCGAAATTACAGATACAGCTTTTTTTAATTCTGATGCAAGTTGAAATGTAGATGTTTGTCGATCCTCGGATCCGACAAAATCCATCATAATATTTCCTGAGTTGACGGTACCTTCAGCATTTCCGAAACCCGGAACAATTGCAATGATGTTTTTTACAATTTTTTCATCTAACACCGATCTGACCTTTTTCAACACTTGATTAGTGTAATCAGACATCGCGTAATACCCTATTCCCTCCTGAGCATTCAGCTTTAAAAACATCGCATTCCTATCCTCACGAGGCTCATATTCTCTCGGCAACACAACAAATAGCAAACCGATTGATGCTGTTAGGCTTAAAAATATTATGATAATGATTTTCTTGTAATTCAGAATATATTCTAACATGTTTCGATATTGTTTTCCGGAAATTTTCACAACTTTTTCGACCATCAGATTAAACTTGCTTTTTTGAGTAGTTGATTTTAAAAATCGAGAACACAGCATAGGCGTTAAAGTCAGAGCAACAACAGACGATAGACATACAGCTGTTGACATTGCAATAGAAAACTCAGTAAACATCTTCCCTGTTTTCCCAGGAAGCATTGAAATCGGCAAAAAAACTGATAATAAAACTACTGTCGTAGATATTACTGCAAAAAACACCTGATTCGACCCACTAAATGCAGCATCCATCGGAGATTTGCCTTCTTCGATGTGTCGTTGAATATTTTCCAAAACCAAAATAGCATCATCGACTACGATTCCTATTGCTAAAACCATCGCCAATAATGTAAGCATATTGATACTGTAATCTAACATGTTCAACACAGTAAATGAGCCGACGATAGAAACCGGCACGGTAATTGCAGTAATTATCGCAGCTCTGATTGTTCCGATAAAAATGAAAATAATAAAAAACACCAAAATTGCCGCAATAATTAGTGACTCAAAAACCTCAGAAACAGATTCATTAATAAATTCAGATTCATCTCTCAAAATGTGCAACTCCATCCCATTGGGAAGGCTCTTTTGCAGGGATTGAATCAACTCTCTGACATCTTTTGCAATTTGAATGACATCCGCTGTTTGTGATTTAGAAATTTGAATAGCGACGGAAGGTTGCCCATTTGCTTCAAAAAAATTTCTGTTGGATTTTGCTCCTATTGTAACTGTCGCTACATCAGAAATTCGAATGGGGTCTCCGTTTTTATCTTTCATTATTATAATTTTTTGAAAATCCTCAGGTTTATTATATTGACGATTTATTGTTACGGGAAACTCCATATGCTCTGATTCAATACGACCTGCTGGGTATTCTACATTTTCTGTTCTTAATGCGTTTTCTACATCGGAAACAGTAACGTTACGAGAGGCCATCTGCTTACGATTAAGCCAAATTCTCATGGATTTTTCTTGAGTCCCTGCAATACTTACGGATGCGACTCCGGGGATTACAGAAAATTTGTCAAGCAAATACCGATTCAAATAATCTGTTATTTCCATTCCTGATATAGGAGCAGAAACAGATATCATCATGCAGGGGAATCCCCCTGTATCAAATTTTCGTATTACCGGAAGATCAGCATTGTCGGGTAATTTGTTATAAACTCTGCTGACACGATCTCTAACGTCATTTGCGGCGTTGTCTAAATTTTGATTTATTGAGAATTCAAGTTTTACATTTGACTTGCCATCTTTACTAGTTGATTGAATATTATCTAATCCTTCAATACCTGCAACTGCATTTTCTATTTGCTGAGTAATTTTTGTTTCAACGATTCCCGCTGATGCTCCTGTGTATGTTGTGGAAATTGAAATCGTAGGAATTTCGATATTCGGATACTCCCGGACGCCTATTCTTTTCAAATTAAGATATCCGAACAGTACAATAAAAATCATCAAAACAATAGTACTAATCGGTCTTCTTATGGAAACATTACATACACTCATACATCACCTGACTTCAACTTTATCTCCATCCGAAATTTTTGTAACTCCCTCCGTAACAACGCAATCTCCTTCAGCTAAACCCGAAAGAATTTCCACAGTCCCTCTTTGCCGTTGCCCAATTTCAACAGGCATTTGTTTTACTTTATTATTCTCAATTAAAGCAAATACGAAATGCTTTTCTCCCACATTAAAAACTGCTTTTTCTGAAATCATAATGGCATCCCGATTCAAAATTTCCATTGAAATATTTAACGTCATACCTGGCCTCAAAAAATATCCATCATTTTCAATTAATCCTCGTACAGAGATACTGCGAGCTCCTTCAGAAATTCGTGGATCCATGGCAATTACTTTCCCATCAAAAATTTTATTCGGAACAACTATACAAGTTACCTTTATCTTGTTGCCATTTTGAATCATTGAAAAATACTTTTCCGGAACTGCAAAGTCTACCTTAATTTGTTTAATATCATCGATAGTTGTAATAACAGAGTTTGAGGTCAAAAGGGCTCCTTCACTGATTTGTCTGAATCCTAATATCCCGTCAAATGGTGCAGTTATGCTACCTTCTTTGATTTCTTCAATGACTTCGTCAAGCTTTGCTTGTGCGTCTTGAAGTTTTGTATGCTGAGCATCGTAATCTTTTGAGGCTACAACATTTTTTGCTTTTAAAGCTGAAAGACGAGAAAATTCTCTTTGTTGTTCTCGTAAATTTATTTCAGCTTGTTTTTGTTGAGTTTTTAATTTTTCTACATTTAATTGAACCAATAGAGTTCCTTTTTTTACAAAGTCACAATCGGAAAAATTTACTTTAGCGACCTTTTGGGTAATGTTGGAAGTAATGTTAACAGCCTCATTTGAAACAGCCGTACCTACAAAGTCTAGTACCATGTTTGTTTTGGATAAAACAACTTTTTCTACATTTACGATGGTGGTTTGCTTGTTAATCAATTGTTTTTTTACGTCATCACTAAAGAAACGACGGCAACAAAAGAGAGCAAGTGAAATTATTAAAACACTCCACAATATGTAATTTTTGTTTAGATTGCCCATTATTGTGCGCCACCCCACTACGTCTCAATACGATCAGTTTACATTGAATATACCAAACAAAAATTACTGAAATATTAAGCTCATCTACAATTTGCGTAAACGCTTTGTAATCAACACACTTTCCAGGTCGTACCGTTTTTTGTGTCTTCGATTTTTATATGCTTTGATAACAGATGATTCCTTATTTCATCGGCTTTTGCGTAGTCTTTTTTTTGCTTAGCCAAATTTCTTTCAAAGATCAATTTTTCAATTTCTTTTTCTGGTATCTCTGTTGCTTGTTTAAACCAATTTGTTCTTTGTAATAATCCAAGCAAATTTGCACTATTTTTTAGTTGTGTGCACAATTCATCAATTTCGTTCTGATCCGACGATTTGAAAATTTGATCCACAATTTGTCCAATTTGAGATAGTGCCAGCGGAGTATTTAAATTCGAACACAATGCATCCAATACAGAATTCGGAACAGCCGATTCAACAATAATATTCTTGCGTAAACTCAAAGCTCCATACATTCGATTTAAAGCATGCTTCGCTTGCAAAACTAACTGATCTGTCCAATTTAATGTCTTTTGATAGTGAGATGACAGCAGTGCGTAACGCACAATTTCCCCATCATAAACCCCTAAAATATCTTTCAACGAGATAATGTTACCAACGGATTTCGACATTTTCTGATTATCTACCAATAACAATCCATTATGAATCCAGTAATTTGCCATCAAACATCCGAATGCCCCAAAATTTTGAGCTATTTCGTTTTCGTGATGAGGAAATATTAAATCTTGCCCGCCCGCATGAATATCGAAACATTTTCCAAGATATTTTGAACTCATTACCGAACACTCAATATGCCAACCAGGACGTCCCGCACCAAATTGACTATCCCAAAATGGTTCCCCTTCTTTGGATGGTTTCCACAAAACAAAATCCAGCGGATCCTCCTTGTACGATGCAATCTCCACACGGCTGCCAGGTATCATGTCTTCTACCGATCGTTTGGATAGCATACCGTATTGATTTAGCGCCTTTACTCGAAACAATACATGGCCGTTAGATTGATATGCAAAACCTTTATCCACCAATCTTTGAATAAATTGCAACATGTCAGGAACGTGAAAAGTTGCTCTGGGTTCAACCGTTGTCGGCAAAATATTAAGGAACTCGATATTTCTATGAAATTCAGCAAGTACTTCATCCGTTAATTGTCGAATAGAAATACCCCTTTCTTGTGCCCTCTTGTTGATTTTATCATCTACATCAGTAACATTTCTAACGTACGAAACTCTTTTATACAAACGCTGCAGTACTCTGAATAACACATCAACAATCACTAATGGTCTTGCATTTCCTATATGCGGACTTGCGTACACCGTTGGCCCGCAAGCATACATTTTCACATGTTCGGAATCGATAGGTTTAAATTCTTCAATTGCATTTGTTAAGGAATTATATAAAGACAACGTCTTCATCGCAGATTATTCTCCAACCTGGCTTTTATGGCTTGATATCCTAATAACTCAAATATTTTTTTCAACTCTGGCCCCTTATCTCGGCCGGTAAGTGCTACGCGAATCGGATGAAACAGGTCTTTTCCTTTCCGCCCTGTTGTAGTTTTCAACTGTTGCAACCATTCATCGTAACTTATGTCAACGGTGAGAATATCAAGCATTTGCCGAACATAATCCTTTTCCTCACAACAAACTTTTAAAGGGTTAAAGAAAACCTCTGCCCAAAACGAAATATCGTTAACTGTGGTTATGTTTCCCTTGATTGTGTTCCAAAACAACTCAGATTTATCTCCGATATCAAGAGGCTTAATGTAGCTTTCAACATCTTTAAAAGACTTATTTGCGACAATTTTTTTAGATAACTGCTTAACGTCATCCACGTTAAACTTAGGAGATGATAGGCTCATTTTCTTAAACGAAAACTTTGAAATCAAATCATCTAGAGTATCGTTATAATTTGCATTGCTTGAAGTACCAAGGGTCGCCAGTAAATTTAATATAGCTTGAGGCTCAATTCCCATACTTCGAAGATTTACCATACTTAAAGAAGAGCTGGTTCTCTTCGAAACTTCTTGACCGTCAAATGCAGATAATAATGGAACATGCGCAAACTCCGGATTTTTTTCGGAAATTGCTCTAAAAATATCAATTTGTGCAGCGGTATTGGTTATGTGATCATCTCCACGGATAATGTGAGTAATTCCGATATTAATATCATCCACAACGGAAGCAAAAGTATAAACATAAGATCCATCGGGCTTAATCAAAATCGGATCGCTGATACTATTTAATGGTATAGATATTGTCCCATGAACAAGATCGCTCCACTCTACAACCGACTGATCATTCAGTTTAAACCTCCAATATTTTTGTACACCTTTCGCTTCAAGTTTCGCAATTTCTGATTCTGTTAATCTTAATGACGCGCGATCGTAAACCGGAGGAATCCCTTTGCTTGACTGAATTCTCTTTTTTAATGACAATTCATCTTTTGTTTCATAGCACGGATACACTCTGCCGATACTCTTTAAATATTCCATAGCGGAGTTATATTGGTCCATGCGGTTAGATTGTTTATAGAATTCATTCCAATGCAAGCCCAACCATTTCAAATCATCAATAATTTGATTTTCAGACTCCAGCGTAGACCTTTCTCTATCCGTATCATCAATGCGTAAAACAAAACTACCGCCGAAATGTTTTGCAAATAGATAATTTAATGTAGCAATTCGAACATTTCCCACATGCAGTAACCCTGTTGGAGACGGTGCAAATCTAACCTTAATCGACATATCAACTTCCCTAATTCTTTTTTTAAGACTTTTTCAATAATCGCTGCCACCAGCCTGTCTTTTTTTTAGGTTCATCAAAGTTTTCAGGCATATCTAATTGCCCATTATTGCTTACTCTGTATGATTCCAACATTTTATTGGTTAATTCTTTTTGATGTTCATCGATAAAACTAAAAGCGTTAAAATCCACTTTGCCTTCTTTCAACTCCGGTTTTTGCTCCAAAGATTTAGCAGAAGATTTCATCTTCATTCCAGGTTCGACAATTTTTTCAGTCAACGATTTGTTTAATTGATTTTCCTCTTCATTTTCCCTTTTTTTGCGAGTTTGTCGCCGACTTCCATCAATTGAGCCCTCCCTCCTTTGCATAATTGAATTTTTACTTGTCTTTTTTACTGGAACTGACATAACAGACTGATTTTCGACATTATCATGACTATCAGCCGTCAACGAAGTATCTTCTTCTTTACGCGGAGACGGATTCCCTTTCTTCTTGGATACTGTTTTTACGGTTTTAACCTTTGTTTCGTTTTGTGGCGACTCATCATCACTTAGTGCTTCACTTTTTGGTTCATCAATTTTTATTTCAACTTTTTTTGAATTTTTTTCGCGAGAAATCCGAGTTGTTTTACGAGAAGACTTTTTTTCAGTATCAACGACACTCTCGCCTGAATCTTGAACATTTGCATCAACGATGGAATCATCGGCATTTACTTCGTTAACCATCTGTCGTTCTACAACTGGTTCAATGCGAAAATCCACCGGAGCAATGCCAGAATCAGTGTTAAAATAAATTTTTAAATTTCCGCGAGACTCTATCATTGATAAAAATGGTCTTTTACAATTTAACAAGTATAAGGCAACATTTGGTGATAAAGTTACCTTAACCTCTTTTATATTCTTTCCCGAACAAGATTCTTCAATTTTACGTAATAACTGAACAGATAATGACTCATCAGTCCACATAAAGCCAGTTCCTCTGCAATAAGGACAATTCACCATATTTGCATCGACGATACTTGACCTCAATCGTTGACGTGAAAACTCCAATAGGCCAAAATTACTGATAGTTCCAACCTGAATTTTCGCTTTGTCACTACGCAACGCTTCTCTCATTTGTTTTTCCACTTGGGAATTGTTGCGCTTTTCATCCATATCGATAAAATCAACGACTATTAATCCCGCAAGATCTCTGAGTCGGCACTGTCTTGCTATCTCTACAGCAGCTTCCAAATTAGTTTTTAATGCTGTCCCGGAAATATTACGTTCCTTTGTGGATTTTCCTGAGTTAACGTCAATTGATATCAAAGCTTCAGTATTGTTGATAATGATGTACCCTCCGGATGGTAAATCCACCCTGGTAGAATATATTTGATTAATTTGTTCATTCAGCTTGTACTTACTAAAAAGAGGAAAGTCGGAATCATCATGTAATTTTACCTTTTTCGAATGACTAGGCATTAACTTTTTCATAAAGTTTTTAGCTGTTTTATATCCTTCTTCACCTTCCACTACGATTTCATCAATATCTTTAGTGTACATATCACGAATTGAACGCTTAATAAGACTAGACTCTTCATGAATTAAACAAGGTGCAATAGCCCGCAATGTTGTTTCCCTGATTTCATTCCACAATTTAGTAAGATAATCAAAGTCTTTCGTAATTTCGGATTTCGTATGTCCAACACCGGCCGTGCGAATCACAACACTTCCATTTGGTACAGAAAGTCCCGATACTATCTTCTTTAGCTTCATACGATCTGTGGAGTTGGTCACCTTTCTGGAAACTCCGCTACCCTTTGCAGTATTAGGCATCAAAACACAATACCTGCCCGCAAGAGAAATATATGTCGTGACGGCAGCACCTTTGTTTCCTCGTTCTTCTTTTGTGACTTGAACCAACATAATTTGCCGTTTTTTTATTACTTCCTGAATTTTATATTTCCTATAAAACTGATAGCGCAATTTTGCAATTTCTTTTGGTTCCAGATCATCAATGCTTTGTTCTGTTTCCGCCGCGTAAGACGCTATCGCATTTTGCAGATGCGCATCCAATTCTTCACGATCGCCAACGGGAATCTGAAAATAATCATGGCTAATCTCACTAAAACTCAAAAAACCATGACGATTCCCACCATAATCAATAAAAGCAGCCTGTAAAGAAGGCTCTACCCTTATCACTTTCGCAAGATATATGTTTCCTTTTACCTGCGTCTTAGACGCTGTTTCAAAATCAAATTTATCTAATTTTCCATCTGATGTTAAACCAATTCTTACTTCTTCCGGATGCGCCGCATCTATTAACATTTTTTTTGACATAATATACTCCATTAATTTTGTAAGGAGCGAGCCAAAGAACTCTCTTAAATTCAGTAATCTGACCAAGCAATTTAAAAACTAGCAACAACGCTGAAAAAATGGCAAATTCTGCGATAATTAACTCATAATCGTAAAGCATAAACTCCCTTAATGCTCCTTACCATACAACAAACCACTGACTCAATCAGTGAACCTAAACTTATAAAGGCATAAAACCCCCGTGCCCATTCTATATAATAGAGAGATAAGTGTAAATAGTGATGTACAAGCGTGTATAGGTTTATAACAAAGAAACATGAGGCCCAATGAGCTTTTAACACGAGAGAGTTTTTGCTTTATCTTTATATAAATAAGCTACAGTTAAGCTGTATAATGATGAGTTATTGTGACCTAACGCAACTTATGGTTTCCAAGTGAAATTTAAAGATAATTTGTGTCTTCTGGAAGTTATTCCAACAACCCTATTGGAACAGCATGGCTTAAAACTGAATCAAACACGATATCTTTGAGAAGGTTTTCAGATTGTTTTTTTCATCATTTTAAGAAATTCTTCTTCGGATATTGTTTTCACTCCAAGCTCGTTTGCTTTCTCTAATTTGGAGCCAGCATTTTTTCCCACAACTACAAATGCAGTTTTTGAAGAGACAGAAGAAGAGATCTTTGCTCCGTTATTTTCTCCGAGTTGTTTTGCTTCATCTCTGGATAGATGTTGTAATGTGCCAGTAAATACAATAGATAATCCTGTTAAAATTCCTTCACGAGTCATTTGTACATCTTGAACATTTACTAACCCTCTATTGCTAATGTCACCGCCTAGTGTTTTCAAAATATCCAAATTATTCGGAACGGTGAAAAAAAGTTTGATATCATCAATCATTGAAAGACCGATACCGTTTACCGAAATCAGCTCGGATAAGTTTTTCGTCTCGATGGATTGCAAAAAGCTTTTGTAATTTTTGAAATATTTAGCGACTAATTTCGAGGCCGTTTTTCCGAATTGAGGAATGCCTAGCGCGCAGATGAATCGGTCAAGTGTGACGTTTTTAGATCTGTTAATCGAAGAAAATAAGTTGGCAACGGATTGTTTGCCCCATCCTTCTACTTGCTCCAGCTGCAATTCTGAATTTCGATTTTCCAAATAAAAAATATCAACGGGACTTTTTATTAAGCCTTGATCAAAGAAAAATTTAATATTCTGTTCACCTAATCCATCGATATTAAATGCGTCTTTTGAAACAAAATGAATTAATCGTTCTATTAATTGAGCAGAGCAATTTAGATTTATACACTTTACAGCAACTTCCCCTTTTTCTCGAATTAATGGAGCCGCACAGCATGGACAGCGCGTGGGAAATTCAAAAGGTTTTGAATCTGATGATCGCGCATCAGAAATTACATGCAAAATCTGAGGGATAACATCTCCTGCTCTTTGCAAAACAACTCGATCGCCAACGCGAATATCTTTTTTCTCTATTTCATCTTTGTTGTGCAATGTCGCGCGTGAAACGACAACTCCTCCAACTGTGACAGGTTTTAAATTTGCAACAGGAGTGATATTCCCGGTTCTTCCTACTTGTACCGTAATATTTAATACCGTTGTTTCAGCCTGTTGAGCTGGAAATTTATAGGCAATAGAATGACGCGGGTATTTGGTCGCCGTGCCCATCATCTTTTGTAATGACAAATCATTTGTTTTATAAACTATTCCATCAATGTCGTAATCAAGGTCAGCCCTTTGTTTTTCAATTTTTTTATAGAATTGCAAAGCCTCAGTTTGATCGTGGCACAATAAAAGGTGTTCAGAAACAGTGAACCCCCATTGCTTCAAGTGATTTAACACATCTTGCTGCGTTTTTAAATCGTATCCTGAAACATAATAAGAGAAAAATGCCAAATTTCTTGATGCTGTAATAGAAGGATCAAGTTGTCGCAGAGAACCTGCCGCCGCATTCCTCGGATTTGCAAAGAGTTTTTCATTATTAGCCTCTCTCTGTCGATTAAGCTCTTCAAAATCTTTTTTCAGCATAATAACTTCACCGCGAATTTCAACACTTTCTAAAATAGGAATTTTTTTAGGAACATTTTGGATGGTTAAGACATTTGATGTAACGTCTTCTCCAATACTTCCGTCTCCTCGCGTTGAAGCCATGATCAAAATACCTTTTTCGTAAATGATTGAACAAGATAATCCGTCAAGTTTTGGCTCTAATATGAAGTCCACATCGGATTTGTTACATAATTTATGAACACGATTAAAAAAATCAGAAATATCATTCTCGTTGTAGGCATTTTCTAATGAAAGCATTCTATCTTCATGATGAACTTTTTTAAATTTTTTCGAAATTTTAGCTCCGACTTGTTGTGATGGGCTATTGTTGTCTTTCAAATAAGGAAATTCTTGTTCAATTGCCAACAGTTCATTGTACAAGCTATCATATTCCGCATCTGAAACTAAAGGATCGTCAAAAATATAGTACTGTCGAGAATAGTTTTGCAGTAACTCTTTTAACTGATGATACCTTCTTTTTTTTTCTTCCGACAATATCGCCATGAAATCGATCCTATATTAATTTTTCACCCGTTCGATCTTTTAACATAGCCAAAGAAATCAACGCTACGACGGAGACAATAAATATCGGTAGTAATGCAAAATAACCCGGAATATCAATTAACCAGACCATGACAACCGGAGTTAAACCTCCAAAAACAGCTTGAGCTACACTAAGCGAGATCGATACCGCCGTACATCTTACTTGCTTTGGAAAGGATTCCGAAAAAAACGCAGCTCTGCTTGCATAATACAACCCGATAAAGAACCCGAAAAATGATTCAGTAATCAGCCAGTAGTTAAACGACTTAACCTTGAAAATAAACATTACTGAGCAAGTAATAAACGTGCCAACAATCCCCAGGATTAAAAAAGGTTTTCTTTTATATTTATCGGATAAATATCCAGCAACAAAAATCGATATAATAGATATCAATGAAGCCATTACGCCACAAAGTGCCGATTCATCGAGCGACATTAACTGTTCGGATACCAAATAATAAGGTAAAAATGTCCAAAGAGTATAAAATCCGACAGCACTAAACGCAGTGATAGCCATTGTACAAAATACCTCTTTCTGATGATGAAGTAACAACGAAAATATAGACGCTTCAGAAACTGTTTTTTTCTTTTTCGTTTGTTTAGGTACTAGAAATGCG
Source organism: Alphaproteobacteria bacterium (assembly GCA_015062335.1). Taxonomy (GTDB): domain Bacteria; phylum Pseudomonadota; class Alphaproteobacteria; order UBA3830; family UBA3830; genus UBA3830. The sequence continues at coordinate 69,567 of SUUU01000001.1, forward strand.
AATGGCAAAAGGAATATTCCGCATAAAAAAGGAATACGCCAGGCAAAAGAGTAAACTTCTTCTCCGGTAAAAAATGAATAAAGCCAAACGATGCTCTGTCCTGACAAAAAAACACCTAATTGATTACCTGCATCAGTCCAACTTCCATAAAAACCACGTTTATTAGAAGGGGCTTTCTCAACTAAATGGACCATGGTAGAGGTGTATTCTCCTCCCATCGAAATTCCCTGTAAGATCCGGCACACAATCACGATAATCGGAGCAAAAATTCCAATGGATTCATAATCGGGAGTAATTCCAATAATTACCGTCGGTACTGCCATCAGCAAAACAGACAATGATATCGCTTTCTCACGGCCGAATTTGTCTCCGATCGGACCGAAAATCATGGCTCCGAAAGGACGGGAAAACAACCCCATAGACACTATCAAGCCGCCCAATATTTTTACAAAATAGGAAGTATTCTCTGGGAAAAAATGACTCATCAAAACCACTGTCAAAGGCATAACTAAAGCGAAGTCATACCACGTTAATATGTTGCCAACCGCCCCGATTAGAGATTCGTATTTTTTTACATCTATTTTAAGCACTTAATTTACTCTGCCAAAATTTAAAAATTTATTGTTTCTGTGTTCTTTTAGGTCTGTAATGTTTTGAGCTTTCATCAATACAGCTTTAATACTTTCACCTACTGATTTTATGGTAGCCTCTGAATTTCGATGCGCTCCGCCGACAGGCTCAGGAATAACTTCGTCAACAATGTGGAATTTCGCCAAATCTTGAGCTGTCAATTTCAAAGCATTAGCAGCCTCTTCAGCTTTCTCTGATTCTCGATAAAGAATAGACGCGCATCCCTCTGGAGATATAACGGAATATATCGAATTCTCAAGCATTAACACATAATTAGCTACAGCAAGTGCTATAGCTCCTCCGGACCCCCCTTCTCCAATTATAGTAGCAATAATTGGATTTGAAAAATTGAGTGAACGCTCGATACTCCTGGCAATAGCTTCAGCTTGCCCTCTTTCTTCGGCTCCCACACCGGGATAGGCACCGGCGGTATCGATAAACGTTAATAACGGTAACTTAAATTTATCTGCTAAATCCATTATTCTGCAGGCTTTTCTATATCCCTCTGGATGAGGCATTCCAAAATTATGAGCGATTCTATCTTCTGTGTTCTTTCCCTTTTCCTGTCCCAAGACTGCAACAGATCTTCCTTTAAATTTACCAATGCCTGCTGTTATAGCGAGATCATCACCGAATAATCTATCTCCAGCAAGAGGCACAAAATCATCTATTAGAAAGTTGATATAATCGACAGCTTTTGGACGCTCAGGATGTCGAGCAACTTGAACTTTTTGCCATGGAGAAAGCGTAGAATAAATTTGTTTGAGTAATTTTTTTTGTTTGATTTCGAGTTTTTTTACTTCTTCTAAGATGTTCAGATCTTCAGTATTCAGCTTTTTCAGCTCTTGTATCTTAGCATCCAACTCGAATATAGGTCTCTCAAAATCCAAAATAATCATTGCTACTCCCCGTTATATTTTCTCTGACCTTAAAGTCATTATTACCGAGTTTTTCTAAACTTCCAACAATACATGCCGTAAATATTCATAGATAAGTAGGCCGTAAACAACGCTGCTTGAGGATAACACTCTTTGTAAATGTCATACAAAATCCAGGACATGTTTGCTATCATCCAAACGATGAAACTATACCATTTTTTGCGTGCATTCAAAAAGGCTCCCGTCAACGAAACGCATGCCGTACACCAACCAAGAATATCGAGAGAACTCGCAGAAGATAAGATTTCAAGGATATTATTAAACATAAGACCTCCACCATTAACCCATTAAATGCTAACACACAAAAAGGCAAACACAAATATCAATTTTGAGATCCGACTAACTGCTTATACCACTTTAGTTTTCTGTATCTCAGATAAACCAACCCAATATTAATGATTCCAGTTAACGGAATTAAAGTGTAAACAGGACGAATTGAAAGCAAAGATCCTGACAAGTACATTATCCCTGTCGGGATCACTACCATCAACCACAATGTGGAAACTTCCACGATTGTCGGAAATTTTGTATCTCCACCGGCAGTTAGCACTCCGGAAAATAAGTAAAATATCCCATCGGTAAACAGTATTAACCATGAACTGATTAAGACAAATTTTATGTCAGGAATTAAATGAGAAATGTCTCCGTTAGCATGGCTGAAAAATGATATCATCATATTTGGATACAAAATAAGGGGAATAGCATACATCGCGCAGACTACCCCATTATATCTTAAAAACAATTTTAACAATCTGACAATTCCCGGTAGATTTTGTTGACCAATAAAATTTGCGGCTAATGACGTGATTGCACGTCCTGCTCCATCTGCAAAAAAGATAAATGCCATCCATAAAGTCATAACAAAGGTTTCAATCGTAGCTAGATCTGGCGATGTATGAACAAAACAATACATTATTACATACCATCCTAACAAACTTGTAAATTTACCCAATGAAACAGGCAAACCTACCCTGATACATTTCAAAAATAATCTGGGATGAAATGAGAAATCATCTGTGCAAAAATTTTTGCGATTCTCTTTTTTTAAAAATACAACACCAAAAGCAACCAAAAACAAGAATTCGACAATTACTGTCGCTATCGCTGCCCCCTTCGCCCCCATTGGGCTAATAATTCCCGGAACGCCCAATACGAAGACAACATCCAGCAATGCATTAATTATATTACCTAAAAGAAAAATGCATATGACAACGTAACTTTGAGCTCTCCCTATAAAAAATGAAGCAACGGCTACAGACATTACATGAAACCCAATAAACATAAGCAGTATGCGCGTATATACGAGGCCATCCATCTCACAATAACTCGGAAAAATATGAAAATGCTCACACCACAAGCCCATTGGAATAAAAAACAAAAATGATGCCAATCCTAAATACAACATCTGCCAAGGTGCTCGTGCAGTTTTTTTATATTCACCTAGGCCATTATATTGGCCGGTAAATACAGAGGCTATTTGAGCGACACTTGTAATGAGAAAACTAACCGTTGCGACAAAATTTCCACCGAGACTAACAGCATTCACCGCAGTGAGAGAATACAATCCAAGAACTACTCGATCTACTACGAACATCAAATTGACGGACAATGAAGCAAGAATTAAAGAGAACGCAAATTTCAATATCTCTTTTTGCTGATATTTACATTTATCCATGACTTTCCTAAAGAAAAATACTATTATGAGTATTCTATTATAAAGTGTTAAGGGGTTCAAGATGAAGGTATGTATTAGTGGTGTTTCAGGTCGAATGGGAAAAGAAGTAAAAAATTTGCTCATGAATAATCAATTTGTTGGAGGAATTTCACGTCAAAGCAAAGCTGATGAAATTGAAAAATTAGTGAAAAATAGCGATGTCGTTATTGATTTTTCTTCTACCGAAAACATTATGAAGATTATTTCGCTTTGCGCAAAATACAAAACACCTGTTGTCTGTGGTACGACCGGATTTACAGAACCAGATTTTGTGAAATTTAAATCATATTCAAAAGATACGCCGATATTATATGCCAGTAATTTTAGTATAGGTATCTATCAAATGGCTCAGCTATTGAAATCTACGGAATCAATATTAGAAGATTTTGATATTTCCATCATTGATAGACACCATAACAAAAAGAAAGATTCTCCTTCTGGTACTACACTATTTCTAGCTTCGCAATTACGCAAAAATCCTCAAATCGCCTCTTTGAGAATAGGTGGAATACCAGGTGATCATGTTTGCTATTTTACAAGTGATAGTGAAGAAATTTGCATTAGCCATCGTTCATTTAATCGTACAGTTTTTGCGTCGGGAGCGATCAAATGCGCAAAATGGATTATTGATCAAGTTCCTGGTTTTTATCAAATGTCGGATTATGTTAACAAAAAATCGGTCTGATATTGTTCGTCATCTTCAGGAGGCTGCTCTTGCTCCAGCTTGTGTTGTAAGGCAGCTTCTAAGACACGATTTATGTTCTCGTTTGGGTTAATTGCTGATATAAAAAACGGTGTTTGAGCGTATTTTTCAATAAATAATTTCGAAATTTTATTTGCTCTCTCATCGTCGATGGTATCCGCTTTGTTGATTACAATCAACTCGGGTTTATGAAGTATTTCAGATCGATACATTAATATTTCGTTCCGAGTTTGCTGATAAATCGAGTCAATATTTTCTTGATTGGCGTCGATAAGGTGAATAAGAACTTTACATCTTTCTATATGGGCCAAAAATTTATCACCTAATCCTCTTCCGGAGTGTGCTCCCTCGATTAATCCTGGGATGTCCGCAATAACAAGTTCACTATCATGTGTTTTTGCAACCCCAAGTTGTGGAATTAACGTCGTAAACGGATAATCCGCGATTTTCGGTTTAGCCCTTGTTGTAGCAGCGAGAAATGTAGATTTACCAGCATTAGGTAGCCCAATTAACCCTACATCAGCTATTAGTTTAAGCTGTAGCCAGACCCAAAGCTCTTCTCCTTTTGTTCCTTTATCAGCCCGTCGAGGTGCTTGATTGGTGGATGACTTAAATTTCGTGTTACCTCTCCCGCCTGATCCTCCTTGCGCAATTAAAACATTTTGTCCTTCTTTGGTGATATCTGCTAACACGATTTCACCTAATTCGTCCAAAATTTCCGTTCCGACGGGTACATTTAAAATTAGATCATCGCCCTTTGCGCCATAACAATTGGATCCTTTACCGTTTTCACCTCTTTTTGCTTTAAAGTGCTGCTGGTATCTGTAATCGATCAAAGTATTTAAGCGATTACTTCCCTGAAAATAGATACTGCCACCTCTTCCTCCATCCCCCCCATCAGGGCCTCCATATTCTAAAAATTTCTCATGACGAAAGCTTAAACAACCATCTCCACCATCTCCTGCTTTCAAAAAAATTTTAGCCCTGTCCAAGAATTTCATAAACTGCCTACTTTATTTTATAAATGAATCTAGTTGTTCTGTTCGATATGTGCGTCATTTCCATTTTGCATATTAGGTGTCAATTTTACAGCAACAATCTGATTTCTTTGTCTGCGTAAAATTTCAATTCTTAATCCGGATAAGGCATAAACCTGACCGGCATCAGGAATTTTTCTTACTTCGTACATGATATAACCAGCGATAGTCGATGCGGTCTTTTCCGGAATGTCCCAACCGAATTGTCGATTTAAATCTCTGATTGGAGTGGCTCCATTTACGATAACACTACCATCAGATTGAATTTTTATATCGTTTTCCAATTCTCCATTGTCATACTCGTCAATGATTTCTCCGACGATCTCCTCTAAAATATCTTCAAGAGTAATACACCCGAGAAGATCTCCGTATTCATCAACAACGAGAGCAAAATGCTCTCTTTTTTTCCTGAAATTTTGCAATTGATCCAGCAACGAAGTTGTTTCCGGAATGAACCATGGAGTAGAGATCAAATGGGAAATTTTTATCTTGCCAGCATCTCCACTGTATAGTTCTAGCGCTCGAAAAAAAGTCTTAGCTTTAAGAATGCCTACAATGTTTTCTGGATTGTCTCTCCACAATGGAATTCTGGAAAATGGGCAATTAGCAAGTTCTTTCGCAATTTGTTGAGGAGGCATTGAAATATCAATGGTTCTCAAATGCTTCCTGTGCACCATGGCCCTATTGACGAAGACAGTCTCTAAATCCAAAACATTCTTTAACATACTTCTTTTTTGTACTTCGTCTTCTTCGTCACTTACAGAAGAGTGCATCTCGATGGCTCCTCGCAACTCTTCATCAGATTGATCCTCTACAGGTTGTCCATCGATGTCTACGCCGATTAACTTTAAGGAGAACTTTGCGCATTTTTCCAGGATAATGGTTATAGGTTTTATTATTGACAAAACTTTAGTGATACATGGAGCAATAAAAAGAGCAAACGGAATAATAAATCTTATTGCCACCATTTTTGGGCAAATTTCAGCATAAACTATGATAATCAAGGCAACGGATGAAGTACAAATAGTCCCCATTGTCGGAGATAAATGTTCAAAGGAATACCATGTACTAAATGCCGGAATCAAAAATGATACTAATTGATTTAAAACTAAAATCGTTTCTACTGAAAGCGACATATCTTCCTGTAAAGTAATGACTTGTTTTGCCCTCTGATCTCCTTTTTTGGCGAGATGATAAAGATAAGCTTTAGACGCTCCGGTAATCGCTGTTTCAGATCCCGATAAAAACGCGGCAACGGACAACAGTATCACGATACCAACAAAAAACAGTATGTGAATCATTTGGAGTTCCGTTGCTTTAAAAACTTACGACAGTGATAACGAAAAAAATTGCATAATCGATAGCTTGGCATGTAGTACTTTTTTACCACCTATAATATAATGCCTATCATTGTATAGTTATTTATGAATATGGTAAAGAGCATGAAATCTTTTTTTGTAGGTTTTGGAGTAATAGGATTCGTGATTATCGTAATTTTAGGTATTGCTTTGTCTGTAGGTATTCCATCAAATTCGCATGAAGTTATTAAGGAAATTAACCTTAAATAATCATGCACAAATATTTGGAATTGTTTGCGGAAAGCCTAAAAAGTGAAAGAAATGCTTCTACCAACACGGTGCAATCATACATTTTAGATTTAGAGGATTTTGAAAAAAAAGTTTCGTTAAGCCATGCTATTACAACTGATGATATAGCAGAATATTTGAAGGAATTAGATTCTCGAGGGTACAAAGTTTCTTCTATTAAACGTAAAATTTCATCTTTAAAACAGTTTTTTAAATTTTTATATGCTGAAGAACTTATAGATAAAAATCCGATGGCTTTTATAAGTCAGCCCAAAACAGGGAGGGCTCTTCCTAAAATTTTAAGTGAATCCGATATTGAAAAATTAAAAGTGGCAGCCAAATGTATGCCAACTTATGAAGAACAACTTCGTATGGATTTAATTTTGTATTTGCTTTACGGAAGTGGTTTGCGAGTAAGTGAGCTAATTTCCCTTAAGGTAAGTTCTTTTGTAGAAAATAAATTTATTCGTATTTTTGGAAAGGGAAGAAAAGAACGTATTGTTCCGGTAACCTCAAAAGTTTCAGCATTGCTAGCAGAATGGAGAGAGTTGCATCAAGATTCTCAATGGATTTTTCCATCAGTTGACCCATCGAGGCACATTACACGTCAAAGGATTTTTCAACTAATAAAGCAAATGGCTCGATTATCGGGTATAGATGTAGGCAAAATTTCACCCCACGTTTTGAGACATGCTTTTGCTACTCATATTTTGGATCATGGGGCAGATCTTTTAAGTGTAAAAAAGATGTTAGGACATCGAGATATTGCAACGACAGAAATTTATACTCATGTAAGCAAATCGCGATTGAAGGAAGTTGTAAACAAATTTCACCCTCTTCAGAAGAAACAAAAACCTACTTGAGAGAAATCTCTCGCATAGGCTATATTTGAAAGATTACAATCAAAATATCTCAGATTCGATTGCTTTCAGATCTGAATTGTTATCAACAGCTTTTAAGGTTTCATAGTTAATTTTTACTTCATACTTTTTTGATAAATAACCCACCCATTGCTGATACAAATCTTCGACATTTTCAGATATTAATTGTGCATAGCCATCCTGTCTTTTGGTGGATATTAGATCTTTGTTGTGTACAATTTTGTCGACACAATATACATATATCATGCCATCGACTTCTGTATATGAGGCACTGTTTTTTTCCATTAAGAAGACATCTGCACAAATTTTTTCAATTAAAGTTTTATAGTCATTTTTTGAGTCAATTTGTGCTTTGCGATCAAATAATGAGGTTTTAACAACTTTCTTTGCATTAAATTTTGATGAGGTCTTAAACGATTCAATCAATTCGTCGGCCATTTTTACTGCCTTGATGTGGCGTTGCTCTTTAATCCACTCAGACCGTACTTGCTTTTCAATGTTTTCAAATGTTTGAACGTGTTTCGGAACGATTCGATCTACATAAACAAGCCACTGCACAATTTTTTTATTGTGATCTAACGATTCTGAAAATGAACTAGACTCTTTTTCTTCAGTGCTAAAGGCGACTGTCAATACATCTTTTGCGTAAGGTAATTTGATCATGTTTGTGTCTTCTGAAGTTACATTTTTTACTTCGATAACTCTAAGACGATTATCTTTAGCTACTTCTTCAACAGTGTTTCCTGACACTAACGCATCTTCGATTTTTCGAGTTATTTCCTCTATCGCCGAGTTTAATTTTTCTTGTTTGATTTCTGCTAACAACTCGGATTTCATATCTTCGAAGCTTCTGTCATCTTTTTGATCTGATAAATCATAGGCATCTTGCAGTTCACTATCTAAAACTTTAACGTCTTTTTCTAATTCGGATTCAGCAAAGCTCAATATTTTAAATGACCGAGTTTCTGGTGCCATAAACTTATCAGAATGAGAGGTGTAGAATTCTTCCAAATCATCTCTGGAAGGTGAATTTGTGATGGAAATACTTTTCGGATCAATCTTAACAACATTTAAGCTGCGCTGTTCAAATTCTGCATTGAGAAATATATCTAATTCTTCAAAAACAGAAACATATCTCAACAGACTTTTTAAGATATGACTTTTAATTTCTCTTTTTTGAGATGCTAAAAATTGTGCTTCCGGAACTTGTAACTTTTGCAAAAACGCGCGCAGATGTGATGCGCTAAAATGACCGTCCTCTGTTCTGAACATGCTGAGATTTTTAACATAATCGTACATAGTAGAATCAGATACAATTACTCCGTATTCTTTGGCGGCTAAATCCAAAATATTTTCCCAAATTAATTGGTGTATGATACTTGGCATAACGCGACTGTCATCAATTTTACTCGGAGATATCCTTTGCAACATCTCAAGTTTTTTCATTTTTTCAATTTTGAATGCCTGAGGAGATATTTTTGTACTTGCAATTTTTATAACGTAATCACGTCCTTTGATCCTATCAACAATGTATGAAAAACCAAAGAATAAGAAAAACGATCCCGCAAGAACTGTTAAAAACACTTTCACAACAATCGAATTTGCGTATTTGCGAATAAGCTCTAACATCAAATATTTCCTTTACCAAGCCCTTATAATATTATTAGCCATTGTAAAATGGAGCAAGAGTTATTTAAAGGGATTTTTCATGAAAACTATTGTAGCAAACTGGAAAATGAATGGTGACGAGCAATTGTGCGATAACTTAATTTTCAAGCTGAAAGATTTTGATGTTGGTCAATCGTTGATTATATGCCCACCATTTCCTTTGTTGTTTAAGTTTAAAAATTGCCGATTTTGCTTAGGTGCACAAAATTGCGGTATTGCTTTACATGGAGCATTTACGGGAGAAGTCAGTCCTCAATTACTAAGATCTTTGGGATGTTCGTACGTGATTATAGGACATTCAGAAAGACGACGGTTGTGTGATGAAAATGACGATATTCTTGTAAAAAAATATGAGATCGCGATTGAAGCGAATCTGATTCCCATTATTTGTGTAGGCGAAAATTTCCAAGAAGATTATCGCTTAGCATTAGAAAAGCAGCTTAATAGTTTTTTGAAAGTTAGAAATTTAGAAAAGTCTATAATAGCCTACGAGCCTGTTCGGAGTATAGGTACCGGAATTATTCCCGATTCGGATAAAATCGCAAAAATTGTCTCTTTTATAAAGGGAATAACCAGCGCAAAAATTCTGTACGGAGGCTCGGTTGACTCCTCTAATGTAGCAGATATTTTACGTATTGATCCAGTTGATGGGGTATTGATTGGTGGTGCAAGTTTGAGGACGGAAGAATTTTATTCGATAATCCAAATTGCAAAAAATTGTTGTTAATTAATGATTAATAACTGCGTGTTAACATTTCCTTATGTTTAGGAAGTTCGTTAAGCGCTTTCATTTATCTCAAAAAGGCGCAGCGTTGGTTGAAATGGCGCTGTGTGGCCCTCCATTATTTATTTTGATATTTTTTATTTTTGAAATCATAAAAATTGTGGTGTTTCAAATCGCGCTGGATACGATTAGTTTAGAATTATCATTTGATTATGCAGGAAATAAAACCACAAAAAATTTTAACAATATTATCCGAAGAAATATTTTGTTACCGTTTTTTTCAGCTGATGATATCGGCGTCAATATCGTGTGCGGAGATAATTTGCATAATTTCATCAAGACGACGGGGGAAAATTTCCCTTCATCGGTAAGAGGAGGAATATATTTAGTGTCGCCCTACGTACAAGGCGATGATTTGACTCAAAAAATATCATCCGGTTGTCCGTTTGAGTTAACGGTCGTCGGACATTATAAATCCAATTTGAAGATCGCAACCCAATTTTTTCAAACAGCTGTATCTGGCAATGGAATGTGTTTTTACAGTAGAGCGGTTTGTATTTGTAATTGATAAATTTTTTGAAACGAAATAAGAAATTTGCATTTCTATCTATGGTAAATCATTTTGAATAATGTATAATGGTTGTGCTTGCCGTTGGGAAATAGTTTAGCGGTAGAACTCCCGGCTCTGGACCGGGCAACCTTGGTTCGAATCCAGGTTTCCCAGCCATTTTTGATTTTTAAAATGACAATTTGGAGGGATTAAGATGGAAGAAGATATCATACAAAAGATTAAATTTGTGATCGAGAATCATATCAGGCCAGGTTTGCAGATAGATGGTGGAGATATTGAGGTAATTGATTTTAAGGATAATATTCTAAAAGTTAAGTTGATTGGAGCTTGTTCGTGTTGTCCACATGCTCAAATGACTTTAAAAAATTCTGTAGAAAGAATGATAAGGCAGATGGTTTGTGAAAGTATTTTGGTAGTGATTGGGTAGAAATCTAATTATGGATTGATCTTCACGAGAGCAACAAAGATCCATATTGAAAGTCTGTCTTTTTTTTTAGATAATGTACTGGTTTTTTGTCGGGGTTTGTTTATGAATATTTATAGGACTCATACTTGTGGTGAATTGAGAGATTCTCAAGTCGGTATTGTTGTCAGATTATCTGGATGGGTACACAAAAAAAGAGATCACGGCAATCTGATATTTATCGATCTGAGAGATCATTACGGAATTACTCAGTGCGTGGTAAGTCCGGATAGCTCAGCTTTTTCTGAAGTTGAGAAAATTCGACTCGAAAGCATTGTTACGATAGAAGGGCAGGTTCTTAAACGGTCGGAAGATACAGAAAATAATGAAAATCTTACAGGCAAAATAGAAGTCAGAATTGATAAATTTACAGTATTGTCTTCTGTTGATACCTTACCAATGGCTGTGAGTAGTGTATCAGATTTGTCAGAAGATACTCGTTTGAGATATAGGTTTATCGATTTGCGTCGTGAGCAAATTCATAAAAATATTGTTTTGCGCTCAAATGTTGTTTCTACGATTCGCGAAAAAATGAAATCTCAGGGCTTTTTGGAAATTAACACTCCGATATTGACCTCCAGTTCTCCGGAAGGTGCGCGAGATTTTCTTGTCCCAAGTCGATTATACCCTGGGAAATTTTATGCATTGCCACAAGCTCCGCAGCAATTTAAGCAACTTTTAATGGTCGCCGGATTCGATAAATACTTCCAAATTGCTCCATGTTTTAGAGATGAAGACAGTAGAGCTGACAGATCTCCCGGAGAGTTTTATCAATTAGACTTTGAAATGTCGTTTTGCACTCAAGAGGACGTGTTTGCCGCTATTGAGCCGGTAATTTACGATATTTTCAAGATGTATTCCAAAAAATCGGTATCACAATATCCGTTCAAAAGGATTCCATATGCAGACGCTATGTTGCATTATGGTTCTGATAAACCGGATTTGCGAAATCCTCTTTTGATTGAGGATGTAAGTGATATTTTTGAAAAATCAACATTTGTAGTTTTTGTTGAAGCTGTTAAGAGAGGCCAAGTTGTAAGAGCCGTCGCTGTTCCAGGAGCTGAAAAGCAACCTAGAAGCTTTTTCGATAAGTTAAACGATTGGGCAAAGTCATTAGGAATGCCGGGACTGGGATATGTTACATTCGTTGATGGCACGGCGAAAGGTCCTATTGCAAAGTTTTTGAATGAAGGTCAACTCAACGTCCTGAAAACAAAGACAAATCTTGAGGGTGATGGTGTTGTTTTCTTTATTTGTGATTCTGAAAAGAATGCGAACAAATTGGCTGGACAAGTCAGGCAGAAGTTAGGAACAGATTTGCAATTACTGACAGATGGATTTGAATTCTGTTGGATAGTTGATTTTCCTATGTATGAATTGGACGAAGAGACGGGAAAGATAGATTTCAGTCATAATCCATTTTCAATGCCTCAGGGCGGAATGGATGCTCTTTTGAATAAAGATCCTTTGACTGTTCTCGCATATCAGTATGATATTGTTTGCAACGGGATTGAATTATCAAGTGGTGCGATTAGAAATCATTTGCCAGCGGTTATGCTCAAAGCGTTTGAGATCGCAGGATATGACGCTGATGAAGTGAAGACGAAGTTTAGCGGAATGTTTAACGCGTTCAAATACGGAGCTCCTCCTCACGGTGGCTGCGCTCCGGGAATCGATAGAATGATAATGTTGTTAGCAGATGAACCGAATATTCGTGAAGTCATTGCTTTCCCACTGAACCAGCAAGCTCAAGATTTAATGATGAATGCTCCAGCTGAAGTTACTCAAGCGCAATTGAAAGAGCTTCACATAAAAGTAGATTTACCTAAGAAAATAGTAAAGAAGTAATGAGTAGATTTTTTAAACAAGTTGTTCTTTTTACTTTGTTGTGCGCGTTATGTAATGTAGTGGATTGTATCACTATACGAATTACATGTCGTGCAAAAGGTGTAGAATTAGAACTATTTCGATCTGTGATAAAAGAATGGGAGGATTTAACTGGTAATACAGTTGAAATTGTGACGTTGCCTCATTCCAGTAATGAGTGCTTAGCATTGTATAAGCAGTGGCTCGGTGCCGGAACATTCGACGTCGATATTTTGCAGATGGATATTGCTTGGTTGGGAGTATTTTCCGAAAACTTGGAAGACTTGAAAAAATATTTAACATCTTACGAAGTTAAAAATATTTCTGACGATTGTTTTTCGGCTATTTTAAACAGTATGTACGATAATGATAGGTTAGTTGCACTTCCTGCCTATACTGATTGCGAAGTAATGTATTACCGTAAAGATTTATTGGAAAAATACAATCAAACCCCCCCTGAAACTTGGCAAGAATTATACGAAACTGCAAAACTTATTCAAAAAAAGGAAAGAGAGTCAAACAAAAGATTTGTGGGATACGTGTTTCAAGCAAAAGCTTTCGAAATGTTAACATGTAATTTTACGCAATTGATTGACTCATTTGGTGGAGCAATCGTGGTAAATGGAAAGGCGGAAGTTAATTCATCCCAATGTAAAAATGCATTTGTGTTTTTAATGCGTTGCTTAGAAGATACAAGCACGAAAAGCGTTTTAAATTATTCAGAAGAGGAGGCTAGAGGATTATTTCAGGTCGGTAATGCTTTGTTTATGAATAGTTGGCCATATGCTTGGTCTCTAATGAATGATCCTTCTACTTCTGTATCTGGGAAGATTGGAATTATGGCTATACCAAAAAGTGATACGGTTGGAGGAAAACCTTCCGGAGTACTGGGAGGATGGTTTTTTGCTTTGAATAAGTATTCAAAACATGCTGGCTTTGCAGCTGAATTGATAAAGTTTTTAACTGATAAAAAACAACACAAAATCAGAGCAGCTTATGCTTATGCTCCTGCTTACAAGAGCTTGTATGACGATCCTGAGATTTTGAAAAAGAATCCATTTTTTTCTACACTGAAGTATTCGTTGGAAAGAGCAGTTGTACGACCTTCAGCCGAATTTAAAAAAAGTTATCCTCGAGCAAGTACGGAAATTTTCAATTTAGTTAATACCGGATTGACGGAAAGCGTTGGCGAAAAGGATAAAGAAAAGATCGCGACCAGATATTTAAATCGCCTTAACAGAAAGTTAACTAAGATTTTAAATAGACAAGTAAGAAGAAAACGTCACCAGAGAGAAAGTATATTCACAAGAATTGCAAAATCTTGTCGGGAATTTTTGAACTCGTGGGGAGTTTAGTTAATGGATGTATCATTGAAAAAGAAAAGCAATAAAGAGTATATTGCAAAGAAATGTCGCCACGAAAGGATAATAGATTGGGGATTTTTAACGCCTTGTCTCGTAACTTTAGCTTTATGCGCCGCTTGGCCTCTTTTGAAAACGATTTATTTCAGTTTTACGGATGCGGAATTAGATAATCTCTCTGATTTTTGTTTTATCGGAATCGAAAACTTTATAGACTTGGCCAGAGATCAAGATTGGTGGGTAGCTGTTAGAAATACTTTCGTTATTACTGTAGTGGCTGTACCTTTAGAGACTGTTCTGGGTATGATCATCGCGTTAATTCTTCATCGTAATTTTAAAGGGCGGGGATGGATGAGGGCTATTGTCTTGATTCCATGGACAATACCGACAATTGTATCAGCTCGCATGTGGGGTTGGATGTTAAATGATGTATATGGCATTGTTAATGAAATTTTGATACAAATCGGTTTGATAGAAACCCCTATTCCATGGATTGCTTCTAATGCGTTGAGCATCTTATCGATTATTTTAGTAGATGTGTGGAAGACAACACCGTATATGGCATTGTTATTGTTAGCGGGTCTGCAGTCTTTGCCTCAAGATTGCTTTGAAGCTGCAGAGGTCGATAGCATCCCCTTTGGGCGAACGTTTTTCAAAATTGTTTTACCTTTGATGAAACCTACCATTGCTGTAGCTATGATTTTCAGAGGACTTGAGACGTTCAAAATTTTCGATTTGGTGTATATTTTAAGTAGTGGAAATACAGAGACAGCGACGATGTCAGTTTTTGCCCGAAAACATTTGGTAGATTATGCTGATGTTGGGTTTGGATCGGCTGCTGCAACATTTTTAATGTTTTTTATCGCGTTTTTAGCCGTATTTTGGATTTCGTTTAACAAGAGAAAATTGCAAAAGCAAGGGTAACAGTATGATTAAGTCTGAAAACAAATGGAAATACAAAAGATTATTGAAGAATGTTTTGTTTGCTTTGCTTTGCATTGTGGTTGCTTCCGGTTGCCTATTTCCATTTTATTGGGCGATTGTTTCTTCGCTACGAGATGGTGCACATATCTTCTCTACCAATTTATGGCCGACTGAAATTAGTTTTTCAAATTATAAGGAAGTCTGTGGTGATACCACATTTTTGTATTCTTTTTGGAATTCATTTGTTGTCGCTACATGTACGGCTTTTTTATCATTATTCGTCTGTTTGTTTGCGTCATATCCCTTGGCAAGACACAATTTTCCCGGTCGAAAAAGAATACTTATGATTGCTTTAAGCGTTAATACCTTGCCTCAGGTAGCTGTTTTATCGGGAATGTTTGAACTGATACGCGTCTTAGATATCTATAATGAAAAGTCGGCGTTGATTTTAGCATATATGATAATCACTGTTCCTTTCACCCTTTGGACGTTAACGAATTTTATGAATAACATCCCTAAAGATATAGAAGAAGCCGCAATCATGGATGGAGCAAGTCAGAGGACGATTTTGTTAAAGGTATTTTTGCCGATATTAAGCCCCGCAATTGTTACTACAGGGTTATTAGCTTTTATTGCTGCATGGAATGAATTCTTATTTGCTCTAACATTCACTCTAACCAGTCAAGCTCGGACTGTTCCTGTTGCATTAGCGTTGTTTAGTGGGGCTAGCCAGCACGAAGTACCATATGGCTTAATCATGGCAGCAAGTGTGTTAGTGACTTTGCCGTTAATTGTTTTGGTTATTATTTTCCAAAGAAGAATTATATCAGGCCTAACCGCAGGAGCGATAAAGGGCTAGAGTCTTGAATGGAGGTACTATGCAAGTTCTAGCAATTAAGACACCTAGAGTTGAGTTTAATGATAATATCGATTCAGTATTGGATATTTTGTCACCTTTAAACGAAAAAACAATTGTTGCGATTACTTCAAAAATCATCAGTTTTTGTGAAGGACGCTATGTTTCTAAAAAAGATATCAGTAAAAGACAATTAATAGAGCAAGAAGCAGATGAAATATGTGATTTGCATCGTGATGATGATCCGTTCAGCATGTGCTTGACGATAAAGAATAATTTGTTAATTCCTTCTGCCGGTATAGATGAATCCAATGCAAATGATTCATACATTTTATATCCTAAGAATGTATGGGATTCTGCAGCTTATATTTGGAATTATTTAAAAGAAAAAAATCAAATATCTGATCTTGGAATAATTATTACTGATAGTCATACAACAATGATGCGACGTGGTGTTACCGGTATTGCGCTCAGTTGGTGTGGATTCAAACCGGTGTATTCTTACGTTAATAAACCTGATTTGTATGGTCGTCCTTTGCAATTTACACAAGTTAATATTGTTGATGCTTTAGCTGTATCTGCCGTTTTTGCTATGGGAGAAGGTAATGAGCAAACGCCCATAGCTATTTTGACTAACGTGCCTCATATAAAGTTTACAGAGTCGATACCAACTCTTCAGGATATTGAAAGCATTAATATTTCTAAAGATGAAGATCTGTACGGACCTTTACTTAATGCTGTAAAGTGGACCAGAGGCAACAACTAGTGATTTTTTTGCAAATATCGATGAACCAATCTAAGCGAAATATTTCTCTTTTCTTGCAAAGATAATTTATCTAGCATCCTAAGAATTTCGGAAATTGTACTTACGTTACGTTCGCTGGTTTTTAGAATATATGTAACAACATCATCCGAAATACTGATTTCATAATCATGGGCTATTTTTTTTGTAATTTTAAATAGTAACTCATCGCCCGGATCCTGAATTTCAACATGAGACAGAGACAGCAACCTTGATTTTAAATCTTTTAACGATAAGCCCCATAAATGAGGGGATAATCTGTCAATGATTAAAAATGAACGATTTTTTTCATGAGCGATATTGTAAAAATGAAATAGCCAATCCTGATGATCTGAAAAATTTTTTATGCCATCTAATATAAAATTACAATCACTTTCAAATAAATCTCGCGGATCGTGGTTTATGCTATCTTTTAGAATGTACACTGCGTGCGCAGATTGAGCCCAAAGTGATGATAAATGAGATTTTCCGACTCCTTTATTTCCAGTGATAATGACTCCGTTGTTGTTCCAATGCGGCCATTGCATTAGTGTTGATAGCGCTGCGTAGTTTTCATCACTTTCGATAAAATCATGCCAATTTAAACTTTCGACTTTATGAAAATCGAATACTTCTTGGGATGTCATTGTTTGTACACCTGGCTTGCATGAAATTGGGGAAGAAGTAAGTTAATAATGCCTCTGAAAATAGCTATTACTGGAATCGCAATCAAAACGCCGATTACTCCCAACAATTGATACCCGGCAAAAAAAGAAAATAGTATCCAAAGCGGATGAAGTCCTGTACCTGTCCCCACAAACTTAGGCGATAGTATGTATCCTTCAAATATTTGCCCTATAAAATAAGCAATAATAAATACGCATAATGTTGTCAATGAAAAATAAGGAATCGACACGAAAATAATGAGAAATCCGGCTAAAAGAGCACCTATAAAAGGGATAAACGAAAAAGTCCCTGATAAAATACCTAAAAATAATGAATTGGGAATTCCGAGAACAAACAATACTCCCGCATAATACACGGATAGGATCGCAACAACATAGCACTGAGCGTGAATAAAGCTAAACAAAGATTTGCGAATGACAGAAAAAATCGTATTCAATATGCCGTGCTGTCGCAGAGGAATAAATTCGTATATTTTGGATGAAAAAAGATTCCAATCTCGAGAAAAATAAAAAAATGAGATTGGCATTATAATGAAAAATGAAATGAATGAAGCGATTGTATTTTTTTGAGCCATTAATCCTTGTATAACAGATGATATAATGTCGGCGTGTTGGTTTAGATATTTTTGCGTAGCAATCCTTATGCTGTCGATATAGTCTCGATACAGCTCAGAGCTATTTGATAAAAATAGGTTATCAAAAAAATTGCAAAAATTCGTATAGTATTCAGGAAATTTTTCTGCGATATACACGATATAGTCTTTTATTTTCGGTAATATTTCAAATCCTGCGAAAATGAATACGGTTATGGATAATAACGAAAAAATTGCACAAACTAGCGAGCGATTGATTTTCAATGACAACAAATCTATCAATGGAACAAACAGATAGGCTAAAATAAAACCGACGACAAAAGGATAACAAGTCGAGGAAAAAACATAAAAAAACAACAATGTAAACGACAACAAAATTCCGAGTACTAAGACTTTTTTATTTAAATAGCTCATCTTTGATCCATCGATACCTAATTACATACTCTATTCCTGAATATACTGTCGATAAACTCACAACCCATTCAAGCATATCTAATGATATATTGATGGATACTGACTTACAAGTTAAAAGCGCAATAGCGAATATCAATTGGATAGTAGTATTTATTTTGCTTGATAATAACGGAGAAAATTTCATTTGAACATTTGAAATTAAGCAGATCAATACTATAAATAAAATCAATAAATCTCTTCCAATAACTAATGTGGTCAGATACAAAGAAGTAAATTCAGCATAATAAAATGAAGCATAAGTCATAGATATCAGAATCTTATCGGCAACCGGATCTAACATTGCACCGAATTTAGAACAAATATTTAACTTTCTTGCTATGTAACCATCGAAGAAATCCGATAAAGCAGCAACAACAAAGATAAACAAAGACAATGTAAAATTTTTACAAAAGAACATAATCACAAAAATAAATGATAGAAGAATTCGGAAAAATGATAAAATATTGGGAACCCATCTAATCATTTACGGACGCAAATCTTATGCGATGTTTTAATAAAACAGATTTCTGACTTTTGTTAATTTTTAGAACTATCCGCTTTCCCGAAAACTTAACTACGGTAAACGATGTAAGAATATCTTGGCAAGCAGGATAATCTGCGCGATATATAGCTATCAAAGAATAATCTGAGAGAGGAGATTCACTGCTATCAGAAATTTTTATTCCATACTCAGCTAACAGAGTATTTACCCTTTTTTTATCAAATCTGAAAGAAAACTTTGCACTGTAAGAATTTCCAGCCATTTTCTCATTTGAGATAGAATAATCAAAAATACATCGCTGAATCTGATTCGAATTTACTTTTTCTCTGACAGATTCAGCCTCCGGATATCGTAATACAATCAACTCTTGAAATCCTCTTGCTTTTGCCGCATCTAGCGCCTTTTGCTTCGCTCGAATCAAATCGGAATCAACGATTTTTTCCGAAATTTCATCAACGCTATCATACTCGCACGAACAATTCGACGCAAAACAAAACACGAACAATAACGCAAAAAGGCTCTTTTTCATCAATTAATCAATTATATCCGCCTTGCTGAAAAAGAAAGCTATTTCTATTTCTGCATTTTCAGGACTATCAGACCCATGAACGGCATTGTGTTCAATGCTTTCACCGAAATCTCTACGAATAGTGCCAATTTCTGCGTTTGCAGGATTCGTTGCTCCCATGATTTCTCTATTTTTCAACACAGCATCCTCTCCGCTTAAAACTTGCACAACGACAGGACCGGATGACATATAATCGCACAAGCTATCGTAGAACGCTCTCTCTTTATGGCATGCATAAAATGCTTGAGCTTGCTCTTTTGTCAGCTGAATGCGCTTCATTGCAACGATACGCAATCCTGCTTGTTCAAATCTTGCATCGATACTACCAATCAAATTTCTTGCGACTGCATCTGGTTTAATAATAGAAAGTGTTTTCTGTAAAGCCATATTTTCCTCTAATTTACTTTTTCCCAACCCTTTGCGGATTGCCTCCAGTAGTTTACATTTTCTTTACAAGTTTGCAAGCCTTTATACATTACCTTTACCGTATCTTCTAAAGCGGAATCTTCAAAAATGAATAACATTTTTTCGAATTTATAGGGCCATACTTTATAATCCAATGTATCTACTAATACAGCAACTGTAGCATTGTTCGGATTTTCAATTTCTGATGTAAAATAAATCGGTTGCTTTTCTGGAAAACCAAGACTTTTATCTCCGTGAGGAATAAATGCATTTGTAGAAAAAGTCCACAAAGTTTTATCAATCAATCGAACTCGCTCAACCATTGGGCTGTAAAAAATACATCTCTTCCCCGTTAAATAAACTTTTTCCAGTAATTTAACCGCAGATGAAGCTAAGTTTCCATGACTAACTTGATAAAAACCCAGCTCCATCTTTGTTGAATCCTATTTTATATAATTCTTTTCTAATAAATCATACAACAAATGCACTCCAAATCCGGTAGCGCCATTGTTTGCACATATAAAAAGATTGTCTTTACAGGTTTCAACGCCGGCAATATCGATATGAGCCCACTTTTTTCCGTTAACGAAGCGTTGCAAGAATTGTGCAGCGGTTGTACCACCTGCACGCGTACCCCTTTTGCTTAAATTCATCATATCCGCAATATCTGAATCAATAGATTTGTCGAAATGATCCGTTAAAGGCATTCTCCAAACTTTTTCTCCTGTTTCTATCGCTGACAATTTAATTTGATCTGCTAGATCATCACAATTCGAGAATAGTCCCGCGAATTCGTGCCCTAAAGCGACAACAATTGCCCCGGTCAAAGTCGCCAGATCGATGATTGCTTTGGGATTATATTTTTCCTGAGCATACCACAACGCATCTGCCAAAATCAGTCGACCTTCAGCATCTGTGCTCATGATTTCTATTGTTTGACCTGACATCGATTTTATCACATCCCCAGGGCGTTGCGCAGAGCCTGACGGCATGTTTTCGACTAACGCCATAATTCCGACAACGTTTACCGGAAGCTTGTTTGATGCGATAGCCTTCATTAATCCTAATACCACCCCTGAGCCTGCCATGTCATAGCGCATCTCATGCATACCATCATCAGGTTTGATACTGATACCGCCACTATCAAATGTTACGCCCTTTCCGACAAAAGCAACTGGCTGATCATTTTTATTCGATGAGCCATTCCAACGAAGTACTGCAAGACGAGGAGAGTGAATACTACCTTGACCTACCCCCAGTAATGCATGCATCCCCAATTCTTGCATTTTTTCTGTTTCGAGGATATCAACTTCAACACCAAGAGGTGTTAACTCTTCTTTTGCTCTCTGTGCCAATGTTTCAGGATAAATAACATTTGCCGGTTCAGATATCACCTCGCGGGCTAAAAATATACCTTCTGACAGCTTTTGAAATGAATTGAATTTCTGAGCTAGCTCGGAGGCATTATCTGAAATCAAAACAATTTGCCTTAATCTCTGTTTGCTCTCGTTCTTGGTTTTATACTTGTCGAACGACCATGATTTCAGTAATGAACCAAAGCCCAGCCGCAGCAAAAAATCTTCAGATGAAGTCGAAAAATCGTCTTTGGATAATAACACTGAAACTGTTTCATCAAGGAAAGAAGCTGCACAGAAAATTTTTGCACCCAACTTTTCAAATTGAACCTCTGTTAATTTAGTGTCCTTTTTCCCCAGGCCAATCAAGATAATGTTATTATAAATTTCAGAATCTGATACAAACGACAAAGAATCGCCGAATTTGCCCTCAAATTTTCGAACAGAAATATTCTTTTTGATAATTTCCAGAAGTGAGTCATCGATGCGGTGTGCGTTTGAAGCTAAACGACCACCCTCATAAACTCCCACTACAATTGATGAATTTTCTTCGGGAACATTTGCAAAACTAACTTTTTCTAATACCACAACAACCTCCATAAATACGCGAAATTTTACCCGACGGAATCGCTTATTACAAGTGACTTAGACAAACGAACCTAGCAGCGGTAAAATATACCATAGTGCTTTTGTTATTTGTTTGCGATTGCCAAAAATCGTAACAGTTTTTTATCATGATTTTTTTTGTCGACACCGATTTTGCACTCAGCTTTTCGATGCCGACATTAGTTGATGATTATTTTTTCTTATTTTTTTTTGATTTTTTTCCTTTAGTTTTCTTCTTTTTTTGATCTTTTACTTTATCGCCATCATCATCTTCCCTTTTGTCTTGTTTAAGTTCGTCTATTTTTTCTCGATGTTTTCTTGCTTTTTTTTCGTGTTCTTCTGCCTTTTTCTTATGTTTTTTTATTTTTTTTTCAGTTTTATTTTTTTTACTCTTTTTCTTTTCTTCATCTTTTATTTCATCATTATCATCGTTCAGTTCTTCTTGAATTTGTTCATCGTCATTTTCTGTATAATCTTTGTCTTGAAAAATCTTGCTTCGTGTTTCGTGATCTACATCAAGTGAACAAGTAGTATCTAACACAGATATACAGAAGCAACAACTAAAGATTAACAATGTTTTTTTCATTTCTCTCTCCTTACTATGTTAATTAATTTCTATCAAAAATTATTTAAGAAAGAGTGAATATTTGAAAACATGTTTAAATTCTTTAAGAGCATGTTTCATATTTTAATTGTCCGCAGGCAGCAAGGATATCATCTCCTCGAGATTTACGGATTATCGTTCGAATTTTACTTTGCGTCAAGATTTTTGCGAATTTTTCAACTTGAGTTCGATCTGATCGATAAAAATTTGCTTCCGGCCAATCATTATAAGTAATTAAGTTTACTTTTGCGGGTATTGAATGTAATAAAGGTATTAATTTTTTTGCATGACTCGATGAGTCATTTACATTTTTCAGTAACAGATACTCAAAAGTAACATACTCTGTATTGCTTTTGAGTTTATACTGCTTAGCTGCTGATATAATTTCAGATAATTTGTATTTGCGATTAATTGGCATTAGATCAGTTCTTAATTCGTCTATAGGCGCATGTAATGATATCGCTAATTTCACACCAAACTTTGCCAACGACAGCAGTTGAGGTTCAATTATGCCGCAAGTGGATACTGTAATTTTTTGTCTGGAAAAATTATAGAGTTTTTTATCCAACAACAATGTTAATGCTTTGAACAGATTTTCAGAATTAAGCAACGGTTCTCCCATTCCCATAAATACGATATTGGAGATTTGATATTGATCTTTCCAAAATAACACTTGAGCCATAATTTCAGCGGATGTTAAATTTCGTGTAAATCCTTGCGTGCCGGTGTGGCAGAATTTACACCCCATTGCACATCCGACCTGGGATGATACACAAATTGTATTCCTTTTATCATCAGGAATAAAAACCGTTTCTATACACGATGAATCAGAAAATTGCAGTATAGCTTTTTCCGTTCCATCATTTGATTTTTTTATGGCGATGCAATTGCCACGCGATAATGTAAATTTTTGAGATAATGTTGTTCTTACCGAGAGGGGGACATCGCTCATTTCATCAAATGACGCCACGTTTTTTTTATGAATCCAGGGAAAAACTCTTTTTGCATCCAAGATTGTTAATCCGTAATTTTCAAATAACAGTTTGAATTCAGTAAATGGAAGCCCTATCAGATTGATTGACACTGATTCCTCGCTAAATTATCCGCTTTTTCATTTAGCTCATCTCCCGCATGCCCTTTCACCCATTTCCAAATTATGCGATGACGTGCAGTTTGTTCAAGCAATTCCAGCCATAAATCTTTATTTTTTACCGGCTTTTTTTCGGAATTTTTCCATCCGTTTCGTTGCCAATTTTTAATCCATGATGTAATACCATTTTTTACATAAGTGCTATCGGTAAACAATTCAACTTCTTCCGGATTTTTCAGAAATTTTAAAGCACTGATAGCCGCAAGTAGTTCCATACGGTTATTTGTTGTATTAGATTCTTTTCCAGACAATTCCTGCTCGCCTTGATCTGAAACGATAACCGCACCCCAACCACCGGGGCCTGGATTACCGCTGCAAGCTCCATCAGTATAAATTTTTACGATCATATATCGATTTCCCCATGAAATACGTAGGTTGCTTCTCCTGTTTGTGTAACGTGAGAATCGTTATCAATAGAAATATCTAAATCACCGCCGCGTTGCAAAACTTTGAGATTTTTTTCTGTTTTCCCGAGATAAAAAGATACAAATGCCGTTGCGCATGCCCCGCTGCCACATGCCGATGTTAAGCCCACACCTCGTTCAAAGACTGATAATTTTATTTGTTTTTCGCTTTGTATCTCAGCAAAAGAAACGTTAATCCTATTTTTAAATAGGGCGTGGCTCTCCAAACTTGTTCCGATTTCGAGCATGTCATTAATGGATAATGATTGATTCGCAAACAATATCAAATGAGGATTACCGATTGATACAGCACACGCCTCAGAAAAGCGACTATCTGATGATAGGTATTCTTTCAGTTCACAAACGTTAATGGATACGTCAGATATTCCTATCAAGGAATGCTCAAATGATGGAACTCCCATATCTACGGACACCAAATTATTATTGATAGAAACCTCATATTGTTTGCTTCCAACATGGATCGTAAATTGTGAAATGCCAATGCGTTTATGAAGTAATATTCCCATGCATCGACAAGCGTTGCCGCAAATTTCTGCTGAGGAGCCATCTTGATTGAAAAATTCTGCTTCGACTTTGCTGTTTCGGACACAATATCTTACAACCAAATCGCATCCTATTCCGAGCTTTCGATCGCTTATAAATCGATAAAATTTCGATGGTAATCTTGAGACAGATTCCATCTCATCGGTATCCAGGAATACAAAATCATTTCCCAATCCATGTAATTTGTCAAATTGTACTTTCATTTTGATTCCAATAACTCTTTGGTGATAATTTTTCCTTTTTCAACCGCAGGTTGGTCAAATGGATTTACATCCATAAGCATACATACGCATATTACTTCGGTTATAAAATGCATGAATAAAGCTCCTAGACATACGGCATCAATCGGAGGAGTTTCGATTCTCCGAATATGTGCATTAATATCTATCAAAGTTTTCATTGTTGCCGAACATTGGCTTTCAAAAACAGTCGATATGCTTTTCCCAACTAGATATGTAAATTTATCAGGGATTCCGCTGGATGAAAGAATAGGAGATCTCTCTTGCCTTTCATAAAAAAATGTAAAACATTTATCTTTCGGGCCCTCCAAGTAGAGTTGTAGTTGGCTATGTTGATCTACTGCGCCGATTGCTGTCAATGGAGTAATTCCTTTACTGTTTTTTCCGGAGCTTTCCGCATACAGCTGTGCCAGCCACGCTCCGAAACAGGTTAATTTATCAGAATAAATGAATGACACGTGATTACTAATATGATTGCGTGTTGCCTGGAATACGAAATCCGATCCTTCCTGAATTTTATAAATAGAATTACCGAAATTATCTAAAACACGTCGTCCTCCAGAACGAATAGAACGAGGATCTTGCCCGCATATTACTGCCGGAATCATTCCTACTAACGAAAATACAGAATATCGTCCACCAATGGTAGTTGGATGATCGAAACAGATAAATTTATTTTTATCAGCCAATTCTTTTAGTGTGGAATCTTTGTTTTCGGTAATAATTACAAATCTATCTGAGAAATTAGATAAACTGCTTGTCGCTTCTATAATTAACAATAGTTGAGTTATGGTCTCTAGTGTTTCTCCAGATTTTGAAATGAAAAGAAAACCGGTATTTTCAAAATCAGAAGATGACATCACATTTTCGAGAGTGAATGGATCCAGATTGCTGACAAATCTAATGTTTTTATCTGTTTTTTTTAACGCTGAACAAATTGTTTGCCCACACAAGCTTGATCCACCTGTTCCGAATATCAGGAAATTTTTCAATTTTAACCATTCTGTAAAACGAGGAGAATCCAAAGCTTCTAAATCTTCTGTTTTTCTTACTATCGAACAACAATCCAACTTAGTTATATCGTTAAAAAAATCAAAATTACTGCGTCCTCTAAAGCAATTCGACTCAACTATCTGATGATATAGCATTGATACCTCCAAACATTTTTTACGTAAAATTACAGATGAGACCTCTCAATCAATTCATAACTGAGCAACGTTTTTACTCATTCGGAGGTACTAGTAAAGACGAGCGTTTTGCACTATCGACATCTATTTTTTGGCTTTCGAAGCCACCACCACACGCCGTTAACCAGATAAAGCAAAGTAACCACAAACATCTATACATGATTTTCACCTTTTATATAAGAAATCAAAATTATACAACATACCCCAATGACGATAGCACTGTCAGCTATATTAAAAGCAGGCCAGTGATATTCATTTATATGGAAATCTAAAAAATCAACTACCGAAAAATAGCGAAAACGGTCAATTACATTTCCGATCGCTCCGGCAATAACCGCAACGGCAGGATATCGATATTGCTTATTTTGTTTAGCGTATAAAACAAAACAAGAAACGACTATCAGAGAGATAATTACCAAGATAATCGGTTGAGCGATTTCCTTAAACATTCCGAAAGTCACACCGCAATTGTGAACTCGCACTACATTAAAAAACGACCACACATAAAGGCAATCTCCCTCGTTCAAATGCTGAACAACCCACGATTTGGTAACTTGATCTACAATCAGTATAAATGCAAATAATAAAATCATCAAAATGTTTGGTCTAATACGTTCTGACATCTACTACAGATTCCATTTTCATTCAGAGAGCACACTTTCCAACATCTTTCACATTTGCTGCCTTGCGCAAGAGACACCCCTACTTTTACTTGAGGTAATTCATCTGATGAGAAAGCACCGACAATATTATCTTCTTCGAGAATTTTAAATTGTGATGTGATTGCAATCTCGTTCCAAAATTCCTCATCTTTTGTATGTAGCATATTATCCGGAGCATATAATGTTACTTTTGCTTGCAGGCTGGATCCTATTAACTTATTTTGTCTTGCGTGTTCTAACGCTGTATTTATAGATCTTCTGACTGCTTTTACTTGCGTTATTATTTCATCAAGTTTTCGATTTTTCCACTCTTTTACTGGAATTAAAAATTCACTCAAATGAACCGACGAGCCTTCACCATATCGGCTTAACCATGCATCTTCGGTCGTGTAAACCATAATAGGAGCCAACCATCGAATGATGTAGTGAAACAAAGTTGATAAAATCATCCGATATGAAATTCTTTTCGGATTATGTTTTGCATCGCAGTACAAACAATCTTTTCGAATATCGAAGTAAAACGAAGATAAATCTCCTGTACAAAAATTGTAAATTACATTGAAATACCTATTTAGATCATATGATTTCATGCTATCCATTATTTCATCATGAACTTCTGAAATTCGATGTAATATCCATTTTTCTAAATCAGGCAATTCATCGTAGGCGATATTTTCGACATCCATGTTATAACCTGACAATGCTCCCATCATATATCGCAAAGTGTTGCGCAGTTTTCGGTAAACATCTTCTAACTGTTTCAGGATGTTTTTACCGATTTTTAGATCCTGTGTAAAATCGCTGCAAACTACCCACATGCGAAAAATGTCCGCACCATATTGATTGATAATGTCATCTAAATTAACGGTATTACCAATAGACTTGGACATCTTTCTTCCTTGTTCATCTACCGTAAACCCATGCGTAAGTACCGATTTAAACGGACTATTGCCAAATGTTCCGCATGAATTCAATAAGGAGTGTTGGAACCATCCCCTATGCTGATCTGATCCTTCAACATACAAATCAGCTTGAGTAGATGAATCTTCTTTCCGTATTACATAAGCATAAGTGGAAGAACTCTCAAACCAAACGTCTAAAGTATCAAAATTTTGAACGAAATCTTCGGATTTATATTTATCACCAAGGAAATCCTGGGCTGATCTGGTAAACCAGGAGTTAGAGCCTTCTTTTTCGACAATCTGAGCAATTCTTTCTATAACATCCGGATCGCGCAAAACTTCATCTGTTTTTTTATTAACAAATAATGGAAGAGGGACTCCCCAAACTCTTTGTCTGGAAACACACCAATCTCCTCTATTTTCGATAAATGACTTTATACGATTATAGCCTTGTTTAGGAAACCAAGAAACATTATTTATTTCTTCTAATGCCTTCTTTCTTAGACCTGTCTTATCCATACTGATGAACCACTGAGGCGTTGTCCTAAAGATAAGAGGGGCTTTGGATCTCCAAGAATGAGGATAGCTGTGAACAATCGTTGATTTAAATACGAGAGCATTCACATCTGATAATTGATCCAAGATTGCATTTTCAACTTTGAATATATGCTGGCCAGCAAACATCGGAACAGTGTCGTAATATAATCCGGATTCATCTACAGTTTTTGGCGCTGAAATGCCGTTCACTTTACAAACGTTGAAATCATCTAAGCCATGTCCGGGAGCAGTATGAACCAGTCCTGTGCCTGCGCTAACATCCACATGATCTCCATGCAATAAAGGCACATCAAATTCATAGCCCTTTTCTTTGAAAGGATGAGAACAAATAATACCCTCTAAAAATTCTCCGGAAAATTCTTTAATTAGTGTTGTTTCTATTTCTGTCTTTTTCGAGAAATCAGCAACAAGATCCTTCGCAATAATTATTTTTTTTGATTCAGTTTGCAGTAAACAATATGTGACATCTCTGGAATAACAAATGGCACGATTTGCGGGAATCGTCCAAGGAGTAGTAGTCCAAATCACGCAATGAGCTCCAATTAAAAAGTCTCGAGAAGATTTTTCAATCGGGAATGCTACGTAAATACTTGTGGATTTTTTATCCATATAATCCACCTCAGCGTCAGCTAATGCAGTTTTTTCGACAACAGACCAGAGCACGGGCTTTTCACCACGATACAAGGATCCATCAATAATGAACTTCCCAATTTGTCGAATAACGCACGCTTCCGACGCTGGATTCATGGTTAAATACGGATGATCCCAGTCTGCGCATATTCCCAAACGCTTGAAACCATCTTTTTGAACATCTACCCATTTTTGTGCGAATTCATGACACATTTCTCGAAATTTTGACACAGAAATATCGGCCCGTCGTTGGGAGGATTCTTTTAGCTTCTCTTCTATTTTCCATTCGATTGGCAATCCATGGCAATCCCATCCGGGAATGTATTCTACATCTAAACGACACATTCGATTAAAACGCAAAATTATATCCTTAATGCATTTATTTAAAGCATGTCCGGCATGAGGTTTCCCATTTGCGAACGGAGGACCATCGTGCAACAAAAATTTTTCGCAACCTTCGCGAATAGCTCGCGATTTTTTATACACGTTGATAGTATTCCAATAATTCAAGATTTCCGGTTCCCTGACAGAAAGGTTTCCTTTCATCGA
This sequence comes from Alphaproteobacteria bacterium, assembly GCA_015062335.1. Lineage (GTDB taxonomy): Bacteria > Pseudomonadota > Alphaproteobacteria > UBA3830 > UBA3830 > UBA3830. The sequence goes on from SUUU01000001.1 coordinate 98,887, forward strand.
AAAACTTGTATCAGGTAAAAAAATCGTGTCTTTAAAGTTCATGTAAACACTCCACAGGACGTGCATCATCGTAAAGAAAAAAGAAAATTATGTCAACGTTTCAAGCGATGAGAATTGGGATTGTGATTTAACAATTTGCGATATCAAAAGTTAAATTAAGTATGGTTGTTTTATTGACAATTGCGTCGATATTTTGTTGATATTTGTTCGAGATCTTATTTATAATCATAAAAGAGTTGAGGGGGAAATGTGGTAATTTTTATTCTGTTTAACATTTTGATTTTGTCGTTGGTAGCCGTCGACTATCTTATTGTATCCAGAAATAGCTCGTTATCAATAAGTATTAAATTATCAATTTTATGGATATGTCTAGGGCTAGCTTTTACCGGATATGTTTATTCTGTATACGGATATGAATTATCGATGGAATATTTAAGTGCGTACTTTATTGAAAAGACATTGAGCGCGGATAATCTGTTTGTTTTTTTTCTTATATTTTCTAAATTCAACATTGATCCTAAATTTCAGCATAAAGTTTTATTCATTGGTATTTGGAGCGCACTGATTTTGCGCTGCTTGATGATTTTTTTTATAGGTAATCTAATTGAAACGTTCCATTTTATTATTCCATTATTCGGATTATTGTTGCTTTACGCTGGGATTACTTCCTTTTCAAAACACGAAAGCAATACATCAAACAGAATTGAGAAATTTGTGACCAATTTGTTTTCGAACGTAGAAAAAAATCATAAAGGTTGTTTGTTTATCAGAAAAAAAGGACGAATGGTCTCAACCGTTTTAGTTCCGGTACTTGTGGTAATAGAGTTAAGTGATATTGTTTTCGCTTTTGACTCAATTCCGGCGATTTTTTCAATAACTTCCAATAAAATGATAGTGTATACTTCCAATGCTTTTGCGATTATTGGATTGCGCTCATTGTATGGTGTTTTTACTCATATGATCCAGAATTTTTATTATTTGAAATATGGCGTTGGTGTCGTGTTGTGCTTTATCGGCATTAAAATGATTTTGTCAGATATAGTTTCCATCAATGCAATGAACTCCCTACTGTTTATTATCGCAATTTTATTGGTTTCGTTTATAATTTCATCAAGTAGGCAAGGAAAATCATCATGAATTTTTTTCTTGATTTTGATCGGTTCTTAAGCCAAAAGCAAATGACAATATCTCAGTTTATTTGGTCGGTCCTGTTTGTTTTGTTCTCGTGCTTTGCCATTTTGTTTTCATGGCTTGAAGGTAATTATTTCTCAATTATTGCATTATTTATTGTTGGGATTTTGTGCTTGTCTCTTTCGAGTGAAATAAAAAAATTGCAAATGAAAAACAATATCATCAGCTTTCAAAGAGATATGATTGCCGGAGGATTTGATTCTTCGTTTTTTGCTTTTCTGATTTTTTCTGAAACGGGAAAATGTATTTTTATTAATCGGGTAGCTCAAAATTTGTTTCAAGGATTTAAAATCAAGTCTTTTAATGATTTTGTCGCAGGCTTCAGTAAGTATCCAAATATTGTTGAAGCAGTAGAGAATTTGAGAAAGTCAGCTGATAATTTAAAGCAATCCCATGTTGATGTTCCTATGAATTTTGGATCAGATCATTGTTCATTATGGAGAATTTCCGTATCACCTATTCCAGATAATCGGGGTTATACTTCTTGGACCATAGTGGATCTGACTCCTTCTTCAAATAGGATTGAGTCTTTAGAAACCAATAGTTCGTTTTTGCTGGATATCGTGAACAAGACAAATATGGGATACGTATGCTTGAATGATCTGAATGTTATCGTGTTTTGTAATAATACGTTTTCGTATTTATTAGGGATTCCTGTCCATAATTTATTAAATCAGTCATTTTTGAATTACATAGATCATAGTGTAAGTGATCCATTGCCAATGCCAAGTGATTCTAAAATATTGGCGTCATTACCATCAAAAATCGTGCTTAAATCAGAAGTGCATGAAAAAATGGAAGTTGTAGTATCTCGAATATTTAATAACGAAAAGGGATTAAGTATATTTGAAATTTCTCGTGATACTCAACACAGTACGGATATAGTTCAGGCGTTAGGAAAGACAAAATTATATTTCGAGCATATTTTTGAGGATGCTCCCGTCGGCATTGCTATTACGGATGGAGCGGAAATAATCAGCGCAGGTAATCGGACATTTCGTAATTTAGTAGGAGCTGAAGAAGTCAACGAAACTTCATTTTTGAATTATGTCGCAGAAGAGGAAAAAGAGGAAATCCGGGCAAAATTGTATCAGTTACTACAGGCATCATATAAATCTGTAGTTCCATTTGAGATTCGTTTTCGATATCAAAATGATAAAACAGTTATGCTGTATGTTTCAAAACTGGATGAATCGAAGCGCACGAGAGACAATGATGGTTTAGTAATGTACTTCATCGATGTTACCAAGCAGAAAAGCTTACAGCAACAATTTGTACAATCGCAAAAGATGCAAGCAGTCGGGCAGTTAGCAGGGGGGATTGCTCATGATTTTAACAATCTTCTTACGGCAATGATTGGATATTGTGATTTATTATTAGAGAAATATCTGCCTTCGGATCAATCGTTTAACGATATTATGCAGATTAAGCAAAATGCAAATAGAGCATCAAACTTGGTCAAGCAATTGTTAGCATTTTCAAGACAACAGACCCTTCAACCAAGAATTTTGGGGGTGACGGATATGCTTAGTGAGTTATCCGCTCTTCTTAAGAGGTTGCTTGGGGCCAAGGTTGAACTTAAAGTTGTGCACAGTAGGGATGCCGGATATATCAAAGTTGATCAAATTCAATTTGAGCAAGTAATTATCAATTTGGCCGTAAACGCCAGGGACGCAATGAAAGAAGGTGGTGTGCTCAGTATCAAAACGCAGTCATATGTATTAAAAGAAACTAAATTTTTGCGAGATGATACGATGCCTCCGGGAAAATATGTGCTGATAGAAGTGACAGATACAGGTAGTGGAATTGATGCGAAGGACTTAAGTCGTATTTTCGATCCGTTCTTTTCAACAAAAGAGAAAGGTCATGGAACAGGACTGGGATTATCCACAGTATATGGAATTATCAATCAAACCGGAGGATTCATCTCTGTTCGTAGTGAGGTGGGCACAGGAACAACATTCAGTTTGTATTTTCCTATGGCTTCAGATCAAGATGTGGCTCAAGAAACTGCGAAGATTTCAGCCATTGAAAAAAGAAATACGGATCTAACAGGAGTTGGTACGATTCTACTTGTGGAAGATGAGGATGCAGTAAGAATGTTTAGTTCCAGGGCATTGAGAGACAAAGGGTACAGAGTAATAGAAGCATCTAATGGGGAATCTGCGCTGGAATTCATCACTAAAGATGCGCAAACCATAGATTTGGTTATTACGGATGTTGTTATGCCTAAAATGGATGGACCAACATTAATAGAACACATTAAAAAATTTAATCCTAAGATGAGAATTATATTTATATCGGGATATACGGAAGACAGTTTTAGAAATTCGTTGGCACAAGATAGTAAGGTGCATTTTTTGCCTAAGCCTTTCAACTTAAAAGATTTAGCAGGAAAGGTAAAAGAAGTTCTTGGGTAACCTATCTATAAGGCCAATGCTTTGCGAATTTGAAAAAGTTGTTCGCGATCTAAATCGGATTTTTCCAAAGATTTTAATAGATTTTGCAAAATTTGATGAATTTCGTTCCTTAGATTCATTGATTTTATAATAAATTCAAGAGTTTTTTTATAACGTGTTTGTCTTTCGGAACTAGGGCAAAAGATTTCAATATCGGCATGTGAAGCGCCTATTAATTGCATACAATATTGGAATTTTATCATGTCTTTCCAGTGTATTCCGCAACCTTTTTGCTTTATGGCTTTGAATGGCTCTTTAGCGGCCTCTGTTGGATCGTATTTAAATTGCGTTGAAGAACCGAAAGATAATTGATTTATTTTCTTCGGATCAATATGTGTACTTTTAAAAACCCATGACAATCCTTTGTTTCCCGCAAAATATAAAATGGGAATTAATGTCGAGCGAATTTCTTGAAAATCTTCGATGGTTTCCAAAATATATTTTTCTTCCGGTGAATCCTCCAGTAATGGAATTAATCTGTTGAATATGTGAATTTCATTGATTTGCTTGCAAGGGCAGACATCTAAAATCATTTCCTTGCATCCATCATATAATATTTGTTCGGAAGAGGTTTGGGATAACTTTTTAATTGATATGTCATCGTACCACTGTGCATGTTTTTCTAATATCGAATATTGTTTTTTTATTAGTTCCGGTGATATTTTTTTGTGTGTCGATTCATCGGTTGATATTGATAGTGTGCGTAGTTTATAAGGGGTTAAGTTAAAAAGCTGTCGTCTGCTGTCGTGTGTAATTAACATTAATTGCTTAATTGGGTGTTTTTGGAGAATGTATTTTAGTATTTCGATGAGATCTTTTGAAATATTTTGAGATGAGGTCGCAAGAATACCGTATGGACAGTTTTTTATTCCCAGATCTTTCCATTTATCTTGCGGTTCACCTAAGATATGAGAAAGTTGTTTCGATATCATTTGTAAAATCTTATCACTACAAATAAATTTATTAGTTTTATCGAAAACGACAAGAATTAACGCTTTTTTCTTTTTTGCTTCAGAAATGGAATGGATTAATTTATCTTCTGCAAATCGCTTGTAAGAATTAAGTAAGGCTTTATCAATTTGATCATTTTTATCCTGAGGAAATTTTTTGCGTTTTTTTAAAAAATTATCAAATAACAATTTTTGAGGCATTTCGTTATCATATGCAAAAGCTGTATCTAAAAATCGAACAATAAAAGCCGTGGCATCAAGGATAATCAAAGTATCAGATGAAGCCAGTTTGCAAAATTCGCATATTTTATCTGTTTCCGAATCTATACTTTTTGATCCATCAGAAGAAAAAAATGTTGTTAATATGCAACAAAAATAAAAAAATTTCAGAAACATAGCACGGCCTCCAAATTAAATATATACCATAGCTTAATAGTAGTTAATATCTGAAATTTTGTTAAATTTTTACAAAAACATTCTCGACTTTCGTTAAGATTTTGGTGATAAAAATAAAAAAATTATAAAAAAATAGCGCTACCTACTTAAAATGTTAATAAAATTTTAGTAAATTACAATTACGATATCACCTTGGAGAAAAGGGAAATTAAGTTCTCCTCTGGTTTTGGTATTGGGAGGTAAATTGTGCGCTTATTGTTAATAGAAGATGATACGCTAACTGCTAAAGGAATCGAATCTTTATTAAAAAAAGAAGGAATAGTGGTTGACTCCACTAGTTTTGGACAGTATGGTTTAGAGGTCGGAAAGATATATGACTACGATGGCATCATCTTGGATTTAATGCTTCCTGATATTGATGGAACCGAGGTGATCAGAAAGTTGAGGTCGGCAAATATTCTAACGCCGGTCATCGTTTTGTCGGGATTATCCGAATGTAAAGATAAGGTGAACTGTTTGGACATTGGAGCAGACGACTATATCACCAAACCTTTTGAGACAAAGGAATTGGTATCAAGGGTTCAAGCAGTGATCAGAAGGTCTAAGGGCCATGCCGAATCCATTATTAAGATTGGCAGGATGACAGTTAACCTTCAGAGCCGTCGCGTGGAAATCGATGGTAGTGTTTTGCACCTAACGGGAAAGGAGTATGCGATACTTGAACTTCTCTGTTTGCGTAAAGGGGCTACATTAACCAAAGATATGTTTCTTAACCACTTGTATGGTGGCATGGACGAGCCTGAGTTAAAGATAATAGATGTGTTCATCTGTAAGCTAAGAAAAAAGCTTATGGATGCCTTAGGTGGGGAGTGTTATATTGAAACCGTCTGGGGCAGAGGATACACTATAAAAGATATAGATTCGCAATCGAGCGATGCGGCTTTGGGATCTCCTCATGGTCTCGAAGCTTTGTCGGGTGTTCCCGGCACTGTATAATCGAGAATCCACTTCTCAGGTGGATTTTCATTTCTTTCTTTGTATATCTCACTATCTCGCTAGGTCTTTCGTGGGCCTAGCGCTTTTCTGTTGCCATCATGCGCAAGAAAGAGAAACAAATTGAGAAAAAGTTCAAAATTAAAAAAATAGCGAACAAGCCATTTCGATAAAACAAAAATCAAAAACCATTATTGCGCTGAGTTATTCGCAATCCTAATAGCATCGAAGCTAAAAAATTTTTGCTACTTGATTGCTGAAGTTTTGTATAAAATTTGATCGATTCAAGTCAAAAAAGAATCGAAATTCCCGCACAAATTTGAGCGAACTCACACAGAGCTAACCATTTCGCTTTTTTGTAAACAAACCTCAGCAAATCCGAAATTAACATAGGCGCTGAACGAAAAATAAAACTTTTCAAGAGGAATTTTACGCAAATCCTGGACCGCTCGCTGACTTGCTAACTCTCCAACAGCAATAAGATCTACTCTTCAGTATGTCGCCAGAAAATATAACGACTACAGGCATCTTTGAATGATCTTACTCCTTCGCTGTATATTCAAAACTATTCGGAGGCTATTCCGTCTCATTTTAGGAGAACTTGCACATTATCAAGTTGACATGTTTATAAAAATGGAGTACAAGATGCTCAGTGTCCCTATCGTCTAGGGGTCTAGGACACCGCCCTTTCACGGCGGCAACACGAGTTCGAATCTCGTTAGGGACGCCATTATCGCTGTTGATTCGTTCATTTGTCGATTGTATAGAGGCTGTTTTTGTAGGAAATGAGTCACGAGAGAAGTGGACACATGCAGATTCAACTTTGGAAGCTAATGTTGAACATAGAGAGAAGGCAAAGGATAATCAGCAACTAAAAAGCACCTTTGCAAATCAATCTCGTAAAGCTGTTCGCATAAAGTGAAGCTATTGAGTAATTGTCAGCTCCGCAGTTTCACCATTTATTTGCGATTGGACAGAATAGTTATGTAATTTAAGCCAATCCAATAGTTCATGTTTTAAAATATTTCTATGATTCAATTGCTCAAGAGAATCATAACTTAAGGCAGAAATTTTTTGTCCTGAATATTTTAATGTTAGATTGTGGTCTTCATAATAACAAGAGGCACTACCACCAAAAGGCATTAATTCTTTCAGCATTACTGCATCGTACAACATAATTTTTCCCTCTATATATGGAACGCTTTCAGGAGCAATCAAGCTAAAATTTATATTGTATAATGTAGAAAAATCAGATAATAGAGATTCCAAAAATTTACTAGAGTAACAATAACCGTCATCTTTAGAAGAATATAGTTCTCTCATAAACTTAAGTATTGTATTAGCCTTTTCTACGCTTTCCTTTATACAAGAAAGCAATGAAGCATCCTTCGACATTTCGTAAGCTTCTAAACCCAAATTAATTGCATTAAATGGAGTAATTAAGTCATGACAAATTCTAGCGACTAGCGACTGTTTAGTTTGATCAACCACGGATTCCTCCCATTACTCTGTATCATTATATTATATACAAAACAAAATTTACGCAATTTACTAAATTTTAAAATAATTTTTATATACTTAATTAACGAGATAGACGAAGAATTAAAATGAGTAAAATTATTACTTTGATCCTATTTAGCCCCGTATTAATCTGGCCTCAAAGTTTTACAATTCATGTAAAAGCAACTATCCAACCACTGCTATCCCTACCTTTAAATTTGTCATTAAATCAACCAAAAATCAAAACAAATATTCACCAAAATGTTCCGTTAAGAATGACACGACGAAACAACGTTGTTATCATCAAATGCCAAGCATAACATTATTTAGACACAGGTTTTCTATGACTAGTCTTTTCTGAGAGACTTTGAAATACCGTTGAGATAATATCTCTCGAAGACATCTGAGAAATCTGATCAGCCGTTAACAACTCAGTATAACTTCCAACAGCAGACGTCACAAAAGCTGTCGTATATATACCTTTTATTGATGTTTCATTTAAAGGTTCAGATATATTTGGGAAACTATCTAGCTCCATAGTCTCTCCATGACTCCCATAAAAAACAGGAACTTCGATATCTTTTTTAAGTCCAAACTCTGAACAAATTTCAGATATAAAAGAATCCACATCCGCCTTTTTATTCGGTAACAAAGTAATGACCTCGGCGCTTTTTCCTGTTTTAAATGCATGAACGACTGATTTAACCAGCAAAGGAAAAATTTCATCTTCATTAAATAATTTTGTTAATTCACTCTCAGATGCCGATAAACGGATACATCCATCACTTAACAAAGAATTGATTATCTCATCCTTGATATTAAATCCATCTTCTATGGCACCAGGCAACCTAATAACCTTAAACTTTGAAATGTTTTTACGATGATAAAAATCGGCATATTGCAACAGCAACTCGCCGAAACGTTGCGTTGCGCCTGTCCAATTATTTGCATTGGTAGCTTCGGCGCTGGATAAGGCATACACGCAAGGAATTTTGTATTCTTGAACCAATTTAATGAAACTATTCGTATCTAATACATTTTTGATAAACGATTCTTTCAGATGTTCTTCATTAAAATAAAGTGATTTGATCGGTAAATTGTAAAATAAAAAGTCCGGTGTTGTCTCGTTTTGCAAAAGAACTGAAAGTTCCGCAACCTTAATGTGTATGCATTTTGTTGACTTAGATAAGGCGCTTCTGATTTCAGACACTAACGATTCGGAATCGCAAATAACTGTTAAATTTGCAATAGAAATCTCTCCCAAAGTTACAATCAAATTTTTTACTACAACGCGCCCATCAAAACATATCCAAATATTTTTTCCTTTAAACAAATGAACCAACGCATTTTTATCACTTGGAGCAAGTGTCCATTTTCTCATACTACGAGATATCAACGGCATTATTCTACACTCGTTTGACTTTATATCTACAACAATCCTTCGTAACGAAATAGAGTAATGATTCGACAATTTGATAAGTTCAACCATATTACTGACATTGGGAACGGATGCATGATATAAAATGCAACGAGGAGAAGGAATAAAAGGTATCAGATTACACTTATTCAGTCTTTGTTCTAACATCGCCAAAGATGATATGCCACTTACCCGGATGGATTTTGATTTTGACAGAACAATCGATTCCAGTACTTTATACCTATCACACAAGCTCGACACTTTCTCTAAATCATCAAAAGTCTCGCACACGATATACACCGGAACAGAATCTGAAAACAATGGAACTCCCCTAACATATTGGAATACAACGTATTCTGTAGCCAAAAATAACAACAGCATCGTAATCGCCACACCAAACGAATTATTCATAAAAAACACGGGAGCAAGACAAGCGGTCAGAGCCACACAGATACGCATAGTACTATTTTGTGAAATTTTATCCATAAACCAACAAAAAATTGCCCCATAAATGCAAAGAATAGAAAAAACTTCTTTAAAATATAAAATTAAGCTGAACTTAGGATACAACCATAATGAGCAAACTGAATAGGAAATGATAATAATGAAAATATTAATCGCATGACATCTATAATTTTGCGGAATCTTATCGAAAAAACGGTTGTACGTGTCATATCTCTGACAAAATTTGAAAAACGCCTTTATCTTTTGTACTACTTGATCATTGTTTATTTGCGATCGCCAAAATTCTAACATGCATCTCCCCGTTCATCTGTAATCTAGATAATAGAACGACCACGAAGAAAACACCAGAGAAAAAACTATCTGAAGCCAAAAAGAATGGCGGGAATGAAGAGACTTGAACTCTCGACCTCCTGCGTGACAGGCAGGCGCTCTAACCAACTGAGCTACATCCCCTCGCCAACAGTTGGATAGTAACCGAGCATAAAACCCAAGTCAAGAGGGAAATATTGATATTCCACTTATTACAAAAGAAAAACCACCCGAATCGTAATCAACTCAGGTGGCAGGCTCTAATATGAAAAATATCTATGTATACAAAATCTCACATAAAGGTAAACAAAAGGTTAAGGAATTACAAAACCTCATTCTTTTTTTCATGTTTTTTATTTTTATTATCAGACAACACAAATTTACTGATTAGAGCACTTAAATCTACGGATCCTGTCGTAAACTCGATTTCACCACCATTCGATAACATTTCGTCCGAGCCGCCAGGAGACAATGACAAATATTTACTACCAAATAATCCATCAGTACTAACACTTGCTGAAGAATCTAATGGCACCTTTACATTTTGGAACACGTGAAATTTCACGATAGCAAAAAAAGTCTGAGGATCAACCTCTAAACTATCAACCTTCCCAACTCGGATACCGCTGATTTTTACATCAGATCCCTCTACCAAACCATCCACCTTGTCGAATTTTGCAACAAGCTCGTATCCGTCTACACTCTTCCAACTGGACTTTGCATAAACAAAATAAAAAAAACTTGCAGCAACTATAAGAACAAGCACTCCTACAACTGTTTCAAACACACGACCCTTTTCCATAATACTCCCTTATAAATATTGACCTCCATTTATGTTAAGAGTTATCCCGGTAACAAATGAAGACTTCTCATCGGCTAAGAATAACACGCCATGAGCTATTTCTTCAATACGACCAAAACGCCCCGATGGAATCGTTTCGACAATTTTTGCTTTAATGTCATCCCGAATGGCATCAGTCATATCAGTAGAGATATATCCAGGAGCAATCGCATTTACCGTAATGCCTTTATTTGCAGATTCAAGAGCCAATGCTTTTGTAAATCCGATAATACCCGATTTCGCCGCAGAATAATTCGTCTGCCCGGCTTGACCTTTAACACCGTTGACAGAACTCATATTAATAATTCTACCGAATTTTTTTTCACGCATCGCTGGAATTACAACTCGAGACATATTGAAAACGGAGTTCAAGTTTGTATTAATCACTTTTGCCCAAAGGGATACATCCATTTTATGCAACATGGAATCCCTTGTAATACCTGCATTGTTCACGAGAATATCAACAGTTCCGCCCAACTGCTCACACACTTGAGTAACGCCGCGTTCACAAGCTTCATAATCCGAAACATCCCAGGAAAAAACGGGAATGCCTGTCTCTTCATGAAATTTCGCAGCAGTCGTTGAATCACTATTGTAATTTGCTGCGACTGAATACCCCGCAGAATGCAATGCTTTTGTAATCCCGCTGCCAATGCCTCTGGTACCACCAGTAACTAATGCTATTTTTTTCATAAAACCTCCTAAATAACTATAACTACTAATTTTTTGTGATATTATCATCGCAGAAGTTAACACATTGTTAAACACATGGAAGTAAAACAAAGAAAAATTTTTGGGCACGGCAAACAGGAAGAGACCCTCGCAAAAACCATCACATCAGGAAAAATATTTCCAGTGTGGATATTCTACGGAAAGGACGGAATAGGAAAAGAATCGATAGCTGTAAAATTTGCAAAATGCCTGTTGATCGACAAATTCACCGCTCAACAGGGACTCGATTTAGATGATGACCATCTTATCCACTCTCAAGTAGATCACAGAATCCATCCCGACTTTTTCATGTTAGATATGCCATCGATATCAGTCGATACTCTCCGATCTTCCATGAATAAAATTCGAATGACTCCTACCGTTGCAAGACGAAGAGTTGTTATCATCTCGAATGCAGAAGCATTAAACAAAAATGCTTGCAATGCCCTATTGAAAATTCTGGAAGAACCTCCGCGAGATGCGATATTCATTTTACTATGTTCCAATCTCGGCCCTATTCCTATAACATTGCTTTCCAGAGCATATAAGTTGCAATTTCATCCCCTAGATGAAACCATATTAGAGATGATTTTACGATTACATGAAGTGGAAGATCCCCATGTGTTAGCAAAAATCTCTGAAGGATCAGTGGGAACGGCTTTACGTATTCATGACCTGAATGGAACAAAATTATATCGCGATATTTTACGAATATTGCCATCTGATTACCTTTCTGCAAATGAATTTTTAGCCTCTGTTATAGAAAACCAATCTGATGAGTCATTCTTTGTACTGAAAAAATTAATCATTCAGGCGTTAAAAACTTATATTGATCACATAACAGGAATAAATGAGGAAGAAATTTTTGAAACGATCCATGTAAATTCAATTTCAAATGAAATAGAAAAGGTTAACAGTATTATTTCTTTGTTAAATGAAGGAGAGATTTTACAGTTGGATAAGAATGCAATGATTGCAGAAGCTTTTGAACTGTTTTTTGAAAGGAGCCGATATGAGTCCGGATATTGAGGTATTAATTCAAAAATTTTCCAGATTGCCTGGATTAGGCCCACGTTCTGCACGACGTATTGTTATTCATCTAATCCAACATAATGAGGAAATTTTAGAACCTATGTTACTCGGCCTAAGCAAAGTCCATGACAATGTAAAAGTGTGCCCGATTTGTGGGAATATTGATACTTTTCAGGAAGTATGCTCTATTTGTGCAGACTCATCACGTCGAAACGATTTGATTTGCGTAGTCGAAAGCGTAACAGATCTATGGGCGATCGAAAGAACCTCATGTTTCAAAGGATACTATCATGTGCTTAAAGGATTGTTATCTTCAATTAGTGGACATGGTCCAGAGGTTCTTCTTTTAGATAAATTATCAAACAGATGTAAAAAAAATGACGTTAAAGAAATTATCATTGCGTTAAGCGCGACCGTAGAAGGTCAAACTACTGATCATTATATCAAAAATTATTTTAAGGAAACGCAAGTCAAGATATCATCCCTGGCCCACGGAATCCCGATGGGCGGAGAGTTAGATTATCTAGATGATGGAACATTGTTTACAGCGTTTTCCGCGAGAAAGTAGAATTCACGATTAATAATAAATCATTAACTTGGATTTGTTGGCATAAATGTTATAATGCTATCGTGTAACGGTAGGTGACAATGTTGTTCAACATAGGCGCAGTTAATAAAGTACTTGATTTGTACTGTAGAAATATGAATCATGTTGATTTGGCTAAAAAATCAGTTCAGCTCGGAGTGATTACCTCTGTTTTCCTGGTATTGATTAAAGTTACAGCGTGGTACGTAACTGGCTCGATATCTTTGTGCGCATCTATGACTGATTCGTTAATGGATGCGTTTACATCATTTGCACTTTTTCAGGCTCTCAGGTATTCAAATGTAAAATTTGATAAAGAACACAATTTTGGCCACGAAAAAGTCGAAGGCGTAGTTTCAATTTTTCAATGTTTAATTATCTTCTATTCAGGAATTAAAATTTTGACAGAAGCGTACGAAGCTATAAGTCAACCTCAAGAAATTCAAAACACTGCATGGGGTATCGCTATCATGATTGTATCTACCATAGCAGTGTATCAATTGTTGTATTTTCAAAACTATGCGGCATCAAAAACTGATTCGATGCTTGTAAAAGGAGACTCATTACATTATTTGTCTGACTTCTGCATGAACTTAGGAGTTATTGCGTCTTTGATTTTATCAAAATTTTTCGGATACGTTGATGTAGTATTTGGATCAGCGGTCGGCCTCTATATTCTTTATAGTGTATCACTTATTATGAAAAACGCTTTGATTGATCTGATGGATGAAGCGCTCCCTGAAGCCGCTCAGAAAAAAATAAAACAAATCGTTGCCGACGTTGATGGAGTAAAAGAGATTAAATTATTGAGAACGAGATCAGCTGGCATGAAAAAATATATTGAAGTCAGGATCCGTGTAGATGCCAATCTAAATATTCTTGAAGCTTGCAAAATAACCAGAGAAGTTGAATGTCAATTGTCGGGTTTATATGAAAAATTAGATGTGTTGGTAAAACCCGAGGTTTAGAACTTATATGGAATATAAAATAAAAAGGAGAAAAGAAAAATGAAAAAGATATTTGTCGCGCTGAGTGTATTGTTCGCTGTCGTTTCTTTAAATAATGATAAGCAAATTGAAGTTTACGGACAACAGCAAGCAACTGAGATGTCTCGGGCTTCATACTTTGTGGAGGAATTAGCCAACAAAGCTCTAGCGAAAGTAAAAGAGCCAAATATATCAATGACTCAAGTTGTTGATTATTTTTGGATCTTACTCGATGAATATTTTGCGATAAAAAGTATTGCTATTCTATCTTTAAAGCTTTATTGGAAACAAATGAATGCTGAGCAAAAAGAGGCCTTCATAAAGCACTTACGTAATATGCTCGCCAGAACTTATTCGAGCAAATTTGTTGATTTCAAAAATGCTCAATGCCAAATATCAGGAGAACGTGAAAAAACCCAAAGAATGAAAGAGGTGCTTTCTTCTATAAAAATTACAGATAAGGAATACAAGGTAATTTGGACTTATGATTCCAAACAGAACAAGATTGTCGATGTTAGCGTCGACGGAGTGAGCATTCTTCAATCATTAACGGATGTCACGCAAAGTGCTATAGCGAAAAAAAAGTTGTCGGTTTTTTTAGCAGAATGGAAACAAAAATATGAAAATTTACATCCGAAAAATACTGATAAAATGGGAGAAAGCGAATAAGTCAAATGTTAAAGTTGGATATCTTGGTTCTTCCTCATGCAATAGATCTTCCGTTACCCGAGCATATGACCGAGGGTAGCGCAGGTGTGGATTTGTATGCGGCAATTGATCAACCTTTCACCATAAACCCCATGGATCGAATTATAGTTCCGAATGGGATTTGTATATCCGTTCCTCTCGGATATAATGCGGAGATTCGCCCGCGCTCGGGTTTAGCGTTGCGGTACGGAATTACCGTTTTAAACGCGCCTGGAACAATTGATAGTGACTATCGTGGAGAATTAAAGACTCTGGTTGTAAATTTAGGAACAGAATGTTTCAAGATAGAAAGAGGCATGAGAATTTCTCAGTTAATTTTGCAAAAATATGAAAAAATAGAGTGGAACGTAACGGATTTTTTGGATAAAACAGTTCGCTCAAATAGCGGATATGGATCAACAGGAGAATAACGCATGAAAAATCTTAATTTTTATTGCCTATTAATGCTATTACTTGCGGGTTGTGCAACGGAAAAGCCTGAGAAAATAGGGGAAAATGCGGATGTAATTTACAAAGAAGCAGAAATTTTACTTGCTCGACATAATTACGAAGACGCAGCGAAGAAATTCAAAGACGTTGATGCTTATTTTCCTTATGCAGAAAAAGCATCTCGAGCTCAAGTGATGGCAGCTTATTGCCACTTCAAGTCAGGAAGCTATGCTGATGCAATAAGTGCTGTAGATATATTCTTAAGGTATCATCCGAGCCATAATTTGGTGCCATACGCCATGTACTTGAAAGCGATGAGTTTGTACGTTGCTGTAAGTTCTGTAGGAAGGGATTCTCAGCAGGCGAAAGACGCAAAAAAATGTTTTGTTGAATTAATCAATAAATTTCCCAACTGCAAATATGTAAATGACAGCATAAAGCGCATTATAATTCTGGATGATATTATTGCAGCACATGAGTTAATGATCGGAAGATATTATCAGAAAAATCGCAATGCTTTAGCTGCAATCGGTAGATATGATTATGTATTGACTGACTTTTCTGGCACAAAGAGCGCTGAAGAGGCCTTGTATAGAATGGTTGAGTGTTGCAGATCAATAGGATTGTCAAAACAAGCTGAATTATCTGCGAAGTTATTTAAGGAGAGATTCCCAAATAGCTCTTGGAAAATTAATTAGAGCATTTTAATATTTTCGTAAGGAATTTTTGATATGTATATGAATACGAGAGATATAGAAAAAGAAGGTTTTTCAGTAAGGAATATTGTCGTGCCGTGTTCTCAGATAAAAATCACACATGCCAATGACAATAGAGCACCTTTCAAAGAAAGAGTCAAACAATCAATTGTTTGGATTTTGGTTGCCATAATGATTATCGGAATATACTTATTGTAATAAATCAAATAGTTAGTTTGACAGCTCGAGCCACTTTGAGAAATTGGTTGTTGTATTTTACAAGATTGAGTCCAATAATCTTTTACAATCATGTATTTTTTTGTAGAATGGACAGAGAGTTTACGGAGTATGATATGTCTTCAAATAATCCTTGGGATGATGATAACAGCTCAAAAACAAAGGGAGGCTCGTCTGATTTCTTCAAAGAGATAAGATCAGAGTTTGATAAATTCCCTGGAAGCAATAGGCTAAAACCAGGAGAGTTTAAAGGATTAGGAGTTGTCTTAATCATCCTTTACTTCCTATCGGGCGTTTGTCAAATTCAGCATGATGAATGTGGAGTGGTTTTACGATTCGGTAAATGGGTTAGAACTGTAGGTCCAGGATTACAATACGTGTTACCATACCCTTTTGAAGATGTACTTTACCAGCGCGTGACCAGAGTTAACCAAATCGATATTTCTAATAGCAATCAAAACAATGAAGAAAGCTTGATGCTGACAGGAGATTCGAATTTAGCAAATATCAGCTTCAGTGTTTTGTGGAAAATCAGAAAAGAATCTGTTGAGGACTTTTTGTTTAACGCTAAACGCCCTGAAGTTACGGTAAGAGCTGTCGCAGAAAGCGTAATGCGTGATATCGTTGGACAGAATCTATTTACCTATGTTCAAACAGAAGGACGTGCTGATATACAAAACAAAGCAAAAGACAGTTTGCAGTCAATTATGGATGAATACAAAATGGGGATAGAAATAGTTCGTGTGGAGCTGCAACGAGTTGAGCCTCCATCTTCTGTTATAGACTCATTCCGCGATGTTGAACGAGCCCAAGCAGAACAGCAAAGCGAAAAAAACAAAGCCGAAGCATATGATCGAGACACAAGAGCGAGAACGAGAGGCTTGGTTGCAGAAAAACTTAATCATGGAGAGGCGCAGAAACAGGCTATTATCGCAAAAGCGAAAGGAGATGTAGCTCGTTTTTTGTCAACTTATTCTCAATACAAATTAGCTCCGGATATTGTTACAAAACGTTTGTATCTGGATACTATGAAGAATGTTTATAAAAACGTTAACAAAATTATAGTTGATGGTGATGCCAAAGCGATCTCGCATTTACCATTATCTGAAATAATTAAAAAATCTGAGGAGCCAGCACAATGAAAAAAGGGTTATTGATTTTTATCGGTGTAATACTGCTTCTTGGTGATGGTTTGTTTACCGTTTTACAAATCGAACAGGTAGTAATAACAAGGTTTGGGGATCCCGTACGAGTCATCAAAGAGCCGGGGCTTCATTGTAAGATTCCGTTCATAGAAACAGCCACCTCTTTTGACAAACGCCTAATGAGTGTCGAATTGTCCGCACTTGAAGTAACATTAGGAGATAAAAGGCGTGTTATGGTTGATGCTTTTGGACGATACAGAATAACAGATCCATTAAGATTTTATCAGGCTGTTGGTAGTGAAGCAGGAGTCCTAGTGCGGCTGCACCCTGTGGTACTTGGAAGTTTAAGCAGTGTACTAGGAGGAGTTAGTTTATCATCGTTACTTTCGGATAATAGGATTTCGACTATGAATAAAATTCGGGACGAAGTTAACAAAGCAGCAAAAGGATTCGGCATCGATGTAGTGGATGTCAGAATCAGAAAAACCGATTTACCACCACAAAATAGCGAGGCCATTTGTAAAAGAATGATCAGTGAAAGAGAAAGAGAAGCTAAAGAGTTAAGAGCTAAAGGCGTAGAAGTATCAAAAATTATACAATCTACTGCTGATAAGGAAAATTCCATAGCCTTGGCAGAAGCTGATACGAAAGTTCAAATTCTGATCGCTGAAGGAGAGCTAGAGGCGAACAAAATATATACTGAAGCCTTTTCAAAGGACAAAAAATTCTTTGAGTTATTCCGAACCTTAGAATCTTATGGAGAGGCCTTTAACAAAAGTAATTCTACGTTTGTAATTGCTCCGAATAATCAATTTTGCAAAATTATGAAAGAGAAGGATATCTAAATGCGCTTTATCGCAATTGTTGTTACACTGACATTAATGAATAGTGATACATTTAGCACGCCAAGATTTGATTCAGTGATGGATTCGGTTGTAATAGTAAAAGCGGAAAACAAAGATGCTGATACTACTGAAAACAGTATATCTACAGGAACGGGTTTTTTTTGTGACAGCAATCAGATCGTAACATCTTATCACATCATAGACGGTGCAGATACCATCACAATAGTAACATTAAATGACAATGAATACCAAGCCAAGGTAATTGCTTCTGACGCAAATTATGACATTGCTTTACTCGAAATTGACGCCAAAGGAAAAGCCGTAACGTGGGAGAATTCCGAAAAAGTCGAGCTTGGAACAGACATATTTATTGCAGGTAATCCCGGAGGAATCGGGCTGGGCTTAACTGCAGGAAAAATAGGATGGCCTAAGCGATCTCTTCCTCCATCATTCGCAACCGGATTAGCATTAGATGTTGCATCAATCCAATTTATTCAAATGAGCGCAAATGGTTGTCCAGGAGATTCAGGAGGTCCGGTATTTGATGAAAATGGAAAAGTTATCGGGATGTTAACAGCATTCTTATCCACCGATACGAACATCGCTGGAATTTGTTTTGCTATTCCAGGCAATCTGGTGCAACAAACAATCAAGCAACTAAAAGAACACGGATCCATTCAAAGAAGTTGGCTAGGATTTACTGTCAAAAGATTAGATCATGAAACTGCGCAAACCATGTTAAATAACAATGTAGGTTACTACATTGATTACGTTGCTGACAACTCTCCGGCAAAGTCCGTAGGAATCAGAGTAGGAGATGTAATAGTCAGCGTAAATGACATAACAGTCTCTGGAGCTATCAGCATGGGATACTTGCTGAGCAACTTACCAATTGGAACGGTAATCCCTATTCAGGTACTGCAAAATGGAGTTGCGCGTAAATTGAGCATAAGGGTTGATGCCGCTCCTGAAGATTTTGAGTTGATGCTTCATGATGAAAATGAAAATCAAAATATTCCTTATGAAAAAGTTAGTGGATTGTATTTCGGTGTAACGAACCTAGAAAAAAGCTTGAGGGAAATTTTCAGTATTTCTACGCAAGAAAAAGGAGTACTTGTATCGTACGTAGATCGGTCAGTATCTTCGGATATTCAACCAGGATGTGTTATAAAAACGGTAAACCAAAAGGAAGTTACAGATGTTGAATCATTTAAGAAGCTTATAAAAGATCAAAACAAGTTAGCTTTATTTATATATAATCCTTACACAAAGTCCTCTTTATATACTTCAGTAAGAGTGAACAACCCTGGAACAAAGTCGACTCAGACATCTAAAAGAAATGATTAATGATCCGCAAATTATAGTTATTGCTGGACCAACTGCATCAGGTAAAACTGAGGCAGCAATTCGTTTAGCAGAGTTACTTGCCCAACGAGGGACATCTGCGGAAATTATAAATGCAGACAGCGTTCAACTGTATAAAGATTTGCCTATATTGACGGCAAGGCCTCTTAAAAACGAGCAGATTCGAGCGAGGCACCATATGTTCGGTTACCTTGATGCAAAATGCGAGTTTTCTGTCGCTGACTGGAAAAAAAAGGTGGAAAAATTACTGAAACAACTACATCAAAAACAGAAAATTGCAATCATTTGTGGCGGAACAGGTTTTTACATTGATTCATTGTTGAACGGCATTTCTGATATTCCAACCGTCCCCGAGGAATACAGACAAAATGTTTTTTATTTATTTCAAAAAATCGGAAGGGATAATTTTTTCAATAAGTTGCAAGAAACTGATCCCGATATCTGTAAAATCATTCATCCAAATAATACTCAAAGGATACTTCGAGCGTACGAAATTGCAACATTTACCGGAAAATCATTAACTCATTGGTGGCGTCAAAAAAAAGAAAAAAAACACGAAGCTTTATCCATAGTGATCAATCCACCAAGAGCTCAATTGCTGGAAAGAATATCATTCCGCATATGTCACATGATCCAAAATGGAGCTATAGAAGAAGTTTCAAATTTCCAACATAATTATCCAAATTATAACGGTCCACTATCTAAAGTAATAGGCTTACAAGAAATTTTATCATTATTGAATGGCAAAATTTCAACAGAACAATTGATCGACCAAATGTTTACGAGAACACGTCAATACGCAAAAAGGCAATCCACGTGGTTTAGAAACAGGATGCAAAATGCAATATTCGTCGAAAAAATCTCACAAGTCCCTACATTTTTTAATTCTGTGAAGCTGTAAGAAATTTGTGCTCGTACATTTTATCTCACTATTTTAATTTTTAAATTTTGCAAGCCTTATTCTATGCTCACAAAAGATCATAAAAAAAAGACGCATGTAATAGCGTCTTTACTTTTGTTGCTAGTTAATTCCTAAATTTGCGGACCACTCCGGATCAATCGCACTTAAAGGTGTTGCTACCTCATGTTTATTATATCCCGTAATATCAACTCTATAAATTTTCTCTCTCCCCAGAGCATCTCGACTACTGTACAAGATTTCTCTTCCATTAGGTGACCACGATGGCGATTCGACTAAATATCCAGAGGCAACTCGACGTTCGCCAGTACCATCAGGATGAATTACGCCTATAAAAAACCCATCTCTATTAAAACAAGTAAAAGCTATCCAATCTCCTCTTGGTGACCAAACAGGAGTTGCATACCTGTAGTGACCAAAAGACAATCTTCTGACATTTGAACCATCAGAATTCATAACATATAATTGTTGAGATCCTCCCCTGTCTGAATTAAAAACGATAAATTTCCCATCCGGAGAATAACATGGCGATGTATCGATACATTTGCCATGTGTTAGTCTTATTATCTTTCGAGTAACTATATCGTAACGATAAATCGATGATGATCCATGTTTTGTCATACTAAATATCAACGAAGTTCCGTCAGGAGAATATCTCGGAGCATAGCTCATTCCCTGCGTTTTTATAAGCAAATGGGTACGACTATTACCAAATTCGTACCGATAAATACATGCATCCAAAGGAATTCGACGACCGTTTACCTTTTTCTCCCTGTAAGCAAAAAAACAAAATTCACTGCCATCAGGAGATAATCGCGGAGTTAATACCATAGTATTTCCATTCGTTAAATATCTGTGATTTTCTCCATCTTGATCCATAATTGCCAAACGATGAATTTTTCTTCCATGTGCTGCCCGTTGTGTTGCTACATATAAGATCTTGGTATCAAAATACCCATTCTCACCGATAATTCTTTCATATATTTTATTGGCCAGCATATGGGCCATTTTTCTCCACTCTTTCGCATTTCCTTTCAAAGTGTATTCACTGATTTTACTTTGAGCTAATACATCATAAAGAACCATTTTAACTTGTAAAACTCCGCCTTCCATGTGGGCTTCTGAATTTACTAAATATTGTGTATTTATAGCCTTCCACAACGAAAAATTCGGAATTTGATTTGCTCCTTGCAGATTTTGCATAAAAGCACCATTTGGTATTGCCTTAAAAAGATAACATCCCTGCAAATCATTTCGAATAACTCTGAGCATCAATTCTTTCATGCTATGAGTCCCATCTTGCATATGTAATGCTATGTTAATCGGCTTCATAACACCACGATCAACATTAACAACCACTCGATCCGAACAATCCGCGAATACAACAAATACCATCATCAAACACAAAAACATTTTTTTCGTAAAACTAAACATAATTAGCCTCCCAACGCTTTATCTGTATTGAAACTGAACTCAAAATCTCGAAATAAGTGCATTTTTTCTGCTGGTATTTTAAATGGACTAGCCTCCAAAATAGCTCTTTTTGCACTATCTGCTGCCGATCTGAACACATGGTCGGAATTATACCTGTTTAGATCCAAAATTTCTATAGCAGATGGAATTACCTCGCCATTATCCTTCAATTTTATACGAATCTTAATTATCAAACTTTCTGCATTTTTAACGCCTCCGGAAACTACCCAATGAGGAATCACCTGCGAACTGATAATAGATGCATCACTATCATTGAAGCCTTGTCCATCGCCAAAACGTCCGAGGCCATTGCCATGCCCCATTCCGTTTCTTTTTATGCCTTTTAAAAATTTGTTATTGACGCTATTACCTTTCTTTGATTTATCAATAAACGTTTTTTTCTCATTTCTTAACATACGATCAAATTCTTCATCCGCCTTCTTCTTGGCATCTATTTTTTTAGATGCTGCCGCAATTTGAGCTAATCGATTCTTTCTAGCTTTTTTCTTCTGTTCAATTTTTTTTAAGGCTTCAAGTTCTTTTTTCTTTCTTAATCTTTCCTGCTTTTCAGCTTCTTCTTTCCTTATTTTTGCTTGTTCTTCAACCTGCTGACGATCTTTTTCCGCTTTTTGCTGTTCTTTTTTTAAAATTTCATCAGCCTCTTTTTGTCTTTCCTCTAATCTCAATGTCTCTTCTTCATCATTTTCTGTAAAATCAGGATCATCTTCAATAACATCTTGCAATTGATTCGATAAAACATCCTCCGTTATTGAAGGTTCGGTTTGTTCTACAAATTGATTAAGCTCCGTTTCTGCTACTACTTCGGGAAGATTTTCACTCTTTGTTTCAGTTATCGGTTCATTATTTTCCGGAATATCTTGAGGTACAGCGCGGTGTGAAAAATCTTCAAAGGCCTGATTCATTTCCGCTGCCCCAGCGATTTCAACATCTATAGAAATCATGTCTTTACTAGAAAAACGGAAAATACCGCCAAAACCTATCAGAAAAACAATTAAATGACATGCAGCTGACAATAAAACATGAGGGGTAAAATACGACTTATCTCGACGCATTTTCCGATCTCTTTGGTAATTCAGTAACCAAAACAACCCTTCTGAATCCTGCACTATTAATCTGACCCATCACAGCCATGACCGTTCCGTAACTCAGAGATTTATCTCCTTTTACGAAAATTTTAGCGTCAGTTTCTCCTACGATAGCTTTTAGTTTATCTGTTAAAGTAAACTTATCCACTTCGATTTCACCGACATACACTTTACCATATTCATCCAGATGCACAACTATTGGAGTTTCTTTCATATCTACGTTCGGCGCTCTGGCCGATGGTAAATTAACTTTGACTCCCACAGTCAACATAGGCGCTGTCATCATAAAAATAACTAGCAATACCAGCATGACATCGATCATAGGTGTAACATTCATTTCACTCATAATACTTCTTTTGGCTCTAACAGCACGACGTCTAGATAATGCCATCATTACGCCTCAGTATCTTCAATTTGCCTTGCAATAATAGCGCTAAACTCATCTACGAACGACTCTAACCTATCTTGATACCGATTAATTTCATTAGCAATCTTATTATAAGCAACGACAGCCGGAATTGTAACAATTAACCCTAATGCCGTTGCAAACAAAGCTTCTGCAATACCAGGAGCAACTGAGGCCAAGTCAAAGCTTTGCGTTCCTCCAATAACATGCATAATTCCCCATACTGTTCCGAAAAGTCCCACGAATGGAGCAGTAGACCCAACGGTAGCCAAAAATCCCAAATGCTGCTCTAAATACGAAATCTCTCGACCTACCGTAACACGCATAACACGCATAACTCGATCCTCCAAAGAAATTCCGCCAATTACCGTTTTTATTTTGGACTTCGCCCTCCTCCATTCTTTCATCCCCGTTACAAAAACCGCAATAAACGGATCATCTGCACGATGATTTAAATTGTCAAAAAATATATCAATAGCTCCGCTGTTCCAGAAAGCATCCTCAAACTTATCTGCCTTACGTTTGAGTTTGCTGAGCAGTGTCATTTTCGCAAAAATAATAGTCCAGCTCCAAAATGAACAAGCAATCAATATGATTATGATAAGCTTCACAACCCAAGTTGCTTGAGAAAACAAGCCTATCATTGACAAATCATGAGTTGCCATTGTTGTTGCAGCAGTTACAGCAACATCTTCTGTTCCTGTCATAGTAATACTCCTTCATAATTTAAATCTTCCTTGGGTGTCTCTCCCAAATATTTATACCCCTCTACAGTTAAGACCCTACCTCGAGAAGTCCTTTGAACTAATCCCTTTTGTAAAATATACGGCTCTATTACTTCCTCGATCGTCTCTCGTTTTTCGGATAATACAGCAGCTAACGTATCCACACCGACAGGACCACCATTATAAAAATCGAAGATACATTTCAAATACTTTTTATCCATAGAATCTAATCCTGTCTCATCAACATCCAACTTCTTTAAAGCAGTGTCAGCTATTTTTCTATCTATAAAATCAGAGCCTGTTACAATTGCAAAATCTCTAACCCGTTTCAACAATCGTCCGGCGATACGAGGAGTCCCTCGAGAGCGCCTTGCAATTTCTTCAGCACCGTCATCAGAAATACAAATATCCAATAATTCTGCATTTTTCATAATGATAATTTTCAGATCGTAAGTAGTGTAAAATTCTAAGCGAAGAGGAATTCCAAAACGATCTCGCAATGGGGAAGACAACATGCCCGAACGAGTTGTCGCTCCAATTAATGTAAAATGAGGCAAATCAATACGAACAGATCGCGCAGCCGGCCCTTCCCCTATCATTAAATCCAATTGAAAATCTTCCATCGCCGGATACAATACTTCTTCCACAAGATGATTAATTCTATGAATTTCATCGATAAACAAAACATCCTTTTCTTTTAAATTAGTCAAAATAGCGGCTAAATCACCGGCTTTTGCAAGAATCGGACCTGATGTTGCCTTAAACCCTACCCCCAACTCTTTCGAAACAATTTGAGATAATGTGGTTTTTCCCAATCCTGGAGGACCAAAAAACAATACGTGATCCATAGCCAAATCACGTTTCTTTGCGGACTCTATAAAAATTCTTAAATTCTCTTTTACCTCAGACTGTCCTATAAAATCACGCAATCTGGTCGGACGCAAAGAATATTCATTCACATCTTCTATTTCAGGATTCAATTCGTCATTTACCATATCAAGCTCCAGCTGATAATTTCATCAATACTTGTTTTAATAATATCTCGAATTGAGGGGCGTCTTCTAACGACATGGAGGCAATTGCTCTTAGGATATCCGATTTCTCATATCCTAGATTAATCAATGCCGAAACAACATCGTTAACAACATTGGATTGTATTTTCGTTGTATCTGTCGATATAGGCAACGGATCTATTTTTCCAACAATTTTGTCCTTCAGCTCTGATATTATACGTGTTGCTAATTTGGCCCCTACTCCATCTGCCCGAGTAAAAGCATTTTTATCTTCCATCAAAAATGCATTATAAATTTCATCATCCGATAATGCTGACAAAATCGCTATAGCTACTTTGCCTCCAACCCCTTGAACAGAATTTAACTTATTAAACCAAAATCTTTCCTGCTCAGAAACAAATCCGAATAAAGTCCATGAATCTTCCCGAATATTCAATACTGTGTATAACTTTACGATACTTTCATCGTTTTGAACTATGCTGATTGTTTTTGCCGAGCAAATTAGATTATATCCAACACCATTTACGTCGAGTACGATTCGATTCTCTCCTACTCCTTCTATGGTTCCCTTCAAATAACTAATCATGATGGCTCCTGATATTTCGTTTTGTTATGAGCGTGACAAATCGCCACAGCCAGCGCATCAGCTGCATCTAATTTCACACTGCCGCAATTGAGCAAAATCTGAACCATTGTTGAAATCTGGTCCTTGGTAGCGTGCCCAGCACCAACAACTGATTTTTTAATTTTATTTGGTGTATATTCTGACACATCAAGTCCAAGTACGCCTACACAACAAATAGCTGCTCCCCTCGCCATT
This sequence comes from Alphaproteobacteria bacterium, assembly GCA_015062335.1. Lineage (GTDB taxonomy): Bacteria > Pseudomonadota > Alphaproteobacteria > UBA3830 > UBA3830 > UBA3830. The sequence goes on from SUUU01000001.1 coordinate 124,609, forward strand.
CCCAACTTTAAAGAAGAATGAGGGTTATTATTTACAAATACTTCCTCTATTGCGACTTCATTTGGTCTGTAGTCTTCAACAACATTCGACAACTCTTTGTATATTTCGTTCAATCTCCAGCTAATTGTATCTCCAGGTTTTGTAACAATAGTACCATGCGCTACATATTTGAGATGATATCCATCGTAATTTATCACACCCCAACCGGTAATGTGCAACCCCGGATCAATCCCCAAGATCCTCATCTTAAAACTCTCTATACAAGATTCAACAACACCGTAGAGTATAACAAAAAGCCTTGAGGATATCTACGTTAACCGCCTAAAAACCTCATCGCCAAAACGACACAACAAAACCGGAATCACGTTCAAAAATTGGAGCGGGCAATGGGATTTGAACCCACGACACCAACCTTGGCAAGGTTGTACTCTACCACTGAGCTATACCCGCAAAACTGGGGATATTGTATCAAAAATTATAAACTATGCAAGCGACATGCTTTGTAAAATTTAATCCTATTCAGCTCCTAATGTTTTTTCGAGAGAAAATTGTGCTCCAACTTTCTTTTTCTTCCAGCTTCTTTCGTTGTTGTTCTTGCCTTTTTTGCTCTTTTTTTTGTTGCTTGGCGAAAACTCCTTTTAAAAATCTCCAAATCTCCGTATTTCCCACAGCAAGACCTAAAACTGCTTGATCTATTTTTACTCCGTAATTTCGCACAAGAAGCTTTACAACGGACCAATCCCCAATTGATGCAGCCACGAACAAAGGGCTTCTGCCAAGATCATTCAGCTCATTAAGATTGCAATCTGGATGTTGACTTAGATATGTTTTAAAAGAATCCAGCCCTCCCTGTACTGCACAATGTGTCGGGTATGTTTTAGATGGCGCCCAAGTTCCGAAAGAATTACCCACCTTGCCTTGTGTTTTCAAAATTGACGTACCCACAGAATTCGCCGTAGAAAAACCCAAGCCCCCTGCTATCAAAACTACATAAATTACCTTTTTCATCTTGTCCTTCCATTATTTAATATGCATGTATGCTAACACAAACTTTTTCCAAATCAACTATAAAACAAAAAAAATATTATATTTGACAAAAAATCTCATTTTAATATTTTATAAACAAATAATCAGTTCTTATTTCGATAATAACGTATTTTTACTTTTAATTAATAAAATTAGTATACAATCCGTACGAAATAAGGTGAGGTAAAAATGATTAAACATTTGGCTGTTTTGCTATGTCTCAGTGCTTGTTCAATGACACAACAAACTCCTGAGCGCGGATTATTAGCAGAATCCTATCAACTTGAGAATAAATTACGAATCCACTTTAGTGGACATAGACAAGGAGATATTTCAACTTTATCACGTGAAGCACTGAACATGGCAAAAAAGCTAAAACAAGCCAACATGACGGCCGAAGCAAATCGTTTTGAATCATATGCTGACGTTTTGATTTATGGTAATCAAACTTTAGAAGAATCCATGCAGGATGTCTTTAACCTTGTAAACAGGCAGGGTCCAAGCGCAAAGAAAAATTGCTCTTGTTCATGTTGCCGGCATTAGGAATATCTTTGCACCTTATCGACAAATAATGTACATTATTACGATTATAAGGATATTTTAGTGAATTTAGAACAGTACATTAAGAGTCGAAAAAATCAAAACTTATTTCGAGAGTTACCTCAGAACAACATCGGTGTTTTGGATTTTTCATCCAATGATTATTTGGCTCTATCTCGTGATAAATACTCCATACAAGCAGGCATTTATGCCGCTCAAAAATACGGCACAGGAAGTACAGGATCACGATTATTATCAGGAAATAAATCAATTTTTGAAGAATTTGAAGATCAAATTGCCAATGATAAAAACACTGAAAGCGCCCTGATCTTCAACTCCGGGTACGTCGCAAATTTATCTGTCATATCCGCCTTCTCATCATTAGGATACAGTGTAATCTTTGATAAGTTAAACCACGCCAGTATGTATGATGGAGCAAATCCTCAAAAACTCAAACGTTTTAATCACTTAAACTATGATGCGTTGCAAAAAATTTTAGAATCAACTCCGGGAAAAAAATTAATCGCGTCAGAAACGGTGTTTGGCATGGACGGAGATGTCGCAGATCTTAAGCAATTACAGCGACTTGCTGACCAATACGAGACATTATTATATCTAGATGAAGCTCATGCTACGGGGTTGTATGGATCCAAAGGATATGGATTGTCGACGGATTCCTCATTAACGCCGAACCGAACTATCATAATGGGAACTTTTAGCAAAGCACTTGCATCTTCAGGAGCTTATGTTGCCTGCTCTAATGAAGTTAAAAACTTTCTGATACAAGTCTGTCGCGGATTTGTATACTCTACCGCATTATCTCCATTTTGCATTGGAGTAGCACAATATAATTGGCAGTTGATACCATCATTAAGTGATACAAGAAATCAGTTATTGTTAAATGCTGAAAAATTACGTGAAATGTTAAGGGCCGACGGACACCTTTGTGGTAGTAGCAACACAAATATTATTCCAATTTTATTTTCTTCAACAGATAGCATGTTACAAAAGCATAATGAATTGAAAAACGCTGGAATTATCACTTCTGCAGTGCGACGACCAACTTCGCCAACTCCTCGATTGAGAATTGCATTGAATATACAACACTCCGAAAGTGATTTAGAAAAGTTAAGGAGCGCGCTATCCAAATAAGCCTCTTGCGAAAGTCGAGAGGTTTGTGGTTTTTATGAAAGATAAAGTACTCAGATTTCATCAGAAGCAATTATCCAAATCTCAAATTATAAATTCCTGCAATGATATTAAATCTAAGATG
>SUUU01000011.1 GCA_015062335.1 Alphaproteobacteria bacterium
CATCTTAGATTTAATATCATTGCAGGAATTTATAATTTGAGATTTGGATAATTGCTTCTGATGAAATCTGAGTACTTTATCTTTCATAAAAACCACAAACCTCTCGACTTTCGCAAGAGGCTTATTTAAGGGCTTTGTCGTTAGATGAATGATAGGGATCTTCTAGTAATTTACAAAAGAAGGATGTTATTTTCTCTTGTCTATTTTCATTCACGTTCATGTGTCTTTTGTTGGCGTGCCAGTTTTTCTTGTTCTATAATATCTAGTATCTCTTTTGGTGTATAAACTTTACTTTTCGGTTTATTGCTTTCAATGTTTTCGATAAATTGTTTGAAATTACCGTTTGATTTCATGAGCTTTTCTTTATTGTCTTTTACCCATCCAGGAATTACTTCATACAAAGATCCAAATGTATGTATATTGAATCCCGTAATGAACCTAAACTTAAATGTGTGTAAATGCTGTTTCGTTTGAGGGTTTATAAAACATTGTTCCGGAAAGTATTCAATTTTCGTGTAGTTATTAATTGGTTCCATAGGAGTGCCGGATAACGCTATAACATCATTGATTTTATCTTCTGTATTGATCGTAATATCTGTAAATTCGGTGGGATAGCCTTTTTTTATTGGTCCAAAAGTGAACAAGTGTTGATCGCGGGAAGTTATTTGAAAGTCTGGGTCAATTCCTTGTGCTTCTCTGTTTATAACATGTTGAACATGAAAAACATGATCAGAATTATTATTAACACTACTTATGATCTGGCTGAAAATGTAATCGATCCAATCGGCAGGTGGTAGTGTTGTAAAAGAAATTGTATGATAAGCTTGGTCGACGTTTTTGGAACGACCAAAATATGGGCAATGATCACAATCGGCACAAACCATAATAAGTGCTTTTATTGGTGTGATGAGATTTTTACCAATTGATATAAAGTGCCGATATATATGCCTATAATAATCATCTCGTATTTTAGTAACGTATTGGTCTTCATAAGATTCATAAAGATTAGATTTGTTACGATCACCATGTTTGCGGAAATTCTTTTGTGTCCGAATAGAATATTGAACACTGGGTTTTTTTATACTGGTAAACAATGTATTTAAAAGATGCTTTATTTGAACTTGTTGACCGCTTTTTGGAGATTTTGATAGAGCTGCCTGAAATAGAGGGCCGGTATTGCCGACTAAGTAAGTAATTGCTTCGTCAATTTCCAGTATTTTGTCCGGTGCTTTTGCCCCGTCTCTATTTGGTTTAATGCTATTAAAACGCATTATCACTCCTTTCTTTTCAGCCATCGCCCGAGCTGTCTTTTGGGAGATTTGCGGTACAATACAGTAGTCAGAGTCGTACATAATAATCATTAAATATTTTACTGATGTGTTATTGGTTACTAGATTCTGCAATGAGTCTACCCTATTTCCAGAAACGCAAACGATATCATCATTTATGAAATATACAGGCGATTTGATGCGAGATAATTTTTCACGAATCTTTGATATATCTTTTATTGGAAAGTTTGGTATTATTGAACGGTCGTGCTCGCAAAAGGTCTTAGCAAAAACGTTTTTCGCTGTTGCATTAATTTGTTCTGTTAACGTGATAGCACATAAAAATATTATAAACTTTTTCATAAATTTTTACTCCTATATTATAAATATTTTAATTTTATTTTAGTTTTTATACAATGTTAATAGTCATGCATTTTTTGCGCGACGAGATTGCTCATCGCTTTGTCAGTCGATCTTATTTTTTTCTGAGATTTTTACCTTTAAACTATCTGTTGAATCGATTGTCATATTCTTCTTCGTCGTAGAATTGGAAATCGTTTTTAGACTTGTTTGGACGAAAAGCATTTAACTTTTCTAAAGCTTGAGCTTTTTCTTCTTTCGAAACAACACCTGCTTCTTTTCCGCTTAGGTCATAACGATATGGATTTACTACGAGCGTTCGAATGTAATTTTTTGTGCTGGTATAATGTTTTAAGGCCTTTTTAAGTAATATTCTGCTTGCTTTAGGCGGGAGAACAGCGCGGATATCGTCAATGATTCCTATTTTTAGGGGTTTAGGTCGCCCCTTGAGGAAGCACGCTGGATATTCTTTCATTAACCAAGCCAATAAAGTATTTATACGAATTGCTTGCGCACGGCGAGATAGCAATATCATCTGTTTTTTTGTCAATTTTATTGGATTGTCGCCTCTCAGATCGGCTATTGTTGCTGTCCATGCGGAAAAATTTTCATCCTTTTCTTTCAATTCAGAAACCGGTAATCGCAACAGTTGCTTAACGAAAATTTTTGCAGGATCTGTTTCTGCATTAAAGTTAGCCTTTCTACAACTCGCTGCATGTATTTTGTTCCCAAATGTATCTGCCTCATTTTCGTCGTTATTATGTCGAGAATAAAAAGAACTTGGAGCTTGTTTGCATTCAACAATTCCCATGCATTTATTGGAGGTATTTTTTAATTTTTCAGAGATTTTTTCTAAATTTGCCGTAGTAAGCTTTAACTTTTCAACCATGCTATCCCTCTTTGCGATCACACACAGATATCAAACTAATACTCGTTGCGTATCATAATAAAACCAATTCCTAGCGCCAATTATAACAAATTTTTATACAAAACGCTATATGAAAACATTTAGCGACAATTTAGCACATTGCGAATTTGATCTATGATTTCGTTTCGCAATGATTTCAGAAATATGACCAGTATGGTATCTGCAGAAAGTGCGCCACACCCTTTTGCGACATATACTCCAGGTATATTTGAAATTTCAGATACTAAATCTGATGTTGAGGAGAGAACTAATTTCATCGATTGCAATTCTTGGAAAAATTTTTGCAAATTTTCGCAAAATTTAGATTCGTTTTTACTCAAAATTGATTGATAAACTTGATCAGATATATGATTCAATTCATTTGTATTGATTTTAGGTAATCGTCGTAAATGTTCATGAGTTGAGATTTTTGTTTTTGTTTTAAAAATGCAAAAATCTAAGTTTGGAAAATCGATCTCTAATTGTTGAATTACTTTTTTCGATGGGTCGTAATAAGTTGAAAAGTTGTTAAACTGAGCCAAGCAATCGGCCCCACTTGGCGAGATGCCACGATTCGAAGATGCTAAATCACGATATTCATCTAAAAATTTATCAAGATCAAATTGGCATGAAGTGATTTTTAAATAAGCTTTATATAAGAGAGAATACTGGGCGCTCGATGCGCCAAAGCCCCCTTTTCCGTTATATGGATCGCTGAATTTTATCGAAAAATTTTTAAATGCTTCTTCGTGGCATTTGTAGAATCTATATCCCGGACTTAATTTAGAGATTCCCCGCAGAGATGTTTCCCCTTTAATAATCTCAAGAGAAAATTCAGGAGGGGTTATTAAGACAACGCAACTACCTCCGAATAAGACGCCATACTCCCCAACTAAAAACGTCTTACTTCCGGCAAATAAATTCACGACTTAAATCTCAAAAAAAATGGCTCCTCGGGACGGGCTCGAACCGCCGACCCAGTGGTTAACAGCCACTTGCTCTACCTCTGAGCTACCGAGGAACACACCAACTTTATAACAAAACATCAAAAAAATTACAATATGTTTCAGTTAAAAACTTAAAATAAATTGAGGGAGTTGATTGAGTGTAATATATTTCAATAAAAGCCCTCGCATCTATGAAATTATTCATGAAATGAATTATTCCAACCTGCGAGGGATAAGATTTTAGACAAAATTGCTGAAAACAGCTTCATCCAACGTGATTTGCTTCGTTCCAATATGGTCTTTGTGTTCTTTCAGCCAATTATCCGCAGTTGATCTACCGGCTTCTTTTAGCATTTGCAAGAAGTCCCAGTCGGTATTCAACGCGCTCGTTAAATTCAAGCCTCGGAAGGCGTCCTCATTCTTAATCAAGTGCATATTAACGCGTTTTACTGACGGATCTTTAATGATGCCATCGTCAATCATTTTGGTAACCATGTGAATTGCTCGCATTTCCCTGACAAGGCAGTTGTTATATGTAATTTCTTTATATCTGTCAGTGATGGATGCTTTATCTGTTGGGATTTCAGAACAATGCGTTCGGGTCAATTGAATTAGGAAAATATCCTTAGCTTCGCAATTGTAAATAAGCGGATAAATTGCCGGGTTAGCGATATATCCACCGTCCCAATAATATTCGCCATCTACATTTACTGCTTGATACAAGAATGGCAAACATGCGGAGGCCATTAATGCGTCGGGACAGAATTGATCATTTGCAAAGATTTTGATTTTTCCGGTTTTTACGTGAGTGGCTCCTAAGAATATTTTGTGATCTTTGTTTTCTCTGATTGCCTGAAAATCAAAAAAGTCACGAAGATAGTCTTCGAACGGATTATAATTTGTTGGATTCATTTGGTAAGGAGATAAGAAATTTCCTAAGAAATTCATTATCATAGGACCAAAAGAATGATCTAAATTATAATACTTGTTATACTTATCAACAGGATTTAACTGATATGGAGAAATCTTTTTAGATAGTTCAGACATCCCTCTCCAGTAGTCATTTAATTTTGCTCGAGCTGAGGCATTTCCTCCGTGAATTACTCCATCAATTAGGGAGGCTGCGTTCATTCCGCCTGCGCTAGTTCCAGAGGCTCCTTCAATGTATAAATCCTCTTCTTCTAAAAGTCGGTCCATAACACCCCAGGCAAATGCTCCGTGTGCACCACCACCTTGCATGGCTATTGCGATTTTCTTTTTACCCTTTTCTTTTTTTTGTACTTCTTCAGTCATATGATCATCTCCAAATCTAATTTTGGGATTTATTGTAAGAAACAAAAGTAAATGTCAGGTTAATTTTTTCATGATTTTAACTATATTTGAATTTGATGTTAAAATGTAATCAAATCGCTTTGACAGTAAGATGGCTCCTCTCTTAACTTCGCGTTCTTAAGTCTTTAGGTTTTTTTATTTTTACTGTATAATGCGACGAGTTAATTCAGGGGTTTTGGCAATGTCAGAAGAATATAATGCGAGGTCTATTACCGTTTTAAGAGGACTTGAAGCAGTAAAAAAACGTCCGGGAATGTATATTGGAGATACTGATGATGGGACCGGTTTGCATCATATGGTTTTCGAGGTTGTTGATAACTCAATAGATGAAGCTTTGGCGGGACATTGTAGCCTGATCAATGTCATGATTCACAAGGATGGTTCCGTATCTGTTCAGGACGATGGTCGAGGCATTCCAACTGATATCCATCCGGAAGAAAATGTTTCTGCGGCGGAGGTTATTATGACTCATTTGCATGCAGGAGGAAAATTTGATCAGAATTCGTACAAGATTTCCGGTGGATTACATGGGGTTGGTGTATCTGTCGTGAATGCATTGTCGGATCGATTGGATTTGTCTATTTATAGAAACGGAAAAGAATACTTTATGCGATTCCGTGAAGGTATTGCTGAGGCGCCGTTAAAAGAAGTTGGTGATTATTCGGGAAAGACGGGGACAATCGTTAGATTTTGGCCTTCGTCAACCATATTTAAGTCAACGGATTTTGAGTTTTCGATTCTTGAGCATCGCCTTAAAGAACTTGCGTATTTGAATTCAGGTGTACATATCGTTTTAACAGACGAAAGAGAAGAAGGAGATCCTCGCGTTGTTGATCTGCAATATGAGGGTGGCTTGAAGCAATTTATTAAGAATTTGGATAAGAGTAAGAATTCGTTGATAGATCAGCCGATTTACATTCAAGCGGAAAAGGATGGGATAGGTGTTGAAATCGTCATGGAGTGGACGGACAGTTATCATGAAACGATGCTGTGTTACACTAATAATATAGCACAATCGGATGGCGGGACTCATTTAGCGGGATTCCGTAATGCATTGACTCGAACGGTTAATTCATATCTGGCGGCAAATATGAAAAAAGAGAAGACAGTGCCATCGGGTGATGATGCAAGGGAGGGATTAACCTGTATTCTTTCAGTGAAAGTGCCAAATCCTAAGTTTTCATCTCAGACTAAAGAGAAATTAGTGTCGTCTGAGGTCAGAACAGTGGTCGAAAGTGTGGTAAGCGAGGCCTTGGGGATCTGGTTTGAAGAAAAGCCGGTAGAGGCGAAAAAGGTTACATTAAAAATTATCGAAGCGGCTGCCGCTAGAGAAGCTGCAAGAAAAGCGAGGGAATTAACAAGAAGAAAGAATTCTTTAGAGATTTCTACTTTGCCAGGAAAACTGGCAGATTGTCAGGAAAAAGATCCTTCACTATGTGAGGTATTTCTTGTTGAGGGAGACAGCGCAGGCGGAACCGCTAAACAAGGGCGTGATCGTCGTACTCAGGCGATTCTTCCGTTGAGAGGTAAAATTTTGAATGTTGAAAGAGCCCGATTCGATCGTATTTTGACGTCAGCGGAAATTGGAACTATGATTTCAGCGTTCGGGACGGGAATTGGTGAAGATTTCAATATTGATAAAATCCGGTATCACAAAATTATTATCATGACGGACGCAGATGTTGATGGCAGTCATATTCGTACGCTATTGTTGACATTCTTCTTTAGGCAAATGAGGCCAATTATTGAAAAAGGGTATCTGTATGTTGCCAGACCTCCTCTTTATAGAATAAAGAAGGGAAATTCTCAAGTTTTCATCAGAGATGAGAAAGCGTTGGAAGATTATTTGCTTGATGCGACGGTTCCTCTTACTTATTTGAAGCTATCAACAGGTGAAATGATTGCGGCGAATGACATCCGCAATTTTGTTGAAAAAGCAGAAAAGTTGAAAATTGCTGTTTCTCATATCAACAATAAAGTAAATAACTCCGGGTTAATGGAGGCGTTAATTTTGCTGGGATTAGGTCAAAAATCCAATATGGATCACGCTGCTATTTGTAGCTATTTGAGTAGGATCAGTCGTGGAAATTGGACATTAGAAGAGACAGACGAGCAATATATCTTCAGCAAAGAATATAGGGATGTTACCGAACGATTCGAGGTTTTGAAATCATTATTTGCCTCAGCCGAAATCTCTGCGTTGTCCGAAGATATTGAATTGTTTGCTTCATTTGTTTCAGGGCCGGCGGAGTTGAAGATCAAAGATTATACTTCTGTTGTTAAATCTCCTTTGCAATTTTTGGAGGAGTTTATGATTCAAGCTCGAAAGGGCATTACGATCAATAGATACAAAGGATTAGGTGAAATGAATGCTGAGCAGCTTTGGGAAACGACAATCGATCCAAATGCTAGAGTGCTTATGCAAGTAAAAATGTCTCATGCAGAGCAGTTAGATGAGGTTTTTTCAACCTTGATGGGTGAGGTAGTTGAACCGCGTCGTGAATTTATTCAAGATAACGCGTTAAGCGTGGTTAACTTGGACGCGTAATGGCAAAAAAAAAGATTGCCAAAAGAAGTCGGATCTCGGATTTTTTGATTTCTTCGGCAGTTTTAACTTTTGTTTTTTCGATTTTTGTTTTTTTGTTCTTAATTCATGATATGCCGGATCTTGAACGACTTGAATCGAAAGGACGTCGAGCAAGTGTTGTTTTTGAGTCATATGATGGTGCTAATATAGCCACCTACGGTGATTTGTTTAAAAGAGTTGTTACTGTCGATTCTTTGCCTTCATACGTCAGCAAAGCCGTAGTTGCAATTGAAGATCACCGATTTTTTCATCATCATGGTGTTGATGTGTGGGGAATGTTAAGGGCACTGTGTACAAATGTTGTGTCTGGACACATTGTACAAGGCGGATCTACTTTAACTCAGCAATTAGCCAAGAATTTGTTTTTATCACCAAGTCGATCTGTAAAAAGAAAGGTACAAGAATTAGTGTTGGCTTTATGGTTGGAGAAGAAATTTACAAAGAAGCAGATTTTATCAATCTACCTTAATAGAGTATATTTTGGATCAGGTGCTTATGGTATTGATGCCGCTGCATATAGATTTTTCGGAAAAAGAGCAAATAAATTGACTCTATTAGAGGCCGCCAAATTGGCGAGTTTACTAAAGTCACCAAGCAAATATTCTCCCTTTTACAATCAAGAACAGTCTAATAAGCGAGCGGCTCTTGTTTTGTCATGTATGAGAGAAGAAAGATTTATTTCTGAAAGTGAAGAGAGAGAAGCTTTGCAGGAGATTGAAAGGCATCCGACAATTTCGATTCCTCTGGATGAAAATCGATATTTTACGGATTGGCTTATGGAACATCTAAATGAAATCGTTTCAGTAGAAGATGAAGATCTTGTTGTACGTACGACTCTTGATTCTAAATTACAGAAAAATGGCATTTACGTTATAAGAAATATTCTAAACAAGGAAGGATTTAAAAACGGAGCAGGCCAGATGGCTCTTGTTGCTCTCGATAAAACAGGGGCAGTACGAGCAATGGTTGGTGGTTACTCTTATAGTGAAAGTCAGTTTAACAGGGCGCTGGCTTTACGTTCATTTGGTTCTGCCTTTAAATATTTTGTTTATTTGACGGCTATAGAGCATGGCACGGATATATACGATATGGTAAGTGACTTGCCTATCACTATTGGCGGATGGTCACCGAAAAATTATAAGTATCAAAGTGTCGGAAATATTTCGGTTTTGCAGGCGTTTACAAAATCAGTTAATACTTGCAGTATTCGATTGGCGCAGAAAGTAGGGATGCAAACAATCAATGATAAGGCTAAAGAGTTGGGAATTTCCGGAAATTTGGGGGAAAATTTATCAACAGCCTTAGGCGCATGTGGCGTTAATCTTTTGGAAATGACGGCGGCATATGGAACAACAATGGTTGACGGCGAGAAGATGACGCCATTTGGTATCATAAGTGTTAAAACTCAAAAAGGAAAATTATTGTATAAAGCCTACAAGCAAAAAAGAAAAAGAGTGATTTCCGAAGAAGTCTGTGAAAAAATGAAAGTTCTGCTGAAATCCATAGTAGAAACGGGAACGGGAAAAAGAGCGAAAATTCCTCGTCCGTGTTATGGAAAAACAGGGACAAGCAATGATAGCAGAGACGCAAGCTTTATCGGATTTTCTTATCCTCTGGTTACCGGCGTTTGGATGGGAAACGATGACAATAGCCCGATGAATGGGAAGATGACAGGTGGTCTTCTTCCTGCTTTAGTATGGCATAAATTTATGATGGCTGCTTTCGGGTTGGAAAAAGTGGAAAAAACAGAGGCCGCTCCTCGAGAGAGCAGAGCAATCAAAAAACGAAAAAAATTATCCGGCCTGATTCGATCTCTTCCAAGCCGCAATAAATCTTGACGTTGATTGATTTTTAGGCAAATTGTGTTGCTAACAGATAATTCCGCCACCCAAAACTTGTGTGCCTAAATAGAAAACACAATGTTGCCCCTTTGCGATTCCGTATTCATTTTCTTTCAATTTTACGCTGACCTTTCCATCATTATTTACAAGTATTGCGTGTCGCTTTTGATTAGAGGATCGAATTTTTACATCACATTCTCCTTCAAATGGGCCGTTAATAAATTTGACATTATCCAAACTAATGTCAGAAATTCTAACACTTTCCTTATTGCCGACTATTACTTGATTTAAAATTGGTTTGATGTCTTTTACAAAAAATGGTCCACCGGATAGTCCTAATCCTTTTCTTTGGCCTATCGTAAAATTTATTGTTCCGGTGTGATGGCCTAAAATTTCTCCTGATTCGTTGATGATGTCGCCATTTTCGACATAGCCAATGTGTTTTTTTACGAACGCAATATAATTTCCATTGGGAATAAAGCAAATATCTTGGCTGTCTGGCTTTTCTGCAACATGAATGCCAAAATTTTTTGCAATTTCCCGAACTTCTGTTTTTGAAAAATGCCCCAACGGCATTTCTGTATGTTTTAAAATTTCATGAGCGATTTGATACAAAAAATAACTTTGATCTTTTTCTTTATGTACGGCCTGATGAAGTTCAACGCGATCGTTATCGAATTTCAAAATTCGGGCATAATGCCCTGTTGCTATTGTATCAGCATTGTATTGTTTTCTGATTTTTTCCAACCAATGAAATTTTACAAATCTATTGCATGTAACACATGGATTAGGTGTGCACCCTGATTGATAAGCTGCAGCAAAACAGTCAATTACTTGTTTTTGAAAATCATCCGAACAGTCGCAAACGATATGGGGGATTTGTAAACGTTCTGCAATTTTTTTTGCATCGGAAATTGCCTCATCAACCTTGGGGGAGTCAAACATTCGAAAAGTACAGCCGATGATCTCTTTATACTTTTGCTTCAATAAGGCTACGCTGACTGAACTGTCAACACCACCGGACATTCCGACGATACATTTCATTCTTCGACTCTCAATTCATCTCCCCAATCGAATTTCTCTTTTAATTTTCGATTGGGTACGGTTTTTCTGCAAATACCGTTTGAAGTGCAGATGTCGAAAATTATATGTCCTGATCGTTTAATCGGTCTTTTTATGATTATGTTTTTACAGGACAGATCACTTGTGTTTTTGGAAAAAATTGCGAAGCAAAATTTTTCATCTTCATACGGTAAACAACCATTCTTGATGGTTATATGATTTTTTGATCGATGAACTCTGACAGAGAAATGACACCAGTCACCTTTTGATAAGCTACATTTTTCAGAAGAACAAGGAAAAATTGCATGAGCTCCGAAATTTTCAGCAATACGTTTGGCCGATAAAATATTTTCATATCCACGTGGAGTGCCCGGTTCAATTATAAAGACATATCGAGATGATAATTCAAATATTTTTTTTAATGCGGTTTCTTTATCGACAAATTCATTTACGGCATATGATGCAAATACGGCGTCATATTGTGAATTTCCCTGAAAATCAAGAAAATCTTTTTGGTGAATTTTTTTATTTTTTCCCAACAGATACTGAAAAACTTGAACCATTTTTTGAGATTTTTCGATGGCTTCATATTCAATATTTATGTTTTGCAAAACAATCGGCAAAGCTCCGCAGCCGGCTCCGACATCTAATATTTTTGTAAAACTTTCGTAGTTCAAAAAAAATTTCGAAAGAATAAAATTAATAACGGAACACGTTGCAGGTAATCTTCCTATCGCATAGGCAAAAGCCTGAGAAATGGTTAGAGATGTGCCTTGACCGGCCCGATAATTTTCAGATAATGACTGATAATCTACACGAAAAATTTCAGGTTTTGCCTTAAGTTTTTCTAAAATCTGAAAAGGTAATTCATACATAATTAAACTACAATGATCTTTAATCCATCGAGAGATTCATCTAGTACAAGTTGGCAAGCCAATCGTGAATTCATTCTTACTTGTTTGACTTTATCTAGAGTGTTGTCTTCCTCCTCTGATTTTTGTGGTAATTTTTCTAACAAATTTTTTACATAAATGTGACAGCTTCCGCAAACACCAAATCCTTCACAATTGCTACTGAGTTCAATATTATTCCTGCGAGCGACATCTAACACTGTTTCATTTGGTGAAAAAGTAACAGTTTTTTCTTCTCCGTTTTTGCATATGAAAATTATCTGCATATTTTATCTCCTGATATCTGATAATTTTTTTCCGCTTAAATGGTTGTTGATAATTTCATCAAGATATTTGCCGAAAATATCCTCTAATTCATGCTTTTCTGTGATAGCATTGTCGAAATCTTGCGAATGTAACGTTTCTTCGAATCGTTTCATTTTGTTGAGAACAGAATCTCTGATACTTTGAGGCAGTTCTTCAACTATTGAGTTCCAAAACCTCAAAGATCTCTCGCTCTCGGTTTGAAGAGCTATTTGTTTTGCAAAAGCTTCATCTTGTTCTCTAGACCGATAAGCTGTTTCCAAAATTTTTAACATCTTGTCCTGAGATATTTCAGAGTTTGCGTTTGCTGTGACACTTTGCTTTATTCCTGTATTCTTTTCTGTTGCTGTGACATTTAAGATGCCATTTATATCAACTGAAAAATCTACGATAACACGAGGCCTGCCCGCAGGCATGGCGGGGATGCCGGTTAATTCGAAATCTGCCAAAGTTTGACATTCTACCGCAATCGGACGTTCACCTTGCACGACTCTAAATTTGATGCCGTTTTGATTGTCTTGATAAGTTGTATACTCTCGACGTTCTTTGATAGGAATCGGAGTGTTTCGATGAATGATTTTATCAACTCCTCCTCCGAAAGTTTCTATTCCGAGAGATAATGGAACGACATCAATTAACAACAAATTATGATTCTTTTCTGCGATTGCATGTGCTTGCAAAGCAGCACCTAAAGATACGACTTCTTCAGGGTTCAGATCGTCGTATATTTTTGTCCTAAAAAAATTTGATACGGCGTCTTTGATTAATGGCAGTTTTGTTGTTCCTCCAACTAATACTACTCCATCTAAATCTTCAATAGAAATTCCCGCATCTTCAAGCGCTTGGGTTACAATTTCCAAACTCGTTGATATTGGAGACTTGGTATATTGCTGTAATTCTTCTTTTGTAAGTGAAAATTGATAAGTTTTACCGTTGACAATAACTTTCTTAGTTATCGATAAAGATTCTCCTAACTTTTCTTTCAATGATTTTGCAACTAATTTACAAGCTATATTTTGTTGATTGGATAACGACTCTAAATTAAATCGTTTAATATTTTCTTGTAAAATTTCATGATCTATATCATCTCCACCTAGCTGATTTGAACCTCCAGTTGATAAAACTTGAAATATTCCATCTTCGAGCCTGAGAATCGAGAAATCAAAAGTTCCACCGCCGAAGTCATAAATTGCAAATAACCCTTTTTTTTGCTTATCAAGTCCGAAAGCGATGGCGGCGGCAGTGGGCTCATTAATTAATCGTAAAACTTTAATTCCCGCTATTGATGCTGCCGATTTTGTCGCTGTTCTTTGCGCATCTGAAAAGTGTGCAGGTACAGTGATTACTGCAGCATCAATAGGATGATTTAGTATTCTTTCAGCATTTGTTTTTAAATACGACAGTATATCTGATGAAACTTCTGAAGCATTACGATCACAAAACAACTTTTCTTTTCCCATAAAGCGTTTGACTGAAAAAATTGTATTATCGCTTTCATATTTATAGACAGCTTCGCGTCCGACTATCGGAGCGGAATCGGAATAATTTACCACAGACGGAACAGTTGAATTGCCTCCTATTTTTACAACTTGAGGTAGTCCATTAGTGACATACGATATAACTGAAGCGGTTGTGCCTAAATCAATTCCTACTGTAAACATCTGATTTTTCTTTCTCTAAAAAAGAATTTAAGAACTTGATTTCCGCAAATTTTTCGCTAAAAACGCTAAGATCTTGTTCATAATTCGATAACGACTCAATTTTTTGTTTAACGTCGATTTTTACGGCTTCTAAAAACACATTCTTTTCCTCTGTTTCGATTAATGAGGCATATTTTTCACGCAATTCAAACATATTTTTAGCAATTTTCGACGGCATATTGCTGACATTATTATTAAATAACGATAGAAAATACTCAGCTCTCTTGACTGGATTTTTTAACGTAGAGTACGCGTAATTTAGTAACATAACATTTTCGTCTTGCCCGGCAAACTCTTTTTGTTTTTTAAGATATACCGATGTTAAAACCAAATCATCGATGCTATAAGAAACAGGAAGATTAAAAAGCTTGAAATAGTTCATCATTTTACGAACAGCATTTTCCGCTGCAACAAGGACTTGAATCTGTACTGAACGATTTTCCGCAACTGCATCTCGATTTTGCATTCGGATTTTCAAATATCAAGTTGCACCCCATAGGAGTTTTTGCAAAATCTAAAATCATTTCGTTGACGAACATCACTGCTTTTGCGGCGATAAACACATTGAATCCATCTTCATGTTGAATAACGTCGGAGGGATTAGCCTCTTTTACAAAATTAACTTCATAGGTCATTCCGCTACATCCTCCTGAAACGATATCGATTCTGACTCCTGTATTTTGACCTTCTTCAATAGCTTTTTTCAGATATTCGGCAGCTGATTGAGTAATCTTAATAATTTTATCCATTATGAGACTCCTTTTTGGCTAAATAATTTTCTATGGCTTTATCAATTGCTTCTTCAGCGAGAACAGAACAATGCGCCTTGACCGGGGGAAGAGAAAGATAATCCGCAACATCTTGATTTTTAATTTTTCTTGCTTCTTCCAAACTTTTGCCTTGCACCCAATCGGTGATTAACGCGCTCGATGCGATAGCCGCTCCGCATCCGAAAGTTTTGAATTTTGCATCAACAATCTTTCCTTCATCATCTACCTTGATTTGTAGCTTTATAACATCACCGCAACTAGGTGCTCCTACCACAGAAGTTCCTACATTTTTGTCATTCTCGTCAAGCGATCCAACATTTTTCGGGTTATTATACAGGTCCATTAATTTTTCAGAATATTTCATATTTTACTCACTCCCATAAAGGACTCATTTTGCGCAATCTCGTAACAACTTCAACAATTCGATCAGTTACATATTCAACTTCCTCGAAAGTCGTAAATCGTCCAAGTCCGATTCGCAAAGAGCAATGAGCCAAGTCTTCACGTATCGATAAAGCTTTTAATACATATGAAGGCTCCAACGATGCAGACGTGCAAGCAGATCCTGATGAAACGCAGATTTCAGGAATGCCTAGCATGATCCCTTCTCCTTCAACACCTTCAAAACTGAAATTCAAGCAGCCGGGAATTCGCAAGTCAGCATGTCCGTTTAAGTAAACTTTCGGGAGTGCTGACAAAATTCTGTTAACGAAGAATTTTTTAAATTCACCAAGTCGTTTATTTTCTTCATGCATCTCAGCTTTTGCTATTTTGCACGCTTGCCCGAAACCAACACATAACGGGACCGGAATGGTGCCTGATCTCATTCCTCGTTCTTGCCCTCCTCCATGAAACAAAGGGGCTAATCGTACTCGTGGTCGCATTCGAACATATAACGCTCCTATGCCTTTTGGTCCGTAAATTTTGTGTCCGGATAAGCTCATTAAGTCAACATCAGTAACATCAATATCAATTTTCCCCAATGCTTGTGCTGCATCTGTATGAAATATTGCTCCGTGATTTCGACATAATTTGCTTATTTCTTTGATAGGCTGAATAGTTCCAATTTCATTGTTCACTGTCATGATCGAAACCAATAGTGTATTATCATCAACTATATTTTTCAAAAAATCGATATCAACAATTCCGTCGGAAGTGACAGGAGCGAATACAACGTCATAACCTTGGGATTTTAGGTATCGGCAAGTTTCAATGACACACTTATGTTCAATCGATGAGGTGACAATTTTACGCCTCCCGTTTTGATAAAAATTCGCTACTCCTTGAATTGCCAGATTATTAGACTCCGTTGCTCCTGACGTGAAAATAATTTCTTGGTGATCATTAGCTTTGATCAAATCGGCGATTTGTCGTCGAGCTTTCTCGACGGCAATAAATGCGGTCTGTCCTGAGAAATGCCCAGAATGAGGGTTGCCAAATTCTTCACTAAAATAGGGTAACATACTGTCCACAACTCTTTGATCGCAGGGGGTTGTGGCCTGATAATCCATATACACTTTCATAGCGCACCTCTCTTCGACAATTATATAACAACTTATTAAATGAAGTCGAGAGCTCGAAGCAGCCGTTTCCTCATATGTCGATTTCTCGAGTTGTGAAAATCGTGGTACACTTCAGCGATGTTTGGAGAAAAAATGAACTTATCTCAAGAAGATCTGAAGTATATTTGGCATCCCTGTTCTCAAATGAAAGATTATGAAACTTTGGATCCGATTATAATTAAAAAAGGTAAAGGAGTATGGTTATATGATCTTAATGACAAAAAATACCTTGATATCATAAGCTCGTGGTGGTGTAACTTATTTGGGCATTGTAATGAAAAAATAAACTCAGCCATTCAAAATCAGCTGAACGCGTTGGAACATGTGATTTTTGCGAATTTTTCGCATGAGCCGGCAATCCGATTGTGCCAAGAATTAATCAAAGTACTGCCAAAGGGGTTGGCTAAATTCAATTTTTCTGATAATGGTTCCTCTTCTGTTGAATGTGCGTTGAAAATGAGTTTTCAATATCATTATCAAACGGGACATCCTGAAAAAACTGATTTTATGAGTTTGTCAGATGGATATCATGGTGAAACGATAGGTGCTTTATCCGTTGGGGGGCTGGATTTGTATGCAAAAATCTACAATCCCATGTTAATGAGATGTAAACGAATACCTGCTCCGGATTGTTACAGATGTCCTTACGGTAAAAATAGGAATTGTTGCAATGTGGAATGTTTTGTTGAGGCAGAAAGAGCTTTTCAGCAATATGCTTGCAAAACTTGTGCGATTATTTTGGAACCACTTTTGCAAGGAAGTGCTGGAATGAGAATTTATCCGGCAAAATATCTCGCTAAATTGCGTGTTCTATGTGATACATATAATGTTCTTTTGATTGCTGATGAAATTGCTACCGGTTTTGGAAGAACGGGAAAAATGTTTGCATGTGATCATGCTGAAATTACTCCGGATATCATGTGTCTTTCTAAAGGATTGACCGGTGGGTATATGCCAATGTCTATTACTGTTACCACTCAAAAAATTTATGATGCTTTTTATGATGACTACCTTAAAGGCAAAGCGTTTATGCATAGTCATACATACAGCGGAAATCCTTTGGGGTGTTCGGCAGCTCTTGCAGTGTTGCAAATTTTTGAGGATGAAAATATTCTTTTAAAAACGAAAGCAACTGCTGATTATATAACTTCTACTTTAACGACTGCTTTTATCGATCATCCGAATATTGGAGAAATTCGGCATATCGGACTGATTCATGCGATTGAGTTGGTAAAAGACAAAGCAACGAAAGAATCATTCGATTCTTCGATGCGAGTGGGTTATCAAATTTATAAAGAAGCTTTGAATCTTGGATTAATTTTGCGGCCATTGGGTGATGTGATTTATTTTAACCCTCCACTGAATATTACAGTCGAAGAAATCGATATCGCTGTTGATTTGTGTCAGAAGGCGATTCACAATGGACTAAAATTAACGAAGTGAGATTGCTAATGAGATCTTCGTTTTGATAAAAAATTTGAGACCAGTTTCTTTTTGTCAGAGGTTGAACAAAGTGCTCTAAATAGATATCTTTCAACTTTCATACCTTCATCTCGTCCAACGTTTTGGGATAGGGTTAGGGCTTCTTTGATTGCCAATAGACTGAGAGATGGTTTTGATGCGAGTTTTTTCGCAAATTGCAAAACTTCATCTTCGAAATTACCTTTGTTTATAATTTTGTTGATAATTTTTAACTCACTTGCTTGGGTTGCAGTGATAAAGTCGCCCATCATGATCATTTCCGTTGCTTTTTTGGTTCCGACGATTTTTGCGAGCTGTTGAGTTCCGCCTAGTCCTGGCATTAATCCCAAATTGACTTCAGGAAAGCCAAAAACAGCATCTTCTGATGCAATAATCATATCGCACATTAGTGCTAGCTCAAATCCTCCGCCTAAGGCATATCCTTGTACTCCGGCAATAACCGGAATTTTAGTATGTAATACGCGCTCCCACTTGGAATCCATAAATTCTAGGAGCTGCGCTTGTTCATAGTCGAGAGTATCTATTTCATTTAGATCATCTCCGGCGGCAAAAGCCCGATCGCAGCCGAAAATAACAAGCACTTTAGCTTTTTGTTCAATATTGTCTAAACAATTATAAATTTCATGCATTACATCAGTATTGAGAACATTCAACTTTTTTTCATTATTCATTTCTAAGACGGCTACGTTGTCTATGATTTGCAAATTAACGGGCATGTGATTTATTCCTCAATCAATAGATTGGACAAAGAGCTGGAAACGCACAGCCTGCGATGATTGTAATCCTGCTATAACGTTCCATAGATCGGTTATTTCTTTCGGTGATTTTGTCAAAATCGATGCAAAATTTTTAGTTTGATTCATAAAGTTTTGCATTTGTTTGAGTTGTGAAAGGTTTTGTGATTCTCTGGGAAGCATAAATATATTGGTAATTGCACTTTTAGCCTGGTTTTGCGCTGTAACGGCGTAATGTGTTGAAAAACCGATGGTATAAAATGCAGACCATAATGCGTGTTGATATTTTGTTAAGCATGTATCGATAAAACTTCTATCGGTTTCGGGATAGATTTCTTCTAAGTATTCACCGAGGTCAGCTAATTGACTCTCTTCGTTCTTTAGTGTTTGTTTGAGTAAAAGTATCTGCCATGAGTTGATTATTTTACAGGCATCGATGGGGTTATTATTTGTTTTCTGCGATTTTCGAATTGCGGAGGATAGTTTTTTTGTTTCGTCAGGGTTTATAAAAATTGTGAAAGATACTATTCTGTCGCATATCTTTGTGCAAATATTGATCATGATCTCTTGGTGAAGAATATCCAACACATCAAATGATCTATACAATAAAAAAGAATTGATATCTGATCTTCGTGTGTGCTGATGAAACGAACCGGATTGTGGTATGGTTATATCAATTGCAGCATTTAATGTCGATTGTTTTGAGATGTATTCTGCTATGTTTTGAAGTAGTTCATTAGTCGGCGGTTCAGAGAGTTTTACAAACTTTAATGCGTTATCGTAAAAGACGTCCGGTGATGCAAAATATTGCAATGCGTTTTGAGAAATTGTTTCTCCTTTTATAAATGCACAGATCACATCCTCTCTGGTTGTTTTTTCGAACTGTTGTTGTCTCAACTCTGTTTCATAATCATCTGATGAGTCATCTGAAGATTGTTGTTGATTGATTTCTGTCAGCAGTATGTCTTCATCATATTTTGACTGCAGATTTATGTGGCGTGATCTTACCAAGCCACATGTATCGGTTGAGCTGATTGCCAGAGTGTTGTTTTCCTCATATTGTTTCTTAACGGTGTCACAATCATCGTCTGAATAATTGGAGGTATCGGAAGAAATATGGGTCGCCATGGAAATAGTGGCGGTAACGTAGGAGGTAGCTTTTTTTTGTTGAGGATTGTCTTTTCCGGAAGTATTCAATTGTGTTTTATGTGGCATGATAACTTTAGGGCGAGAGAGTTTTTCTGTTGTTTTTCTTGATGAACTGTTCTTGCTCCAATTTTGTTTCATTCCCCACGTATCAATCGTACTAATTGCAAAGATGGAACTGATAACAACATGACAAAGATAATTTTTAAGCATTTGAAACCCTTCTCAATAAGATTATTAAAATTTAACAAAAATTCATTAACTAATAAATGAGTGAAGTTAAATATATTTTAATTGTTTTTGATTTGCGCTGTTCGTTTTACACAAAAAAACCTCCTTGAACAGGAGGTTTTTTGTTTTGTTGTTAATAATTAAAGGAGAATCTTTGATAAAGACGCTAACAACAGGATAGCGACGATATTGATTATTTTAATCATCGGATTGATTGCTGGACCCGCCGTATCTTTGTAAGGATCACCTACGGTGTCTCCAGTTACGGCTGCTTTGTGAGCCTCAGAGCCTTTCCCTCCGAAATTGCCGTCTTCGATGTACTTCTTTGCGTTATCCCACGCTCCGCCACCTGATGTCATAGAAATTGCCAAGAACAAACCTGTTAAAATTGTTCCTAACAACATTGCTCCGACACTGATCAATCCGGCTTCATTTCCAGCGACGGCTGCGATTACTAAATACAATGCAATTGGAGCCAAAACAGGCAATAAAGAAGGCAACAGCATCTCTTTGATTGCTTCTTTTGTTAGGATATCAACCGCAGTTTTGTAGTCAGGTTTCGCTTTACCCTGCATGATGCCTTTGATTGTTTTAAATTGGCGACGAACTTCCATCACGATTGCTCCTCCGGCTCTGCCCACTGCCATCATTCCGCATGCTCCAAATAAATATGGCAATAATCCTCCGAAGATTAATCCGATAACAACAAACGGGTTGCCCAGCTCGAAATGAACCTCTAGATTGTTGAAATAATGAGGAATATCCTGGGTGTAAGCAGAGAATAGTACCAATGATGCCAAACCTGCTGATCCGATTGCGTAGCCTTTGGTTACAGCCTTTGTTGTATTTCCGACCGCATCTAGTTTGTCGGTTACTTCACGAATACTTTCAGGCAATCCTGACATTTCCGCGATTCCTCCTGCATTATCAGTTACAGGGCCGTAAGCATCTAATGTTACGATTATTCCGGCCAGAGCCAACATTGCTGTTGCGGAGATCGCGATACCGTAAAGTCCTGCGCTTGTGTATGAAATCAAAATACCTGCGCAAATTACCAGTGCCGGTAATGCAGTGGCCTCCATGGAAACTGCCAGGCCCTGGATGATGTTCGTTCCATGACCTGTTGTTGAAGCTTTTGAAATACTTATTACTGGCCTGTAAGAATATGACGTGTAGTACTCTGTGATAAAGACTAAGCACAACGTGATAATCAATCCAACCATTGCGCAAGTAAATACATCTGCGGCTGTAAATGCTATTCCATTGGCGAAAAAGGTCTGGGATGCATCACATCCAAGCATTTCGCAAGTGGTTCCGTAAATAAAGATCGCCGAAAAGATGATAGTGGTGATTAATCCTTTATACAATGCCGGCATAACTTTTTTGCTTTTTCCCAGTTTTACGAAAAAAGTTCCGAGAATAGAGCCTAAAATACATACCCCTGAAATAACCAACGGATATAACATCAAGATTTCTCTTGCAGATTCCTTGAAAAAGATTCCCGCTAAAACCATTGTAGCTGCGATTGTAACTACGTAAGTTTCAAATAAATCAGCGGCCATACCTGCGCAATCTCCAACATTGTCGCCGACGTTATCAGCAATCACTGCCGGGTTTCTCGGATCGTCTTCAGGAATGCCTGCTTCAACCTTTCCTACTAGGTCCGCTCCTACGTCTGCGCCTTTTGTGAAAATTCCTCCGCCGAGTCGCGCAAAGATGGAAATCAACGAAGCTCCGAATCCCATTGCAATTAGTGCTTCAGATATCAGTCTGTCATCCGTTACGCAGGCTTTTAAGTAAAAATAGTAAAGCGCGATTCCCAACAAGCCTAAACCAACCACTAAGAATCCTGTGACCGCTCCCGATTTATAAGCCACAGATAACGCGTGATCTATACCTTTTTTGGCCGCTTCGGTGGTTCGGACGTTTGCTCTGACGGAAATATTCATCCCTATATATCCGGCAATACCTGACAAAACGGCTCCGAGCACAAAGCCTACGGCTGAATACATGCCCATAAAGTATACCACTAATGCAGCAATTATGACGCCGACTACTGAAATCGTGGTGTACTGTCTGTTCAAGTAAGCCGATGCTCCACTTTGAATAGCTCCAGCAATTTCCTGCATTTTTGCATTTCCTGTGCTGAGTTTGAGCATATTCATTGCATTAAACAATCCGTATATCAAGGCTAATATCCCTGATACAACGACTGCCCACTCAAATATACAACTCTTCATAAGTCCCTCTCAAATCAATATTTAGCTGAATGTACCACTAGGAGTAATCGAAATCAATTTAAGATGAAGAATTTCAATGTTTTTAAAATTATTTAAATTTATTGTTAGTTAACTATTGTTTTTATGTTTAAGAAATGATAGTTTCTGATCAGTTGTCGCGGGGTAGAGCAGTCTGGTAGCTCGTCAGGCTCATAACCTGAAGGTCGTTGGTTCAAATCCTTCCCCCGCAACCAGTTCTCATTTTTTTTAATTTTTGTGTGTTTTGAAAGTATCTGCAAGAGGTTCTTACGATTACAAGCAAGTACCGCATTTGTGCTATGGTACTTGCTTAAACATTGGAGAATATTTATTTTTTTATCATATTTTTTGCTTCTTCCATGGATTCTTTCATCCTTTTAGTCAGGGCTTGTGTTAGCTCACTGTTGGAAGAAACCAGCATTTCGGAAATCTGTTTGCTGTTGTTGAAAGCTTTCGTCATTGCATCTTTGGTTATATCGCTTAACTGAGAAAACACCTCGGAAGGTTTGCTGGTTTTTGAAAAAATCGTTCCCATATCCATTGTCATTTGTTTTAAAAATGCGGCTTGCAATTTTACGATACCGTTGCAAACCTCTACGGACATTTTGCTCATCAATCCAAGTATTTCCAGATTCTTTTTGTACGAATCAGTAATGGCTTCCATATCCAATTGAGGCATTTTGAAATTTGAAAAAGCACTCTTTTGATCTTGCGTATTATTTTGTGTTGGCATTTTTCCTCCTTATATTTTTATCTATGATACAGTAATTTTATAAAAATATCAAGAAAATATTTGTTATTTTAATGCTGGATTATTGTTTTAGAGTTGATTTTCCTATTGCGGTGGAGTTTCCGAGAACAGCCCTGCACGGGGAGAAAGAATAACTACTGATGTAAATGCAGAAAAATGATTATTTAGAGTTCCCTTTGTTTCCGGTGTTGCTATATACAAGCCTAGCTGATTTCGTATTGAGTAATTAGTTCCGTAAATATCTGAGATGCTCGGAGAAACTAAAATACAGGATTCGACAATGAGTTTGATTTCTCCTGGGTTTATTCGTAGTTTGGGATGAATGTTTTCAAGTTGCGTATTTTGTAAGTATTTCACATGACTCATATGATGTGTCTTTTGTAATACATTGCAATCTATTGTTGACGGGTATTTGCCGGATGCGGTATGTAACTCAATGTTCCACACGCATGAAGCAGTTCCATCATCATTTCCTTTGATATAGTGAATAAAAGGATGTGGAAAATGAACATAAATGTGACCGTACCCCTGATAAAACATTGTTGCTCCCGGATATAAAAGATACGCTGTTAATACAATATTCCTTAAATCAGATTTGGTAATTGCTTTATTTGTTCTGTTTTGTGAAACATTCTAAATCATTCCGGCAATTTGATGGGCAACAAATTCTGATGATCTATAATATTGTTTTATTCTGGTGAGATCGTTAATGTAATACAAAAGGATCACTATAACAGGGACTGCAAATGCAAATTCGATTAAGATTGCGCCATTAAACCGTTTGCTTAAGAGAAAACTTCTTCTCTTTATCATTTTATCGATATACTTTTTATATTTATTTGAAGTCACTTTGCAAATCCTTCAACCATTGTTGCATATAGTATCTTTATCATAAAGTTTTCGCAATTGCGTTGTTTGTTCAATGAATTTCCTGTTTTGATTTATTAATTTGAGATGTCGACTTTTATCGACATCCCAGGTGCTGTAAAATTCAAATACAGCTCTTAGTTTTAATCCTTAAACTTATCGATAACGGATGAACGAACATCTTTTTTATCAAATGATCCGAATTCACTGCTGTATGCATCCTTCAGACAAGCTCCGAAAATTCCGGAGATGGTTGAAACAATACCGACAATTTCACCTGGCAGGTCATTTTTGTAAGTCGTCAGAACCAGCAAGCAGGCAATTAGTCCCATTGCGGCACCGATAACCATAATCGTGAGACGTTTGTTACGGTTAAATGCATTAATAACATTTATATTTTCCGGTTGATTTTGATGAGTTTCGTGAAAAGATGAAGGTTTGATTTCTCCACTACATTTCGGCAGTTTGCTGGCTTTGTGCGCCATATCTTCAATAATTCCGTCCTTGATTTGGTTAACAGAATCTAAAACGATTTTTTCTATTGTCATTATTCATTGTCCTCCCTTAAACTATAAAAACAGTGATTTCCGAAAACACGTTTAGGTATTATCCTGGATGCCCAATACGGTCGGATGGATTTTTCATGGTAATGATCGCATCCGTCAGTTAGGTCGGGCCAGGTGGAATCTAGCGTATTTTTTGCAACTCTTAAACAAACTTTGTAAATTTCAGAGTTTTCGTTTATATGTTGAATAGCTTTGTAATTTTTGTCGTTTTTATTCCAACAAGAAAATTGATATGGAGCTAAGCAGACTTCACTTAAACTTTTCGCGAAATGTTTTTTGTATCTGTTGATTATCACATTTGCGATCGCGATCAGAGATGACAAGCCGAAAGGACAGAATTCGCCTCTCGCTTCTCCGTAAATTGTTTTGGCAACGATGGCCAAATCTTCTTTAGAATAATTCATTATTTCCTCTTTTAAATTTTATTGTTATTAAATTTGTTCCAGCAATATGTGAAGCCGAAACGCTTTGATATGGGATGATTTTTTCATCATAGGTAATTAATTGTATGCGGCACCCTCCGTCTTTCAACTTGTCATACAAACTGAGAGACGGAGCAGCCGAAAAATTTACTTTTTTGAATCGTTCAGTGTTTTTTCGGATGTCTATGTTTTTATTGAGAAGAGATGAGAAAGAGTATGATTTCACTCGTAGATGTTGATGTTCAAAAATACTGCGAAAAACACATTGTTCTATTTGTGCGGGATGGCATCCATAAAAATAAAAGCCTCCATAAGGATAAAATTTACTGGAAAAAGTATGATCTTCCTCTACGATTTTCTGGTTGATCGATTTTTCAAAAATTTCCGGGACGTTACTATGGTCAAAATCAATTTGAAGTAGAGTTTTGGAAAAGTTTAAGCGAAAATTTGCTCCGATTTTTTCATGTAATTCTTCTTTTCGATTATCGAGGATGAAATAGCCGTTATCTTCATAGTAAATTTTTATACTTGAACAAAAATGCGATTTTACTTCAGAGTCCACTGAAAAGAATTTGCTATCATATATGTTTTGTATTTCGTGATTTTTTCCATTTTCATTTCGAATCAACTTTGTTGTATTACTAATATAAATAGGATGAATTGATGCGCTCAGAAATATAAAATCCGGAGTGTTGCAATCCATTTCGATTTCGCAATCCGCTCCGCCGAAATCAACGATTGTGCTTGATCGTAAAATTTCGACTGAATCCGGAATTATATAATGTTGTTGATCATAAATTTTTCCGAAATTTCTCAGACTTCTTATTAGCATGATATCTCCGTGTTCTTTAACTCTATAACTTTTGATATTTCGTTTTTGATACTTAACGGCCTCAATTTCAGTCGAATTTTTGTTGCATGATGCTTTAAAAAATTTTTAGCATCAGAGGCTGAGTCGAAAGTATGGGAAGCCAATAGTGATAATTGCTCGTCAGGAGAGTTTTCTATTTGAATATCCGTAACAATATCTTGAATTTGTAGATGTTCTTTTTCTGCATCAATATGAATCGGATCAGAAATATTTTCGATATATTGATCGCTAGCGCAACCTAATGTCAAGTATAAAAGTCGTTCTTTGTTGTTGCATATCAGTTGTGTTTTGATGACTTTTCCTTTGATTTCTTGATTTGAGAAATCTGTAAGGGCAACCTCGTCATTGATTGTAATGTCATGATAATGATTCGCGTTAACGCATAATTCTATTGTCACATATCTACGTGAGTAATTAAGTAATGCAATGGCTTTTTGCCGAGCATAGGCAATGGTATTTTTGCCTCTGATTGTTGCGAAAAAAGAATTTGCGGAATCATCATTTAGAGCATCGGGGACTTTTTCTTCTTTTTTCCATTGTTTTTCATCAAAATTTTCTTCACTACAATTTGATTGTGTGCATTCGAATATATGGCCTGAATAAATAACTTTATCTCCGAGTGTGTAGTTTTGATATGCCTGCCATGCCGGATAGTCTTTTCCGAGTTGTATTGCATTTAAATTGATAAAAATATTTTTCTCTCGTAAATTTTTATTATCTCCGATCGAAAATCGGACGGTCTCTTTACGTTTTTGATGATAATTCCAACTTATTATAAATTTTCCATCAAAGTAAAATCTGCGAAATCGGGTAGTATAAGGCTGATGACCGTTAATTTTTACTGAATCCGATGAAGTAGGGTAATTTGTTAAAATTCCTGCAATATTTGGATGTATTTTGTCGATTTTTCGGAACACAACAGAATATCCATCTTTGGTAAAAGATTTGAAACTTGAGCTTATGTCCGTAAGAGAATTAATTTTTTTCAATTTGAATTCATTGGCTATAACTGGAATTAAGTCCAAAAAACCATGAATTTTTTGGATCCAACTGGTGGAGATACTGACATTTACTTTTCCGTAAGGCTCTCTGGCGAATTTAATTTTTAATGAATCGCTTAAAATATCTTTCTTAGAAATTTTGAAAATTTTATTTCCTTTTAAGATTGAAGATAAACTCAATTTTCCTGTTTTCATATCCCAATAAAAGATTTGATTTCCACCTTCTAACCAGGTGGTGGGATTTTTTAAATCATTTTCCGAAAAAAACAATTCATCTCGTAAGATTGTTTGCTGCTGAATTGCTGATAAATCCGTATTCTTTACTGCATGTTCGCATTGCTGAGTGAATTGATTTAATTGTTGTTGGTAATTTTCAGGTTCAGCAATTGCTTCGATTTGTGTCAGTGTGTTTGCCGGTAATATAGGGAATGACGTGATTTTCCCGAAAAACATAGGGAGAATTTCTCCGTTTTTTTCAGTGAAAATACGAACATATTTCCGTATTTTTGACGTGTTTGGAATCGTAATTTTTGCGGAAGCAAAGCAGCCTTCCTTTTGTATAATTTCTAAATGAATTATGTGTTCATTTTCTTGTAGAGATGTGTCGCTAGGTGAATCGCACCAGCGCATTAAAAGATTAAACATAGTGATGTTTCCTTTTCGTTAAAAAATAAGATAAGATGTGCCGATTAAAATACGAGGGCTTTATGGTGATCAGTAAATATTGGATGGGGATAACATTTTTTTTCCTTCAGATGTTAGTAAGTTGCGGTAACGACATTGTTTCAAAATTTATGGGACAACGTTTGGACGCAATTGAAGTGACTTTTTTCAGATTTTTTTTCGGATTAATTACATTGTTGCCGTTTATGATGAGGCAGGGGACAAAGGTATTCAAAACCCGTCAATTATCATTAAACGTTGTCAGAGGGTTGCTCGGCGCGATCAGCTTTTTTCTGTATATCGATGCAGTCATAACTTTGCCCTTGGCTGAGGTTGTTACAATTCTATGGACGATCCCATTGTTTTCTTTGGTACTTTCATCTCTATTTTTGAATGAGTCGGTAACAAAATATCGTTGGGGTGCAACATTGATCGGATTTTTAGGATTAACGTTAATTACAACTTATGATTCAGATCACAGTGCGCATTTTAATCTATTATATTTGATTCCGATAGGGGCTGCATTCCTGTTCGCTTTGCAGGATATTGTTATCAAAAAAATGGTTTCCGCCGAAGAAAATCAGTTGACGATGTTGTTTTATTTTGCTCTCGTAACCAGTGCAGTGTTATTTATTCCTGCCTGCAAAGTTTGGCAAACGCCTACAGTGTTTGAGGTGACGATGTTGTTTTTGCTTGGTGCGGGAGGAAATTTAATTCAATACTTTATCTTTAAAGCGTTCAGTTTGATCGATGTTTCAGCGGTGGCTCCGTACAGATATCTTGAACTATTTGTAAGCTCAATTCTCGCTTTTATATTTTTCCGAGAGGTGCCGGGTGTTAATGTTTACATCGGTGCATTGATATTGATACCTAGCACCTTGTGCTTAGGTTATACGGAAAACAGAAAGAAGAAAAAAGCGGCGAGATCGATAAAGCAAAAATCTTGAGCTATTTAAATTTCTTCAAGTTCAAGTCGCCAACCACCTTCCATGTCCCACTCTTTTGTGGTCATTGAAAAGTTGATGACTTGCATTGTCAGCCACGGGCGAAATGATACGAAAATCTTTTCGTCATGTGGTTGATAAAGTTCGATGTCGTTGTCGACATGTTTAAAAGGTACTTGTTCTCCGAAATTATTGATTGCGCTGACGGATCCCGCAACTGCGGGGCGAATTAACGTAATTTTAGTTTGTTGTGGTAGAATTGATTGCCATAAGTTTTGTATACATCCGACACTTAATTGAGATCCGATCCAAAGACGATCAACTATTGGGGTATTAACATCGCTACATGAAATAACACTATGATATTTTCTGCGTTCTGTTGTTTCTAGAAACATCAAATTTCCGTTTACGGACCTTTTGAATTCTCCATTAGAAACAGGTTTCAGCTCTTGCACGCAATTTCTTGCGCTTTCCGGAGGGAAACCTGCAATATCTAAGATTAAATTTGTCTCTGCACTCATATTAATTCATCCATTCCGGCATTGTTGTAGGCATGACGCGGGATAAATATTCCAAATAATCAGATAAATTGGTTTCTTCAGTCATCATCAGAAATCTCCTCATCATCTTCATATATCGCGGTCAGTTGTAGTAAGGCCGTTAAATCTAATATAAGGGTATTTTTCTTGTTTGCAAATTTATCTAATTTTATTTGCGCAGTTCCAATCTGAAACTTTCCTTGTGAAAGTGTCAGTTTGTCCGCTGTGGCTTTCTTTATTAAACTTATCACATCGAAATAATTTGGCATGATGTTTTCATCGTATACGAATGACATGCGAAAATTCAATCGAGTTGTGAGATTGATATTTTGAGCAAAGTCCTTGATTTCCAATATTATGTACGGCTTTTTACATTGCATATCTATTGGCGGTTCAGACGGAAAAATTTTGACGTTTAATAAATTTTTTAAAGCATTAATTAATCCAAAATCCCATGGAAACATAGTCTTCTCCTTCTATTATTAAGCCTCTTGCGAAAGTCGAGAGGTTTGTGGTTTTTATGAAAGATAAAGTACTCAGATTTCATCAGAAGCAATTATCCAAATCTCAAATTATAAATTCCTGCAATGATATTAAATCTAAGAT
>SUUU01000012.1 GCA_015062335.1 Alphaproteobacteria bacterium
TTATAATTTGAGATTTGGATAATTGCTTCTGATGAAATCTGAGTACTTTATCTTTCATAAAAACCACAAACCTCTCGACTTTCGCAAGAGGCTTACTGAAATCAAAGGCATGTATTTCTTATCGTATCTCCAATAATATGCGAAAGAATTTTCTTCACCATTAACTTCACAACTAGCAACAACAAAAGGTAGTAGCAAATTAACAAAACTTCCATCTTCATATTTTATAGACATTGCAAATGAAGCAACATTGCTATGTTTCAGCTCAATAATATCTTTACTTACAGCTAATTCCACTCTATAGGCCATTCTTTCATGAATATCATCAGTTTCAGGTATTACACTTCGAGAATTGACCCAAGTTTTGGTATAACCGTTCCAGCATTCGTTAGATATACACTCTGGTTTCATAGCAACACAAAAATTATCATTCAAGAAGACTAAACAGAAAAAAAACCAAGCCAATAACTGATTCTTTCTATTATTACTTACTTTAAACATTTATTATCTTCCCTCGATGTCTTGTATAAATTGTTCAATAAATTGTGAAATAGCTCTTTCACTGCCAAAATCAATTGGTAATAAACTTGGTATCCTATCTTTTAAATATGATTGTGCTTCAGTATAAGTTCCTTTTTGAGCGGAAATTAAAATGAACATAGCCATTGCTGTCTGAAAATTCCTTTTACAACCATTATAACTTAATTTGGCTGCCCCATTACATTTTTCTGCTATACAATACTGAGCTATCGGATGCCCTTCTATAGCATCATTTAATATATCACCCCAATCAACAGTTTTATCACCTTCCAAATACCTTCTCGTCATATCAGACGATGAAATATCTGCAGGATGAGTTCTATCAGCAATCTCAGCCCAATTAAGTCGTGCCATATACTCATCATTTTTCCAATCAAGTCTATTTGCACTTCTCTCCCTACTATAGTCAATTTCAGTCAAATTCATACCCTGAGCTCCCTCACATATCACTAACATAGCGAAGACTATTGTATATAATAACTTATTCATGATATCTCCAATTACTAAACCCCTGTGTATAATATAATCAAACATTTTGTATAATTCAACTTCTTGACGAACACTTAAAAAAATATATAACTTAAACATATTATTTCAAATTTAAATTACTTTCTTTGTTTTGGTTAGCTATATTAAAAAACATCTTATGCTAACTTAATACATTTTCAAAAAATCCTGGGATTGCGCATTATATCAGTCTTGAATTAAATTCAGTAACAGGAGGAATTTGGGCATTTTATTTAAAAATCATTAAAATTTCGAAATATTTATGAATATAACATATTGAAAACGAACCGTTTGAAAAATATTAAAATAGTTTAGCTTTCTCAACTTGTTAAAACTCTTTCTCTTCACTACCATAAAAACTGTTGAGTGTGAAAGAAGATAATAGCATGCATAAAAAATTGTTGAAATCCAGCTTTGTTGGCATGTTGGTTTTTAGTTTAGTAGATTGTCAAGGAATGAGCGTTCGGGCCGTAAATGTATCACACGAGAACATACACAGAAATGGTGGAATACAGATCTGTTTATAAACAGGAAAATAACATCGTGAAAAACAACGAAAAATCCACTCAAAGCCAGAGAAAGCGGACGAATGGTCCTGATTTTCGAGTTTTTATTCACATACAATCACTCTCCCAAGTAAATGCCCAAGTTGCTTGCAAGAATCACATCTTCATCTGTTACCTTTAAATTTCTGGTTGTTGTTTTGATGTCATTCATATTTGTTCCAATAACTTGATTATTTTGATATCCCAACAAACACCCGCAATTTTGCTGATTGATTAAATTAACGGCTTGCACTCCGAACTTTTGGCCTAGCAATCGATCAGCTACAACGGTTTTCCCCCCTCTCTGAATGTGTCCGAGATTAACTGACTTTGCATCTAGTCCTGACTTTTTTAGATTTTTTGCGATAACCTTGGCTATTCCGCCATATTCCTTCCTTAATAAAGCATCGGATAATTTACTAGATTTATGCTTCATTTCCTCACTTTCAACTGATTCTGAAACAATTACAATTGCATATTTTTTTTCAGCATATGATTGCTCGACCTTTTTAACTAGATTTTCCCAGTTGTATTTCTTTTCAGGAATAAGGATAACATCCGCACCAGTTGCAATCCCCGCTGTTAAAGCAATATATCCAGCATCGCGTCCCATTACTTCTACAACAAAAACTCTTTCATGACTTTGTGCCGTAGAAATTATATTCTCAATTGCATTACAGACAACTTCTGATACAGTGGCAAATCCGACGGCCGTTTCAGTATTGGCTATATCATTATCTATAGTTTTTGGAATTCCAACAATGTTCAACGAAGTATCTTTTTTTAGGATATTTTTGATAGCCCCAATACTTCCGTTTCCTCCGATATAGATTAGTCCATCTAACTGCATTTCGTGGTAGCGCTTAATAATTTCACAATCAGCTTCTGCTTTACTTAATAGCTTTCCATTATTATCTGTCAAAACCTTTGTACTTGACTTTAAAAGTGTTCCTGATTTTTGCAGAATGTCTGCATTGCAAATGCGATCGTCTAATACAATGTATTGATTATGAATCACTCCATGTACGCCGTACTTAAATCCAATTACCTCGTATCCTAGAGCCTTCGCTTTTTTGTATGCCGCATATATTATTGCATTAAGACCAGAGCAATCTCCGCCTGATGTTAAGATTCCTATCCTTTTTCTTGATTTTTTAAAGACTGATTTGTCACCATTTACACTGTCGATAACTGATAGTGTTGTACTATTGTCGATATGTTGTTGAGTGCTGCACCCACCTAACTGAAAAAAAGCAATTACTATTATTAGCGCTTTATATTTACGAAAAGATTCAAACATCATTTAATCACTTCCTTACAATTTCTACTGAAAAACAATAAAATATAATTTTAAATTAATCAATTTATTTAAAATAAATATTCACTATTAAAATGATTGAATTATCCAAATGTTTTTAAGCTTTGGAAATTTCATTCTTTATCGTATAATTTGAGGGAAAGAGATTGTTAGTGGTATTGTCATGCTTCCAAACTTGCTCACTCTAGCTCGCATTTTTTCGATTCCGTTTATTGTCGCTTGTTTTTATTCTGATGAGTTTTGGGCTCGTTTTTTAGCCACTATTATTTTTGTCGTAGCCTGTATTACGGATTTCTTCGATGGATATTTGGCACGCCAATGGAAGCAGGTTTCATCTTTCGGTCGTTTCATGGATCCGGTTGCGGATAAATTATTAGTATCTTGCACGTTACTAATGTTGTCTGGCGCCGGAATAATTATAGGTATACATCTTATTGCGGCTACAATCATTTTAGCACGAGAAATTATTGTTTCGGGATTGCGTCAATTCATGGCGGAAATGATGGTTAAAATTCCCGTAACGCGCTTTGCAAAATGGAAAACGACTACACAGATGATGGCAATTACATGTTTACTTGCCTCATCCATGTTTCCGGATATCGCGTTTATTAAGCGAAGTGGATTAGTTTTATTATGGATCGCAGTCGTAATGACAGTCGTTACATGTATCAGATATCTGAAATTTGGCGCAGTAAAGATCGCAGATGATTTAAACTCTTAGAGACTTTTTTATTGTAGTTACTTAAGCCTTTTTTTACTTTTTTTCGTTATGATCATCGTCAGATGATTATACGGAGGAAAAGAATGAAAAAGATAGTGTTACCTGTCATTTCGTATGGAATTTTGTTCGGAAGTATCAATCAAGTTGATGCTCAGCTTGCATCATGGCAGCCTAAAACAACATTTGGTCAAAAAGTTAAAAATTTTCTTACAAATACTTCCAAATCAACGATTGCTCAAGGAGTTAACAACTTTATTAATCAGACGCAAACAGGACAAATGCTTAAAACTGTAGGGCAACAAGTAGGACAAGCCGCACTGCAAAATGCGATGGGATGTTCTAATTTTGCCATAATAACCAACAATCTGACTACGCTAAAATCGCATCTTCAGACAACAGGAGTATTATCAACACAGGCTGGTATAATTATCTCAGCTCAAATTAATACTACGGAACAAGCAATGTCTTCGGTTATCTCTAACTTGTCACAGTTTAGCACTACAATCCAAAATATAACATTGCAAAATATAGATCCAGCAATAAATCAAATTGATATTACCGTTCGCTCAATTCAAAATTTTAATCAGCAGTACAGTACCCTATCGAATCAGATGATAACGGCGTGTGGTATACGGCTACCCACTATAGATTCGATATGGATGAGCAGTAAAACATATATGTTGACGCTTGTAAAAAGTGTTCTTAACAAAAAGAAACAGCTTGAAACATCCTTACAACAAGTAGATCCAGCCGTTACAAATGCTGTTTCGAATTTGCTCAACCAGATGACTCAATCTATTTTTATGGGAGTTGACGTTAACCATCCTTACAGTGTAGAAAACCTTAAAATATCCATTAGTAATATACAAGCAATATACAATTCAATTGCTGTTCAATTAGCAGATGAAAATTTACGTCAATCATTTAATGGTCTTTCGCAGTATATGATGGACGCTACTGATGCAGCGATGGCAAATAAAATCAATCAATGGGGAACTCAAACTTTAAAT
Source organism: Alphaproteobacteria bacterium (assembly GCA_015062335.1). GTDB lineage: Bacteria > Pseudomonadota > Alphaproteobacteria > UBA3830 > UBA3830 > UBA3830. The sequence continues at coordinate 4,642 of SUUU01000012.1, forward strand.
TCGATAAATACAACATCGAATAATAATCTGAATTTGAATGGCACTATAACAAACATAAACGGCCAGATGACCGGCCTAAATTCACAGCTACAGAATGTTAACAATCAACTGTACTATCCAAACCAAAGTACGGTAAACACGGTTCCAACACAATTTTAAAAAAGACAATGAAGATACGCACCTATCGTTGGTGCGTACCCTCGAGGCCCATCTCTGGCATTAAAGCTATAAATTGAGGAGCAATGCTCTACATAAAGAGCTTAAGCTAATATTTACGGTGTGGAAACACGAAGAATTTTTATCGCTTATATCGGCCAAATTTTTAATTGCTCCAATAAATCCACTTTGCTTTTTCTCAACGCCTCAAATGTTAAAGTACTTTTCCTTAAGATTCTCAACGCTTCAAACCGATTTATGAGTATATCAAGCGCTGTTTCATTATTGTTATTGACCAAACTGCTATCGGCCCCTTTTTCAACAAGTAAACGATATCGTCTAAAATCAACAAAATTGGATGCATAAAAAAGAAAATTTTGAAATACCAGACGATCTAAGTTATTTATAATTGGTGCAAATGGCACATTAAATCCAAGTTGATCAAGTGCCAAAATTCGAGTTAGCGGCTTCCTGAACCGAACAAGTGCCATTAACGGCGTTTCCCCTTTATTGTTTCGAGCATTTATCAAGTTAGACACATCATAATTTATTAGTATATGCTTAAAAAACTCCCAATCTTTTGATTTTGCTGCATAATGCAAAATGTTATTTCCAGAGTTATCCGTCGAATTGATATCCGCTCCACTGGAAATCGCCTTATCAAAAAAAGTCTCCTGACCACGTGCTACTATATAAGTTAGCAGACTATGTCCAAATTTATTGATATCCTTATTATTAACAAACAAATTGGCCAAATATAGCACTTTGTTACTATCATCATCTTTCCAGAATGACTCATAAACATATTCATGACTATAATCCATTTGAAACACAAGATCAGGAGCTTCTTTAATTAAATATTCAATAATTGCTTTTGAATTGTATTCGATAGCCAACATAAGCAAATTTTTACCATCACTAACGCGAGTATTATATAGCAGCTCACTGCTACCATTATTCATTAATGAGATAAGTCCACCCACATTATCTGTTTGTATAAGCAACTCAACAAAGTCACCTATACCATTATTTTCATGACATTCGATGTCCGATGAATCTCCGGAACTAGGAAGCATGACAATATTGTCTGTCTTTTCATTACACCCCAAAGATATCTCACCCATCCCATTCACAGAATCAAGTGAAACAATGTAAGTTACAATCAGAAAAATAATTTTCATAATTATTTACATACCTTTTCTTAAATTTTACATAAACATTAATGCAACAATCAAAAATTAACAATTAAATTTTAATTGTTTCTACCAATAAAACATATTTTATGCCAAAATATAAAAGTACATGTAAGTTTATGATTTTGAACATTATTGCTATTTCCATGCATAACAGTTTTCAAACATTGTTTCGCTTGACGTAAAGATAGTAGCCAAGTTATCATGCTTATGACAAGTAAAAAGAGGAATTATGGATAAGGAAAAAGCTTTAGAAGCGGCTCTTTCTCAAATAGAAAAGGCGTTCGGAAAAGGTTCTGTCATGAAGTTAGGGCAACATGGCGGAGTTATCGACATCGAATCAATTTCGTCTGGTTCGATAGGTTTAGATATGGCGCTCGGAGTTGGAGGATTCCCGAAAGGACGAATCATAGAGATTTTCGGTCCTGAAAGTTCCGGAAAAACCACGTTAGCGCTTCATTCTGTCGCAGAAGCTCAAAAAAAAGGAGGCAAGTGCGCATATGTGGATGCTGAACACGCATTGGACCCTGTGTATGCCAAACGCTTAGGAGTAAATGTTGATGAGTTGATCTTATCTCAGCCGGATACCGGAGAACAAGCGCTCGAAATTGCCGATACACTAGTACGTTCAGGAGCCATTGATGTGTTAGTGGTTGACAGTGTCGCTGCCTTGGTTCCAAAGGCTGAAATCGAAGGCGATATGGGCGATTCCCATATGGGATTACAGGCAAGATTAATGAGCCAGGCTTTACGCAAGTTGACGGCGACTGTTTCAAAATCCAATTGTATTATGATTTTCATTAACCAAATTCGTATGAAGATAGGTGTATTCTTCGGAAATCCCGAAACAACCACAGGCGGGAATGCCTTAAAATTCTATTCATCTGTCCGCTTAGATATCCGTCGAGTCGGCTCGTTAAAAGACAAGGATGAAGTCATTGGAAATCAAGTCCGTGTGAAGGTAGTAAAGAATAAGGTAGCTCCTCCGTTTAGGATCGTAGATTTCGATATTATATACGGTGAAGGAATCTCAAAAACCGGAGAATTGGTTGACATGGGAGTCAAAATTGGATTGATTGATAAATCCGGAGCATGGTATTCATACAACGGAGAAAAAATAGGACAAGGAAGAGAGGCGGCAAAGGCTTATCTGAAAACACATCCAAACATCGCTGATTCCGTAGAGCAAGGAATCAGAAATAACGCCGATTTAGTATCCGAAATCACTGAAAATGAAAGCGATGAATCGACAACCGAGTCAACAGCAAGCGAGCATGTAATTGAAGAATAACGTTACGCGTTATCATAAAAAAGGTGGAAGATAAATTGCTTCCATCTTTTTCTTTAAAAAACACAAAAATATGATACAATGCGACTGGTTGTAAGTGGAATTTTATCGCATGGCTGAGATTGTATTTAAAGCTGGACAACACGTAGTATATCCAGCTCATGGTGTTGGCGTTATCAAAGGAATTGAGTCTCAAGAAATAGCAGGAACTTCGGTAAAAGTTGTTGTTATTACATTTGAAAAAGACAGAATGACTGTAGGGCTTCCATTGAATAAAAATACAGCATCTAAAATACGCCCAATTTGTTCCAAAGAAGAAATGAGCGAAGTTTTGGAATGTCTAAAAATTCCGACCAAAATAAAAAAGAGCATGTGGAGTCGTAGAGCTCAGGAATATGAGACCAAGATTAATTCAGGAGTTCCTTTGTCGATCGCTGAAGTAGTCAGAGATTTGCATCGTACAGCTACTCAGCCAGAACACTCATATAGTGAAAGGCAATTATATCAAGAAGCGTTAGATCGATTAATGAGAGAATACGCTCTTGTCCATAAGATCAAAGAGGAAGAAGCTTTAAAGAAAATTGAGGCCGCGTTAACCGCCGCTTGATTAGCAGAAAATTCGAAATGCACAAACAGTATCACTTGCCTCAGAAATTGAGAAAGTGATATAATTGGCTTGATTGTGTTTGGGAGAATTTATGAAAATTCGCAAAGTAGTTTTTCCTGTCGGAGGGTTGGGAACCAGATTTTTTCCAATTACTCGCGCGATACCTAAAGAAATGTTAGGCATTATAGATAAACCTTTGATTCATTATGCAGTTGAAGAGGCGGTGCACGCCGGTATCGAGGAGTTCATTTTTGTCACGCGTCATGGAAAAAGTTCGATAGAAGATTATTTCGATTATATGTTCTCTCATGCGAATTATTTCGACGTAAAGATAGGCAGTATGTGCTATGTGCGACAAGATGAGCCTAAAGGCCTAGGTCACGCCGTATTGTGTGCGAAAAATCTAGTAAATAATGAGCCTTTTGCCGTAATGTCTGCAGATGATTTCATTTTAAGCACGAAGTCATGCCTTGGAGAAATGGCAAGCAACTATGACGGAGCTAATATGGTCGCCACTATGTCGGTTGACAGAAAAGATGTAAGCAAATACGGAATTATTGATGTTCTAAAAGAAGATGGTTCATTAGTTTATGCCAAATCAGTTGATGAAAAACCGCCAGTGGAAGAAGCAAAGTCTACGCATGCGATCGTTGGGCGTTACATTTTATCGCCTGATATTTTCGACGTTCTTGAACAGTTAGCACCGGGAGTCGGAGGAGAAATTCAGCTTACAGATGCTTTATTGCAAATGATTCCAACTTGTGGACTCGTTGGTTTCAAATTTGAAGGTCAACGCTTTGATTGCGGATCAAAAAAAGGACTACTCGCTGCTATTTTGCAAGTTGCAAGTCAAGATGCGAACTTACAGCAAGTTATTGAAGAATTTAATAGGAGGAAATAAGTGAAAATCACGGTAATAGGCACAGGATATGTCGGACTGGTTTCAGGTGTATGTTTTTCGGAATTCGGATTTAATGTAACTTGTGTTGACAATAATCTCAGCAAGATAGAGTCTCTACGAAAAGGTATTGTTCCAATATACGAACCCGGATTAGACGTGCTGATGTCTAAGAATATATCGGCAGGTCGACTTGAATTTTCATCCAATACGCAAGAAGCTGTAAAGGATACTGATATTATTTTCATTGCCGTAGGAACACCAAGCCAAACAGATGGTAGTGCTGATCTATCTTATGTGTTTTCAGCCATTGAGGAGTTATCTAAAAGCGTCAATAAAGATGCAGTTTTGGTGATAAAATCCACTGTACCAGTTGGAACAACAAAATCGGTTAAACGATTTTTACTGGATCGAGGTATCGATATCGATGTAGCGTTTAATCCTGAGTTTTTGAAAGAAGGAGCTGCTGTTGATGATTTTATGCATCCAGATCGAGTTATACTTGGAATCGAAAGTGAAAAGGCGAAAAAGGTTTTATCACAAGTATACAGGCCATTGTACGTTTTCAACGTACCGATAGTTTTTACAAGTCTGGAAACCGCCGAGTTATCTAAATATGCATCCAACGCTTTTTTAGCAATGAAAGTGACTTTTATAAATGAAATAGCTAACCTGTGTGAGGCTTGCAATGCTGATGTAAATGACGTTGCATTAGCAATGGGACTTGATAAGAGAATAGGTGATAAATTTTTGCAAGCAGGTCCGGGATATGGTGGCTCATGTTTTCCGAAAGACACTTCTGCTCTAAGCGATTTCGCAAAAAGATTTGGCGTTTCCATGCCCTTGGTGGAAGAAACTATTCGCTCCAACAATGCGCGACGACAAAAAATGGTAGAAAAAATTTTGAGAGTATGTCATGGCACTGTGGAAAACAAAAAAATATCCATACTAGGCGTAACATTTAAAGCCAACACAGATGATATGAGGGATAGTCCAAGCATTGAAATTATTAAAGCTTTACAAAAATACGGCGCAAAGATCACGATATATGATCCATCCTTCTCTGATCAGGCTAAGAAAGCCTTTGAGAATGTTTCATGGGGTCAAAATGCTTATGATAGTTGCAATGATGCAGACGTTGTTATCATATTAACCGATTGGACAGAATTCAGAGCAATGAATTTGAAAGAACTACGCAAAAGAGTCGGTCGTCCTTTATTAATTGATTTGCGCAATATTTATAATGAAAAAGAAGTTGAGTCTTCAGGATTTATATATTGTTCTGTAGGGAGAGCGTTTAACGAATAGATGAGGAAATTGTTTTTCGCGATTTTATTTTTCTTTCAGTTTTCTTGTTTTGGTGAGGAACTTGTAGAAGATGTCGTTCAGCCTCAGATTATCAGAGATTTATGTAAAAAATGCCAAATCATTGAAGCGAAAATTTCAAAACTAGAAACAGAGCTGGCAAATCTGAAAGAAAAAGAAAAAATGTCGGTCCCCGTTGTTCGGAATGTTTATGAAATGTTATCAAGGTGTTTTACCGTTTTATTTGATATGCAGAGATTTTCTAACATGCTGGTCTTAATACCCAATCAAAACAAAAATGATTTTGTGCGTTGCTCAATTGTGATTAAAGGATTTTCATCTTATTTCAAGGCAATTAATTCCAAATTGGGTCAAAGCGGAAATGCAATTGCTCGTTTAAAACAGCGAAAAGAAAATGCTTTAAAGGATTACGAGCAATCATCAAAAGATTATGTGGTTATTAGTGAAGAGTTACGAAAAACATCAGAGCAAATAACCTCCAAACGAGAAAAAAACGTCACCCAGGAAGATGTCGTTTGTCATATAGCTGCCAAATGTGGATCAATAGAAGAATTAGATGCTGAACTGGAAGCCGAAAATATGGTTGGTATTTTAAAAAATACGAAAATATCAACTAAATTAGCCCTCGTATATCCTGTATCGGGAAAAATTGTTGCAGAATTCGGCGACAGAGGAACCGATGGCGAAATGATTTTTTACTTAGGTTTTGAAACTTCGAAAGGAGCCGTTGTAACTTCTCCTGTCAAAGGCTTGATAGTGTTTGCCGGCAACTTTTTAAATCATAAAAATATGGTTGTTTTAAGTAATGGAGATTACAGAATTTTTGTGTACGGAATCAAAACACTTTTTGCATCTATTGGAGACTTGGTAGAGGTAGGTGATTTTCTGGGCTGGATGGATAACAGCACAGAAAATCACCAAATACTAAAAATGGAATTAAAGAGATCTGGGGAACCTTTGGATCCTCGGCATTGGTTATTACAAATGATAGATAATGGAGACAAAAAATGAAAAAGAATTACCTATATTTGATGATGATAGTCTTAACGGCATGTGATTTTCAAGGAGTGAAAAACGGCAATCAAATAACGGAAGAAGTTGTAAAAGAATCAAAAGAAAACACAGAATCTAAATCTGATCCGATAAATGAAAAAGAAGTTGCCGAAGCAAGTAAAGAATTGCAGATGGTTTTTGGTTGTTTGCGATACGAATATGTTAATAAAATGAAAGATGCTGAAATTATTCGAAAAGCAGTAGAAGGAACATTATCTACTCTTGATCCTCACACTTGTTATTTGAATGAGAAAGCATTTAATTCGCTGAAAGATCTGACAGATGGCGAATTTGGAGGACTCGGAATAGAAATAATGGTTGATGACAAATTCGTTAGAATTATTTCCCCGATTGATGATACTCCTGCTTACAATGCCGGTATAAAAAGCGGTGATTTAATCGTCGGCATAAATGATGAATGCATATCGGGAATATCAGCAGAGGAAGCCGTTGTAAAATTGCGTGGCAAACCGGGAACAAAAGTAAAATTAAAAATTAAACGGAAAGATAAAGATCCGTTTGATTTAACTGTAACTCGAGCACTTATTAAAATCCAATCTGTAAAAACAGAGGTTTTGGATAATATCGGATACGTCCGTATTTCAACATTTGATAAAAACACCTCGACATTGTTAAAAGAGTTTTTAACGAAAACTAAGAACCTGCGAGGAATTGTCGTTGATGTCAGAAATAATCCAGGTGGATTGCTTGATGAAGCTGTAGAAGTGTCTAACATATTTTTAAGTGGCGGAAAAATTGTTTCAACTAAAGGAAGAACAGAAGAAAATACAAAAGAATTTTTCGCAGACGAAAAAGATTTATCCAACGGCCTACCTTTGGTGATCTTGATAAACAGCGGAACGGCTTCCGCTCCCGAAATTTTGGCCGGAGCGCTCCGAGATAATAAAAGGGCGATTATTGTCGGCACACGTTCCTTTGGAAAGGGATCAGTTCAGAAGGTAATTCCGCTATCAGAAAAAACAGCATTAAAAATTACAGTAGCTAAGCATTATACTCCAAGTGGAGAGTGCATTCAGGCCCAAGGAATTTCTCCGGATATTGTTGCAAATTATGCAAAAATTGATAAAGCTGAAGACGACTTTGTGATAAGGGAAGAATTTTTCAACAATGCTCTCGATGCAAAAGAGGCCTGTAAAAAACATCCTGACGCAAAAAAGTTGCCAGATTTTGGAAAAGAAAAAAAGAAAGACGATAAAATTGATGATTTAATGCTTCATAAATTACCTCTTAAAGAAAGAGTTGAGAAGGATTATCAACTCAGCAAGGCTTTTGATGTTATCAGAGGTATTCATTTTTATGAGAAACTAAAAAAAGGTAAAATTGATGAAAAATAAGTTAAAACTATCTTGGGGAATTTTTTTAGGAACATTAGCTCTGTTTGTCTGCGGTGTGGAAATTTTGCATAAGACTCGCAATAAGCAACACTATTCTTATCAATGTCGGATTGTTATTGATAAAGACTTAGCAGCGAATGAAACATCTTCTGAAACTGAACGAGAAGAAAAACCTCAGTTATACGAAAAAACGGCTTATGGAATCATTCCCAGAAAGCAAACGGATTATATGAAAATATTCAATGCCTATGCTTCTGATATCAAATACGAAGGCGATCATGTAAAAGTTGCAGTCGTTCTGGAATCGGCAAGTTTGGAATCTGTTCAAAAAATTATTGATATCTGTGGTGATACAAAAATTACATTCATTATTCCTCATTACGCTAAAGGAATCGAAAATATTGCAAATTCCATAATAATGAACGGATGTGAATTTTTCATACAGTTACCGACTCAAACATCCATTCCTCAAAATTTAAAAGATAAAGTAGCGCCATTTTTAGCGAATGCTAGCCCACAGGACAACATTGATAAATTGAATTATTTAATATCTTCCGCTCAGTATGCTATAGGAATAGCAAATATATCTGAATCGTTAGTGACAAAATCCAGAAAGGATATGGAATTATTGATGAGAGAGTTATCTCAACGTGGGATGGCATTTTTATGCGCAAGTGAAAATGATAATGTTTTAAATGAAATACGATCGATTGTACAATTTGTAAACCTACAAGCGGATATCTTTTCTTCTGACTCAGTGATCCAAAATGGAAAAGCATTTTTGGTTAAAGATTCTCAATTTGAGGATTTTCTGAAAGCGCTACCTCAAAATGTAAAATGTGTTCCTATAAGTTTCGGGATAAAAAATGCTTCCATATAGAAAATGTGTTGTTATTGTACTGAGAAAGAGTTCTAAATTGTTTCTCGCAGAACGTGTTGATGTACCTAATGCATGGCAATTGCCTCAAGGTGGTGTTGAGAATGGAGAAGATTACTCCGACGCGGCTAAGCGAGAGCTATTTGAAGAAACGAGTATTACTTCCGTACAGTTGGTCGCACAAACAAAAGAGGTCTATCGATATGATTTTCCAATAAGGTTGCAGCGAAAGGCTTATCGACGCTATGGAGAAATCAAGTACAGAGGGCAAGAACAAAAGTTTATCTTGTTTGATTTCACAGGCGAAGATTCCGAAATTAACTTGCAGAGTCAAACTGTTGAATTTACTCAATGGCGTTGGGCATCTCCGCAAGATGTACTGGATGCAGTGGTCAATTTTAAGTACAGATGCTACCTTCAAGCGTTTAGAGAATTTAAACTAGTATAATTAGGACCTTTGAACGACTTAATTGTTTATATTTCTGAAAGCTGTCTAAGTTTTTCTAGATCTTTACCAAGCAAAATATCGATATTTTCTGTAATTTTTTTAATATCCCAATTCCACCACTGGATCTCTTGCAAGCAGTCGATAATTTCATCAGAAAACCTTTTACGAATGAGTCGAGCTGGATTCCCTCCCCAAATTTCATAAGGCCCAACATTCTTAGTAATTAAGGAATTTGTCCCGATAATCGCTCCATTTTCAACTCTAACACCAGGCATAAACATTGCGTTGTATCCAATCTAAACATCATTTCCGATTACTGTATCACCCTTAAATGGAAACTTGGCTTCCTTTGGATATTTTGCCTTACATTCTTCTGAAAAAATCATAAACGGATATGTTGTAATCGTATCCATCATGTGAAACATACCATTCATCAAAAATTTAACATTGCTTGCAAGTTGACAAAACTTTCCGATGATTAGCCTGTCTCCCAAAAATTCATAATGATACAAAACATTTTTTTCAAAATTTTTGACATTCGTCTCATCATCATAATATGTATAATCACCTATTATAATGTTTGATTTGGTTATGATATTCTTTAAGAAACAAGTACGTTTCATGTCAGAGACTAAAGGATATAAAACACCCGGATCAGGAAACATATTTATCTACCCCTAAGCTATGCTGTTAAGAATTTTTATCACTGCAAAATATAGGACGTTCCAGAGCTACAGCCAAAACTTCGTCGGCAGTTTCAGCCGGAATTATCTGCAATTCATCTTTAATACACTGAGGGATATCGTGTAGGTCCGACTTGTTATCTTTTGGAATTATTACAGTTTTAATCCCTCCTCGATGCGCCGCAAGTAATTTCTCCTTCAGTCCACCTATCGGCAATACACGTCCACGCAATGTAATTTCACCGGTCATTGCTACATCCTTCTTGATAGGAATCGACGTAAGACTCGAAACTACACTCGTAACCATCGCAATACCTGCTGATGGACCATCTTTAGGTGTAGCACCTTCAGGAACGTGGACATGAATATCGCTTGTTTCGAAAACTTTAGAATCAATCCCTAAGGAACCAGCCTTTGATCTGACATAGCTTATTGCGGCTTGAATTGACTCTTGCATCACATCACCCAATTTTCCGGTCAATGTTGTCTTTCCCTTTCCCGGAACACTCACAGCCTCAATCGATAATAACTCCCCACCTACTTCTGTCCAAGCCAATCCAGTTACCACTCCGACAAGATTCTTATCCTCAATATCCTGACGTTTAAATCGATCGAATCCAAGGTATTTTTCAAGATTTTTATCGTCAATATCAACAGACTTAACAGCTTCATTTTCCGTTAATTCTTTTACGACTTTACGACAGATTTTTGCTAGCTCCCTCTCAAGATTTCTAACTCCAGCTTCTCTGGTATAATCCCGAATAAGTGTCATGATCGCATCATCAGCAATATTCAATTCACCAGATTGCAACCCATTTTCCTCCATCTGTTTTGGCAAAAGATGCTTTTTTGCAATCTCGAGCTTTTCCATTTCCGTATATCCGGATAGTTTTATAATTTCCAATCGATCTAGCAAAGGAGTTGGCATCTTATAACTATTCGCGGTAGTAATAAACATCACATCGGATAAATTATAGTCCACCTCCAAATAATGATCATTAAAGTTGCCGTTTTGCTCAGGATCCAAAACCTCTAACAATGCACTCGCAGGATCCCCCTTCCAATCTGCGCCAACTTTATCTATTTCGTCCAATAAGAACAGAGGATTGCTGGATTTTGCCTTTTTCATACTAGAAATAATCTTACCAGGCATCGAGCCTATATAAGTTCTCCTGTGACCACGAATTTCTGATTCATCTCTAACGCCACCCAAAGACACTCGAACGTAATTACGACCAGTCGCCTTCGCTATAGATTCCGCCAAAGAAGTTTTCCCAACTCCCGGAGGTCCCATAAAACATAGAATAGATCCCTTAAGCTTACCTATTCTATTTTGTACTGACAAAAACTCCAAAATACGCTCCTTGACGTTATCTAACCCATAGTGTTCTTCATCAAGGATTTTCTTCGCTTCTTTTAGATCTCTTTTTACCGTTGTTTTCACATTCCAAGGGATCGTCAACATCCAATCTAAATAATTGCGGACAACTGTCGCCTCAGGGGACATCGGAGCCATGTTTTTTAATTTGCGCAACTCTGCTTTAAATTTTTCACGAGCCTCTTTAGAAAACTTTACCCTTTTAGCCTTGTTTTCAAACTCCGCAATTTCATCAGATTCACCATCCGCATCACCTAACTCTCTTTGAATTGCTTTAATTTGCTCATTCAGATAATATTCTTTCTGACTTTTCTCCATCTGTTTTTTCACGCGATTTCTAATCTTTTTTTCAACGTGAATCACGTCAATTTCTGTCTCTAAAAACGTTAAAAGTTTTTCAAATCGTCTTGAAGTATCTCTTTCTGACAGTAAATCTTGCTTATCTTCTATTTTGAGAGTCAAATGAGCAGCAACAACATCAATCAAATCATTCGGATTCTTTAACGCACGTAATGCATTAATAACATCAGTTGACACTTTCCGATTAAGCTTTGCATAACTTTCAAACTGTTCTTGCAACATACGACAGCCAGCTTCAATTTCAACGGAATCAATATCTCCCTTCGGAAATATTTCAAAATGAGAAGACAAGAACCCTTCATTCTCCACACAATCGGAAACCGTAACCCTCTCGATTCCCTCAATCAACGCCTTTACAGATCCATCAGGCAACGTCAGCAACTGCAGAACATTCCCTAAGACCCCATCATGATATAACTCATCAAATGACGGCTCTTCGTCATTCATATTTTTTTGCGTTAAAAAAATAACCTTTTTATCCTCCTTCATTGCTCGCTCAAGTGCACGAATAGACCGAGACCTGCTAACAAACAACGGCACAACGACATGCGGAAATATCACTATGTCTTTAATCGACAAAACCGGATAAATGTCCTTCAAAACTAACTCCTAAGCAATACTACTTTGTTCACCGGTGTATTTTAGTATAGGTTTACACTTTCCTTCAACAACTTCTTTCGAAATTATTACCTCTTCTAAATTTTTCACCGACGGTAACTCATACATGATATCCAATAAAACAGCTTCCATAATTGAACGTAGACCTCTTGCTCCCGTTTTTCTTTCCAACGCCAACTTTGCTACAGCTCTTACACCATCCTCTTGGAAATTTAGCGTCACGCCTTCCATGCTAAACAACTTTTGATACTGCTTTACCAACGCGTTTTTCGGTTCTGTAAGAATTGAAATCAGTGCAGATTCATCTAAATCATTCAATGTTGCGACAACCGGTAATCGCCCGACAAATTCAGGAATTAACCCAAACTTTAACAAATCTTCAGGCTCTACCTTTGCGAAAATTTCACCTAACTGTTTTTCATCTTTCGGCTTAATTTGTGCACCGAATCCGATAGAAGTTTTAGTACCTCTCGCTTCAATAATCTTCTCTAGCCCTGCAAAAGCCCCACCACAGATAAATAGAATATTCGTCGTATCAACGTGGATAAATTCCTGCTGAGGATGTTTTCTCCCGCCTTGCGGAGGTACAGAAGCGACCGTTCCTTCCATAATTTTCAATAAAGCTTGCTGAACCCCTTCGCCTGAAACATCTCGAGTAATGGAAGGGTTATCCGATTTTTTGGAAATCTTATCGATCTCATCTATATATATAATCCCCTTTTGAGCCTTCTCTACGTTATAATCTGCTGCCTGAAGTAGCTTTACGATAATATTTTCTACATCTTCTCCAACATAGCCCGCTTCTGTCAATGTTGTTGCATCAGCCATAGTAAACGGTACGTCGATAATTTTCGCAAGAGTTTGAGCGAGCAATGTCTTACCAGTTCCTGTAGGGCCTATCAACAAAATATTAGATTTTGAAAGTTCAACATCTGTGCTCTTCGAACTATACGCCAACCTTTTATAATGATTATATATAGCAACTGATAAAACCTTCTTAGCTTTGTCTTGACCTATTATGTAATCATCCAGTGTTTTATAAATCTCCTTAGGAGATGGCAATTCATTCTTTTTACGAATAGACTCTGCTGGAGGAACATCCGAAATAATGCCAGAGCAAAGCTCAATACACTCATCGCATATGTAAACTGTCGGTCCGACTATGAGTTTTTTTACTTCATGCTGCGTCTTTCCACAAAATGAACAACGCAACGTTCCTTCCATATCGACTCTTTCCATTAACTTCTCCTACCAAAAACTTTTAATCCTATATTCTCATCAATATTCAAAAAAAGAATTAATTTTCGGAAATTCTCAAAAAAATAAATACACCCACACATACAACATCTCAAAAAATCCGGGCAAGGATAACACAATCATTCGAATTCACGAAATACTACAAGCTAAAATCGTAATTTTTGTTTTAAAATTCGAGTCTTCTCTCTATTCCATTCTCTTTCCTTGATAGTTTCTCGTTTGTCAACCTGCTTTTTCCCCTTCCCTAACCCCAGAGAAACTTTTACAAAACCTCTATCGTTGAAGTACATACTTAATGGAATCAAAGAATACCCTCCCCTTTTTAGCTCTCCTATCAATTTTTTTATTTCTCTCCTTCGAAGCAGCAACTTTCTGTTTTGCTTAGGTTCGTGATTTGTTTGGCTGGCCAAAGAATATTTAGGAATATTTATTTGGTAAACAAAAACTTCATTGTGAGCCGTTAAACCGGCATACGAATCTGTTAAATTCACTTTATTGACGCGTAATGATTTGACCTCAGTTCCCGAAAGAACAATTCCAGCCTCCCACTTCTCCAATATCTCATAATCATAATGAGCCTTACGATTGATACCTAACTCTTTATACTTACCAGGCATTATATTCCTTTACTCTATCCAAATACTCATCAATTTTGTATTTCAAATCTTCACTGACAATAGCCAATGGTTCCCTGATTTCATCCGTCATCAATCTTAATTTACTCAGCGCATATTTGACTGGAGCAGGACTTGGTTCACTGAACATCAATTTGTGCAAAGGCGCCAACAGATCGCGGTATTTTGAGAATTCAGACATATTACCTTGAACAAACGCTTCATACGCCTTCACGCACAAGCGAGGACATACATTTGCACTCACTGAAATCACTCCGTTAGCGCCCATTGCCAACGCACCAAAAGCGGAATCATCGTTTCCTGTAAGCAAATCAAAGTCTTCTTTCAGATCTCTCCTCCATAATGCAAATCTTGAAAGATCTCCATCACATTCCTTAATTGCCACCACATTTTCAATTTCCGATAGAGTTCGAAACGCTTTTTCACCTATGCTAACCCCTACCCTTCCCGGATTATTGTATAGAATAATCGGCTTTTCGGTAGAACGACTCAACCGCGTAAAATGATCTATCAATTGAGCTTGGGTAGGTTTGATATAATACGGGCATATGCACAAAAAGCCATCCACATACTTCTCTGCTTGATTTATAAGAGACAAACAGTAATTCGTAGAAGACGAAATTACTCCAGCTATAACTTTAATTTTACCACTCACAACCTCAGAGGCTTTACTAATTAGAGAAATGTATTCATCCGAAGTTAACGCCAAGGATTCACCTGTCGAACCACATACAACTATTCCGAATACGCCCGTCCCGGATAATTTGTGAATGTATTTTTCAAAAGAATATAAATCCACTTTACTCCCTTTAAACGGAGAAACAACAGCAGCAATATAACCTCGAAACATCCCACCATACCTTTCACAAAAACCTTAAAATTTTAACATCCTCAATAAAAAACACCTTTACAAAACGAACGCCCCTCCACAGAAGAAGCGCCCGAACCACTTAAAGATTCCAAAACTCTACCAGAGTTGTCTTCTCATAAATGGAAACAACTAATCTCTTCTTGCTCCCAACATCCGTAGTATATACAAGAACAAATTGATAAAATCCATATATAAACTTAAAGCTCCGAAAATCGCCTTCTTTTCTGTGATATCCTGGGCATCTCCATCAAAATACATGCTCTTAATTCTCTGAGCATCAAAAGCTGTCAATCCTGTAAATACTAAAACCCCGACTATGGAAATGATCAAACTCGTCACTGAACTTCTGACAAAGATATTCACGATACTAGCTATAACTACCCCGAATAGTCCCATAATCAAAAAAGAACCAACCCCTGTCAGATCCTTCTCTGTAGTATATCCATAAATAACCATTGACAAAAACATAGACGACGCTATGAAAAACGTAGTCACTATACTCTCACCAGTGTATACTAAAAAGATAGGAGCTAACGATGCCCCGACGGATGCGGAATACGCATAAAACCATGCCGTGGCCGCCTCAGACGACAAATGAGCTATCCTGGCAGATAAGAACAAAACTATACCAAGAGGCGCTAACAAAACTATCCACTGCAAGCCCGTCGCAAACAACGTCCTCATTAATGCAGGAGATGTACTTATTGCGAACGAAACTATAGCAGTAAAAGCCAAACCTATCGACATATGAGTAAACACTTTCAACATGTAGTTGCGCAACCCCAAACTTACAGCAGCTGCGGCATCTTTATAAAATGATGTAACTTTATCCTTCATACCAACTCTCCGTATTTTTACGACCGTATACTACTAAATTATTACATAAAATTCCATCTGTTTTCAAACAACTCAAACAATAATTCGGCCTTAACCAAATATTAACTCAAAGATGCTAGCATCAGAACAGAATATTAGAATTGTAGGATAACTCACGGAGATAGATACAGCATGGTTGGTAATTTTGTTAATATCACAGCTTTGGGATTGGCATTCATACCAGTAGGATTGGGAATTTTCCTCTCAAACAAAATACTTAAAACAGCAGACTTGACATGTGAGGCAAGCTTCGGACTAGGCGGAAGTATTTACGGTATTATGGTAATATTTGGAGTAAGTCCAGTATTTGCAATGATAGTAGCAATGCTTCTAGGATTTTTATCTGGAATTGCAACAGCGTTTTTGATTAACCATATCAAGCTGCGAGTGATTGTATCCAGCATTATAACCGCATGTATTTTGCAAAATGTTATATTAAAAATTCATTCGCTCAGAGAAATTAGTTTTCTAACAAAAGACTCATTACTCGGTCAGTTACCATTAATCGGAAATCTCACATTGTCAATTTTAATCGTTTCGGCCTGCTCTTACATGATTTTTAGGCTAATGAACTCAGAATATGGATTAAGCTTTAGAATTTTCGGAAGCGGCCGCATCGTCACGGAGTCTTTGGGCATTAACAGTAACGGCATATTAAATATGGGACTGGGATTTTCAAATGCATTATGCGCATTAGCAGGAGCCCTTGTTGTTCAAATCACAGGTGAGTTTCAAATCGGAATAGGCAATGGTTGCTTAATATTTGGATTGGCCGCAATAAAGCTGGGAGAACGTCTAATTCGTCCTGATAATATAAAATCCGCCATTTGCGGATGTATGATGGGATCATTTATCTTGGAAATGATCATCAGATTTTTCTCTGAGCGAGGAGTCGATTTCATAAGCGATGAATATCGTTGCATAGTTATAGCCATAACTCTGATGTTCCTGACATCAATCCATCGATCAAAACAAGATTTAACGAAAGAAAACACTTAGGAGAGAGGTATGATTAATGTTGAAGATGTATTTATAGTGTTTTACGCAGGCACTCCTCTTGAAAGAGTAGCACTGCGTGGAGTGAACTTTTCCATCAAAGATGGAGAAATTGTATCAATTTTAGGAAATAACGGAGCAGGTCGAACATCATTATTGAGATTTTTAGCCGGCCATATCTCATTAAATTTCGGCAGACTGTGGTACAATGGAATAGATATTACGACCCAAACATTATCCGAAAGATCAAACATCTTTTCCTCTGCCTTTTTTAACTCTGAACTTTGTGTAGCTGAAGAATTAACCGTGTTAGAAAACTTAATTGCCGCAACATTTCATCATAAAAACATGAAACTGCTTCGCTCTGTCGAATATGATTCGATGCGTGATAAATTTTATGATCAGCTAAGAAATCTAAAATTCATGGATATGGAAAAATATTTGGATGAAAAAGCAAGTCACTTAGCAAAACCGTACAAACAGATGCTTGCGTTATTAATGGCTATTATCAAAAAGGCAAAAGTTCTGCTGATTGACGAAATTTCAACAGGATTGGATATAGAATCGTCGAGAATTTTATTAACTACGATGAATAAACTTATAAAAGCAAATAAAATGACTACGATCATGACAATAAACGATCCTGAATTTGCGATAAACAACTCAGACCGAATCATCGTTATGAATTACGGCCAAATAGTTGCTGATTTTCAAGATAAAGAAAAAATCGATTTAAAAATGGAAGATCTGTTCTTAGCATTAAATAAAAAACCGGAAAATTTTGATAAAAACATGCCAATGAAAATTTGAATTTATAATTCAAATGTGCAATGATGCGGAGTGGATAATGTCGGAGCGTGGCTCAGCCTGGTAGAGCACTGCCTTCGGGAGGCAGGGGTCGGAGGTTCGAATCCTCTCGCTCCGACCATGCTGGGTTCTTGATAAGTTGGACGTGAGAATGATAAAATTGGTAACGAGAAAAAAATTAGTAATCGGAACACTTACGTGTGCGGCAATTTTAATTGCTTTTGCAGCGTATAAAGTAATAAAAAAAGATACTTCAGTTGTAGCTGAAGAACCTCAGAGCGTAATGGCATCTAAAGCATCTTTCGGCCCCGTTGAAAAGTATATAAACACGGTAGGAACTCTTATTCCGAACGATTCCGTGGAGTTAAAATCAGAAGTTAGCGCAAAAATAGACAAGATTCTTTTTAAGGAAGGAGCATTAGTAGAAAAAGGCGATTTGCTAATTCAGTTTGACGAATCGTTAGTTAAGGCTGAAGTTCTTGACGCTGAAGCTCGCTACAAAAAAGCAAAAACAGAATACGAAGCATTGAGCAAGTTAGCCGATAGAGGAGCCGCCTCAAAAATCAATAAAACAAAGGCACTTTCTGAAATGGAAATCTGCGCAGCAAGTGTCAACTCCGCCAAAGCTAAACTTGCAAAACATAAAATTTTTGCACCTTTCGGAGGCCGTATCGGAGTCAGGGATGTTAGTGAAGGTCAATTTATTCAAATGGGTGAGCATTTAGTACGACTAGTTGACTATCATCCAATGAAAATAGATTTTAATATCGCAGAAGTTGACATAGATAAAGTTTATGTTTCTCAGGAAATCTCAGTATTTGTCGGAGGCGATGAAAGGCAAGAATATAAAGCAAAAGTATTTGCTATTGAACCGGAAAGTGATCGAATCAACCATTCCTTCAGAGTTAGAGCAATCCTTGATGTGCCGGAAGATATTGCGCTGGATTCTGAAGTGTTAAAACCAGGACGATTTGCCAAGGTTCGTGTAACCATAGATGATGGGGCATTGGGTATTTTGGTACCAGAGAGCGCGATCGAAAAATCCGGAACTGAAGATACCTTATTTATTGTTTCAGGAGGGTTGGCGATGCGTCGTATCGTAACGATAGGAATGAAAAAAGGTGGTTATGCTGAAATCATTACAGGTGTAAATGAAGGAGATATGGTTATTGTAAAAGGAAGTCAGGGAGTAAGTGATGGATTGCCTGTTACGATTCGCGACAGTATTAGCATGTCAGAGTTAACGAATGCATTTAAGCAGTACTACAAGACCCATCCTGATCAAAAAAAGCTCAAAAAATAGAGGACATCTATGGAATTAACAGAGGTTTGCATTAAGCGTCCGGTTTTTTCGTCAGTAATGACGTTGTTGATTGTCATTATTGGATTAGTTTGCCAATGGCAACTTCCAGTAAGAAAAAAACCAAGAATAGAGAAGTCTATTCTAACTGTAACTGCAGAATATAGAGGAGCAAGTCCACGAGCCGTAGAAACTCAAATCACCAAGGTTTTAGAAGAACAGTTTTCTACAATTTCCGGAGTAGACTCCATAACTTCTAGTAGTAAAAATGAATCCAGTGAAATTGTTTTAGAATTCAACTCGGCAAGAAGTCCCGATGCTGCAGCATCTGACGTCAGGGACCGTTTATCTTTAGCAAAGGTATATTTACCGTGGGGAAATCCGGAGCCGACAATTAGCCGGGATGATCCAGATGACAAAGATGGCGTTGTTGTTGCGTTCACCAGTGATAATCTTTCTGTTGATGATTTGCACGATTACATCGACCGATATGTAAAATCTCGATTTGAGGTTATTAACGGTGTAGGTAAGGCAATTTTAACTGGGGGTAATGTCAAAAAAATGAAATTATTCTTGGATCCTCAGCGACTAGCTGCTTATGGATTGACTCCTGTGGATGTTTTAGATGCTGTAAGAACCCAACACATTCAGCGACCATGCGGACGTTTGGTTAATAAAAATCGAGAATACATGCTGGTATTTGATGGTGAGTTAAACAATGCCGCAGAAATGAATGAAATCATTATTCTCAACAGAGATGGTAGCAATGGCTACGTTCGCTTAAAAGATGTTGGCCATGCTGAATTAATACCTGAAGACATAAGATCGGGATCTTGGTTTAACGGAAGAGAATGCGTCGTTTTAACAATTACAAAGCAGTCTAGCGCTAATCCGATTGAACTTAGTGATAATATTCAAAAAGCGATGCCTGAAATTAAAGATTTATTGCCTCGTGGCACTCAAATGACCATTGCAATTGATGAATCTCGAGATATCCGTGCTTCTATAAACAACGTATATCGAGCAATTTTTGAGGCAACATTCTTGGTTATAATAGTTGTGTTTTTATTCCTTTGGTCGTTCAGAGCGACACTAATTCCTATTGTAACAATTCCTGTATCACTGTTTGGAACTTTCGCATTGCTAGCGCTGTTTGGTTTTTCCATTAACACATTCACGTTATTGGCAATGGTTTTAGCTGTTGGATTAGTCGTTGACGACGCAATTGTTGTACTGGAAAACGTACACAAACACATGGAAAAGGGCCTTGATAAAATGAAGGCATCCGTCAGCGGATCAAATGAAATTTTCTTCTCAATCGTTGCGATGACATTGACTCTGGCATCCGCATATATCCCGATTGCATTAACTCCTGGAGATCTCGGTCGAAGTTTTCGTGAGTTCGCATTAACCTTGGCAGGGGCTGTCATCATTTCAGGATTTGTCGCGTTAACATTATCACCAATGATGTGTTCCAGATTATTAAGTATGAGTCGCAGACAAAATGCAAAAGGAAGAAGCAAAAAAATCGCCGATAAACAACAAGCTTTACTGGACAATGTTGATCATACTTATTTTAAATGGTTAGGGTATGCTCTAAGACATAAAGCAGCAGTTCTCGGAATCGGCGCGGTAGTAGCAATTATAGGTATTGCAAGCTTGTACCATATTCCGTCTGAAAGCAAACCTGTTGAAGACCAATGTTATCTACAGTTAGAAGGAAATGCGCCGGTTGGAGCAAGCTTCGATTTCGTCAAAGAAAACGCAATGCGGATCGATAAAATTTTGGAAAATACTCCGTATGCTGAGAATAGATACATCAACGCTAGTCCAGACAGAATTAGCGGCGGTATTTGGCTAGTAGACTGGGAAAAGAGAGATTTATCTACTCGAGATATTGCAACCAGAATGAATCCTATTCTGAGTAAAGTTCCGGGTATACATTGTTCTTTATCTCCAGGAGCTAGTCAGTCTGATAAACCTATTGTGAATTTTATTTTGCAAACCAATCAAGATTTTGAATATCTCGAAAAATACGGATCGGCGTTCTTGCATTACATTCATAGCCAATATGATGGCTTTAACAATTTATTAACTTCTTTGGTGCCGAGACAAAGAGAATATATCATCAAAATTGATAGAGATAAAGCTGCTTCACTCGGTGTTTTAGTGCAAGATATCGCTGACACCATTGGATACTTGGTAAAAGGAGAAAAGGTAGGTTGGGTTACGCGAGATTCAAAACGTGATGAGATGTTTGTTCAAATCCCAGCGGAAAAGAGGCAATCATTGGAAGATTTATCCGGCATATTTGTAAAGTCCAGATTGAACGCAAGAAATAGCGCGGATAATAAGAAAATGATAGCCGTATCCGATTTGATCACGATAACGGAGCGTCTTGCACCAACTAGCTTATATCATTTCAATAAAATGTTATCCGTAAGCGCGTATGGATACTTAGCCGATGGAAAAAGCCTAGGTCAAGCTGTAGAAGATTTAAATGTATTAAAATCAACCAAGTTGCCTTCAACGATTCAACTTGTGTTTTCAGGCTCAACAAAGACCTATTTGGAAGAAAATGCATTGGTCATATTTATATACGCTTTAGCATTGATATTTGTATTCTTAATTTTGGCAGCGCAGTTTGAGAGCTTTTTGGACCCGTTGATTATAATGTTTTCTGTCCCTTTCTCGATTACAGGTGCGCTGCTTACGTTATGGGCAGTTCCAGATGGAACCTTAAATATATATTCTAAAATTGGATTAGTTACATTGATTGGATTGATTACAAAACACGGTATTTTGATTGTTGATTTTGCGAACAGATTAAGAGCAGCGGGTTTGTCAGCATTTGACGCAGTACAAAAGGCCTCATATATGAGGCTTCGCCCGATTTTAATGACAACTTTTGCAATGATTATCGGAAATGTTCCTCTTGCGTTGGCAACAGGAGCTGGAGCAGCGGCCCGTCGGCAGATAGGGTTCGCAATTGTAGGTGGAATGTCTGTCGGTACATTATTTACGTTGTTTATCGTTCCGATAATTTACCTATTATTTTCAAGATTTAGAAAAATTAATCCTGAAATATACGCTTAATAAAATAATCAATGGGAAAAAAAACAAGCAAATAGTGTCACCGTAGTATGTTTTATTAATATTTTTAATATATAATGGTTTCAAGTTTGATTTGGAGATAATTATGAAAGATGTAATAACGTCGATATTTTTCTGTGGCCTGTTGTTTTTATCTGGATGCTCCAGAGATATATCTTCGGATTCCTACGAAGCAACAACTTTAGATGGCCCGGCGTTACATAGCTATGCGTGTACAGTTGTAAGCGTTCGTAAAGTTAAAATTTCCGCTCATGACTCTCTTGAGCAAAATACTACCGGAGGAATTATCGGAGGGGTAGCAGGAGGATTGGCCGGAAATATGATTGGACAAGGTAAAGGTCGAATCCTAGCAACAGGGCTTGGAGCTCTTGCAGGTGCAGCTGGAGGAGCATATGCTGAAAAAAAGCTCAAGGAACAAGTAGGATATGAGTATGTTGTTCAGCTAGAAAACGGCAGCATGAGGACAATTGTACAGGGACCAAATGGACTCCTATCACCTGGACAAGCAGCTATTTTAATAGAGGGACGTAATGGTCGCTCTCGTTTGATTGCGCGTTCATAAATCAATAATTCGTTTCCACGGGAGCTTTATGCTCCCGACATATATAAGTTGAGCATGGAATTTGTTAATAGTGAATGTTTAGATAGGGTCGTTTTTGTATTAAACAATGGAGGTTTAGTTGCATTTCCTACAGAAACTGTTTACGGATTAGGAGGGAATGCCTATGATGACAAAGTTGTTGCAAAAATCTTTGAATGCAAATCACGCCCGCAATTTAACCCTATCAGCGTGTGCTATCGCGATTTAAAGCAGGCTGAGAGTGACGTTGAAATTAATGATTTGGCTATTTTATTTGCTGAATATTTTTTGCCGGGAGCCGTGACGTTAATATTAAAACGCAAGATCAGTTCCAAAATTTCATGGCTGTGTTCTGCTGGTAAAGAAACTATCGGCATTAGAGTACCAAACAACGATGTTGCTTTGAATCTTTTGAAAAGACTTGATTTTCCGCTAGCCGCTCCAAGCGCAAACAGATCTGCAGATTTAAGCACGACATCTCCCAAAGAAGTTAGCAAAAGTCTACAAAACATCGATGATCTCCTTATTATAGATGGAGGAGAATGCCCTTTGGGAATTGAGTCTACGATCGTCGATCTATCAGAGAACAATGTTAAAATTCTGAGACAAGGGGCAGTAAGCATTGAGGAAATCTCAGATCGTTGCAAGATCACCCCTACCCTTTGCGAAACGAACGTTGTCAAACATTACTGTACGCAAAAACCGATAATCATGAATTGTAAAAAAATCACAAAAAATGATGCTTTATTGGCGTTCGGTAAACCGATTCCGTACTCAAGGCATTGTTTAAATTTAAGTCCATCTCGAGATTTAACCGAAGCTGCTCAAAATTTGTTTGCGATGTTGCGACAACTTGATTCTACAGATGCCGAGAGAATTTGTGTGATGGATATTCCAAATCGAGGCATTGGAATTGCAATAAATGATCGATTGAAACGCAGTATATAAGATATCAAAAGGCCACTGTGATTTTTCGAGTTTGATTTATTCAGTAAATTCGTTGCAAAAGTCGCTGAAGATAATATCTAAATAACAGCATGAATGAGAAATAGGCCAAGGAATTTTGCCCTTAGTCCCTTACGCAATCGAACGTAGAGCTCATAAAGAAGATTGGAAAACACCGAGATTGCAAATCACCTCTTAGATTACTAGATCAAATCACAACCTTCGGTATTTACATAAAATTTTTATGATCCCAGATTACAACGCGGTTTTTGCGCAGGCATCTTTTAGAATTTT
>SUUU01000029.1 GCA_015062335.1 Alphaproteobacteria bacterium
TAGACTTTTTGTATTCCTTGATAAGGACTGGATTAACTTCCATGAAGCTGTGGTTGGCATTTTCAAGGAAGAGTTCAAGATTGAGGGCATAATGGGCTGTTGATTCAAACCCTATTTTTATATCCTCGGGATTGGAGAGAGAGCATAAAACAGTATGTAGTTCTTCAAAACCATCTTTATCATTTGGAAAAGTAAATTTTGAAACTACTTTTTGATCAGCTGCGGATATAATGCAGCAATCGTGCTTGTACTTGGAAATATCAATTCCAACAAAGTACATAGACATGAAAATATACCTCCTGAATAAGTAATAAGGCACTGAAGTCTTCCACAGAGAATTCGGCTGTGTAAACACGTAAATAGAAACGTCAAGCGTTAACAAACTGATTACCAGTAATAGACGAAAAGCTGTGGTCTGAGACACCTCGGAACAGTCAACGCTGTAATTTTATAGATACAGATCCACAGTGCCTTTTTAAACTATATCAGAGATGGATTAAAATACCTAGTTCATTTTGGGAGAAAGGAAAAATCCAATTACCATCTAAGATAATTGGATTATACGTGATTTTATGGCTTATTTTTTAAAGAAATCTAATTATAAAAAAGGAACTTATCTTCAAATATACGAAAGTTTTTATGATCCAGAGCGCAAAGGTGGTGCTCATCGTTCGTACAAAGCATTAGGATATGTTCATGAACTTCAAGAACAAGGAATTGAAGATCCTATTGCCTTTTATCAAGAAGAAGTAATCAAACTTAATCAAGAGTTTAATGCTGCAAAAAGAGCAGCGAAAACTCGTCAAATATCTGATGAATCTCCTGAGAAACTCATTGGATATTTTCCAATGAAAAATATCAATGATAGGCTTTCTGTCAAGAAATATATTGACCTTATGCAGACTGCGACAGATTACCGATTCAATGTGTTTGATATGATGTCAGCTCTTGTATACGCAAGACTGGTTCATCCATGCTCTAAATCTAAAACTTACGAAGAAATACTCCCAAAACTGTATGATTCTTATGATTTTTCGCTTAATCAGCTTTACGATGGCCTTGAATATATAGGGTGTGAATATGAAAAAATCATTGAAATCTACAATCATCAAATCCAACAGCTGTATCAATTCGATACCTCTCATATGTATTTCGATTGTACTAACTTTTATTTCGAAATTGATAAAGAAGATTCTTTTAGAAAAAAAGGTCCTTCTAAAGAAAACAGAAAAGATCCTATTATTGGACTTGGTCTTTTACTTGATGCAAACCAGATTCCTATTGGTATGAAATTATTTCCAGGAAACCAAAGCGAAAAACCTGTGATTCGAAATATCATAGAAAATTTAAAAAAGAGAAATTCCGTATCCGGAAGAACCATTCAGATAGCCGACAAAGGGTTAAATTGTGCTGAAAATATTTACCATGCCTTGAAAAATGGAGATGGATATATTTTTTCAAAATCAGTCAAACTGCTTCCCGAGATCGAACGGACATGGATTCTTTTAGATAATGACTATCGCGAAATCAAAGACACTGACGGCAATATCTTGTATCGCATAAAAGAATGCGTTGATGAATTCGATTATAAGTTTGAGGATAGAGAATCTGGAACTATTAAAAAATTTAAAATAACAGAAAAAAGAATTGTTACATACAATCCAAAGCTTGCACAGAAACAAATTTATGAGATAAACAGAGAGATTGAAAAAGCAAAACTTCTCCAGGCATCACAAGCTAAAAAATCCGAATATGGTGATTCAGCCAAATATGTCATCTTTTCTTCTACCGATAAAACAGGAGAAGAAACCGGTGGCAAAGTTAAAGTGACTATGAATGACAAACTTATTCAAAAATCTCTTGAACTTGCAGGTTATAACGTACTTGTTACGTCTGAATTATCTATGAACGCCAAAGATGTTTATGATGCATACCATAATCTTTGGAGAATCGAGGAATCATTTCGAATCATGAAATCTCAGCTCGATGCAAGACCAGTATATTTACAGAAGGAAGATACAATTATTGGACATTTTCTCATATGCTATTTAGCTGTTTTACTGACACGTATTCTTCAGTTTAAGATATTGAAAAACAACTACTGTTCAGAAGCACTGTTCGACTTTGTTCACAACTTTAAAGTTGCCAGGATATCAGATAGAAAATATATAAATCTCACACGTGGAAATGCGTTCATAAAAGAGTTCGCAACCATTTGCAACTTGCCTTTAACATCATACTTTTTAAGCGATGGAGAAATCAAAAAAATGCTAAGCCATAGGTTTTAAAGCCATGGCTTAGCACTATATTTTTAATTTAACTCCAAAAGTCAGGTAGTATAATTATACTAAATACAAACATGAAAAGCAATATCACATTGGGACTGTTTTTTTGTATGGAAATCGAGTATACTTCCCGTCTTTAGGATTTAACACTATATTTCTTTTGTAGTTATATATAGATTAGTTTTAAGCAAGTCAGCATAAATGCTGGCTTTTTTTGATGTTCAAAAAACTTGACAAATTTATTTTTAACCTATTGTGTATATAGTGCTATAGTGTTATAATGTAAAGAGGTGTCAAACTATAAATAGTCAAGATGTTTCGGTGAAAAAATTACTAAAAACAATGAAGGGTAAGAAAGGGTAACTTTAATAGACCATCTGAATACACCGTATTTCAGATGGAACAGATAAATATATGTAAACTGGGAGTTAGCGAAGTTTCTGAGCGTTAAAGTCTACATCTTGCCTCTCCAATGCATAGATGACTCTGATCAGCTTCTTTGCTACATGTGTAATGGCTACCCGATGTTTTTTGCCTTCTGCACGTTTTTTTGCATAATAGGTTGCAAAAGTCAAATCAAAACGAATCAGAGGAAGGCAGACATTAAGAAGTGTGTAACGAAGTTGTGATGAACCATGTTTCACCATCCGACCTCCGTGGGATTCAGTACCGGAATCATTTATGCCAGGTTCAAGTCCGGCAAACGCAAGCATCTGACCGGGATTAGAAAAGTTAGAAATATCCCCGTATTCAGCATAAATAACAGCGGCTGAAATAGGACCAATTCCCGGAATGGTTAGATAATGTGGATGGATTTCATCAATAAGCCTATGGATTTCAGTTTCTAGAGTATCGATTTCTTTGACCAGAGATTTGTAGAGAGTTAATAAACTCTTCAACTCAATATCAAAGACAGAGTTATTGACACCGACGGTATTGGCAGCGAGTTCCTTTAAGCGAAGAAACTGTTGGATGGAAAATTTTCCTCTGGAAATACATCGGAGTTTATCATATGAAGCGGAATTCATACGTGCCATCTTTTCGGCGGAACCATAGTTTTCAAGAAGATACAAAGCTGTTTTAGAAAGTCGTTCATTGAAGAATGGTTTAAATTCTGGAAAAGTGTGATCTAAAACATTTGTAATCTTCACGAGATAAAAAGAACGCTGACGAATCAAACGGTCTCGTAAACGAGTTAGTGACTTTAAAGAATAAGCGTGGTAAAATCCTTTTGTATGGGGTTTGTACTCAACAGTCATTAACCACCGAGCTATTGATTCGCAGTCAACAGAGTCGGTCTTGGTTCGTCTTAAGGTCGTAGACTTTTTGTATTCCTTGATAAGGACTGGATTAACTTCCATGAAGCTGTGGTTGGCATTTTCAAGGAAGAGTTCAAGATTGAGGGCATAATGGGCTGTTGATTCAAACCCTATTT
>SUUU01000002.1 GCA_015062335.1 Alphaproteobacteria bacterium
TATAATTTGAGATTTGGATAATTGCTTCTGATGAAATCTGAGTACTTTATCTTTCATAAAAACCACAAACCTCTCGACTTTCGCAAGAGGCTTAATGAAGGCATGAAATGAAAAGTAAACTTGTTCGTTAACGATGTAAGCGATTTCGCAAATTCAAAAAATTTGCACTTATTTGAGGAAATGTGATACTCTCATGATAATTTTTGTTTGTGGTGATGGTTATGCACGATATAAAATGGATTAGAGAGAATCCGGCACTTTTTGATGAAGCTCTCCGTAGGAGGAATTTGAATCCGACTTCAGCGAGCATTTTAGCTACGGATAATGAAAAGAAAAAAGTGTCACAGGAATTGCAGCAACTGCAATCACAAAGAAACGCTATCGCTTCAAAAATTGGTTACGCAAAACAAAATGGGGAAGATGTTGCGAGTCTAGAGACTGAAGCAACGGATATAAAGTTCAAAGTTGCTGATCTAGAACGGCAAGATTCTCAATTAACTGAGGAATTAAAGGAAATTTTGTGTTCGTTGCCAAATATTCCACTGAATGACGTCCCTGTGGGAAAAGATGAAACTTATAATCAATGTGTGAGAGTTGTGGGTGAACCTCCTGAGTTCGATTTTGCTCCTAAACGTCATTATGAGTTAGGAGAAAATCTCGGCCTCGTTGATTTTAAGTCTGCGTCAAAAATTTCAGGAAGCAGATTTACGGTTTTGCGTGGTGCCATTGCGCAAATGGAGAGAGCTTTAAAAAATTTTATGCTAGATAGTCACACTTCTGAATTTGGATATCAAGAAGTGGGCGTGCCATTTTTAGTTAAGCCTGAAGCAATGTTTGGCACGGGACAACTGCCGAAATTTTCGGAAGATTCGTTCAAAACTACAGATGATCGTTGGCTTATTCCTACATCAGAGGTTCCATTGACTAATTTAGTAAGAGATGAGGTCATTCCCGCGGATTGCTTGCCGATAAGAGTTACAGCTTACTCTGCGTGCTTTCGATCAGAAGCCGGGGCTGCGGGTAGAGATACACGAGGAATGATTCGAAATCACCAATTTTCAAAAGTTGAGCTTGTTAGCGTGACTCATCCCGCTGAAGGTGAAAAAGAGTTAGAAAGAATGACAAATGTCGCTGAATCCATATTGCAAAAATTGGGACTGGCTTACAGAGTGATGTTGCTTTCTACGGGAGACATGGGATTTTGTTCTCAAAAAACCTACGATTTGGAAGTTTGGTTACCTGGAGAAAATACGTATAGGGAAATTTCAAGCTGTTCTTTGTGTGGACAATTTCAAGCCAGGCGTATGAATGCCAGATACAAAGGAAAAGATGATAAAGGATTTGTTGCAACATTGAATGGCTCCGGATTAGCTATTGGGCGAACTATTGTGGCAATCCTGGAGAACTATCAGCAAGCAGACGGCAGTATAAAAATTCCTGAAGCATTGATTCCTTATATGAATGGATTAAAGGAGATTAGATAAATGGCCAGTTCGAGTCTATCTAAATTGAGAATACTGATTACCAATGATGACAGCATTAACGCTAGCGGAATCAAAGCGTTAGAGCGTATAGCAAATTCAATCACACCTGATGTTTGGGTCGTTGCGCCGGAAGTTGGTCAAAGCGGAAAAGGATACTCTGTAACTTTCGATAATGTCCTAAGAATTAAGGAGATTTCCCCTCGCAAATTTTCTGTGGACGGCACTCCCGCTGATTGTATTTTTGTAGCATTGGGTGAAATTTTAAAAGATAAAAAACCCGATTTAGTGTTATCTGGGATCAATCACGGATCTAATATAGGGGATTTTATAGGTTTATCAGGCACCGTGGGAGCTGCGTTTGCTGCGGGCTCTCAAAACATAAAAGCAATAGCGGTCAGTCAAGATTTCTCAGAAAGTACTTGTCCAGTGAAATTTCCGATTGTTGAGCATTATTTACATGATATCATTAAAAAGTTGCTGTCATTTGAATGGCCTGAAGGTGTGTGTATG
Organism: Alphaproteobacteria bacterium; assembly: GCA_015062335.1. Classification (GTDB taxonomy): domain Bacteria; phylum Pseudomonadota; class Alphaproteobacteria; order UBA3830; family UBA3830; genus UBA3830. Next base: position 1,995 of record SUUU01000002.1, read on the forward strand.
AATGTTAATTTCCCAGATGAAACATTGCAACGGGTAAAAGGCGTTCGTATTGCTACTCAAGGAAAGATGAATGTTGCATGGAATGTTCACAAAAGACTTGATCCGGTAAACCATCCTTATTATTGGTTGCGAGCTACGTATACTGAAAAGGAAAACGCATTAAATTCTGATTTGATGCTCTTAGAACAGGGAAAATATGTGACAATTACACCATTGCAAAGCAGGCATGAATATTCTGAATGTTCATCAAAATTAGAGGAGTTATTTGAATCAAATGTATAAGAGTTTTTTGTGGTTAATATCGGTTTTATTATTTGTGGGTTGCACTCGACAATCTCTTGCTCCGTTAGAAGTCAAAATTGAGGATGGCGAGGGAGGAATCGTCAGGGTTTCTGAAGTTAAGGATACGTATACGGTAAAAGCCGGTGATACAATTCCCAGTATTGCGGCCGCTTTAGATATCGACCCCAATAGCTTAGCCTCATTCAATGGATTGGCTGTAAATGCAAAATTAAAAGTCGGACAAGTATTGAAATTGCCGAGAAACGATTCGTCTGGCGAATTACTGACAACTTCGTATACCCCTGTGCAGATTGATGATGCCGGTGTTCAACAAAATCAGGAAAAACAAGCCCAAAACAAAGAAAATGATGAACTGGACGCCCGCCTTTCCAAAATCTTGGATGAAGATGCTTCAAAACAATCTGATCAAAACGGAAAAAAAGTTATACCTCTCGGGCAAAATTCAGGTTTTAATGAGCAGGAATCCGCTTTAGCTTCTCCAAAAATTACTCATACAGCGAAGGGAGAAACCGTTTCTTCAGCTAGGACAACCGAGGTATCAGGGAAAATGCAAATGCCGACAAAAGGAAAAGTTGTCTCCAGGTTTGGAGAAATGATAGACGGAATACCAAATGACGGAATAAATATTAAAGCATCTGCAGGAACTCCGGTTAACGCAGTTTCTGATGGGGAAGTTGTATATGCCGGAAATAAGCTTGATGAATCCTTTGGTAATGTAGTTATAGTAAAACATAACGACGGGTTAATTTCGTCATATGCCAATATGCAGGATATTGCAAAAGGAATGAGACAAGGTGCAAAAGTAAAGGCGGGACAACGTGTTGGAACAGTTGGGATGACGGGTGATGTTTCAACACCTCAGTTGCATTTTGAGATTATGAAGGACAATACGCCGTTAAATCCGGAAAAATATTTAAATATGTAGTTTAGGAGAAGATAGAATGAACAATCAGACTCAGTCAACGGTATCATCGACGGGGCAGGTTCCTGTCACACAACCATCGATGCTAAATAGTTTATTGCCGATTTGTTTGGTAATGTTGGTTTTTTATTTCTTGATGATAAGACCTCAACAAAAGAGAGAAAATCAAAAAAAGTCGATGTTATCAGCCTTGAAAAAAGGGGATAAAATTGTCACTTTAGGCGGTATTATCGGAACGGTGCACAAGGTTACAAATCAATCGGAAATTTCGCTTGAAATTTCTGAAGGTGTAAGAATTCGTATTCTTAAAACATCAATTGGAGATGTGCTTGATAAAAACAGCCCTTTAAATAAAGAGGAATCTGTAGATATTCAAAAAGTAGATAAAAATAAGAAATAGGAGAAATGATATGAACTTCCCGAAATGGAAAGAAATATTGATCGCATGCGTTTGTGCTTTTGGTATTTTGTTTGCATTGCCGAATATTCTTCCACAAAGTTTGTTAAATAACCTTCCTGGATTTTTGCCTAATAAAAAAGTGAGTTTAGGCTTGGATTTGAGCGGAGGTGCACACTTGCTGTTGGAAGTAGATTTAGCAAGCGTTGAAAATGATTATTTGAACCAGGAATTGGATGCTGTTCGTCAAACACTGAGAAAAGAATCTATTCCTTATGCTTCAAATTTTCCAAAATCGATAGCTAAGGATCAAAAAATCGTTGAGTTTGACCTAAAAGACACATCCAAAGTAGGTAAGGCGCGTTCCGTTTTAGCGTCTATAGATTCAGATTTCAAGGTCGAAATATCAGGAACACATGTTAAATTAACTCCATCTGAAGAGGCTTTAAAGATCAGAAAAGCGAATGCTGTTGATCGTTCCATTGAGAGTATTCGGAAACGAGTTGATGATACCGGAACAAAAGAACCAAATATTCAGAAACAAGGTGAAGATCGTATTTTATTGCAAATTCCGGGACTTCAGGATCCTAGCCGAGTTAAGGAGCTTTTGGGAAAAACTGCGAAGTTGACATTCCGTTTAGTTGATGAAAGCGCGCCAACTATTAATGAGAAAAAAGATGCGGTCGCTCCATTGGGAAGCATGTATGTTGAGTCAGACACAGGAGGATACATAGCTGTTAAGAAACACGTTATCGTTGGCGGAGAAAATTTAGTATCTGCCGGACTGACAACAGATGAGTTTGGAAATGCTGCTGTTTCTTTTGCCTTCAATAAGATTGGCGGAAAAAAATTTGGAGATGCGACAAAAGCGAATATAAATAAACGATTTGCTATTTTGCTTGATAACAAAGTCATAAGTGCTCCGGTTATTAAAAGTGCCATCACTGGTGGCCATGGAATCATTTCCGGCAATTTTACAACTGAAACCGCACACGATTTATCCATTTTATTAAAAGCAGGAGCTTTACCTGCTCCGTTACATGTCATCGAAGAAAAAACTGTAGGGCCTGATTTAGGCGCCGACTCAATTCATTCGGGAATCTTGGCTACTGTGGTGTCAGGTTTATTCGTCCTGGTATTTATGTATCTTTGGTATTCGTCTTTCGGAATGATTGCAAACATTGCGGTTGTCGTGAACCTAATTTTGTTGTTTGCCGGTTTGTCATGCTTACAGGCGACATTAACGTTACCAGGAATTGCAGGTATCGCCCTAACGGTTGGTATGGCTGTAGACGCCAATGTCCTAATCAATGAAAGAATTAAAGAATATATCCGCAAAGGAGATAAATTGATAAAAGCAATTGAAAAAGGATACGACTTGGCTATGACTTCCATCATAGATACAAACTTGAATACTATCATAGGAATGTCATGCTTGTATTATTTTGGAACAGGTCCGGTGAAAGGTTTTGCAATTACCACGATTCTCGGTACGGTGATTTCTTTGTTTACTTCAACAACATTAACAAGATACATCGTTTCTGTTCTGTTGAAAAACAAATATTCAGTAAAAATTCCTATGTAAGAAAGGATTATAATTATGGAGATTTATAAACTTATTCCTCATGACACTAAAATAGATTTTGTTGGGTTCAGAAAATTTACCTATATGTTCTCGATTCTTGCGGTTTTGGTCAGTGTTTGCGCTTTCATTTTTAATGGATTGAATTTTGGAATTGATTTTCAAGGTGGATTTTTGATGGAAATTCGTACGCAACAAGAAGCTAACATTGGAGAATTGCGTGAAAAATTAACCAAATTAGATGTAGGCGAAGTTTATTTACAAGAATTTGGTTCCAAAAATGATGTCCTGATCAGGATTCCGAGCAAAACGAACGAAACGCAAGAGTCTCAAAATGCGTCCATTGATAAGATCAAACAAACTTTAGGAGATAACGTAGAGTATCGAAAAATTGAAAAAATCGGACCAAAGGTAGGCGCAGAGCTCGTGCATAATGCAATAATTGCAGTTTTGATTTCTCTTGTCGCGATTTTGATATATATTTGGTCAAGATTTGAATGGCAATATGCTGTTTGTGGCATCATATCTCTTGCTCACGATTGCATAGTCTTGATGGGATTGTATTCATTGGTTCACTATTTTGAATTTGGAGCGGGATCGATTGTTGCATTACTTATGACAGCGTGTTATTCAATCCACGATACAGTTGTCGTTTTTGATCGAGTTAGAGAGGATATAAAAATTTACACTTCTCTAACATTGAAAGATCTGCTCAATAAGGCGATGAATGAAACTTTGTCTCGAACGATGTTAACCTCTATAACGACGGTGCTGTCATTATTTGCATTGTGCTTTTTCGGAGGTAAAGTGATATTTGATTTTTGTTTCCCGATTTTATTTGGTTTGATCTTTGGAACTTTTTCTTCCATCTGCCTGGCAACGCCTTTATTGTTAATCACTGGAGTGACTGTTGACGGCAAAAATATTGAGCTTGGTTTGGATAAATAATGAAACGTGTCATCGCAATAGATGGTCCCGCCGGCAGCGGGAAAGGAACGTTGGCTCGCAAATTGGCGAGCCATTTCGGTTTTATGTATCTCGATACAGGGAAATTGTATCGAGCAGTTGCTTATCTGAATAAATCGATTAACGAAACTCTAAATTTAGCAGCCCGAGAAATCTTTGATGTTATCACGAATATTCCAGACTCGGATTTAAGAACCGCTGAAATAGGACAGCGAGCATCCGAAATTGCGAAAAATACAGAGATCAGATCGAAAATGACAAAAATTCAAAGAGATTTTGCGGAATTGCAAAATGGTCATGGATTTGTTCTTGATGGAAGAGATATAGGTACAGTCGTTTTCCCGGATGCGATGTGCAAATTGTTCATCACTGCTGACCTAAAAATCAGAGCAGAGCGTCGTTTGCAAGATTTACGTAAGAACGGAGAGAAAATCACATATGATGAAGTACTGAATCAATTAGCGAATAGAGATTATCAGGATACGCATAGAGAAATCGCCCCTCTAAGATGTGATGAAACCTACACGCTGATAGATACCACATCCAAAACAGAAGAAGAATCGTTTCAAGAATGTGTGACAGAAATAAGTAAAAAGATGCTTTAGAATTTTAAATTGCAATATCAGCAAAGTAAGCATAAATGATATAGAAGGTGAAATATGATTTTGAAAAAATTTGTGTTTAGCGAGCTTGTGTCGCTTGCTTTAATGACTTCAGTTTATGGAACAGATGTTCATTTGAGTACTGCTTCGCCACATGCGTCACCAATTTCCTCATTATTCATTAATGACGAAGATGAGGGCTTGTTCGATCAGCTTGGACCAAGTCTTAAACTTATGAAATTGTATATGCGTGACGATTTTAAATCATTACCTGAGAATCTAGAAACGGATGTTCGCGCATTTTTTTCTTCAAAGGAATATACTCCACATGACTGTCATCATGTTGATATGCAAGAGATAGAATACGATGAAACACTATGTCGCACTATTTGTGATTTAATACGCAATGAACAAAGACAAGCTCGAGAAGGAAAAGTTACGCTATATCATGGATTATCCGGTGAGTTGTTTTTTGCTTATCGATATCTAGCGGAGTTCTTTTCAAATCTTACTGATAGCAATAAGGGAGAATTCGTACTTAGAGGAGACCAATTCTATGCGAGAAATCCAGAAACAAATGAAGATTTTAAAAGCATGGATGAAATACAAAAATTTTACAAAAAAAAATATCCGATGCATGATGGATTCTATGACTCAAATGGTATCGGCGATTATGGTAGAGGTATCAACGTAAAAACTATACATTGTAATATCGCATTGTCGGCTGGACCGAACACTTCTAGAACCACTGCATCTTCTGTAGGTTTTATGTGTCAATCAAGCAGTGTTAGAGGATGTAAAATTTTTGACTTAATTTGTTCTTCTTTGGTGCTTCATGGCATGCCACTGGATGATGCTTGTCGTAGCGCAACTGAAGTTAAGAATCTTTATAAAGAATTCTTTAGCAACCCAAATAAAAAAAACGGCGGAATTTTAGCGTTAAGCATGTCAAAAAAAGTTGCTGATGATCTTGCTCTGCACGTAGAGGTAGGAGGAAAACCGTACGATCTTAGCAATCTTGAGTTGTTTTTTGAGTTGAAGACTTTTTTTGATAATAAATCTGTAAGATATGAAGAAATTCAACGTTACTTTCTGCAAAATTTTGTAATGGTAAATTAATTTTTCTCTTAATTGACACAGAGCGCATTTTATCTTAGCGTTAACTACGAAGTTTAGTTGTAGTTTGTTTGACGACAATGAAATTAATAAAAATAGTTTGTGTAGCATTATGTTTTTTCAGTATGAGTGCAAATGGTATGGAGGAGGCGATACCATTTCGAGTTGGTTTTGAGTTTCAAATGAATGGAAGATTATGCGAATGGGCGTTACATAATTTTGACCTACAAAAGAAGTCTATTCTTTCAATAAAAGGCTCGGAAAAAGATTTATTTCACGTTGAATTAGATGGTCCAGATATAGAATTTGTTACGGAACCTTTTTCAAATACAGAGAGATCTCTGCTTTGTGAATGTATGAAAAATATAAGGGTAATTGTTAATACTACAAAAAGTTATTTAGATGTTCATAGAGAGATAAGCTTTGTCAATTGGAAAAAATTGTTATCATCTGAAATTGGCGAGGCTAAAATTGTGCTTACTTCTTTTTTTGATGTTATAAAGGAACAAACAATAAAAAAATTAAATCCTAATGTTCCATGGGAACCGAGTTGGCAACCGCAAATAACAGTACAACACCCTTTAAAGAGTACCATATTTATATGTAATACTCTGTTTTCTGCAATACCTTCCATGAAACAATTAATAGAGCAATCTACTCCTTCTCAACTTCAGCATAATACATCACTTGCTGGGCTATTATTTTTAGTTGCGCATGAAGTGGTAGGAATGACAAATTCGTATTTGATACCATTGCATTCAGATCATATACTTGATTTGGCAATGGCTTTAGCTATCTATTTTTATGGACGAGATCTTACGGATCCGAAATTGTTGCAGCTTTCCATAGAAGCATTGTCAGATCCGAAATTGATGCAATTAGAAACACATACTTTGATGAGGCCTTATTTAAATTGCATCTTGGAACAAAATGTAGATAAGCAGGCAGCGCTTTTTTCTGAGTTAGATATGCGGGATGCATTTATACAGAGAGCTATAGCTTCAACTGCTAATCTGGGAATTTTTTTACAAATTGCGAATAACGCTGAATTTATGTATAAGGCTTTATTATCTAGGGATACATTTGAAAGTTTCGAAACAGTCTATCAGTTTGATGCCAAAAGGTGGATGAATTTTATGTCGAGGCGTCCATTTTCTCATATGTTTGCTGAAATAATTCAAAGTAAAAGCTCGTTGGTTTCTGATGATATTTCTAGAGATGTTTTAAGCCATAGTAGTTTTTCGCAGGTGTTTAATCAAAATATATCGTTTGCTGATCAATTGCCAAGTGGATTTTATTTAGCAAATTATGCAGAGCAATTTTTTGATGTTTCTAGAGTTCCTATTAATTTAATAGGATTACTTCCGTATTTTGACCAAACAGTTCAAGGAAGCTGGTTTTTAAAACAACTTCTTCAGAATGGAATTTTCAGTACAACGATGTTTACTATTATGAATATAGATAAAGAGGTACCGGATGTTCTTATAACTCCTATTGCAAAAGCTTTAATAGGAAGAGTAATTAGCGAAAAGTATACAGGTGACGTTTTAAGCTCTATTGAACATCCACAGAAGAGGAATTTTCTGTTTATAAAAAAGGAGGGAACAACTATAAAGATAGATGCTTCATCAACATCATTTCCAGAATCTGTAGATCTACTATCTCCTCCATTTATTTTGGATATATCAGATGCAATGGGGTACTATAGAGAAGGCATATTAAAGTCAACGTATGAACCGGAAATCTTTGGTAGTGCTATTGTAGAGTTTAGAAATATACAACAAGCAAAACAATTGAAATCAGAAAGGAACGTTTCTATTCAGGCTGGCTTTCTTACTGTTCCAGATTTTGTGGAAGAAGAGGCTTTGAATGTGTTTGATATACTGACAGGGGTCAAGTTGACAATATAGCGGTAAGAAGATATTATAAATACAAGGAGTGAGTAAAATGAAAAACAAAGTCTTACATGTTGTTTTTTTAGTTGGATTTCAGATGGCTGAGGTTCTCGCTATGGATTGTTGTGATCGTAAGAGACTTGAATCAATTGCTAGGAGATATGCCCTATCTGTAACAGACGGAGAGAAAATTAATGCAGACGGAATAATTAAAGATCTACAGTTTTTGTCTCCTGATGCAATGAAAAATCCTGTTTTTTCAAAATATCTCCGAGAGGATTCATTTGATACTATAGCAGCACAGGCGGTTAATGAGCAGCAAAAGAAAGTCGTTGAGATTTTTTCTCAAAAATTTGCTTCAGATGAGTTTACAGATCCGTTAATAAAAGCTCAGTTTTGTATGTTATTAGATAAAATTGTTACAAATTTAAGGCCATCTATTCATATAAATGTACAAACACATCCTGCTCTGCAAGTGCTAACAAGTAATCCTTCTGTTTTATTTCAGAAAATGTTAATGCCATCATTAGTTGGACCTATTGATGATTAGGAAAAATTTTGTAAGATTGATGTCTTTGAATGCAGTTTATCTATGAGAGAGATGACTTGTGGTAATTGTTGTGAGAGGAGAGTTATTGGTGTACGTGGCTTGAGCATAGGTTAAAAGATTTTCAGAAACCGTGAATTTTTGTGTAAACACGTTTCAGCCCGGTATACCAGTTCTCATTTGTAGTTGCGCTTTTTAGGCCTACTTGCCGCTTGGATAGAAAGCTTGAGTCTCAAAAATAAATATTGAAAGAAGAGATAAAAATCTTAGAAATGGATGAGTTTGTATACATATGTAAAAAAAGAGCAATCAAATAAGAGTACGGACTGCCGTAAACAAAAATAAACTAAAATTTACAGACTTTGTTGTTGGTGGAGGAAGTAAAAAGGCTTGCAAAGAACTTCTGAATAAATTTAAAGAATGCGCTATAGGTGTAATTTGTACTGATGGGAATTATGCTTACGATGAATGTAGAAAACATCACTCACATTGTCACTAAATCTGAAACATGCTTGATAGAATCATACAATTTAGTCCTAAGAACAGGCTTAGCTCGGTTGCACAGAAAAACAAAATGTTACTCAAAATCTTCGAAATGCCAAAACTCTCTGTGCTCCTTCTCACTAACAAATTTTATGCAAGACTGATATAATGCGTAATCCCAAACTTATACAACTTTTGCGCAAATGATTGACTTTTTAATCTATTGCAGACAGTGAACGATGGGCCTGTAGTTCAGCGGTTAGAGCCCCCCGCTCATAACGGGGTAGTCGTAAGTTCGAATCTTACCGGGCCCACCATTTATTGTGTAAATAACTGTGATTTTGAATTTTCTGTATGTGTCACATCTGTTGCGACACTCTCTGTAACAGAGGGTTTCCAGGCTTTTCGCTTACATTTTAGACTAATGTATTTTAATTTCAAACAGTCTCCAGAACGCAAAATGTTCTCCAAACGGCTGAAAAGTTTCCAAATCTGTACACTAGAGATTCTTGTTAGTTTATCTTGGATATGAGGATTAAACGCAATTTTCATAAAATACTGCAAAAACTTTCCTTGCTTTTTGCGACTGGTAAGCGAGTTGTAATTAAAACAGGAACTAGATGTATGCCATATGTATCTATCAAGAACCTGCACAATTTATTAATTCTCCATACTATAGAAAAAATATGTCGTGTGTAATCGAAAAAACAATTAACGAACATTCTGATATTAACTAAATTTTTAGATTTTGTTTATACACTTAACATTTGTAATAATTGTTAGGTGAGATATGGAGCACATTAGGAAAATATCAAGATTTATCATAACTGTTTTCCTTATATTCCTTATAAATGTATTTACTACTATAAATGCGCTTGACCAGCTAACTAGAATGAATGGACAAATAGGATTCGATAGAATTCCTGCTCCAAAGGAGGATTATGCTCTCGGTGTAAAACATGCGTCTACAGGTGCTATTATCGTTGGCGAAGGAACATCAGAAGTAGTTTCTTTTATCATACTATATAACTTTGTAGCCAAGGGAAAGGGCAGTGAAAATGCTATACAACAAGTTCATTCGTTGTGGAAAACAAATATGCAATTTAGAGCGGCAGATGGAAATCCTAGATTGCATTCTGAAATTTCATTACTACAATTTCTAACAGGAGCAGAGAACCCAAGTCGCCTTAGTGGTATCTTGGGAGAGATACAAAGAAGATACCCTGGAAAGAATATTAAAATCTTAATAAAAAATAGTAAGCTAAAACCTTGTCATACTAAAGATACACTACTATTCGGTCCAGGAATTGGATGTTATGAATTTATACAAGATTTTCAATCGCGGACAGGAATTAATGTAGAAGTGAGAATATAGAGTTTTATTTCTGAATAATATGTAGTAGACTAAAGGAAGATTATGAGGCGTAATATGACGAATTTGAAAATATTGATAGCGTGTTTTTGTTTTTTGATATGCGATGGAGCGGTGCCCATGAATCCAACAAATTTAAATGAAGAGCTACCGAAAAATTTTGAAAGTGTTTTACCTGTGTCATTGCGAAATTGTGCAAATAAGTTATCTGTAAATGATGTGGAGTCTGCGGCAAAGGAGTTGATAGGGTTCTATAAAAAGGCTCCTTGTTTTTTAAGCGATTTCGTTGGCAACTCATTTGATGAAACGAAAAAAAGGTTATCCGAACACTTAAAGGCTGTGAAAGCATATTATGATAGAGGTGATATATACGATAAAACTTATGAAGTAAGTGAGTATGTGTATGCTTCTCTTTTAGGGGTATTGTACATTGACTATTGTCATATGATGCAAAATTTGGAATGTTCATTAAAAGCTTTGGATGCGTCATCTAAGCGTGCCATTATTAATAAAGTAGTTAGTAACATGGCGGTTCGTTCATCATTGTTTGTTGATAAGTTATAATATTAAGTTAAGTGTTTATAAGCCACTCTTCCTGCTCCATCCACAGCACTGGCATATTTTTTGTGATTATGTCTTGGATTGAGCAGTGTTTCGGCTGATATCTTTCCATGATCATGCGTTCTAGCTTTGGCGAGAGATTGTTCAGCTGCAAGAGTCCGCTCAAATATCGTGGCATGACGTTATTGAGTTTGCAGAATTCGCGGAATGTCAGCTCAGGATTTTGCTTGAGCCGTTTTTCCATGATATACGCCTTTGCAAGAAGCTTCGATAATGGAGTCACAACGTAGAAATCCTTCGGATGAACAAAATATGTCCTGCTTCCTGATTTTTCTTTTTTGATCTTTATCGGTATTATGACTTCTTGCTTCAACGTTTCCATTTTGCCTCACGAAAGTTCAATCAACAGACGATTTAAGCCATCAAGATTCAGGTTTATTTTCAGGCCGTTGCTTTGAATTTGTACCGCATTTCCGCCCATTGTCCTACCCTTATAATTGTACCAAATGATAACTCGCAAATTATTATATTATTAGTACGAATATTTTAGGGAGAGAATGATGCAAAAAGTGAAAAGTGCGGAAGAGATAATATTGAAGTTAAGGAAGTGTCAAGCCTCCATTTGCTGTACCAATGTAAAGCTCGCATTATTATTGTTTTTTATAAATACTGAGCAATTTTACTCCGATCTCTCCGATGAATTTTTGCAAATCATTCGCAATGAACTCTGAGCTATTATCGCTCCTTACTATATTCCGCGGCCCCCCTAGTTAGCAATAGACTGGTTTTAGAACGCGAACAAACTGATTTCACTCGTAAAACTGTAACTCGTACGTTTTTCAGAAAGAATTTTTTTGGTATAAAGAGCAGGCGAACTGATTTACTCGTTGAATATGGAGAAGATTCATGAAAAATATTTTAGTTACAGGTGGCGCCGGATATATAGGAAGCCATACTGCTCTAAAATTAATGGAACATGGCTGCAATGTTATCATTTTTGATAATCTTGAATGCGGACACGCGGAAACCATAAAAACTCTGCAGCAAATTAAGGAGTTTTCAGGAAAAATATCCGACTTTATTCTTGGAGATTTAAAAAATCTCGAAGATATTGAGTTGGTTTTCGAAAAACACAAAATAGATGCCGTCGTTCATTTTGCTGCTTATATTTGCGTCGAAGAATCTGTACAAAATCCTCAAAAATACTACAGAAATAACGTTGGAGGTTCTTTGAATTTATTTTCGGCTATGCTGAAAAATTGTGTGAATCGTTTAGTTTTTTCCTCTACTGCCGCAGTTTACGGAGAACCGCAAGAAAATACAGCTATAGAAGAGAATCACCCTCTGTATCCAGTTAATCCATATGGGCAATCCAAATTGATGGTAGAGAAAATCCTGACGGACCTTGACAAATCTCTCGGATTAAAAAGCATCGTGCTGAGGTATTTTAATGTTGCAGGAGCGGATGCCTTAACACGAATCGGAGAATGGCATAATCCAGAAACCCATCTTATCCCTAATATATTAACAGCTTCTTCAGAAAAAAAATTTCAATTGTACGGAGATGATTTTTCTACTTTTGATGGAACATGCGTGAGAGATTATGTTAACGTTGAGGATTTGGCTGATGCGCACGTTTTAGCATTAAATTATTTAAAAACGGAAAACAAATCTGATCATTTCAATATTGGAACAAACACAGGAAACAGTGTAAAAGAAGTATTCAAAACGTGCGAACATGTTCTAGGCCGAAATCTCGATTTGCAGATTTGTTCTCGACGGGCCGGAGACCCTGCCTTTTTAGTAGCGAACAATCAAAAAGCGCAAAAAATATTGGGCTGGACACCGAAAAGATCTTTGGAAGACAGTATCCGTTCCGCCTATGAATGGAACAATCGAATTTTAAAACAGCAATAAATTAAAACGATGTTTTCCAGCTGAGTGATCTTTTGCAAAAACTGAATTGTATAACTATGAGAAATTTCAAATCAAGCATCTCTCAGTCAATCCACTCTAAAAAGCAAGTTTATGCTGCAGAGGAATAGAATTGGAGATTCTCTAACGCTATTTTACGATAGCATTTTATAATAAAAATAACATTGAAATATCTTACTTGGTGTTTGCTGCTGCACGGTAACTCGCTTGTTTTTTGATTAACTATGTTCACATAATTGTCCGGTTAATTAAATATTTTTTAAGAAGTTCATGTTGCAATTTATGCAGAACTCGTGTATCAAGTAATGAGAGTTGCCCCTGTGGCGGAACTGGTAGACGCGACAGACTCAAAATCTGTTGTCCATTAGGATGTGCTGGTTCGATTCCGGCCAGGGGCACCATTCGTAAAGAGGGAATATGTGTAAAAAGGTTGCTTTGACTGGAGATCGTCCTACTGGTTGCTTACATTTAGGACATTACATAGGGACGTTACAGAGTAGGGTTCATTTGCAACACGAGTATGATCAATACGTTATGATTGCGGATGTTCAAGCGCTGACGGATTATTTCGCTAACCCTTCGAAAATTTCAGATAGCTTGTTTGAGGTCGTTGCAGATTATATATCCGTAGGTATTGATCCAGAATTGACGACTATCTTTGTTCAATCTGAAATATCCGCTCTTCCAGAGCTCATGATGTACTACATGAATTTGGTAACAACGTCTCGTTTAGAAAGAAATCCAACAGTGAAGACAGAGCTTCAACAAAAAAATTTTGGTGGAGAAGGAATTCCTGCCGGTTTTTTGTGTTATCCGATCAGTCAGGCCGCAGACATTACGGCGTTCAAGGCCGAAGTAGTTCCTGTTGGGGAAGATCAGTTGCCATTAATTGAGCAATGTAATGAAATTGTAAGGAAATTTAATCGATTGTATGGCGTAGATTGCCTAAAGGAAGCAAAGGCTCATCTAAGCCAAACGGCCAGATTGGTAGGTATAGACGGAAAAGCAAAAGCCAGCAAGTCGCTGAATAATGCAATTTTTTTAAGTGATTCTGCCGATATTGTGAAACAGAAAGTTTATTCAATGTTTACTGACCCTGATCATATAAAAATTTCAGACCCCGGTAAAATTGAAGGTAATGTCGTGTTCACATATCTTGATGCATTTTATCGAGATAAGTCTGAAATTGAATCGTTGAAACAACAGTATCAAAAGGGGGGGCTTGGCGATACCGCTTTAAAATCCTTGCTGAATGAAACGTTGCAGAGTTTACTATCACCAATAAGGGAGAAAAGAAAATCTCTTCGTCGCGACTATTTGTATGATGTAATTCATCACGGCAGTATAAAAGCCAGAGCCATTGCGAACGAGACCCTTCGCGAAGTGAAAGATGCAATAGGGTTAAATTTTTTCAATAAATAAAATTTTCAACGTATCCCAATCTTGAGAAATATGGTTTAAGTGCTGTTTTTACCTAATTTTAATCATATTTTGTTATCTTAATTGATAATAAGAGATATGGAAGAAATGAAAAGAGGAGCTTTTATTTTCGCATTATTAGTGGATTTTTTCCATACAGACTGCCGGATAATAGTGTCTAATAGATTGCACGGCACAATGGACAATTTACCATCCGCTCACATGAGTGATAACATTGAAAAATTAAAACAATTGAATGCTATTACAAAAGCAGCAATTGGCGCAGCTATCCAAAACGGATATAGTACCCATATCGATAAATGTATCCCTGTTTTAAACCACCTATTTGAAACTAATTCAGAGAAATTGTCGGATCTCGAATCCATCATCAGTTCTTCTGAAAAAAATAACACGATTAACGCTGAAAATGTAGAAAAAGAAGAAGAAAGCCCTTTCGAAAATCAGGATGATCAAGCAAAAATAAACGAAGAAACTGAAGAATCAGAGACTTCAGAGGAAAAAATAAATACAGATGAAAGTGAAAAAAACCTCAAAGATGAAATCAGCAAAATTCCAAACGAAATTTCCTCAAATAGCGGTTCGTCAAATAATTTACTGGCAAATGGCGAAGAAATAATAGACTCATTAAATATTCCTCATTCCACTAATAATGGATTAAATATTTCTAATAATACCGTACCAAAATCAGATGCATTTTCTCAAGATTTCAGCAATATGAATTTTATGACAAACCATGTACCTACTGAAGAAGATCAGCTGTTTTCCTCAAATGCATACAATAATGCACAACACGATAATCTTGACAGTCTGTCGCATCAAAATGACACAAGTAATTCACTGAACCATAATTATATGCCTTTATCAGATACCAACAATTTCGACACGGTAAAAAATCATGTCCGCGATTACGTTAATCCTCAATATCAAGGCAATTTAACGGAAATAAATCAAGAAACGCTTCGTCATTCCGAGGATGTTCTGCCTACAGAAGTAGATCAAATCCAAAATGAAGGACTTCAAACCTATGACAATCAGCAAGTCTTTAGAGATAACGATATCACAGATTATGAAAATCTGCAGGACAGTAATACGACAGCTCAGCATTCAGCAACAAATGATGAACATGATGTCATCACTACTACTGAATCTGTGAATGCTGATAATTTAATCAATGATACAAATCAAATATCAAGCCATGATAAAATTGAAAACACGACATCTTCTAAAAACGATACACTTCCTTCTGAAAAAAATATTCCCAACAGAAACATTTCAAACAAAACTGTTTCCAAGTTATCAAGGGAAGCATCAATCAACAATGATCTCAAAAAATTATCCGATGAAAGAGTAAAAAAATCATCGCACAACGAAGTATCACTTGCAAACAACATGGAAGGGAAAGAATATGGAGATAAAATTAATTTATCATCTCCTCAAGAGGATTCAATAAAAACTATTTTTGAAATCAAACAGAACCTTTACGTTGATAACAAAAGCAGTTCAAGTGATGAAAAATCTCTTGATTCTAAAATCGAAGTTGCAGACATTATCAAAGATAATGAAGAATCATTATTGAACGATACATCTGTTGATGCTAATTTTGCCACAAACATAAAGGATTCTAAAATTCTCGTTGTAGATATAAATTCTGATGCAGATACCGTAACTACGCGTGTTGTTGAACCTGAAAAAAATCAATTTACTAACTTTTAGGAGCTTACTATGAAATGGAACATTTACATCATATCTTTATCAATTGGTAGCAACCTTCTGTATGCGCAAGATCAAATCTCTAGCGACTATAAAAACAATAAAAATATAGCAATTCGATACATCCAAGAATGCATATCAACCATAGATGAGATACACAATAACCATTCCCTATCTTCTTTAAGCCGTAAAGAAAAAATAAAATTCTACCATCTCCTTCGATCTTTAAAATCGCCTTATTACCAAATGAAAGAAATACTATCAGCTGTCCAATAAAAATAAGAGACGACCTAATTTTAATTCCATGCTCTCTTTAATTGCCCATCGCCGATCGAAACAAACCATCTACTCGCTATAAAACCTAATCAATAGCGCTACAACCTGCAGGAAACAAATCGCAACGCCATCGGCAAAAAGAACGAAGAAACATCACCTTTTTTTCATTTCGAAACGAATTTTCTGTACAGACGCACTCTTCCAGAATTCTTCGAGCCTTCTCAATGATAGAACCAGATCCATTAAAGAGGTAACGCCTCGCTTTCTTAGCGATTCAAGATGCTTGTCTATAGCATTATCCAGTTTTCTGCTTAACGCCAATCCTTTCGGTAACAATCGGATCATGGAAGATCTTTTATCATGTTCGGATGATATCTGCTCAACGTATCCATTCGCTATCATTTTCTTCAAATTATACGTCACATTAGATCCCAAATAGCATCCCCGCATTGTCAAGTCACCTATGGAAATTTGATCTCCGCCTAAGTTATAAAGAACCAATGCTTGCACATTATTAATATCTCGAACTCTCAGACTATCCAATTCACACTTAATCACTTCCAAATAAAGGCGGTGCAACCTTTCAATTAGCGACACAGCTTCCAAGTAACTCTGTTTCATTCTCATTCCTCTCAGCTAAAAATATTCTCCAACAATAAAGTAAAAATTATGTTAATAACCAACAAATTTCTACGCATTTTTATTGTATAGATTATCTATAAAAATTTCAACTATGTTGTTGAAGCCAAATAGAAGCAAATGCAATAGCAGCCGTTTCCGTTCGAAGGATATTACCATTCAAATGAAAAAATTGAATAAAATTATACCCCTTAAAAGATGTAATTTCACTTTCGGAAAAGCCCCCTTCAGGCCCCACTAGAAAGGTTGAATTCACATCAAAATTTACAGCCACTACCCCCTCATTTTCAGAGGCAATTCCTACATACAATTTTTGTTGAGCTGAAAATTTCAATAAAAACTCCCTTAAAGTTATCGGTTCCTGCAACTCAGGAACCGATAATCTACGTGACTGTTCACTTGCCTGAATAATTATTTGATATATTTTATTCAAATTAAAACTTTTATTTTGCGAAAAATCTGCAATTATCGGAATAATTTTTGTTGCGCCCAATTCCGTTACTTTTTCCGCCATAATTGCAAACCGATGCGGATTTATCAAAGAGCATGCAATACAAGGTCCAAACTCTTGTCGAGGTTTTATCACTTGTTTAATCGAATTCACCAAATTCTTACGTACGTTTTTGAGTAAACATTGCCATTCTCCATCCTTTTCATTAAAAACACGTACTTCATCTCCTTCATGAAGGCGTAAAACTTTCGCAGCATGTTGCATTTGAGATGAAGAAATTTCAATATCACCTTTTGAAATCTTTTGGCTACAAAAAAAACGAGGAATATGTCTCATTTTGAAATATATGCAGAACAACCATTAGCTCTAAGCGCATTTATGATTTTATTCGCATCCTCCTTGTTCTTAAATGGTCCAATTTGTATTCGATATCGAATTCCTTTGTCAGATCCCAGATCAATTTTAAAAATTTTCTTTCCTTTTCCTTTTAAAAACTTATTCTTAAACACCAATCTTCGATATTCACTTTCCGCAGCAGCTTTGGAAGGAACTGAAGCAATCTGAATCATAACTGTTCCCCGAGAATGAGTTATAACTCTCTCCGCAGAATTTTCTTGTGACTTCTTTGCGTTGATAACGTCTTTCAACCTCTTTTTAATTCGGATATTTGAATTTGTAATATTATTTATCGGAGGTAAACCGATATCTTTCACATTTTCTGTCTTATAGGAGCCAATAAGCTTCTTTTCTATAATTTTCAGCTCCTGATGCTCTTTGTTCGTCAATTTCGGCTTATTTTTCAAAATTTGAAGTCGTCTATTTTCAGTCACTGTCAAAGATGGCTCTAAACGCTCAGGCTTAATATCTGTCGATTGTTTATTATATTTTACAGTATACTCTTTTTGAGGAGCTAATTCGTCAAATGCTCGAATAATATTGCGCTTTTCCTCATCTGACAATGTCTCAGATTCACTCATGTCCGGAATTTCTATAACATTTTCCGGACGGGGAGCAAGCTTTTCTCTTTCTACTCTAGAATCTCCTGAAATATTGTCATAAACCACTTTGTCTTGATGTTGAACAGTAAGATTTGCTTTCGGTTTCTCTTTAAATTCCGTCTGCTCTGCATGAATAACTGGTAACTCCTCGATATTAATTGGACTGCCAGAGTTAATCAATGTAAGGACAACAATGAGAATAACGAAAGCTATTCCCGCCCCTATTAATAAATATTGATTGTCGCGCTTAAAAAATTTAGAGACATTTCCGACATCAAAACCATTTTGAGAAGAAAACTTCGGGGATCGTCCTTCAATTTCTTCATTATCTAAAAAGGGACACATTACTCAAGTTCCTTCAATAACTTTACATTAAAACGAAAAAAAACATTTTCCAATATTTTTCCCAACAAATCCAAACACGATAGAATACATACCGTATCGGATAGATTGCTCGGATCGATAAATCTTAATACCACACCGCTCGGAGCATTTGACCAAAGCTTGTCGAACTCCGATTTCATGCGATCTATTCCTCGTATCATTTCATCCGTAGATAGAAAATACCGACGTTCTATCCATATCATCATGATTTTTACCAAATTTATCATATTGTGCCTAGAGAGAATTTCCAATCTAATGGCATCTTTCGATAATTTTTCATAAGGGTATATCGCTTTAAAATGTTTGAACGTTGAGCATAATCTGGCATATACATAAATGTATGGGAACCAATCAATATCTCCTGATGATAAGAAATTTTTCTTGTCTTGAAAAACTTCAAAATCACTGCTTTGCCTTATTTTTAAATTCCATAAATTAAAAGGAATGTTCCAAAAAATAACCCCTTTGCAACTTATGAATAAATTTTCAATACATTTTGATTCGTCCAACGCTTTTAAAAATGATCTTACAGAATCTTGATGAATTAATTTTTGTCGAGCCAAAATCAATATGTTTGAACAGGCATCGTATTTTTTTATTGGAAAATTAATGTAATAGCCTCGATCATTAGAGAACAAAGCATCAAATAAGTAACTATAAAAAACAGAAAAATTCACTAATTTTTTCTTCATCCATTCGAACAAATGATAGTTGTTCCTCTTCTGCCAATCAATAGGCAAACAAAAAATACGCAACAAATTGAATTCGCAACAATTACAGCATCTTGGATAAAGAGAGATTGGAATCCCCCCCCTCAACATTTAATTTTAGGGAGATTGTACAAACTTTGGGAGCAGTGATCAAGTTAGGAAATTACAGACACACAAACACCCCCTTTTTACGATGAAAGGGGGTGATAAAAGATAAGAAAAAAAATTAATTAATGAAGAAAACGGAGATCGATTTTACTAAGCCTGGCAGCGTGCTACTCTCCCACGTCTTAAGGCGTAGTACCATTGCCGCTGAGGACTTTCGCTTTCCAGTTCGGGATGGGATGGAGCGTTTTTTCCCTCGCTATCACCACCAAGCCAAGCAAAACCGATCAACAAACCTTATAAACACCAGAAGTTTACGACTGATTGTTTTGGTATCAAGCCGATTGGGCTATTAGTACCGGTTAGCTTCATACATTACTGCACTTCCACACCCGGCCTATCTACGTGGTCGTCTTCCACGGCCCTTATGGAGAGAACTTGTTTTGAGGCGAGTTTCCCGCTTAGATGCTTTCAGCGGTTATCTCTTCCGTGTTATGGCTACTCGGCTCTGCAACTGGCGTCACAACCGATACACTAGGGACACGTCCACTCCGGTCCTCTCGTACTAGGAGCAGCTCCTCTCAATTCTCTGACACCCACGGCAGATAGGGACCAAACTGTCTCACGACGTTCTGAACCCAGCTCACGTACCACTTTAATTGGCGAACAGCCAAACCCTTGGGACCTGCTTCAGCCCCAGGATGTGATGAGCCGACATCGAGGTGCCAAACCTCCCCGTCGATGTGAACTCTTGGGGGAGATAAGCCTGTTATCCCCGGCGTACCTTTTATCCGTTGAGCGATGGCCCTTCCATTCAGTGCCACCGGATCACTATGACCTACTTTCGTATCTGCTCGACTTGTCTGTCTTGCAGTCAGGCAGGCTTTTGCCATTGCACTCATCGGCCGATTTCCGTCCGGCCTGAGCCTACCTTCGCACGCCTCCGTTACTCTTTCGGAGGCGACCGCCCCAGTCAAACTACCCACCATACAGGGTCCAGGTTCCGGTTTCACGGAACTCTGTTAGATATCAAAGGTCCAAAGGGTGGTATTTCAACGTCGCCTCCACAAAAACTGGCGTTCTTGCTTCATCGGCTCCCACCTATCCTACACATTGTACCCCTAATACCACTGTAAAGTTGTAGTAAAGGTGCACGGGGTCTTTCCGTCTGACCGCGGGTACCGCGCATTTTCACGCGGAATTCAATTTCACTGAACCGATGTTGGAGACAGCGGGGAAGTCGTTACGCCTTTCGTGCGGGTCGGAACTTACCCGACAAGGAATTTCGCTACCTTAGGACCGTTATAGTTACGGCCGCCGTTTACCGGGGCTTCAATTCGGTGCTTGCACACCTCCTCTTAACCTTCCGGCACCGGGCAGGCGTCAGACCCTATACATCTTCTCTCGAATTAGCAGAGTCCTGTGTTTTTGCTAAACAGTCGCCACCCCCTGGCTTGTGCCACCAACGTCCGGTTGCCCGATCGTTGGTCTCTCTTATCCCGAAGTTACGAGAGCATTTTGCCGAGTTCCTTCAACATCGTTATTTCAAACGCCTTAGTATCCTCTACTCACCCACCTGTGTCGGTTTACGGTACGGTCTTCGCTTGAGCTATTTCCTGGAAGTCTTTCGCTACCTCGGTCATCCGTTGCAACCTCAATAACTTACGTCCTTCGTCACTTCAAGCTGGTCATGGAATTTTAACCATGTTCCCATCGACTACGGCCTTCGCCCTCGCCTTAGGGGCCGACTAACCCTACGTTGTTTACCATTGCGTAGGAAACCTTGGATTTTCGGCGGAGAGGCCTTCCACCTCTCTTTCTGTTACTTATGTCAGCATTCTCACTTCTGATACCTCCAGCGACTCTCACGAGCCCACCTTCTTCGGCTTACAGAACGCTCCGCTACCACTTGAAAGAATTCCACTCCTTTCAAATCCGTGTCTTCGGTGTATAGCTTTAGACCCGTTACATCTTCGGCGCAGAACAGCTTCATCTAGACCAGTGAGCTGTTACGCTTTCTTTAAAGGATGGCTGCTTCTAAGCCAACCTCCTGGCTGTCTTGGCCGTTCCACATCCTTTCCCACTTAGCTATAACTTCGGGACCTTAGACGACGATCAGGGTTGTTTCCCTCTCGACCACAGACGTTAGCACCCATGGTCTGTCTGCCTTGATTAAACTTACGGGTATTCGGAGTTTGATTAGATTCGGTAGGAATCGCTTCCCCCTAGTCTATTCAGTGCTCTACCCCCCGTAGTCACTCATGACGCACTACCTAAATAGTTTTCGCGGAGAACCAGCTATCTCCGGGTTTGATTGGCCTTTCACCCCTAATCACAGATCATCCCCTCCTATTGCAACAGAAGTGGGTTCGGCCCTCCAGTAAGTTTCACCTCACCTTCAGCCTGTCCATGACTAGATCACCCGGTTTCGGGTCTATTATGTACGACTCTCGCCCTATTCAGACTCGCTTTCGCTTCGCCTCCGTCTATCAACTTAAGCTCGCCGCACACAATAACTCGCTGACCCATTATGCAAAAGGTACGCCGTCACTCTTTAATCCTTGCGGATCGAGCTCCGACTGTTTGTAAGCGCCCGGTTTCAGATCTATTTCACTCCCCCTTCGGGGTTCTTTTCACCTTTCCCTCACGGTACTTGTTCGCTATCGGTCACTAAGTAGTACTTAGGCTTGGAAGATGGTCCTCCCTTCTTCAGACAGAATTCCTCGTGCTCCGCCCTACTCGTATACTCTCAACACTCCTACCTCTACGGGGCTTTCACCCTTTTTCGCCAGCCTTCCCAGACTGTTCGAGTTACGTGCTGTTCGTCATTGGCCTCGTCCGCTTTCGCTCACCACTACTCACGGAGTCTCTTTTGATTTCCTTTCCTCCGGGTACTTAGATGTTTCAGTTCCCCGGGTTCACCTCATTAACCTATTTATTCAGTCAATGATACCACTTCCGTGGTGGGTTTCCCCATTCGGACATCCGCGGATCAAAGCTTATTGCCAGCTCCCCGCAGCTTTTCGCAGGCTATCACGTCCTTCTTCGTCTCTTAGTGCCAAGGCATTCACCAGACGCCCTTTTTAGCGCTTGATACCTTTCTTAACAATCAGACGTAAACTCCTTTACGCCTAATCTTCTTCAGCATTTGTTCTTGAATAAACTAATTTTTTCAAATTAGTCTACCCTGGTTTGTCAAATCATTTTCTTCTTCACTTTTTTCAATGAACAACCTTTCTTCCTCCTGGTGGAGGCGAACGGGATCGAACCGACGACCTCCTGCTTGCAAAGCAGGCGCTCTACCAACTGAGCTACGCCCCCTTCTTCCACCTTCCTATTGAGAAAATGGTGGGCCGAGGAGGACTTGAACCTCCGACCCCACGCTTATCAAGCGTGTGCTCTAACCAACTGAGCTATCAGCCCGAAAATTCGTCTTCGTTCAACCCTTCGGTCTTCTTAGAAAGGATATATAGGTGGCACCTGAGGGTTTCCCCTCTTCTTTTCCTTGAAAGGAGGTGATCCAGCCGCAGGTTCTCCTACAGCTACCTTGTTACGACTTCACCCCAGTCATCGACCCCACCGTGATCGGCTGCCTCCATTGCTGGTTAGCTCACCGGCTTAAGGTAAAATCAACTCCCATGGTGTGACGGGCGGTGTGTACAAGACCCGAGAACGTATTCACCGCGGCATGCTGATCCGCGATTACTAGCGATTCCAACTTCATGCACTCGAGTTGCAGAGTGCAATCCGAACTGAGATGGTTTTTTTGAGTTTTGCTCCAGCTCGCGCTTTCGCTTCTCTCTGTCTCCACCATTGTATCACGTGTGTTGCCCCGCCCATAAGGGCCATGAGGACTTGACGTCATCCCCACCTTCCTCCACTTTATCAGTGGCAGTTTACATAAAGTGCCCAACTTAATGATGGCAATTATGCATAGGGGTTGCGCTCGTTGCGGGACTTAACCCAACGTCTCACGACACGAGCTGACGACAGCCATGCAGCACCTGTATGGGATCCGGCCTAACCGACGACATTAATCTCTTAACGTCTCGATCCCTATGTCAAAAGCGGGTAAGGTTCTTCGCGTTGCTTCGAATTAAACCACATGATCCACCGCTTGTGCGGGTCCCCGTCAATTCCTTTGAGTTTTAATCTTGCGACCGTACTCCCCAGGCGGAATGCTTAATGCGTTTGCGGCGACACCGATACTTCGTACCAGCATCTAGCATTCATCGTTTACAGCGTGGACTACCAGGGTATCTAATCCTGTTCGCTCCCCACGCTTTCGCGCCTCAGCGTCAGTTGCAGTCCAGAGAATCGCCTTCGCCACTGGTGTTCTTTCCGATATCTACGAATTTTACCTCTACACCGGAAATTCCATTCTCCCCTCCTGCTCTCTAGTCAATCAGTTTTAAACGCAGCCCCCAGGTTAAGCCCGGGTCTTTAACATCTAACTTAATTAACCGCCTACACGCCCTTTACGCCCAGTAATTCCGAACAACGCTTGCACCCTCTGTATTACCGCGGCTGCTGGCACAGAGTTAGCCGGTGCTTATTCTACAGGTACCGTCATCATCTTCCCTGTCAAAAGAGCTTTACAATCCTAAGACCTTCTTCACTCACGCGGCATCGCTGGATCAGGGTTCCCCCCATTGTCCAATATTCCCCACTGCTGCCTCCCGTAGGAGTCTGGACCGTATCTCAGTTCCAGTGTGGCTGTCCGTCCTCTCAGACCAGCTACTGATCCTCGGCTTGGTAGGCCCTTACCCCACCAACTACCTAATCAGCCGCGGGCCACTCCTAAAGCGAATCTCTCCTTTCCTCTCTCGAGCTTATGCTGTATTACCTCCAGTTTCCCAGAGCTATCCACCTCTTCAGGTCATGTTCCCACGTGTTACTCACCCGTCCGCCACTAAGTAATAGAGCAAGCTCCATTACTCCGTCCGACTTGCATGTGTTAAGCGTGCCGCCAGCGTTCGTTCTGAGCCAGGATCAAACTCTCATGTTAAATCTGCCCTCTCGGACAGACCTCCTAGCCTCATCACATATCTGACGCAAGTTCTAATATGTGTGTGACCACTCATTCCCGTGCCACCTACATATCCTCTCTTGTCCATTCACTCTTCAATGATCGTGTCTCCCTTATATACCCTCCCATCCCCCCCTTGTCAATCCTGTTTATTTATTTTTTTTTAATTTTAAAATTCTACTTTTGTCAACACTTCAGAAATAAGACCCAAGAAAAGCATCTACGCTAGAGATATTTCATAAAAATCTTAAAATAAAGTTAAATTCGACTAAAAACACAAAAACAAGAGCACGATTCCCTCAAGAATCGCGCTCATCTTTCAATTTACACCCTAAAATTTACTAATTTTTTACCTGACCACAACAGTGCTTGTATTTTTCACCGCTCCCGCACGGACATAAAGCATTTCTCGACACCGAAAAAGTATCATTATCAGAATCTTTTGATTTTGATGAAACAACTTTTAGCTCTGCATGAGTTTCGCCATTATCTTCCGTCAAAGAATCTTCTATTTCGTTCGCATTAGGTTGGGATAATTGAAACAAAGAAAGGATCTTAACTGTTTCAACCCTTATCATCTTAGACATATTTTCAAACAAAGAAAAAGCCTCTTGCTTATACTCATTCAAAGGGTCTCTTTGTCCATAAGCTCGCAAGTTAATTCCTTGCCGCAACCTATCCAAATTCAGCAAATGAGCTTTCCAATGTTGATCTATCAATCTCAACAACACTGTACGCTCCATATATCTCATAATATCAGGCGAATATTTTCTCTCCTTCTCACAGGCAAGTTGCTTAACTTTCTCTAAAACCAAATCCACTGCCTCATCACGCGAAAGATTATCTTGCTTTTCCAGATTAATCATAGCACCAAATACGCTATGCAAATCACCATTGATGGCCGAATACTCCCAAAACTCAGATGGAGTACCCTCCGGAACATTGTTATACACAGCATCAGTAACAATTTCCTCTCTCATATCATCAATATCTTCACTAAAATCTTTTTTATCATCCATCAAATCACAACGCTGTTCATATACTACCTTGCGTTGATCATTCATAACATCATCAAATTTCAATAAATGCTTACGAATATCATAATTTCGAGCCTCAACCCTCATTTGAGCTTTTTCCAACGCTTTATTAACCCAAGGATGAATAATTGCCTCTCCTTCTTCAATTCCCAACTTCTCCAGAGTTTGCTGCAACCTTTCAGCTCCGAAGATCCGCATCAAATCATCTTCAAGCGACAAGAAAAATTTCGACGCCCCAGGATCTCCCTGGCGCCCTGATCTTCCTCTCAGCTGATTATCGATACGACGGCTTTCATGTCGCTCCGTTCCTATTACATACAAACCTCCTGCTTGACGAACAATTTCCGCATCCGCTTCTATTTCCGCCTCTAATTTTGCGCGAATATGAGAAATCTCTGCAGGATCATCTATTCCTTGAACCTCTTTAGCTAATCTACCATCAAGATTTCCGCCCAATTTAATATCCGTTCCCCGTCCCGCCATATTTGTTGCAATAGTAACAGCACCTGAACAACCGGCTTCCGCTATAATTTCAGCCTCAACATCATGATATCTAGCATTCAACACATTATGCTTTATGCCTGCCTTGGTTAACAATGAAGACAACAATTCTGATTTTTCAATACTAACTGTTCCCACAAGAACAGGTTGCTTTCTGGCGTTACACTCCTTAATCAATTTAATGATAGAATTATATTTTTCCCGAGCTGTTCTATAAACTTCATCATTATAATCTTTTCTTGCTACTGCGACATTTGTAGGAATAATTAAGGTATCTAATTTATAAATTTCCGACAATTCCTGAGCTTCTGTTGCTGCCGTACCAGTCATTCCTGACAATTTTTTATACATTCGAAAAAAATTCTGAAATGTTATAGATGCCAACGTTTGATTTTCCATTTCGATCTTCACCTGCTCTTTTGCCTCTAAAGCCTGATGCAAACCGTCAGAATAACGTCGCCCTTCCATCATCCTTCCCGTAAACTCATCGATAATGACTACTTTCCCGTCTTTTACGATATAATCCACATCTCTTTTAAACAAAAAATGTGCTTTAATCGCATTGTTTACATAATGTACAAGAGCTATATTCTGCAAATCATATAAATTAGATCCTTGTAACAATCCCGCCGAACTTAACAATTCTTCAATGCGAACGTTCCCACTTTCTGTTAACGTAACGTTACGCTGTTTTTCATCAACTTCGTAATCTTCCTTACTCAAACTCGGAATTACCGCATTAATCCTTGAATACAAATCTGCTGAATCCTCTGCTGGACCAGAAATAATTAACGGAGTCCGAGCTTCATCAATCAAAATACTATCAACTTCATCGACAATAGCATAATTGAAAGGACGCATTACCAACTCAGATGAATAAAATTTCATATTATCACGCAAATAATCAAAACCTAGTTCATTATTTGTTGCATAGGTAATATCACAGCTATATTGCTCTCTTCGCTGTTCATCTGTCAATCCATGAACAATAATTCCATAAGATAACCCCAAAAAGTTATACAGCTTTCCCATCCACTCAGCATCGCGCTTAGCCAAATAGTCATTCACGGTAACAACATGAACACCCTTTCCCTCCAATGCATTAAGATAGGTTGCAATCGCAGCCACGAGAGTTTTTCCTTCGCCCGTTTTCATCTCTGCGATCATGCCTCTGTGCAAAGCTAACGCTCCGACTAACTGAACATCAAAAGGCCTCATTCCCAGTGCTCTTTTAGAGCCTTCTCTGGCAACAGCAAAAGCCTCAGGCAAAATATCATCCAGAGTTTCGCCCTCATTTAATCGATTTCTAAACTCTATCGTTTTGCCGCGAAGTTCTTCATCTGACAATTTCACAACCGAGTCTTCCAACTCATTAACCTGTTGCGCAACTCTAAAGCATTTTTTTACTTCTCGGTCATTATGAGAACCAAAAATGGACTTTAAGAACTTGGATAACATACTGCCTCACAACTTT
This sequence comes from Alphaproteobacteria bacterium, assembly GCA_015062335.1. Taxonomy (GTDB): domain Bacteria; phylum Pseudomonadota; class Alphaproteobacteria; order UBA3830; family UBA3830; genus UBA3830. Next base: position 29,430 of record SUUU01000002.1, read on the forward strand.
AATCTAAAATAATCTATCATGGGATTATAAAAAAAATGTAAACATAAAGCTATAAAAAAATACATTCATTTATAACGAAAACCCTCTACTACTTGAGCAGAGGGCCTCAGCATCAAAAAATGTTTTTAATTTTACTACGCTTGAGTTACTTCACCTGCGCTCTTATCAAACGTAGCAATACTCTTAGCCGACTCATCACGATCCAGCAACTCAACAACTGCCATTGGCGCCATATCACCTTCACGAAATCCGCACTTTACAATACGAATATACCCACCATTACGATCAGCATACCGAGAAGCTAACGTACCAAAGACCTTGGAAACCAAACCATTATCTCTTAACTTTGCAAACAAATGCCTTCTGTTCGCAACTGATCCTTTCTTCCCGAGAGTAATCATCTTTTCTACATAAGGACGCAAATCCTTTGCTTTTGGAAGCGTTGTAACAATTTGCTCATATCTCAACAAAGCCTTGGACAATCCCATAAACAAGGCCTTTCTCTGAGCAGTTCTTCTGTTAAACTTTCTACCTCTAATTCTATGACGCATAATAAATCCCCTTACAATTTGCCGTGTATCTTTCTGGCCACTTCGTCCATATTCTCAATAGGCCATCCTTCAACCGACATGCCCAAATACAATCCCATCTGAGCGAGTACTTCCTTGATTTCATTTAACGATTTCCTACCGAAATTCGGTGTCCTCAACATCTCGCTCTCAGATTTACGAACAAGATCACCAATGTAGACAATGTTATCGTTCTTTAGGCAATTCATCGAACGCACCGACAATTCCAAATCATCTACCTTTTTCAGCAAAGTATCAGGAAATGGCAATTTTTGCTCTTTCTCATCATCGTTTACTTCATCTTCCTCCTCAAAATTGATGAACTTCTGGAATTGATCCTGTAAGATACGAGCGGACATCGCAACAGCATCTTCCGGAGAAATCGACCCGTTCGTTTCAACTTCAAGAATCAACTTATCATAATCAGTCGCCTGACCAACACGCGTATCCTCAACCTTATAAGCAACCTTCTTTACCGGATTAAAAATAGAGTCAATAAAGATGGTTCCCACAGGCGCATTTTCTGTTTGATTATGTTTTGCAACGACATACCCGCGCCCGACCGCTACTGTCATTTCCATATTCAATACAGCTCCATCACCTAATGTACAAATATGATGATCAGGATTCAAAAGCTCTATCTCTGATCCTAGATCAAACATTTTTGCGGTTACTTCACAAGGCCCTACTGCACTCAATTTCATCTTTCTTGGAGTATCACTCTCCAACTTTAATGGAAGAGCTTTTATATTCAAAATGATATCAGTAACATCTTCAGACACTCCCGGAATAGTCGAAAACTCATGAACAACACCATCTATCTTTATGGAAGTGACCGCAGCCCCTTTTAAAGACGACAACAAAACCCTACGCAAAGCATTTCCAAGAGTTATACCAAACCCTTTTTCTAAAGGCTCAGCAACAACTACGCCTTTACGACTACTGACCTCAGCCTCGACTTCATCTGTTTGAAGTCTATAAGGCTTTATCAAATCCTGCCACTGTTTTTGAATCACTTTACAACCTCTACAACTAAACTCTACGACGCTTCGGCGGTCTACAACCATTATGAGGAATTGGGGTCACATCCCTGATAGAACCCACAACTAATCCCAAAACTTGAAACGTCCTCAAAGCAGACTCCCTACCGGACCCTGGTCCCATAACTTCGACATCAATATTTTTCATGCCGTGCTCCATTGCCTTTGACGCCGCTTTCTCTGCCGCAACCTGTGCCGCATAAGGAGTTGATTTACGAGATCCCTTAAATCCCAAACTTCCAGAAGAACTCCAAGCTATCGTATTACCTTGCATATCCGTTATAGTAATCATCGTATTATTAAACGTAGAATTAACGTGAGCAACACCGGAAACAACGTTCTTTCTGTCTCTTCTCTTCAATTTCTGAGTGCCTTTATAAGCCATAATAACACTAACCTCTTATTACTTCGTTACTTTTTTCTTTCCGGCAATCGCAATCGCCTTACCTTTTCTCGTACGAGCATTGGTATGAGTCCTTTGCCCATGAACCGGCAACCTCTTCCGATGCCTAAATCCTCTATAACAACCAAGATCCATCAATCTTTTAATGCTCATAGCGACAGTACGCCTGAGATCTCCTTCGACTTGGTAATCCTTATCGATCACCTCGCGAATTTTTAAAACTTCATCATCAGTGAGTTCATACACTCTCTTTTCCGCAGGTATTCCCAACTTCCGACAAATATCCCCTGAACGTTTTGGACCAATACCGTAAATATACCTTAAAGCAAACTCAACACGTTTTTTATCAGGTAAATTGACACCAGCTATACGAGCCACGAATTATCTCCTCTTTCCTATTCTAAAATTTGCGAGAGCATCGCTCACCCTCTGCGCAACTTCTTCAGGTTTTCCATCACCAGAAACCTGCAATAACCTCTCTCCATAGTAAGCAGCAACCGGACGCGTCTCTTTTTCATATTGCGCCAATCTACTTCTAACTACGGCCTCATCGTCGTCCTTCCGCCTCACAAGATCCCCGCCACAAGAACACACCTCAATTTTATCGTGGGGACCGTAAGTATTTCCACATTTAACACATACCCGTCTTTGCGAAATACGCTTGACCACTACTTCATCATCAACTGATAGCTCCAAAACTCTAACACGATCTTTCAGAGCCCCCGACAACATCCCATCCAAAACCTGAGCCTGATCCACCGTTCGAGGATATCCATCCAGGACTATCAAACGCTCAGAGTCCACAACCTCTGAGATGTTCTTCTGAACCATCTCGTTGACGATATCACTACCGACTAACCCGCCAGAACCTAAAATTTCCTGCACTTTCAAGCCGATATCAGATCCTACTTTTACTTCATTTCTTAACAAATTTCCAGTAGAAAAATGGTGAACATCATAATTTTCGCTAAGATGCTGCGCAACTGTTCCTTTGCCAGCCCCTGGAGCTCCAAACAGGACTAAAACCTTTACTTCAGACATTACCTTCTCCGCTTTTCTGCTTTTTTCAAAATCCCTTTATATTGGTGAGAAAGAATATGAGTATAAATCTGCGAAATCGTATCAATCGTAACACCCACAACAATCAAAATTCCCGTACCACCAAATATAAAATGAACTCCAAACTGAGAATTCACAAAATCAGGAAGCAAACAAACCAAAGACATATACAAAGCGCCGACTGTCGTCAATCTTGTTAAAATATAGTCTAAATATTCTGCCGTCGCTTTTCCCGGTCTAACGCCTGGAATATATCCTCCTGCTTTTTTCAAATTATCGGCAGTTTCAGTAGGATTGAAAACTACTGCAGTATAGAAAAACGAGAAAAACACAACTAACACAACAAAAATCAACGAAAACACCGCCGAACCTGAACCTCTACCCCCAAATACATCTAAAAATGCCATAACATACTCATTATCAGTATCCAAAAATCCGGCAATCATCATCGGCAAAGACAACAATGAATATGCAAAAATTGGAGGAATAACACCTGCGGAGTTAATCTTCAAAGGCAAATGATTCACTGTATCCATAAAATGCCCTTGAGCAGCCATCGCCTGACGTTGCGGATAGTTAATCGTAACTTTTCTTTGTGCTCTTTCGATATACACAACAAACGCAATTACTGCCAAAGCTAAAGCAAAAATAGCAATCACGGAAATCACCGATAAAGCTCCAGCTCGCCCCTGCTCCAGGATGTTCAAAATACTGACAGGCATGTTTGCAACGATACCCGAAAAAATCAGCAACGATGATCCGTTCCCAACACCTCTGGAAGTCATTTGCTCACCAAGCCACACCAAAAACAAAGTACCGCACACCAAAGACGGAACAGCAATTATTGGAAACAAATTCCCAATGACCACCGGAGAATGATCAGTATTCATCAGCCACAAGCAAATTCCCCAAGCCTGAAAGCTCGCTACACCGATTGTTAAATACTTCGTATATTGATGTATCTTCTTTCTTCCGGTCTCTCCCTCCTTTTTCAAAGCCTCCAAAGTAGGCGAAACCATTGTCATCAACTGAATAATAATGGATGAAGAAATATATGGCATCAAATTTAAAGCGAAAATAGTCATACGTCCCAAAGCACCTCCAGAGAACATGTTAAACATTCCCAAGAATCCACTTCCGCTAAGATGCATACTTGCTAAATCCGCAATAATTGACGGATCCAACCCCGGAAGAGGAACATAGGTACCTATTCTGTAAATGAAGAGAGCTAAAATTGTAAAAACAAGCCTCTTCTGCAAGTCGGAGGCCTTTGAAAAAGTTTCTAAGCTAAAACCTTGATCAAAAATAGTCGACATGTACTACCCTAAATTATCTGAATCTTACCACCAGCTGTTTCAACACCTTTCATTGCTGCATCTGAAGCATAATGCGCAGAAATTTGCAGAGCCACCTTCAATTCACCTTTTGCTAACACGCGAAGAACACATGCTGACTTACGAACGGCACCCACAGCTTGTAAAGTCTCAATAGTAACCTCTTGTCCCGCCTTCAAAGCATCCATATCACATAACTTTTGAAGATCACACAAATTAATCACACTGATGCATGATTTATCCTGCCTTGAATTAAATCCTCTTTTCGGAAGTCTTCTGTATAAAGGCATCTGACCACCTTCAAACCAAACGACCTTACCACGACCGGAACGAGCCTTTCCTCCCTTGTGTCCAAAAGTAGAAGTCTTTCCGCATCCTGAACCGATACCACGACCAAGGGCTTTGCTATCTTGCCCATTACGAGCCTTCAAGCTATTTAATTTTACACTAGCCATTTATAACCTCAACCTTCACTAAGTGAGAAACTTTCCTAATCATACCACGAACACACGGATCATCAGCTAACGTTGCCTTTTTCCCGATCTTACCGAGCCCCAGCCCCTTTAAACAATCGCGCTGGTTCTTTACGCATCCGATTTGGCTACCGATTTGGGTAACAATCAAACTACTCGCTTTCGCTTCTTTCTTTACCATTGGATACTCCTTATTTCACCGAAGCACGACGTGATGTCACTTCGCTAATTCTCTTCCCTCGCTTATTTGCTATATACCTTGGAGACATAGTAGCGCTTAGTGCATCAAATGTCGCCCTAACCATATTATGAGGGTTCGCTGATCCGGTACATTTACTAACGATATCCTGAATACCCAAAGCTTCGAACACCGCACGCATAGCACCGCCGGCAATAATTCCCGTTCCCGAAACCGCAGTACGCAAAACAACACGGCCCGCTCCGAAACGCCCCATCACATCATGATGGATTGTACGACTTTCACGCATAGGAACTCTCATCATCTTCTTCTTCGCCTTTTCTGCTGCCTTCTTTACTGCATCAGATACTTCTCTAGACTTACCACTGGCATAGCCGACTCTGCCTTTTCCATCACCGACAACAACCAACGCGGAAAACGAGAACCTTTTTCCTCCTTTTACAACCTTAGCAACACGATTTATTGCCACAAGCTTCTCAATATAAGCTGTCTCTTCACGACTCATGTAACTTATCCCTTAAAATGATAACCCGCCGCTACGTGCCCCATCAGCTAGAGCCTTAACTCTACCATGATAGTTATAGCCGCCACGATCAAAAATAACTTCCTTAATCCCTGCCTCTGCCGCTTTCGCCGCAATCATATTTCCGACGCGTGTCGCTGCATCGCAGTTTGATTTCTTATCCGACCTAAAACTCTTATCCATAGTCGAAGCCGCACATAACGTCTTACCACATGAATCATCAATAATTTGAGCATAAATATGACGCTCTGATCTAAAAACAGAAAGCCGAGGCTTTCCATTTGCCACTTTTCGCAATGAAAAGCGAACTCTCTCCGCCCTTCTTTGAAAATTCTTACTAAACCTGGCCATGATTACTTCTTTTTCCCTTCTTTACGATAGACAAACTGACCTTCGATAATCACACCTTTTCCTTTATAAGGCTCCGGTGCCCTGAACTTCTGAAGATTTTTAATAACTTGTCCAACTTTCTGACTATCCGCCCCAGATACAACAATAGTAGTCGGATTCTCGCAAGCAATTTTCACATCGCTTGGAATTTCAAATATGACATCATGACTATACCCAAGCTGAAGAACAAGATTTTTCCCTTGTACACTGGCTTTATAACCAACACCTACTAAATTTACCTTTTTTACAAAGACATCACACAGACCTGCGACATATTTTGCAACAACAGCCCTGCAAGTCCCCCACATTGACCTAGAAACCTTACTGTCATCACATGGCTTAAAAACAATCTTACCATCAACGATCTCGGTATGAACACTTTCATGAACCTTAAACTCGAACTCGCCGTTTTTCCCCTTTCCAGTAATAACACCATTATTAAATGCAACAGTTACTCCTGAAGGAATTTCTATAGGATGCTTTCCAATTCTCGACATTTTAGAACACCTTACACAAAATTTCGCCACCGACATTATGCTCTTTTGCTTCCGCATCGGACATAATACCTTTCGAAGTAGACAACACATAGATACCAAAACCGTTATAAACAGAATTGACCTTCTTTATCTTAGAGTAAACCCTACGACTTGGCTTTGAAACCCTGTCTAACATATTAATAACCGATTTTCCCTCGTAGTATCTTAACTCAACGCGCAGAAAATTACGGCCATCTTCCGTCACTTCTTTGAATCCGTTGATATACCCTTCCCTTTCCAAAACACCTAAAATACCGGCTTTAATCTTGGATGATGGGATATCAACTGTTTCAAAATAGCGATTGCAAGCATTCTTAATCCTTGCAAGCATATCCGAAATAGGATCTGTCATCATTTTTCTATACTCCTGTTACCAACTTGCTTTACGAACGCCAGGAATTAACCCTTCCGCCGCCATCTCTCTCAGCATAATACGAGAAATATTAAATTTTCTATACACGCCACGCGCACGCCCCGTAATCATACAACGATTACGAACTCTCGTCGCAGACGAAGTCCTCGGCATCGCCGCTAATTTTAATTGTGCCGCAAAACGCTCCTCAGGAGCGATCGTCTTATTCATGATAATCGCCTTCAGCTCTGCGCGCTTTGCCTTTTTCGCAGCAACTCTTCTACGAATTCTCTTTGCTGATTCAATACTACTCAAACGAGCCATGTCTTATCCCCTTACGCCATAAACGGAAAATTGAACGCCCTCAGTAACTCTGCCGCATGAGCATCATTACGCGTATTCGTTACAATACACACATCCAAACCATGAATGTTATCAACACTGCTTACTGCCACCTCAGGAAATATGATTTGTTCTTTAATCCCAAACGAATAATTCCCATTACCATCAAAAGACTTTTTAGGCAATCCTCTAAAATCTCTCACTCGCGGCAATGCGATATTGATCAAACGATCCAAAAACTCGTACATTCTCTCACCACGAAGAGTAACCATGGCGCCTATTTTTTGTCCTTGACGCAACTTGAACCCTGCAATAGATTTGCGAGCTGTTGTCATAACAGCTTTCTGTCCTGCAATCTGAGTCAATTCCTCAACAGCTTGCTTCACGTATTTGCTATCAGCAATCGCCTCCCCCATTCCCATATTGAGAACTATTTTCTTTAACGCTGGAACCTCCAAATCATTCTTCAACCCGAGAGAACTCTTCAGCTTCTGAACCAACTCCTTATTATAATAATCTCTTAAACGAGCCATAACCTTCTCACGTCTAGTTTAACACCGAACCAGTACGCTTCGAAAAACGCACCTTCTTACCATCAACAAATTTCATCCCGACACGAGTTGGCTTATTATCTGTAGCATCAATTAGCATCACATTAGACGCATGTATCGACTGCTCTTTTTTAATAAGCCCTCCTGGATTATTCGCAGAAGGCTTCTGATGCCTAGTGCATACATGAACGCCTTTTACAACAACCCTTCGCTCATCCCTTAAAACGCGCAAAACTTCACCTTTTACGCCCTTATCTTGACCAGCGATTACCTGAACGGTATCACCTTTTTTTATACGCCACTTATTCATTACAAGACCTCCGGAGCCAAAGAAATAATTTTCATCATACTCTTCGCTATACTATCTTTTTTCATGTTCTTATTCAAACGTAACTCTCTCGTTACAGGACCGAAAACACGAGTACCGATAGGCTCCCCTTGTTTATTGATTAACACAGCAGCGTTTTTATCAAACCTGATAACGCTTCCATCTTTACGGTGAATTGCAGATGCAGTCCTGACAACCAATGCTTGAACAACATCTCCTTCTTTAACTTTCCCGTGAGGAATCGCTTCCTTCACTGATGCGACAATAATATCACCAACCCTAGCATACCTACGACCGGCACCACCAAGAACTTTGATGCACATAATTTCCTTCGCACCTGAGTTATCCGCAACAAATAACCGAGATTGCATTTGTATCATAACTATTCTCCCTTTCCGGAATTGTTTTCCACAACAATCCAACTCTTAGTTTTAGAAATAGGACTCGTCTCACAAATCGCAACGCGATCCCCGATATTGCACTCATTTTTCTCATCATGAGCATGATATTTCTTAGCAACATTAATATATTTCTTATATCTCGGATGCATTACTCGCCTTGTCACCTTGACAGTTACTGTCTTCTCACGAACGTTGCTGGTAACGACACCCTCTAAAATACGCCTAGGCATTTTTTCCCTCACCGTTTTGCAATGATTTTACACACTTTGCTATATTTTTGCGAGTATTTTTTACAACATGTGCGGAAACACTCTCCCCCAGAACACGACGGAAACGTAGCCTCATTGCTTCCAACTTCGCCGCCTCTAATTCCGGACTGGATGAACTTACTTTTTTGTTAGCCATACTAAGCCTCCCTCGTAACTATCTTAGTCAAAACAGGTAACTTCGCTGCAGCTAAGGCTAACGCCTCCCTTGCAAGGCGCTCATCCACGCCATCCATCTCGAACATAATTGTTCCGGGATAAACTCTGCAAGCCCAATACTCAACACTACCCTTTCCACTTCCCATTCTAACCTCAGCAGGCTTCTTTGAGACAGGAATATCCGGATAAATTCTGATCCAAACTTTTCCCACACGTCTCATACACCTTGAAATCGTACGCCTTGCGGCCTCTATTTGAGCAGACGTAATACGAGCCGGTTCCAAAGCCTTTAACCCAAAGGAACCAAAACTCAAAGTATAACCACGAGAGGCTACTCCGTGTATTTTTCCCTTAAAATGCTTCCTATACTTCATTCTAGCTGGAGATAACATCGCTTATTCCCTCTCTTGTCTTTCGCCAATACGTTTTGGTAAAAATATCGGCTTCGCGTTAAACTGTTCACCTCTATAGATCCAGACTTTTACACCAATAGCACCATAAGTCGTATTAGCAGTTACAAAGCCATAATCAATATCAGCTCTCAAGGTTTGCAAAGGAACTTGCCCTTCTCTATACCACTCCATACGTGCAATTTCAGCACCACCTAAGCGACCTGAACAATTGACACGAATACCCAAACCACCTGCTCTTAAGGTGGATTGAATAGCCCTTTTAACAGCTCTTCTGAATCCTACTCTCTTCTCAATCTGAGAAGCAATTGATTCTGCAACTAACTTAGCGTCGATGTCAGGTTTACGAACTTCAACGATATTTAGAGAAACATCATTACCCACAACCTTTATCAAATCTGCACGCAATTTCTCAATACCATTTCCTTTTTTCCCGATAACCACACCAGGTCTTGCCGTATGGATCGTCACAACGACCTTTTTCGCTAATCTCTCTACAGAAATCTTCGAAACGCCAGCTTGACCTAACCTCTCATTTAAAAACTTCCTAAGATTATAATCTTGGCGCAACAACCCAGCATAATCATTCTTGGAATACCAACAAGAACTCCAATTTCTAATAATACCCAAACGAAACGAATTCGGATTTATTTTTTGTCCCATCTTAATCCTCAGTTTCACACAATACTAAAGTCAAACGACTGAATCTCTTGCGAATAGGAGATCCACTCCCCCTCGCCCGAGCCATAAATCTCCTGAGTACGACAGCTTTCCCGACATAAGCTTCTTTCACAGTCAATAAATCGATGTTCAAACCATTATTCAACTCTGCATTCGCAATAGCAGAGAGCAAAGTCTTTCTAACATCACGAGCTACAGCTCTCTTACAAAATTTTAAAGCATCCAACGCCTTCGATACCGACATGCCTCTGATCATCTTCGCAACAAGATTAACCTTTCGAGGAGATGCAAGAACCATCCGATCCTTTGCAATCACATCAACGGAAGTTGGTTGTATACGTAATCTTTTAGCCATTATACAATCTCCTCTTACTTCTTGGACGCAGATTTATCGCCAGCATGCCCATTGAACGTACGAGTAGGAGCAAACTCACCCAATTTGTGCCCTACCATTTCCTCGGTAACCAACACAGGAATAAACTTGCGACCATTATGTACAGAAAACGTCACTCCAACGAAATCAGGTATCACCGTCGAACGCCTTGACCAAGTCTTAATAGGATCGCGACGACCTGACTCCAACAAGGCTTTGACTTTCTTCATCAAATATCCGTCTACAAACGGACCTTTCCACACTGAACGTGCCATGACCCCACCTTACTTCTTTCTACGCGTCAAAATAAATTTATCGGACGGTTTAGCCTTCCTTCTGGTCTTATAACCCTTAGTTGGTTTACCCCAAGGAGTAACCGGCTGCCTTCCGCTCTTTGTCTTTCCTTCACCGCCACCATGAGGATGATCGACAGGGTTCATCGCAGAACCTCTATTGAATGGGCGCCAACCCAACCAACGACTTCTTCCTGCCTTACCCAAAACGACATTCTTCTGGTCCGGATTCGAGACTGTGCCTATAGTAGCATGACATTCGCCATTTATCAATCGTACTTCACCCGATGATAACTTAACAATAACTTTCCCGGAATCACGACCAACTATCTGCCCATAAGTTCCGGCAGATCTAGCGAATTGTCCACCTTTTCCTATACGAAACTCGATATTGTGAATAACAGTACCTACAGGAATATTTATCATCTTCATACAATTACCGACCTTGATATCAGCCTTATCTGAAGATACTACAGTATCACCCGCCGCCAACTTCTGAGGAGCTAAAATATATGAATACTCCCCATCAGAATACTTGATCAACGCAATGAATGCTGTTCTGTTCGGATCATACTCTATCCTCTCAACAACTGCCTCAATATCTGTCTTATTCCTTACAAAGTCAACAAAACGATATAACCTCTTATGCCCTCCGCCACGATGCCAAGATGTAATATGACCGTGAGCATTTCGACCGCCTGTTGACGGCTTTCCACTGACCAAACTCTTACAAGGCCTGCCTTTCCACAAAGAGGATCGATCAACTAACACGACTCCTCTTGATCCAGGTGCAACTGGTTTATATGCTTTTAAAGCCATTAGATTCCACCCTCAAAATTGATAACGCCCTCGGACAAACGAACAATTGCAATCTTAGTTGCTTTCGTCTCGCCTGCTCTGCCACGGAAAGTCTTCTTCTTTCCTTTTCTATTCAAGACGTTTACTTTTGCTACTTTCACCTTAAACACTTTTTCTACAGCTCTAGTAATATCAAGCTTCGTAGCCTTAGTGTTTACCTTAAAGACATGAACTCCTTCCTTAGAGTTCATCGACTTTTCCGTCATCACCGGGACAACTAAACAATCGTACTCTGATATCATAATTTTACCCTAAACGCTCTTGAATGCTTGCAACCGCGCTTCTTGTAAGAACGATTTTCTCGTGATTTAAACCGTCATAGACATTTAATCCAATAGTCGGAAGCACATCTATCTTGTAAAGATTTGCACAAGCTCTTCTAAAGCTCTCACAATCACCTGAATCAACAAACAATGCCGATTTTACATCCATTTTTTTGAGAACTTCAGCTAAATTTTTAGTCTTTCCACCTTCAATATTCAAGTCTTCACAAACAAGAACATTGTTTTCCTTCGCTTTTAAAGACAACATGGAACGAAGAGCCAAAGCTCTGACTTTTTTGTTAATCTTAAACGCATGAGAACGTGGAATTGGTCCAAATACAATGCCTCCGCCTACAAAAATGTTCGCCGTACGCGCACCATGACGAGCATTTCCCGTGCCTTTCTGTCGATACAACTTCTTTGTTGTTCTGCTTACATCACTACGACCTTTTACGGCATGAGTTCCTGCCTGACGACGAGCTAATTGCCACCTTACGACGTCGGCCAAACTTTCTGTCTTGGGCTCAATACCAAACACAGCATCATCGAGCACTATTTCGCCACTCTTTGTGCCATCTAATTTTATAACTTGCAACTTCATTACTGTTGCTTCCTCTTAACAGCATCTTTTATCAAAACATAACTTCCTTCAGCACCAGGAACTCCTCCTTGAACCAAAAGCAAGTCTCCATCCACATCAAAAATTTTCATATTCTGAATCGTCACCGTTTCACAACCCAGATGACCGGCCATCTTCTTCCCTTTAAAAACCTTTCCAGGATCTTCTCTGTTTCCGATAGAACCATGACTTCTGTGTGAAATGGATACACCGTGAGATGCTCGCAATCCGCCGAAATTATGTCTTTTCATCGCTCCCGCATACCCTTTACCAATGCTGGTACCGGTAACATCTACATACTGACCTGCAGTAAAAAAATCAGCTCCATATGTAGTACCTACAGCAGGAAAATCAGCAGAAGCCATACGAAATTCTTTTAATTTCTTATAAAATTTCCCACCTAATGCTTTAAAGTAGCCTTGCATAGGCTTTGTTAATTTATGTTCTTTTGTTTCTACAGTTCCGACGACAACAGCTTCATATCCATGCTTCTCTATTGTCTTGTGGGACAACACCTCATGCTGCTCCACTTTCAAAACTGTCACGGCATAACGACGACCATCATCAGTAACAACGTTGGTCATGCCGAGTTTTTTTCCTAATAAACCTGAACGCATGTCTTTTTAACCTAATAATTTGATTTCCACATCAACACCGGCTGCCAACTCTAATTTCATCAGAGCATCGACCGTTTGAGGAGGACAGTCTAAAATATCAACTAACCTCTTATGAGTTTGTAACTCAAACTGCTCACGCGATTTTTTATCAACATGAGGAGAGCGCAACACTGTGAAGCGCTCTGTTTTATTTGGCAGAGGAACGGGACCACGAACGCGCGCACCCGTCCTTTTTGCTGTCATAACGATTTCACTCGTCGAATAATCAAGAATCCTATGATCATATGCTCTCAAGCATATACGGATGCATTGCGCGTTCATAATTCCTCCCCTTACGCAATAATCTTAGTAACAACACCAGCGCCAACCGTACGTCCGCCTTCACGGATAGCAAATCTTAACCCTTCGTTCATTGCGATAGGAGCGATTAATTCCGCTGTTAACTTCACGTTATCGCCCGGCATAACCATCTCAACACCGTCTTGAAGAGTCACATTACCAGTCACGTCCGTCGTTCTGAAGTAGAACTGAGGACGATATCCGTTAAAGAATGGAGTATGACGTCCACCTTCATCTTTGTTTAACACGTAAACTTCACACTCAAACTTCGTGTGTGGAGTGATTGTTCCAGGAGCAGCCAAAACCTGACCTCTCTCAACCTCTTCACGCTTTGTACCGCGAAGCAAGCAACCCAAGTTATCTCCAGCCTCTCCTTGATCCAACAATTTACGGAACATTTCCACTCCGGTAACAACAGTCTTCTGAGTCTCCTTAATTCCGACGATTTCGATTTCGTCACCAACTTTAATGATACCACTTTCAACACGACCCGTAACAACCGTTCCACGACCGGAAATTGAGAACACATCTTCGATTGGCATCAAAAACGGCTTATCTTTTGGTCTCTCTGGTTGAGGAATATACTTATCAACAGCTTCCATCAATTCAAGAATCTTGTTCTTGCCGATTTCATCATTTTTACCCTCTAACGCGCACAAAGCACTTCCTTTAATGATAGGAATCTCATCCGCAGGGAAATCGTATTTCGCTAAGGTATCTTTAATCTCCATCTCGACGAGCTCCAACATCTCTGGATCATCAACCATGTCAACCTTGTTGATGAACACCACCAACGCAGGAACACCGACCTGACGAGCCAACAAAATGTGTTCTTTTGTTTGCGGCATAACGCTATCTGTTCCAGACACAACAAGAATTGCACCATCCATCTGCGCGGCACCAGTGATCATGTTCTTAACATAGTCAGCGTGACCCGGACAGTCAACGTGGGCATAGTGCCTTGTATCAGTTTCATATTCTACGTGAGAGGTTGAAATGGTAATACCACGAGCCTTCTCTTCAGGAGCCTTATCGATTTGATCATAATCGGTGAAGCTCGCTCCGCCTTTTTCTGCTAATACTTTAGTAATAGCAGCAGTTAAAGTGGTCTTACCATGGTCAACGTGACCAATAGTACCAATATTACAATGTGGTTTAGACCTTTCATATTTGGCTTTACTCATAATGTTCTCCTAAACTATTCACTTTTAACTAACCCTTTGTGCTCAGCAATAATCTTATCAGCAACATTCGACGGCACAGCGTCATAACGTTCAAACTGCATCGTATACTGAGCTCTTCCTTGGCTCATAGAGCGCAGCGTATTCACGTAACCGAACATTTCGGCCAACGGCACTTCCGCCGATATCACGCGAGCATTTGCTCTCTGATCCATCCCGACAACTTGTCCTCGACGACTATTCAGATCTCCGATAATATCACCCATATAATCCTCAGGAGTAACAACTTCCACCTTCATAATAGGCTCTAATATCTTTGCTCCGCATTTCGTCATTGCCTCTCTAAACGCACCTCTGGATGCAATTTCGAAAGCCAACACGCTGGAGTCGACATCATGATACGCTCCATCGACAAGCGCGCATTTCACACCGACTATTGGGAATCCGATAACACAACCCGACTCTGCGATGCTCTGTAACCCTTTCTCAACGCCCGGAATATATTCTTTCGGAACAGCTCCTCCGAATATTTTACTTTCAAAGGTAAGCCCGGTCGAATAATCAGCTGGTTCGAATTGTAAAACAACTCGAGCGAACTGTCCAGCACCACCAGACTGTTTTTTATGAACATAATCGACTTCAGCAGGCTTAGAAATTGTTTCTCTATAAGCAACTTGCGGCGCACCGACATTTGCTTCAACCTTAAACTCTCTTCTCATTCGATCAACAATGATCTCAAGATGCAACTCACCCATTCCTTTAATAATGGTTTGCCCCGTCTCAGCATTAGAACTAACCCTAAACGATGGATCCTCTGCTGCCAAACGCCCCAAAGCAATACCCATCTTCTCCTGATCAGCCTTAGATTTCGGTTCGACCGCAACTTCTATAACAGGATCCGGAAATTCCATTTTCTCGAGCAACACCGGATGACTTGCGTCACACAAAGTATCTCCTGTTGTGGTAATCTTCAATCCGCAAACCGCAACGATATCCCCAGCATACGCCTCTTTAATATCCTGCCGGTTATTTGCATGCATTAACAACATACGACCAACTCTCTCTCGATCACCCTTCGTTGAATTTTCCACATAGGATCCAGCTTCAATCTTTCCGGAATAAATTCTGACGAAAGTTAACGATCCAACAAATGGATCCGTCATGACTTTAAAAGCTAAAGCAGACAAAGGCTCATCATCGGAAGGATTTCTCAAAACTTCTGAATCATCCTTTAAGCTGATACCTTTAATTTGCCCGATATCCAACGGAGATGGCAAGAAATCGACAACGCCATCTAAAAGTGTCTGAACACCCTTATTTTTGAATGCGCTACCACAATAAACAGGAACAAATGCGCCATTAAGCACACCCTTCCTAATACATGCCTTCAATTGCTCGACAGTAGGCTCTTTTCCCTCCAAATAAGCTTCCATAACGGCATCGTCTTGCTCTACCGCTGTTTCGAGTAATTGTTGGCGATATTCTTCAGCTTTATCTTTAAGACTCGCTGGAATATCCACAACGTCATACTTAGCCCCCATGGTTTCATCATTCCAGTGGTAAGCTTGCATAGTTAATAAGTCCACAACACCAACAAAATCAGCCTCACAACCATCAGGCAACTGCATGACCAATGGCTTTGCACCAAGTCTATCAACGATCATGTCAACACAGCGATAAAAATTAGCTCCTGTTCTATCCATCTTGTTGACGAAACAGATCCTTGGAACGTTATACTTATCAGCCTGCCTCCAAACGGTTTCAGATTGAGGCTCTACACCCGCAACGCCATCAAAAACAGCAATAGCGCCATCAAGTACCCTTAACGAGCGTTCAACTTCAACTGTAAAATCAACGTGTCCCGGAGTATCAATAATATTAATTCTATGGTTATTCCAATAACACGTAGTAGCGGCAGAAGTGATTGTAATACCTCTCTCTTGCTCCTGCTCCATCCAGTCCATTGTAGCAGAACCGTCATGAGTTTCTCCGATTTTATGAGAACGCCCCGTATAAAATAAAATTCTTTCAGTAGTAGTAGTTTTACCAGCATCAATGTGAGCCATAATGCCGATATTTCTATAATCCTTTATCGGTGTCGTACGTGCCATAATTACCACCTATAATGAGCAAACGCCTTATTAGCTTCCGCCATTCTATGAGTATCATCTCTTTTTTTAATGGCTCCACCTCTTCCGTTGAAGGCATCCATCAATTCTCCGGCTAACTTCAACACCATTGTCTTCTCAGAACGCTTACGAGCATTAGCAATAATCCACCTGATTGCCAAAGCCTGGCCTCTATCTTGGTTGACTTCAACAGGAACCTGATAAGTCGCACCACCGACACGACGAGATTTCAATTCCACAGAAGGTCTAACATTGGCCAACGCTTCTTCAAACACTTCCAATCCCGGTTTATTGGCTTTCTTTTGAATATAATCAAACGCATCATGAAGAATTCTCTCAGCAATCGACTTCTTTCCATCATACATCGATGTATTCACAAATTTTGTAACAACTACACTCCCGAATTTCGGATCAGGCAGAACTTCTCTCTTTTCTGCAGCTCTTCTACGTCCCATAATAACTCCTTAGTTTTATTTTGGCCTCTTAACACCGTACTTAGAACGACCTTGACGTCTATCTTTAACGCCTTGAGTATCCAAAGTACCACGAATAATATGATATCTTACACCAGGAAGGTCTTTAACACGTCCTCCTCTAATCATTACAACCGAGTGCTCTTGAAGGTTATGCCCTTCACCCGGAATATAACACGTCACTTCAAAACCACTAGTTAATCTAACACGAGCAATTTTTCTTAAAGCTGAGTTTGGTTTTTTAGGAGTCGTTGTCGTAACACGAGTACAAACGCCTCTTCTTTGAGGACAAGACAACAACGCCGGAACCTTGTTCCTTTTTGCCACATCCTTCCGTGGACTTCTAATCAATTGATTTATAGTTGGCATAACGCCCCTTCCTTTTACTTAATAACTATACGAGTCTTGCATTTTAAAGATACTCTTTCCAACTGTCAAGACTCATCCTTTCCCCTTACTCTTGCGAAATATTAACCGTTGCACTTGTCGATTGTTGATCAATGGCAATCGATCCTCGCAGTTGCTCCATAACCTCAGCATCCTGATCCATAGCAATCTTTCGCAGTTTGTTTATAGCAAAACCGGTTCCTGCTGGAATCAATCTTCCAACCAAGACATTTTCTTTTAACCCGTTCAGTTTATCAACCTTTCCGGTAATTGAAGCCTCAGTTAAGACACGAGTAGTCTCTTGGAACGATGCTGCCGAAATGAACGATCTTGTCTGCAATGATGCTTTCGTAATTCCTTGTAATACAGGACTTGCTTCCGCAACAGTTCCTCCTTCAGACAACACACGACGATTTTCCTCTTCGAAATCTCGACTATCAACCTGCTCTCCAACCAAGAATGTCGTATCACCAGGATTATCAACACTAACCTTCTGCAACATTTGACGAACAACGATCTCAATATGTTTATCGTTAATTTTTACACCCTGTAATCTGTAAACATCTTGAATTTCGTTAATGAGATACTCGGCCAATGCCTTAACACCCATAACCTTCAAAATATCATGAGGATCTCTATTTCCTTCGACAAGAATTTCACCTTTAGTTACCATATCGCCTTCACGAACAGCAACTTGTCTCCATCTTGGAACAAGATATTCTATAGGCGGAATGTTTTCATCTTCCGGACGAACAATAATCCTCTTTTTTCCTTTATAATCCTTGCCAAACTCCACCCGACCGTCATATTCGCTGATCACGGCAGGATCTTTAGGCACTCTGGCTTCAAACAACTCGGAAACACGAGGCAAACCTCCCGTAATATCCTTTGTTTTAGAAGATTCTCTTGGCATACGAGCCAAGACATCCCCTATTTTAACCTTGTCGCCGTTATTAACGACAATCACAGAGTCAACCGACAAGAAATATTTAATCTCCTGCCCACTCGGCAATACAATCGGATTGCCTTTATCATCAGCCAACACAATCCGAGGCTTCAAATCAGCATACCTAGCTTGTTGTCTCCAATCAGAAACAACATATGTTGTCACACCTGTTGACTCATCGACAGCCTCCTTCAAAGAAACACCATCTATCAAATCAAGACATTGAACCGTCCCCTCTCTCTCACAAATAATAGGAGATGTAAACGGATCCCAATCTGCTAATTTAAACCCTTTTTTGACTTTATCACCGTTCGAAACGTACAACCGCGCACCGTAAGGTAACTTATGACGAGCTTTATCTTTACCATGATCATCAAGTAAAACGATTTCAACATTTCTGCTCATCACGATCTTCTGTCCATCACTGTTAGTAACAGCTTTTTCATTTCTCAATGAAATAACTCCATCGTAAGTCGCATCGACAGATGACAACTCTGTGCCTCTCTGAGCAGTTCCACCAACGTGGAAAGTACGCATCGTTAACTGCGTTCCCGGCTCACCGATAGACTGTGCCGCAATGACACCAACAGCTTCCCCGATATTAACTTTACGTCCACGAGCTAAATCCCGACCATAACAACGTGCACAAATACCTTCTTTACATTCGCAAGTTAACACAGATCTGATCTTTACTTCATTAATGCCAGCTGCCTCAATCTGTTTTACGGCATCTTCATCAATGATCTCTCCCGCAGCAACTATGATCTCACCCGTTGCTGGATTTTTCAAATCTTCGGACGGAGTTCTTCCTAACACACGTTCAGACAAAGGAGCGATAACATCCCCTCCTGAAATAATATCTTTGATAACGATACCGTCCGTCGTCCCGCAATCTTCTTTAACCACAACACAATCTTGAGCAACGTCAACTAAACGACGAGTTAGATACCCCGAGTTCGCTGTCTTTAACGCAGTATCTGCCATACCTTTTCGAGCACCGTGAGTTGATGTGAAATATTCTAGAACTGACAACCCCTCCTTAAAATTAGAAATAATAGGAGTTTCGATAATTTCGCCGGATGGCTTCGCCATTAATCCTCTCATTCCGGCAACCTGTCTCATCTGAACCAATGAGCCTCTTGCACCGGAGTGCGCCATCATATACATGGCATTCATCGGCTTCCCTACTTCATCCTTCGAAACACACTTCAACATGGCATCAGCAACTTTATCGCTACACGCTGACCAAGCATCAACAACTTTGTTGTATCGCTCACCGGACGTAATCAATCCTTCCATATACTGGCGCTCATATTCAGATACAACCTTTTTAGTTGCGTTAACGATTTCTTTCTTTTGATGAGGAATAACCAAATCATCCTTACCGTATGAGACACCTGACTTTGTCGAATACAAATATCCGAGATCTTTTAATCGATCTACAAAAATTACTGTGCTCTTCTGTCCGCATTCGTTATATATTTTCTGAATGATTCCCGCTGACTCCTTGTTAGTAATCAATTTGTTGATCAAGCTAAAATCAATACTAGGATGTTTTGGGACAATCTGCCACAAAATCATACGACCCGGCGTTGTTTTCACTGTTTTATGCATCACCGAACCATCAGGCTGCATCTGCTCATAACGCGCCTTGATTCTGGCATGCAAACTTACAACCTTATCCTGCAATGCCTGCTCAATCTCACCAATGGATGAAAATATCATCCCTTCTCCCGGCTCGCCTTCCTTTTCCATGGTAATGTAGTACACACCTAGTGTGATATCTTTAGTCGGTAGAATAATAGGCTTACCACTAGATGGACTTAATATATTATTAGACGACATCATCAATACACGAGACTCTAATTGCGATTCTATCGACAAAGGAACATGAACCGCCATCTGATCACCATCAAAGTCGGCATTAAACGCTGTACAAACCAATGGATGCAATTTTATGGCCTTTCCCTCTACCAATACAGGCTCAAAAGCTTGAATACCTAAACGATGCAACGTCGGAGCTCTATTCAGTAACACCGGATGCTCTTTAATAACTTCCTCTAAAATATCCCAAACTTCCGGACGTTCTTTCTCCACCATACGCTTGGCTGCTTTCAATGTTGTTGCAAAACCATACCTTTCCAAACGGGAGAAAATAAATGGAGAAAATAACTCTAACGCCATTTTCTTAGGCAAACCACATTGATGTAATTTCAAATTTGGCCCAACAATAATAACCGATCGACCGGAATAATCGACTCTTTTCCCCAATAGATTTTGACGGAAACGCCCCTGCTTTCCCTTTAACATATCAGATAAAGATTTCAACGGCCTCTTACCTGTCCCAGTAATGACTCTCCCACGACGACCATTATCGAACAATGCATCAACCGCTTCCTGTAACATTCTTTTTTCATTCTTAACGATGATATCAGGAGCTTTAAGCTCTAACAGTCTTTTTAAACGATTATTCCTGTTAATCACACGTCGATATAAATCGTTCAAATCAGATGTAGCAAAACGCCCACCGTCTAACGGTACTAACGGACGCAACTCTGGAGGAATCACTGGAATGCATTCCATAATCATCCACTCAGGACGGCATCCTGATGTCAAAAATGACTTTATAAGCTTCAATCTCTTAACAACTCGACGACGCTTTATGTCAGATGTCACGGTCTTCAACTCAAGTTTAAGCCTGTCTCTCTCTCCTTTAAGATCAACATTAGCTAAAAGCTCTCTTAATGCCTCGGCACCAATGCCTGCTTTAAAAGTATCTTCACCGAAATCATCTTGAGCCCTGTAATACTCCTCTTCGCTAATAAGCTGCATCGGCTTGAACGGAGTCACTCCAGGATCAATAATGACATAATTCTCAAAATACAATACCTTTTCCATATCACCAGACGTAATATCCAGCAATAAAGCGATTCGGCTTGGCGGCGACTTGGTAAACCAAATATGAGCAACAGGAGAAGCTAATTCAATGTGCCCCATGCGCTCTCTTCTGACTCTTGAAAGAGTAACTTCAACACCGCATTTCTCACAGATAACGCCTCTGTATTTCATTCTTTTATATTTGCCGCATAAACACTCATAATCCTTCACCGGTCCGAAGATACGAGAACAAAACAAACCGTCTCTCTCAGGCTTAAAAGTCCTGTAATTAATCGTCTCCGGCTTTTTTACCTCACCAAAAGACCAAGACCTTATTCTTTCAGGACTTGCTATCGATACCTTTATGGAATCAAAATTGTTTAAATCATTAACCTGTCCGAATATCTTTTGTAATTGATTGGCCATCTTCATCCTCTCTCAATTAATTGCCCAAATCGGAATCTTGCTCTTCGGAGCTACGTTGAAACTCGAAATTCAAGCCTAAACCGCAAAGCTCTTTCATAAGAACATTGAACGACTCAGGTATTCCCGGAGTAATATTATCCTCACCTTTAATGATAGATTCATACGCTTTAGTTCTACCTGTAACGTCGTCGGATTTTACCGTTAAAATCTCCTGCAAAGTATGAGCAGCCCCGTAAGCCTGAAGTGCCCAGACCTCCATTTCTCCAAATCGCTGACCTCCAAATTGAGCCTTTCCACCCAATGGCTGTTGTGTAACCAAACTGTAAGGTCCTATCGATCGTGCATGGATTTTATCGTCAACCATATGATGTAGCTTCAACATATAGATACAGCCGACAGTTACAGGACGAGCAAATGCTTCACCGGTTTGACCGTCAATCAACGTCACTTGCCCAGAACTATTCAATCCGCAATATTCAAGAGATTTAACAATATCAGCCTCTCTAGCTCCATCAAACACAGGAGTTGATACAGGAACTCCATCTACAACATTACTCGCCAACTCCGCAACTTCGTAATCTGACATCTTATCGATATCTTTTCTGTCGTCCTTGTCATCATAAACTTCTTTTAGCTGAGCCCTTAAATTATCCATCAACTCTTTATCAGACTGAACTTTTTCTATAACTTCGCGAACCTTTTTTCCTAACCCCTGAGCAGCCCATCCGAGATGTGTCTCTAAAATCTGTCCGACATTCATACGAGAAGTAACGCCCAATGGATTCAACAAAATGTCCAGAGGTGTACCATCCTCCATATGAGGCATATCCTCAGCAGGAACAATAATAGAAACGATACCCTTATTACCATGACGCCCCGCTAACTTGTCCCCAGGCTGTAATTTCCTCTTGTCCGCAACAAACACCTTAACCATTTTCAGGACACCTGGAGCTAACTCATCACCTTGACGCAACTTCGCTACCTTTTTATCAAAATCCTTGTAGAGTTTGTCTAAAATAGCGTTAAAATCGCTGTGCAAATCCACGATATCCTTTGCTGCAACCTTATCAAGGATCGAAAAAGATCGCCACTGCCCTCTTGGCATAGAATCAAGAATTTCTTCAGTAATGGTCTGACCTTTTAACTTCACAGGAGCATTATCAACAACCTGACCAATCAGCTTTTCCCTTAATCTCCTGTAATAAGCCTCCTCAAAAATGGCTTTTTCCGCATCCATGTCATTCTTGTAGGACTCAATCTCTTTTTGCTCAATAGCAATCGCCCTCTCGTCCTTCTCAACTCCGGCCCTGGAGAAAATTTTCACTCCGACAACAGTACCTTTCACCCCCGGTGGTAATCTTAACGAAGAGTCTTTAACGTCAGCAGCTCTTTCACCGAAAATAGCCCGGAGTAATTTTTCTTCTGGCGTCATCATAGATTCACCCTTAGGTGTCACTTTTCCTACCAAAATATCCCCGGCCTTAACTTCAGCACCTATATGAACGATACCTGCTTCATCAAGATTTCTCAGAGCATCATCTGATGCATTTGGAATATCTCTAGTGATCTCTTCATTGCCGAGCTTAGTATCTCGAGCCATAACTTCAAATTCTTCGATATGAATTGACGTAAAATAATCATCCCGAACAAGTCTTTCGGAAATAACTATGGCATCTTCATAAGTATATCCGTGCCAAGACATAAATCCGACCAACACGTTATGACCAAGTGCCAACTCCCCTAACTGAGTGGCCGCCCCATCAGCGATAATATCTCCTTTCTTTACGATATCTCCTTTCTTCACGAGAGGCCTTTGATTTACACATGTACTCTGATTCGCTCTCTCAAATTTTCGCATATTATAGATATCAACACCGACATTCGCGCCTTTTCCGATTGCGCGGATAACTATTCTATCGGCATCTACTTGATCAACGATCCCATCGTGCTTTGCTAAAACAGAAACCCCTGAATCCTTTGCAACTGCGGCCTCAACACCTGTTCCGACTAACGGGGCCTGTGCTCTCAACAAAGGCACAGCCTGACGCTGCATGTTTGCCCCCATCAACGCTCGGCTGGCATCATCATTTTCTAAAAATGGAATCAACGCCGCAGCAATTGAAATAATCTGCTTCGGAGAAACATCCATATAGTCAATTGTATCCTTTGACGCATTTATGAACTCACCATTGCGACGACACGCCACCATCTCATCTTTAAACCGACCATCAACAGTCAACGCAGCATTGGCCTGAGCGATAGTATGTTCTGCTTCATCCATGGCTGATAGATACACTACCTCATCAGTCACCTTCCCATCAACAACCTTTCGATAAGGGGTCTCGATAAAACCATATCTATTAATTTTTGCAAAAATAGCCAAAGAGTTAATTAAACCAATATTCTGACCTTCAGGTGTCTCAATCGGACAAATACGCCCGTAATGCGTAGTATGCACATCTCGAACATCAAATCCTGCTCGGTCTCGAGTTAATCCACCGGGACCTAACGCAGAAATACGTCGCTTATGAGTAATCTCCGCAAGAGGATTCACCTCATCCATAAACTGCGACAACTGAGATAACCCGAAAAACTCTCTGATCGCTGTAGATACAGGCTTCGCATTAATGATATCATTCGGAACCGCGTTGTCGATATCAACCGACGTCATTCTTTCCTTGACCGCACGTTCCATACGGTTCAAACCGATTCTGAATTGATTTTCTAACAACTCACCCACCGCGCGAACACGCCTGTTCGCTAAATTATCGATATCATCAACAACACCATGACCATCTTTTAACTGATGAAGAATTTTTAAAATCCTTAAAATATCATCCTTGGATAAAATTCCCTCCGTCTCAGGCTTGTCAACACCTATTCTAATATTCATCTTCACACGACCAACCGCGGACAGATCATATCTTTCAGGATTAAAGAACATATTGTAGAACATATCCTGAGCACTCTCCAAAGTCGGAGGCTCTCCCGGACGCATGATTCTAAACAACTCAAACAACGCCTCTTCCCTATTGGTGCATTTATCGGCAATCAATGTATTTCGGATATATGCGCCTACTTCCGCATGGTCAATACACAAAACCGAGAACGAAGAAGTAACTTCTGATATTTTTTGCAATAATTCTTCAGTAAGCTCATCTCCCGCTTCAGCAACAACCAATCCGTTGGACTCGTTAACAATATCCAACGCATTATAGCGACCGAATAAATCTTCAGGAGAAACAACAACTTTACTTAATCCTGACTCTTTGAGGTTTTTTACGACACGTGAACTTAATTTTGTCCCTGCCTCAGCAACAACACCGCCATTTTCAGCATCTATCAAATCTTTCTCAAGCTTCACGCCTTTCCACTCTTCAGGAATAAACTCTCTAGACAATCCCCCGTTTGAGGCAATTTGAACCTTAAAGCTATCATAAAAATAAGAAAGAATTTCCTCACGATCCATTCCGAACACATCCGAGGATTTTACTTTGCCATCAGAGCTTTTCGTTTTTTTCTTTTCTGTATAAGCAGAATCCAAAGCCATCAACAAAGTAGAAACCAAAAGCTTTCTGCGACGATCGATACGAACATATATCAAATCTTTCGCATCGAATTCAAAATCCAGCCATGCACCTTTATATGGAATAATATGTGCAGCAAACAGATACTTCCCTGATGAATGCGACTTTCCTCCATCATGATCAAAAAACACACCAGGAGAACGCTGCATCTGCGATACGACAACTCTTTCCGCGCCGTTAATAATAAACGTTCCGTTATCCGTCATGATAGGAAGATCACAGATATAGACATCCTGCTCTTTAATATCTCGAATTTGCCTACCACCCTTCTCTCCATCAACATCCCAAACAATAAGACGGAAGGTAGCACGCAAAGCGGCCGCATAAGTCAATCCTCTATTTCGGCACTCGCTTTCTGTATACTTCGGCTCATCAAAGTGATAAGAACAAAAATCAACCTGAGCCTTTCCTGATGAGTCAGTTATCGGAAACGAGTCCTTAAAGGCCTCAGCAAGACCGATATCCCCCCTTAAACCATCCATCTTATCTGGATGCAAAAATGACTCATAAGAAGATTTTTGCAAATCAATAAGATTCGGAAGTTCCGCAACTTCCCTTATTTTTCCAAAATTTTTCCTAAACCTTTTACGCCCGGTAAACGTTCTGATCATATCGAGACCCCTGCAACTACAACTAATTGAAACAGACCAAAAAGGTCACGCCCATCCCTCATAAGAATTAAGCATTTTAACCAAAAATACATTTTTATCAGACGAAACTCAAGAGCTATTAACAAATATCCTTAAATTTTCGATCGCCAGATTTTAAATTGTTTAAAATAGATTGTACAGACTTTTTATATTTAATTATTTATAAAATACAAGATACAAATAACAGAGCAAATCGCAAACAACTCACAAAATGAAAATTACAAGATATTTTAAAAAAAATTCACAACTCCCCCCCTTGACATTGATATTCCAGGAAAATTTAAATACGTCCTCGTTTGATTTTCTCAAAACCCTTAAAAATCAATATGATATTTTTATTTTATAACCCTCTTGACAACGTTTAATCCTATGAAAATCATGGGATTCTCGCCGTTGTTCATATTTTATCCACAAAGTTATCCACAATAGATATAACCAATTAAAATCCAAGCAATTTATTAATTTTAACAATCTGTATCATATCAGAAAAAACAGCAAACATTTTTGATAAAATTCCTTGAATTATGTATCTTTTATTTTGCGCATAATTTGCATAAAATAATTTATGTATTTTATGTAAATTACAGCATGAGTATAAAGAAAAAATTTTTTCAAATATTCAGATCCATAAAAAAGCCGCAAAAAGGATATGCCGCAATTGTTGTCGCGGTAGCGATGATAGTTTTTATCCTTTTTTTTCAGTACATAAGAACTGGCATTACTCAATCTGATGTTCAAACTTCAACCTTTGAAACCCCATACGCAATAGCTCAATCAATTGCAAATAAATTCAACCCAGGACGAAGTTGGGAAATTCAAGCGGATTATTTGTACTCCGTCGGCGCCCAAACTTATAATGATCGCTATTACAACGCAATAAAATCAAGAAATTCGTTTTTTCAAAGACAGACGCAAAATGATAGTCTACTTCCAATATCTCGTAACCTTCCGTTATACATTCAGTCTCAAGATGTTAATATTTCATCAAATATCGTTCCGTTTTTAATTGAGAATTTGCAACAAGAAGCCTGGCTATTTGATCACGCCGTAACGGATTCTCTGAATATGGACGAAAAAGGACAAATCATCAGATACAAAACTTATTCAGCCTCCCCTTCACCGGAGACAGACAAATTTATTCCAGACTATGATCCGGATTCTAACATCATGTCCGTCGATTTTGATGAACAGAACGGAAAAATTGTCTGCGAATGCCCAAAATTGGGTTTGCAAGCAATAGCAACATTGCCGGTATGTGATGTAGATATTGTTTTAGCGATTCCAACCAATCAGGCATGTTGTACCGAAGAAAATAATGCTGATGAAAATATTATTCTGAACTCAGATAACGTTCCAATCAAGCAGATAGCAAGGGCTTGCCAAACGTTTTTATCCGAAAATTTTTTACACACTGTAGGGGTTGCTGTGGGTGTCGTACCATACTCAGGTAAAATATCATTACCCCCAGACAGGAAAGACTGGACAACCAGAGCGGACATGTCCTCACCTCGCCTTGTTCAAGATAAATTCGTAGAAAAACCATACATTACTCAAGCAATGTTCTATGGATCTGATGGTCAAGAAGGAGGAGAATTACTCGCAGAAAATGAGGATGATTACGGCGAATATTCAAACTGGGGAACAACGGACATTGGTCTACCGATTATGGCTCGAAGGGGAAATATTTTCCAAAAAAACGGAGCCAATATATACAGCGGATCTTCAAAAACATTTGAAGAAGAAAGCTTATTAATCAGTTTCGTTGATCCAATTTATGATGGAAAAGACTTATCTTACAAATTTCTGCAAATGAACCCGAATCCTTGTTATCTGGGATATTGCAACACGTTAGCGATGCTGTGCGAAAGAAAATGCCCGACTTTTTTAGCCAATCCTTACTTTATTTCAGAGCTTACCTCAGATATTCCAAGCGTCATTAACGACTTAAATTTGTACACTTCTTTTCCTGATAAAAAAAATAAGTCAAACTTTTTGTTTTTGGCTCCAGTATGGACAGGAAACCTACTCAGCAACTGGACAAAGCATCCATGCAATCATATAAATGAAGGAAGTGACACAAAAGTGATAGAAACTCCTCGAGAAAACAAGAAAAAAGTTGTAATTATTATCGCCAATGCTCCTGATCGCTTCGAACCTGTAGAATTAACCTATCTAGGTTTCAACAACGACAATTCTGAAATCCCTATGTTTGAGAGTGACACTGTCCAGTTCAACAACGGCGGATATGTTGTTAAGGACGGAGGATACCAAGGAGTAAAGGGAGCCATTAAATGTAAATTATCTTCAGGAGCCGCTAACATCGAAGAATTAGAAGTTCAAAACGTCGTTCCGACGAAAACGAAAAATGAAGAAAATTCTTCTGATAATCAAGACGAAAAATCCTCTGATTCTGTAGCTCCTCTAACAACCATTAACAGCATAGTCAGAGGGTTAAAAGCAAATCAGGATAATAGCGTACTGAGGGTATCCTTCCCTTATAAAGGAATTATTAAGGTTGTCGCATCTAAAGGAGAGCCTGCCAACGTAACTTTTTACGGAGGAGAAGAAGGAAATCACATAACGGAAAATGTACAGAGTGAGACCCCACATTATTTTTCCGGCGTAAAATCATTTTTCTTCTCCGGAGATAAGAACATTCAAAATATGAATAACAATTCTGAATTTAATGGCAATTACACGACAAAAGGCGTCAACTTCGGGCATAATTTATCGGTTCACAAAATTAAATATAGAGCAAAACACTGCATCCTGAAAAAAATGGAATTATCAAACCAAGTGTTGAGATTTTATGGCAAATACGATCCAAATGAATTGGGAAAGAATCTAATTCCAAACACAAATGGTCATCCAAATAAAACCCCTACAATCAGCCGTATGGATTCCGGCATAGATTGCCCTCAAAACAGCGGCGACACCGCAGAAAGCGTTGAAACAAACGGGTATTGGGAGTTTTTTCAAAATTTAGAAAACACTAAAACAAATGAAAATGAGGAGTCTCCTCAAGAGAATACTGATTCTTTTATCCGATCTTATAACTTTCGCCCGATAGCCCTTAATGTGGGATCCATACGGCGCGTTGTATTTGTAACTGACAATTTTCCAAGTGAAGACTTTGACGCTTCCGACAACGAAGACTCGGCGATAAAACTTTTCTCAACGGAAAACGAATGGCAATCTATCGGTTCAGCGAAATCGAGCAAAGACAATGGCAATCTTCTATACAGAGTCATAGACACCTATCCTCAATATGAAAGCACGCAATTACTTTTCGGAACATACAGATATTACTCTCAAAAAATTTATCATGACTTATATACATACCAAAACACACGAAAACGATATGTAACCCGGACTGTAGATATAACCCGAAAATATAAAAATTTATGCAACGGAGTCGCCCCAACAGTACTAACATCAGCGACTCAAACTCAATCAGGAAATAATAAAGTTACATCCTATAGCTATAGTTGTGATTATTCTCCTTACATGATGTGTTGTTATAGTCGTGGCAATCTTAATATTGAAAAAGGGGGCCAATATACTATAGGAAAAAAAACAGAAGACGATGAGACACTTTATGCATGCAATGGTGTATCTTGGAATGATGACTATCCCATAACAAATTGGGAACAGATTTCATCTAAAATGATAGATCAATCAACAGAAGAACCGGTAGATTACGGCGTATATTCCTGCACCAGCATAGGATCCGTACCCGATCCTGTGTTAAACGACGATAATCAATGTAAGCCAATATCTGGATCTTGTGAACCGATATTAATGTTCCGCAACACATATCAAACAACTCAAATACAATCTGTTGATTGTTTATATAAAGAAGGATGCGCCCCCTTTGGCGAAGAACCGGCCCCTCCTTCGATAGGTGTTAAATCAGTAAACTGTTCAAATTGTGGCTTAGCTGAAAATTCAGTTGAAAATGACTCAGATGAAAAACCAGAGTTTACACTTGAATGCGATTCTTGTACAACAACATCCTCGGACGAAACATCTTCCTCTACTGCCGGTGAATGGATTGTGATACCTGAGCAAAAATATCTATATGCCATAACGGATTATGATGAATCCGCTAATGTAACCAAGCATTCCGTGAAGAGTTTCAATACACTACAAAATGACGCGTCAACAATTACAGAAAATGGAATCACTTATGAAGATTATAGCGCAACCAATCTAATAGAGTTAAAAGATACAGCTGAAGCTGATACTCACTTGTGGTCGACTTCACCATATCGGTATGATCTTTATAATTTTTTTGTAGTTGGAAACAATGTTTTTGAGCAAAAAGATTTTTATGAATATGACACTGTTAACAATACCAGAAAAATAAAAAATACAGATGTATTTGTTACAGCAGACAATGATCCGAAACTATTAAATAATCAAAACATGTACTTGCAGGAAGACAAAGAAGCTGAAAAAGATCCGTCAGCCAATATTGATGATACAAACTGGATATGCTTCTGTGGAGACGCTGATGTACTTCTTGAATTTGAAGCTTGGGATACTGCGACTTTAAATTTCAGCCATATAGATACAACCAAACGACATCGTGTTTTATTAGACAACCGTGTCGTGGTAGATACAATCGGTAATGAAATCCATTCTTTCAGCGACGATGAAGCTCAAGCTTTTTATATCATGCCCGATCAAATAACTGACGACAAAGATGAAGAAGGCAATTATTACCTTGATATAAATATGTCTAAAAACGCAAACATTGTATCCATTGAAATTAATAATCGTCCTTACAAAATTGTCAAACAAGGGAATCAACCTATAATAAAAGTCGACGGATCTTCACAATCCAAATTTCCTATCAGTATTGTAGGAGAGAAAAACATTGAGCTCGTTTCTGAACTTAATGAACCAATTCAAATAATCGCTGACGTTCCACAATTTAGTATATCTCCAAAAGATTTTTTTGATAAAGAAGGCAACGCAAATATTTACTGCTCTGCTAAAGAGTTTTCTATAGATGTGAAGGCTTCCACCCCCCCTGATCCCGGCAACAATTGGGCAATACTGAAGAAAAACGGTAATCAAGGTTATCTTATACAAACATCCAGATTGCTGGATGAAAATACCACGAAAATTCAAAAATGCCTTATCCCACAGTGTTTACATGGTGATAAAGTAAAGAAAGTTGGCACATATGAAGAAGTAGCAGAAAATAAATCTGTTGTTGTTCATATCCCTAAATCGGAGACAAATACAATTACATTAAAAGGTTATATTCCGACGAAATTAACGTTTTCAGATATAGAGTATGAAAACAAGACAAAATGGAATGGTAATAAATGTATAAGTATATCAGATGCTACAAACTATTATATGCCAGACTGTGCGAAGCAATATCTTAATGGACAAAAAAAAGACTGGTCTAACGACTGCAACGCACCGACTTTTCGTCTTGTAGGAAAAGCCAGCAAGTACAATACTGCCTGGATATATGCATATGCCGAAATGCCAGGTACTTTCACAACAATAACGGGCAATAATCAATCAGCAGTGCTGTCATCAGATGTAGAAATAGGTTCCGAATTGTCAAGGAGATACGATTTTATCAGTATCAATAACATCCACAGAACATCACTATGCGTATGGTGCCCTCATTCCAACAATACAGAAACATGTGGAACACCGCATTGGCTACGGTTCTACATGAATGGAATTACATTTAGCGAAGAAGATACAAAGAAAAAATTTACAACTTCAGGCAACGGCACAATGACAACAAAATGGCCGGGAAAAGCCGCAGTCACCGTTGAATTGAGCACACCTACTAACCAAACAACCGGTATTTCCCTTGAGAATGCGAAAATGGAAATAGATGGATCTTTTGGAAACTATAAATATGCGCTGCCTTCAGATTCTGGCTATTATCTTACAGGACTTCAAAATTGTACCTTAAAATATAAAGATGGATCATTCGCTGGGCAGACACTGCCAAATCTTGGCTCCAATACCTCAATTACTGTTGACGCAGATCAATTTAAAGAACAAGATTCACTGTATGTTGCAACAGTTAATGCGAAAAATGTAAGGCTGTCTTTGACCAATTCATCAGGAAAGATCGGACACTTTAATATAAATTATAAATCTATTATTAACATTTCTCCGGCTGAATATGATTTTAAATTGCAGTCCGATGGAAAGTATCATGTAACAGTTCCGTGCAATAATGTTTACATTGAATCCATTGATTTTGCTCACAAAGGTGATGCGGTAGCGTATGACCATCCGGATGCGAAAAATAACGTGCAACAAATTAATATTTTCGATGGAGGAGGAAATCGAGACAGCAATAATGCCAAAACTTACGGTCAAATGATGCTTGATTTAAGCAATTTCATATGGTCTCCTATTCAAAAATTGTTTTACTATAACAAGAAAAATAATTCCGATGTGCTATTTGAACGCGCAAAAGATACTCCTGGGGACTTTTTTGTTCATATCTGGGATCATAACGATGATATCCCTGAAGTACGTTGGAAATTGAAAAATAAAATACAAGAAAAAGATTACACGCATGATGATTTCGGAACTTTTAAAAGCAGTTATGGATTCTCGGGATTACACAGAATGTTCCTTCCTCACGGAACATTTGATGATAATATCGCTGCTTTCAGCAAAGCAAATAATTCAGCATTAGTATTTGCAGGATTTACTCTTCCATCTAATACAATGCTCACCTATAATAAATATCAAGAATCGACCCTTAACGATGAAAAAATCATCACCTCAGTGACACCTCCTGAAACAGCTTTAGCAAAAGTAGCAATAGATGCTTGCAAAAAACTTCGTAATATCGCAACAGTATATTTGATAAAATATCGAACCGATGAAACTTTATCCCTGGAAAGTTGCGTTCCGACCACGAATACCAAATACGCAAAAGATGAAGATGAATTGAAAAATGTTCTCACCGAAATAGCCGCTGCTATAAAATCAGAACAAAAAGATTTAACGATAGATGTTCAAAAATTATCAGAGTAGGCAAAACGATGATTGCTGAACGATCAGTCAAATGAATAATAAGTCCTAAAAAATTCTGAAGACTGACATATGATTTTTTCCCTACAATTATTGAAATATTCAAGATTTAGATAAACATTTCCGACATATTGTCCTTGAATAATGGTTAAAAAAAATGACGAAATTAAATTATTGCTTAAAAACAGATGCGCTATTTGGCTTCCACCTATCATAAATAATTTTTCGCCATTCAATCCGGACAACAAATTCAGAAATTCATCCAACGAACGTACTATCTTGCCGTTAATTTTTAAATCATCCATTGACTGCGAAAAAACTATCGATTTTCTTTCCTGAAAAAGCCGACGAGGTAACGATTCATACGTTTTTCTCCCCATAATCATATAATGACCAAGTGTCTGTTTTTCAAAAAATTTTAAATCTTCAGCATTATACCATGGCAACCGATCATCTATTCCGATCAAGCCATCAGATGTCGCCGCCATAATGCCGATAATATCGGATTTGATATTTATTGGCATGATTGATATGCCACCGCTGCACGCATATGATCTCTTACGTTATGCACTCTCAAAAAATCAACCTTATCAAGAATCGACAAAGAATTCGCTATGGTTTCAATATCTCGATTCACCGGGATCTTTTCTTCAGAGAATGTATTCATATAAGATTTTCTAGAATGCCCTACCATTAAGCGACAATTTGCTGAACGCAATTTTGCCAAATTTTGCAAAATATTGATACACTGATATGACGTCTTTCCAAATCCGATGCCTGGATCAAATATCAATCGCTCTTCATCAAAACCTAAACTTAATAGCCTTTCAATGTGCATATCCTGCCAAGACATCAAGTCACGAATAAGAGTCGAGTTTGACTCCATAACTCGATTCGACACGACCGGAACATCTAGAGAGTGCACGAAGCATAAATTACAGGCGCTGTTCGCGATCTGCCTCAACGACATCTCATCAAAAATGCCATTAACATTGTTAATTATTGATATATCGTGCTTCTTTAACAGCCTCAGCGCAACCTCAGAACGAAATGTATCAATACTGACTTTTATCTTGTGTTCTCCAATAAAGGCTTCAGCCTCTGTCAACACATCATCTAATTTTTTATATTCTTCCGATTCTGAAACAATAGTCGCTCCATCTTTCGTAGATTGCGCGCCTAATTCAATCACTGATGCGCCATCCTTCGACAATTTCAAAATTTGCTGACATGCATCTTCAACATAATTGTACTTTCCTCCATCGGAAAAAGAATCCTCTGTAACATTTACAATCCCGACAAATTTCGGGTATAATGTCAACGTTTTAGTAAAAGTATTTTTAAATTCTCTTTGTTCAGACCACGGAAATATATTTAACAGCGCCAGCAGATGCAAAAAGAAAGATCGATTGTATAATTCTTTATGAGGGATAGTTAAATCCGGCTCATTTATCAAAACATCATCATACAATAAAATATCAAGATCTATAATTCTCGGAGACCAACGATCATATATTTTAGGTCTGCCGATCTCTCGTTCAATTTTTTTTAATTCATGAAGCAGATTATGAGGAGGCAAATTTGTCGTTCCCACTGCAATCATATTTAGATAAGGTTTATTCCAATTATTTGGAGCATCTGACGGCACGATAGCTTCTGTTTCTAAGATTATTGATGTCTTGAGATTTTTCAAACATCTTTCAGACATTAAGTTAATCGCCCGAGATAAATTATCCAATCGATTACCTAAATTCGTTCCCAAACTTATAACTATCATCTTACCTCCCTCCAAAAACACAAAAAGCCACCTCATAGGGTGGCTTTTTAAAACTACTAATTCAATTTACAAAATTAGAATGAGTAAGTTACTGCTAAGCGGACATTATGACCGGTAAGCTTTTGAGTAACAACCATTTTGTTGTTTTGAAGACCGAAGAATTCCCTGTCTTTCTTTGCTCTGAAAGCATAGTCGTAAGCACCTTCTACACCCCAACGACCGCACAAGTTGTAACGAAGACCGGCACCCAATGTAAATACAAGTTTGCTGAGTTTTGTTTTACCTTCGACCGCTGACGCACCACTTTCAGTCGCCCAAACTTCTGCAGCAACATGCTTCATTCCTAAGCGCAATGCTGGAATAAACTCATTGCAACGATATGCCAATTGAGCAACTAACCATGGATTGCAACCACGAACTTTGGTTGTCATGCTTCTAGTATCATCCAACTTCGAGTCAAAGCTCTTATCTTTCGCAAGATCATAACCGAGCTCCAAACCCAAACCGAAATCATCAAAGAAGTACATTCCACCAAAGAAGACAGAACCACCAAACTTGCTGCTCTTCTTCTTTCTGTCGAACACTGTCTGACCATCTGTGCCAAACTTTGACTCAATCTTGTTTTCAGCAAAATGATATGATGGACCAATACCAAAGTAGAAATCGTACTGCTTTACAGCTTCCTCACCCTCTGCGAATACTGCTGGAGCAAACGCAAGAGCCATTAATGCTTTTTTCATATTACTCTCCTTATACTAAACTTAAGCAACGGGCCCAATATATCACCAAATTGAAAAAACGCAAGTTCAATGCAAAAATCCTTCGCCACATATTAAATTCAAATTTACAATCATTAACTCATTGATTTTCAACAAATTGTTTTATTAAGAAAACATTATTGATGGCAAAATCCTGACATTTTTAACCTTTATTTACCTGTTTTTATACAAAATAGTGTGTTTTTTGCAACACCAAAATCACACATCAGAACAAGATAGCTCTAGAATGTTATTCTTTTTTGAAAAAATTATCTTCATCACAGAAGATGGCAGATATCTCTCTATAATTTCAGGCCATTCAATAATTGTAATACCCGAAGGAAAAGCCTCATCCAGTCCTAGCTCATAAAATTCTTCCTCTGATTTCATCCGGTAACAATCTACGTGAAAAACATCACATATCTTTGTTGAATAAGTTTGAACCAAAGTAAAAGTAGGACTTGAAATACCTTTTATACACGGATTTAACGATTGAATCAGATATTGGGTAAAAGTAGTTTTTCCAAAACCCAAATTTCCATATAACGCATAACATTGTCCCGGACAGGCAAACTGCGCAAAAAATTCGGCAGCAACTTTGGTGTCATCTAAAGAACAGCATTTGAAGATTTTCATAAATTCAACTGTTGCTCCAGCTGCTTATAATTTTCCGACAGCAATACATTGAGATTTTCCGAGATAAATTTACCGATATCTTGTATCTTATAAATTTGTTCATTTTCGAATTTACCGAGAACATGAGATACTACCATCGTTTTTTCCATTGGACGTCCCACACCTATACGAATTCTCCAATACTCCGAACCCACTGTTTTATCAATATCTTTTAAGCCATTATGCCCCCCGTTGCCTCCGCCTCTTTTGATTTTTATACGAGCAAAAGGCAAATCGATATCATCATGAAATACGTAAACTCGATTTAAAGGTATCTTGTAAAATTGTATCAAAAATTGGACAGCTCGACCTGATAAATTCATAAAAGTCTGAGGCTTCGCCAGAATAATTTTATAACGATCAAGTAAAAATGAGGAAATCTCAACAAAACCTCCTGACCGCTTAAAAGAAGACGACGAAACAGCTTTCGCTATCTCGTCGACAATTAAAAAACCGGAATTATGCCTGCTGTACGTATATTCAACACCCGGATTACCGAGGCCGATCAACAAGACATTTTCCATAGACTACGCTTGAGTCTCAGCAGCTTCCGTAGACACTGCAGCATCCGACTTTAATACAGTTGGAGCAACAACCGTAGCAATTGTAGTAACCTTAGCATTTACCGGTAAAGATACTCCTTCAGGCAACTTCACTGTATTCGAATGCACCGTATGATGGAATTCAAATCCTGTTAAATCAATTTCAATATGCTCAGGAATACCTTCTGGATCACAGACCACATCCATCTCATGAGCTAACACATTCAGTACCCCACCTAACTTCAAACCCGGAGAATCCGCCTCATGAGTAAAGATCAACGGAACACGAACGGTAACTTTGCTCCCCTTTCCGACTCTCATAAAATCAACATGAATAACTTGATCAGTAACAGGATGAATCTGAGCCGCTTTAGCTATAAATTTTTGCCCTTTTTTTCCTATTCCATTAATTTCAAACACCGTCGAAAAGAAATTCGACTTGTAAACATACCTACTCAACAGATCCTTTGATATACGAATACTCTCCGGAGCAGCGTTATCTCCATACACAATGCAAGGCACAAACCCATTTCTTCTATCCGATCTCGCTGAGCCCGTACCAAGGCTTTCTCTATTTTTTGCTTCTAAAACGACAGTCGCCATCTCAAAATTCCTTTTTAACTCATCACAATATACATCGAAGCGCTCCAACTATCAATGAAGCCAACGATAAATTTCCAAACTTTACCGGCAGCTTTACCTCTTGCTGAATGCTGTTCGTCAAAAAAATCTTCTTGATAACAGAATTACTCAGATCATCTACCGCAGAACCAGACAAAACCCCATGCGTCACATACGCTATAATTTCTTGCGATCCTGCAACCGCCAAAGCTCGTGAAGCATGACACAAACTCGTCCCCGTGTCAACGATATCATCAATCAAAATGCATCCTTTACCTTGAACATCACCATCAAATATTACCTTCTCCACACGACCGCGACAATCTCTTGTCTTTTTTCCGATCAACGCTGCACATCCCAACATTTTCGACATGCGGATCACTTGTTCTCGTCTTCCTTCGTCTGGAGAAACCAGGACTACATCACTAACATTGTGTTTACTTTGAATATGGTTAACAAATACCTCCTCAGCCGACAAGTGTTGAAATGGTATTTTAATTTGAGGCATAGAATGACAATCGATAAATATACAACTTAAGATATTTGAAAAATTCTCTAAAAATTTGACGAAAACCTCGCCCCCTTTGGATTTTCTGAATTTATCTTCATCTTGCCGAGCATATCCCAAGTAACTCACGCAGAGAACGATTGTCTTTGCATCCCGAAGAGCATTCAACAGCAAATACAACTCCATCCATGATCTCTGATCCGCAGTACTTGCAACAACTAGTACCTCGGGATCATATGTATTGACTCGAACCGCCTCTTCTCCGCAGGAATAATTAAAAATCTCCGACCTACAGCATCCGACTGCTAACAAATTCGCAATTTCCGATGCAAGATGAAAAGAATTCTCACAAGATACAACGACCATCCTTTACAAGCATATGCACGACAAATTACGTCCGCATACTCCATTGCTGTTTAATCTCGCATACCGAAAACTAAAAAATGTTTCATGATTTTGATAAGTATCTACTGATAAAATCTCAATATTCTCGGACGATAGTCCCGCCTTTACCAGCTTTTGTTTACAATATTTCGGCATATCGAAAAAAATTTCATCAGCTCTATAAATGAAACAATCTCTGCCATCAGATACACCATCAACAAAATCCTGCTGAACTTGATAACTATCTTTTTGAATACAAGGGCCCAACGCAACTTTTATTTTTTCCGCAGAAGCCCCCAAACAAAACATATTTTTAACGGTCGACTCCAACACTCCGGAAACCGCACCTTTCCAGCCGGCATGAGCAGCGCCGATAACATGATTTTCTTCATCAAAAAACAATGCCGGCACACAATCGGCTGTTACAATCCCCAAGGCAACCCCTACCTCTTTTGTAACCATCGCATCGTATCGTTGATCAGAGCGCGTATCAGCTTCAACAACTAAACAATCTCGTCCGTGCACTTGATCCAACAACACTATTTTCTTGAAATGCATCAGCTCTTGAATATATTTCAAATTCTTGGCGACATCTAAAGGATCATCTTTAACGAATTTACTACAATTTAAACTTGCATAATGCCCTTTGCTGAATCCTGAAGACCTACCAAAAAAATTATGCTGAACATTTTCTAAAACCTTCGACCGCACAAAAATCATTCACCGTCTTCTGAAATCGGAGCCAATCCTAAAGCAACCATATATGTATCCAAAAGAAGATCCTCGTTTTCTCTATCTTCCGTCTTCATTTTTTTAAGCTTAATAATTTTTTTCATGGTTTTTACATCAAAACCATCAGCCTTCGCCTGCTTAAAAACATCCGAAATATTCTCTTGAATTTCTACTCGTTCAACTTCCAAATTTTCAATTTTTTCAATATACAATTTTAATTTATTTATATCACTCGAATGCATAACTTACGCCCCTACTCTAGACTCAGATAGATACAGCCTGCCGTATTATCCTTGTTTTGAGAGTATAACGAAGATTGCCAAAAATCAACTTGTACTGTACGATGATAGTTGGTGATCGAGAGCATTGGAAATGGTATGAGACAAGCAACACTAAGAAAAATGTTTTCTCTCAGTGGAATAGGTGTACATTCAGGAAAAACTTTTTCTGTAACAGTTTTTCCTGCTGATGAGGATTTTGGAATACAATTTCATAGGACAGATATCGATTGGTACATTTCAGCTAATTGGTTAAACGTCCAAAATGCAACAATGTGCACTCAACTAACAAACAACAGCGGAGAAACGATAAAAACAATAGAACATCTCGCGGCTTCGTTATATGCAATGAAAATCAGTAACGCCTTAATTGAGACAACTGGAGAGGAGATACCTATTTTGGACGGCAGTTCAATGCCTTATGTCAAAGCAATACAAGACGCCGGGATAACAGAACAGCTAAGACCTCGTCGCGTTTTAAAGATTCTCAAAAATATTACTGTCACAGAAAGTACAAAGCATGAAACTTTCTCTCCATTTGATGATTTCACAATCGATGTGGAATGCGACTTTACAGCTAAAGGATTGACCACTTCTCCAGCACATTTCAACATGAATTCAGGAAATTTTATGTCTGAAATTGCCTCCGCAAGGACGTTCGGATTTGTCGAAGAAATGGAATCTTTGCAAAAAAACAATTTGGCATTAGGGGCATCTTTGGAAAATGCTGTCGGATACAATAATCAAGGACAACCTTTAAACAAAGAAGGTTTGCGTTTCCAAAATGAATCAGCAGTCCATAAATTATTGGACATTATTGGAGATCTATCATTGTCTGAGTACTGGATCGCCGGAAAACTTTCAGCATTCTGCCCAAGCCATAACCTAAACAATATGCTATTACGAGAATTATTCAGCAACACTGACAATTATGAGATCATTGAATGATACGAGTACTGGGAATAGAATCCAGTTGTGATGAAACCGCGGCAGCTGTCCTCACGGATTCAGGAGAAGTTCTTTCTAATGTAATTCATTCACAAATTGAAGAGCACAAGCCGTTTGGAGGAGTTGTTCCTGAAATTGCAGCACGATCGCATTTGGAAAAAATCGACATTGTTGTTACGAAAGCCCTTCGTGATGCATCCCTCTCTCTATCCGATATAGATGCCATTGCCGCAACGTGCGGTCCTGGATTAATCGGCGGAGTCATAGTCGGCGCAACTTTTGCAAAAACAATATCTTTTGCCTCCGAGATTCCGTTTATTGCTGTTAACCATATTGAAGCCCATGCCTTATCCGCCAGGATTACTGAAAAAATCAATTTTCCATATTTGTTAATGCTGATGTCCGGAGGGCATTGCCAAATTTGCGTCGTACATGACATGGATAAATTCGAAATTTTAGGAAAAACAGTGGATGATTCCGTCGGAGAATCATTTGATAAAGTTTCTAAACTCCTAGGTTTTGGATATCCCGGAGGACCAATAATAGAAAAGCTTTATCACGAAGGAAATTGCAATGCTTTTTCTCTTCCTCGTCCCATGTGTATAAAAGATAATTGTGATTTTTCGTTTTCTGGATTAAAAACAGCGGTATTGGTCGCATCGCAAAGATGTCAGTCTGAAAAACAGAAGAAAGATCTTGCAGCAAGCTTCCAAAAAACAGTTGCTGAAATTCTGGCTTTCAAAATGAAACAAGCATTAAAAATCTGCAGCAAAAAAAAGATATACATCTCGTCTGTCGTCGTAGGCGGAGGGGTTGCCGCTAATCAAATCATCCGAACCTCTATTGATTCTGTATGCCAAAAGTTCAATATCCCGTTTTTCGCTCCACCCATCAAATTTTGCACAGATAATGGAGCGATGATAGCCTGGGCAGGGATAGAAAAATTTAAAATGAAAATGTTTGATGGACTAGATTTTCGTGTACGCCCAAGGTGGGATTTGTCTACCGAATTCGATCCAAATCAACCCTAGCTATTGTTGCAACAAAAACTTTTTCAGCTCCAGCTTCTTTAAGTTTTTTTGCGCACTCATTTGCGGTTGCCCCTGTAGTGATAACATCATCTATTAACAGAACATTTTTTCCTTGAAGATTGCTATCATCGCTCACTGCAAAACTCTTTCTCAAGTTACGCCATCGTTGAGTTCTTGTTAATCCCTTTTGATGCTCCGTTGCATGAATTTTCTTTAATATATGTGGGTTATAGTTAATATGACTCGATTTATGAAGCTCTTTGGCCAGCAGCTCAGTTTGGTTATATTTTCTGAAAATTCTTCGCCAATAGCTGATAGGAACCGGAACAATCACATCAATTTCATCAATGAAATCAAAAATTTTTCCATAAATCCACTTAGCGAACAACGGAGCCAGAT
Organism: Alphaproteobacteria bacterium; assembly: GCA_015062335.1. Taxonomy (GTDB): domain Bacteria; phylum Pseudomonadota; class Alphaproteobacteria; order UBA3830; family UBA3830; genus UBA3830. The sequence goes on from SUUU01000002.1 coordinate 71,152, forward strand.
ACGTAGAATCTTCGTTCTTAAAACGGAAGATCATTTTTTTAGAAAAATTATCATAAGCAAAAACAGCTATCGCCTTATCAAATATCGGATGAACTTTTATGCAATCGCAACATATTTTGTCTTCATTATCAATCGGTTTACCACAAATCTTACATAAATGATCAGGCATCCATCTGATTTGCTGCCAACAACTTGGACAAACCCCTTCATCCTCCACAAAATTTTCACAACAAGCACAAGTCAACGGGAAACATATGTTTTTTACGAAATTAAATATCTTTAAAAATAATGGCCACATTTATCTTTCTGTTAATCTATTTGTTCTATGATGAATTCTATTATAAAATTTATATATGTTGAATATGGGAGAGAAAATATGCTAGACGAGATAACAGCTTTCTTTAATTTTTTGGGATCTAACGTAATTCAAAGCACCTTGGGATACTGTTTTCTTCTTCTGATGCTTCCCATGGCTTTATTCTTGTCGAGCAAATTTGTTCGTTCAGAGTTAGGTAATACAAAATCATCTCACTCATCAGATCCGCTCATAACAACGTTAGCTGGAACTTTATTGTCTATTGTCTGTTGCGCCATCTCGATTAAAATAATCTCACTTATTTTCGGGAATAAAGTTACCTCAGAATTGGCTTTTATCATGTTATTTGTCGCAGGTATTTCTTCCCTTACTCGGGCAATTACGATGTCTAAAATCACTTCTAAATACATTGCTGGATTTTCAGAGACTGAGTCACACAGGCTAAATTCAAAAGTCTACCGTATGGCACTAATAATTTTTACAGTTGCAACCGTAGTGTCAGTTCCTATCTCCGTTTGTTCTCCCCACTCCAAAGTAGGGATGCTTATAGCCCATATTACGTCTGTGATTGTTTTACTTTATTACCTTTTAGAATTGTATATTTCTCGAAAAATTACATCGAAATGCTTTGTCATTAAGCGATATTCTGGATTATCTATGGGATCAAAAGTTGCTTCATTTATCAACGATAAACTCAACTTTTTCTCTCTGTTGGCAATGTCCATGGTCTTGATAATCAATTCACAAAGCGAGATGAAACCCGAAATCTTGATGTTACACAACATCATAGATATGGTTATCTCTGTTTTGATTGTATACGGACTACAATTGCTTACGACAACAATAAGTAATAAAATTTCTCAAAAAATTGAGGCACTAAAAAAACAAAAAGCGTTACTAATATCGGTAAAATCACGCCAAACAGGATTAATTTGGATTAACAACATATTGATATCATCTGTGTATGCTGTCGCTACTTTGATGATTTTGGGATATATAAGAATCGGTATTTATAAATACATCATTCATGATTCCGTAATCGTGAGTGTGATTACGATTTTAATTACCGTATTGTTGTATCACTCCTTTCAAGAAACATCTGCAATTCTTATTCAGCAAATTGATGAACATAAAAGAGATCGTATGTTGACGTTTATGCCTGTTGTATCCGTCATTTTTAATGTTGTATTGGTATGCTCTGCAGTATGCATAGTGTTATCTCAGTGGGGAATCGCTGTAATACCACTATTCGCATCATTTACGGCTGTCAGCGCTGCCATAGCTTTCGCCGCACAAGATATCATTAAAAGTTTCTTACAAGGCATCATACTTTTGTGTGAAAACAATTTCTATGTAGGAGATTTTGTTACAATTGATGGCACCAGTGGAACTGTCAAAAGGATGGCTACAAGAGTTATCGTTTTACAAGATATTTGCGGCGACGAACACATTATACCTTATAACACCATTAAACAGATAAGCAATCATTCCAAAGATCATTTTACGCATGTAGAATCATTATTATTGGATCCATATACCGACATATCGAAGGCTTGCAATTTGTTAATGCAAATTGGTCGAGAATTGCGTCAAGACCCTAATTTTGGAAATAAAATTTTCACAGATATTTCAATTTCAGGTATGCAAAACTTCACATCAGAGGGAATAAAGGTTCGATGGAGCTTTCAAACTAGCTCCGATATTGCTGGTCGCTTAATGAATCTTGAGGTATATAAAAGGCTATTTGAATTATTTAAAAAAGAAAATATCAAAATTCCTTACGATCAAGAAATGGCTGCCATAGTTACTGAGCAAAGAGCTCATCACAAAAATGAAAAAGAAAGCTAAGGTCAAAATATGAAAAATCTCTTCGGAACAGATGGTATACGAGGAATCGCAAACGAATATCCCGTAAACATCGACATATGCATAAAATTAGCTAACGCGATATATTTAGAATTTTTGAAAGATAATCCATCCGCCATTGTTTTAATCGGAAAAGATACACGATTATCTGGTGATATGTTGGAACACGCGATATCCGCAGCATTTTGCTCGCTTGGAGTATCAGTAAAATTACTGGGAGTCATTCCAACTCCTTGCGTCTCGATTTTAGTAAAAGAATGGAAAGCTGATCTCGGCTTAATGATCTCTGCTTCGCATAATCCATATTATGATAATGGCATAAAGCTGTTTGATCACGAAGGAATGAAATTAAATGATCAACGGGAATCAAAACTGGAAGATTTAATATTCAACTTTGAGCAATCTGAAAAAATTCCTTCTAAAAAAATAGGAAAAGTTTTCGATTGCAGCCAAGAGGCAAAAGTCTCCTATATCCAAAACGTTGAGAACTCTTTTGCCTTCAACATTAACTTGTCAAAAAGCAAAAAAATCGTAATAGATAGCGCGAATGGAGCATTGAGCAATATTGCTTCAGTGGTATTTGAACATTTTGGATTTAATGTAATATCACTAAGTGAAGCACCTACAGGGATTAACATTAATGATGGTTGTGGAGTTATGCATCCTGATCACCTGCAAAACGCCGTAACAAAATTTAAAGCTGATTTCGGAATTGCATTTGATGGTGATGGAGATCGAGTACTAATCTGTGATGAAAATGGACAACTTTTGAATGGAGATGAATTATTGGCCATTTTATCATTATTAGACAATCATTCTGAAATTGTGGCAACTATTATGTCCAATTTCGGATTCGAAAAATATCTGAATAGTCGCAATATTAAATTGATTCGGACAAATGTCGGAGATCGATATATCTCGGAATACATGAAAAATCACGAAGCGGAAATAGGCGGAGAAACATCCGGTCATATCGTTATCAAGTCACACGCCCCTACAGGTGATGGCTTGTTTTCGGGATTAAGCGTTGTGTTATTTGCATTGGAACATAATCTAAAATTCAGTCAGTTGCATTTATTTAAACCATATCCCACCGTCAACGTGAATGTAAGAATAAAAAACAAATCGGTCATACATTCTTCGTTAGTATCAGAAACTATTCAAAATTGCGAAAAAGATTTAAATGGAGAAGGAAGACTGATTGTCAGACCCTCAGGCACTGAACCTTTGATCAGAATTTCAGCAGAAGGAGAAGAAAAGTCTACCTTAGAAAAGATCGTCAATGAAATCAAAAAGAGTATAGAGAATGCTGACAAATGAATTGAGCATCGTAATCGCTTGTGTCGTGGCAATAATTTTTTTGCTTATAAACATAAAACAATTGAGCGATAAAGTCAGATACTACTCTGATTTGAGTGTCAAATTTCACGACATACAATTAGAAAGCGCAAAACTTCAAGAGAAATGTGATCAATTTGACGATATCAATGATAAATATTCTCTATTGCTAAACCGTTATGCAAATTTAGAAAAAGAAAATGTTATATTGCAGATGGAGTTAGAGCAAGAACGTAAAAATTTGTCAGATAGGCTCAAATTATTAGAAACAGCTGAAAACAAATTAACTGATACATTTAAATCAATTAGCGCAGAAGCCTTATCTAAAAACAATCAATCATTTTTAGACCTAGCCAAAAGTGTTTTCGGCCAACTTCATGAGAAAACAAAAGCTGATTTGATGATGAACACAAAATCCATCGGAGACTTAGTTACCCCAATAAAACAAGCCCTTGACGGGGTCGACGTCAAATTAGGAGAATTGGAAAAATCTCGTATAGGAGCATATGAATCTTTAAAACAGCAAGTCGGTGATTTGATTTCAACTCAAAATTCCTTGAAAAAAGAAACCTGCAATTTAGTTGCAGCACTTAAAGCCCCGTCCGCCAGAGGTCGCTGGGGAGAAATGCAATTACGTCGTATAGTAGAATTATCAGGAATGATGAATCATTGCGACTTCCAAGAACAAGTTGTATCAAATGATCAAGATCGTAGTATTCGTCCGGATATGGTAATTTATTATCCAGGCAACAAAAAAGTTATAGTAGACTCTAAGGCTCCGCTGTCCGCTTATTTCAGATCCTTGGAAATTCCAAATGGGGAAGACAGGAAGACTTTGTTGCAAGAGCATGCAAAACTAATTCGTAGACACATTTTAGATTTATCGAAGAAAGAATATTGGTCTCAATTTCCGTCCAGTCCTGAATTTGTCATTATGTTTCTGCCGGGAGAAGTCTTTTTTTCTGCGGCAATGGAACAAGATCCATTACTGATCGAATTCGCGATGCAAAAAAATATCATCATGACAACGCCATCTACGCTACTAGCGTTGCTTCATACAATCTCTTGGGGATGGCAACAGGAAAATTTAGCAAATAACGCGAAGCAAATCGTCCAGTTAGGTAAAGAGATGCACAAAAGATTGAATGATATGCTGCAACATTTCCGGGCTGTTGGACGAAACATCACATCTACAGTTCAAGCTTATAATCAAACTGTCGCAAGCCTTGAAAGCCGAGTTCTTGTTAGCGCAAGGAAGTTCAATGATATACAAAAAAGTGATACTCCCTTAATTGAATTGCCTCAGATTGAACAAACGTCCCGCCAAATCAAAGATTGATCGAATTTCTCACTACAGAATCCAATCCCGGAAATTCCCCTCGCTCTAAATAGCTTAAAAATGCCCCTCCAGCGGTTGAAACGTAGGATAGTTTGTCTTTTACATCAAATTTTTTCATCGCAAATCCCGTATCTCCACCACCTACAATTGAAAGTAGCCCCTTCTCTTGAGTTTGCCGCGCTAAAAACTGCGCCAATGATTTTGTACCATAATCAAAAGGCGTTTTTTCAAACAAACCAACAGGCCCATTCCAAAACACAGATGAACTTTGCGCAATATGCTCTTGAAACAACTCAACTGTTCGAGGCCCAATATCAAAAACACTGGCTTGATCATTTTCAGATGAAATTATAGTACAATCTACTCCGTCATCTGATGATATCAACGCCGCAAAGTCAATAGGCATTAGTAATTTACAATTGAATTGATTTGCACTCGAAATGATTTCATTTACATCATCTTCAAATCCCTTCGGATCGAAAATTTTCAATGTAGAATTTCCATAATATGCCAAAAACGCCCCAGAAATTCCTCCGCCCAATGCTAAGACATTTACTTCCTTTACAAGGCTTTTTAGAAGATTTATTTTTGTATGTAATTTTGCTCCCCCTATTATTGCCATTTTCTGGCCAGTTTTTCCATCAAAGAATTTATCAGCTATATGAATCTCTCTTTTGAAATTTTCGCCAAGAACCGATGGAATAAATTTCGGGATACCATATATTGATGCATGTTTTCTATGAGACACAGAAAAGGCCTCATTTATAAAAACATCGCCTAGAGATGCTAATTTTTTTGCAAATTCGAGATTGCACAATTCTTCCTCATTATGAAATCTGAGATTTTCAAGTAGAATCAAGTTATTCGCAGACGTATTGCTTATTATTGCTTTCGCGTCATCCGATATACAATCATCTATAAATTGGACATGCGATCCGTAAATGTTTTCTATATGAGGAATTAAAATTTTCAAGCTCTGTTCATCATTTCTTAGCGTTGTTTTTCCAAGATGAGAAAGAATAACGACCTTTGCTCCTTGAGATTGTAAAGCCTTAATTGTATTCAATGGTTGACGTATCCTTGCATCATCCAAAACAATCCCTAATTGAATAGGAACATTGAAATCAACTCTGACCAATACAACTTTGTTAAGCAAATCCATATCTTATCTCCTAGTATTCATGTTATATATACCTTAATTTGATAAAAATTTAATTAAAACCTTTAAATCTGCCACTAGACTTCCACATCTTATCCTATTGCAACAAAATTTCAATTTTTTTGAAAAAATTCCTTGCAAAATCATTAGAAAGATATTATTTGATAGGACGAGTTTTTTTGTACTCAACACGATTAAAGGAGAAATAAATATGCCGGCAATAGTTTTAACGGGACAGTCAGGAAGAATTGAAGCACGCTATCACCACAGCAGACAGCCTTTGGCTCCTCTAGCGATTGTGCTTCATCCTCATCCTTTACAAGGAGGAACGATGAATAATCGCGTAACTGTAACCCTGTATAATTCTTTTGTCGAAAATGGATTTTCGGTTATCAGATTCAATTTTCGAGGAGTTGGAAAATCCGAAGGAGTGTTTTCAAAAGGAGAGGGAGAGCTGACAGATACTGCCGCAGTACTAGACTGGATTCAATCCATAAATCCAGGAACCCGTCCGATTTGGATAGCGGGGTTTTCTTTCGGCGCTTTGATCGGAATGCAGTTATTAATGCGGCGTCCTGAAATCTCAGGATTTGTTTCAGTCTGTCCACCGGCAAATCTTTTTGATTTCTCATTTTTGGCTCCATGCCCAGTATCCGGATTAATAATCAATGGAGCCAATGATCACGTTTGCCCACAAGAACCAATCGAAAAATTAGTGGAAAAATTAAATACTCAGAGGGGGATTTCAATGTTTCACAGAGTAATAGAAGATTGCGATCATTCGTTTACAGGGCATCTTGATGACATAAAAAGCAGCATTAATGAATATTTGGCAGCAAGAACAGCAAAAAATGTAGTAAACTTTTAATGTGTGAAAAGGAGCGTTAAGTATGATCTATAAATCCGATTTCGTAAATGAAGCATTAGCTAGAGGATTTTTATACCAATCCACAAACTTGGAAGATATGGACACATATTTAGCAACCCCAGGCAAAAGAGCCTATGTCGGATTTGATATTACAGCAAAAAGCTTACATGTAGGTCATTTGCTTCCTATCTTTACGATGAGATTATTTCAAAAGCACGGTCATCAGCCAATCTTAATAGTAGGAGGAGGAACAACCAAAATAGGGGATCCCTCATTCAGAAACACAACTCGCCCTATGCTTACAGATGATCAGATTGCAGAAAATTTGAAAGGCATAAAGGCATGTTTGATGCCGTTTTTAAAATTCGGAGATGAAGGAAATAGCGCCATCATGCTCAACAATGATACTTGGCTTGGCAGTTTAAACTATTTGGATTTTTTAAGAGAGATCGGCACGTTTTTTTCAGTAAATCGTATGATCGGATTTGATTCCGTAAAAACTAAGTTACAAGAAAACAACTCACTTAGCTTTTTGGAGTTCAACTACATGATCATGCAAGGGTATGATTTCTATACCCTTTTTAAAGAATACAACTGCCCTATTCAACTGGGAGGACAAGATCAGTGGGGAAACATAGTTTGCGGCATTGATCTGATTCGAAAAAAAGCAGGGAAAGAAGCTTACGGCTTTACCAATCCGTTACTTACAACAAGCGACGGAAAGAAAATGGGAAAAACCGCAAATGGTGCAGTTTGGTTATCTCCAGAACTTATGAGTGCCTACGATTTTTGGCAATATTGGCGAAACGTCAATGACGACGATGTAATAAAGTTACTGTACTTATTTTCAGATATCCCTGTCCAGGATATTAAGAAAATGGAAAATATTCATGGACAAGAGTTAAATGAGTTGAAGATTTTGTTAGCAGACAGCGTAACTACTATTATTCACGGCAAGGAGTCTTTAAACGAAATTCACCAATGCGCATCAGGTATGTTTGGGCAGGCTTGTAATGATTTATCGAAAATGTCACAGATTCGCAAACATAAAATTAACATGTCTCAAATATCAAACACATCAATTATTGATATTCTTGTTGATAGTCAACTGTGCAATAGCCGAAGCGATGCCAAGAGATTGTTGAGAGGACGTGGCGTTTATATTAATGATGAAACAATTGATGAAAATTTCAAATTTTCTGCCGATACTCAAAGCAGAGACATGCTAAAACTATCATGCGGAAAAAAGAAAAATGTCATTTTGTTAATCGAATAACAACAAACATAAATTTCCAACCACTTTGTAAAAGTATAACTTTGAGATGGTGGGCAATGCAGGATTCGAACCTGCGACACCCTGATTAAAAGTCAGGTGCTCTACCAACTGAGCTAATTGCCCTTAGCAAACTGGGTTCATACTATAGCAAATATTCGAATGAATCAAGCGCGACTGATGTTTTTTATTAAAATTTCACGATCTTGTTTAAATCTCATGGAAAGATAATGTAATTTTTTTATTTCTATCCTTGTTTTATTAAGACTACTCAATATTAACCCGCTAACAAAACTTAATAATGACGCTATCATTATCGTCACAGATACTAGTAAGGTCGGCACTCTCGGAACTAACCCGGTTTCCAAATATAATCGAAGGATAGGGTCAAAAATAATCATAGAAATTCCGCAAAGAAGAATAGAGAGGCTCCCAAAAAACAACAAAGGCCTATTTTCTTGCAATAATCTAACGACACTGAATAGAATTTTAACTCCATCCGTTATTGTATTAAGCTTACTGACAGAATTTGGAGGCCTTTCACAATACGCCGACTCAATCTCCACGCACTGCAATGACAAAGTCAAAGCATGAATAGACAACTCTGCCTCTATATCAAAACCATCTGATGTAATAGGAAAAGTTTTAACAAATCTTTTTGAAAAGGCCCTATAACCTGAAAAAACATCCTGAAATTCACTTCCAAATAACAACGATAACATCTTATTAAACAGAAAATTTCCAAATTTATGCCCAAGCGGAAATGCTTTTTCCGAATTTTCTTTACGCACAGCAACAACCATATCCGCTTGCTCTTGGTTTATTGCATTTAACATCTCAATTGCATCATTTGGATTGTATGTACCATCTCCATCTGTCATAAGATAAAGATCGGCATCTATATTTGAGAACATTTTTCTAACAACATTGCCTTTCCCTCGTTTTCTCACAAATATAACACTGGCGCCAGCCTCTTTTGCTTTTCTTGCCGTATCATCCGTTGAAAAATTGTCATACACATAGATTTTTGCCTGAGGCAAAACTTTCTTAAAATCAGATACAACCTTAAATATTGTGCTCTCCTCGTTATAACAAGGAATTAAAATCGCAATTGATGGAATTTTGACCATGGTTAAGTCATTAGTTCTTTCAATCATTACTCCTCCGCCACAGATCAAAACATAAAATGATTAACAAAAAATAAACGTTACAACGCTAATACATTTGGCACATGGATTTATTGTTGAAATACGATAATTTATTTTGATATGCGTCTTGAAAAATATAAGTTTTTTGTGTACAAGGTTGAGGGTTATAAACAAAATTGTTAGGAGTTAGATATGGCAACGCCAAGAAAAAAGGTAAGCAAATCCAAAAGAAATATGCGTAGGTCTCATTTGGCCTTGACGCCAGTTAATGCTGTGCTTTGCCCGAATTGCGGTGAATCGAAATTGCCTCATCATATGTGCAAAAATTGTGGCATGTATAACAATCGTCAAGTTTTAAAAGATAGACGTCAAGACGCATAATGTCAAACCGTAAGGTTATAGCTATCGACAGCATGGGGGGGGATAACGCCCCTGTGGCGATTCTGAAAGGGTTAGGTCAAATTTCAGAGTCTGGTGTTCATTTCTTAATATATGGAAATGAATCTGTGCTAAGTCAGCATAAATTATATCTAAAGCAAGTGTCCTATGAAATCAGACACACCGATGCCGTCGTTTCGTCTGAAATGGATGTAATGTCTTTGCTGAAGGTCGGAAAAAACTCGAGCATGGGGCAGGCCATACAGGCTGTAAAATCAGGAGAAGCTATGGCTGTTGTTTCAGCTGGAAATACCGGATTGTACATGGCACTTGCTAAAATCGTTTTGAAAACTATAAATGGAATAGATCGTCCTGCTATCGCTTCGATCCTGCCGGGCAAATGCGGACGCACAGTTTGCTTAGATCTCGGAGCGAATGCTGAGTGTTCTGTAAGAAATTTGACGGATTTTGCAATACTTGGAGAGGCATTAGCACGAGTGGTATTTAGCAAAGAGAATGTTTCTATTGCTTTGCTGAATATAGGATCTGAAAACGCCAAAGGAAATCGACTTGTCAAACAAACTTCAGAGTTTTTAAAGCAAGTCATGCCAAATTACGTGGGATTTGTAGAAGGCAATGATATTACGAAAGGAAACGTCGATGTAATCGTTACGGATGGTTTTTCTGGAAATGTGTTTTTAAAAACAATCGAAGGAACGGCAAAGTATATTGTCTCCGAACTGAAAGACGCTCTAGCTAGTTCATTAATGTCTAGAATCGGTGCGCTATTGTCGCTTCCTGCACTTAATCAACTAAAGAAAAAAATGGATCCTCGCCTTTACAATGGAGCTATACTCTTAGGGTTAAATGGTGTAGTTGTGAAAAGTCATGGAGGAACGGATGATGTCGGTTTCGCAAATGCCGTAAGGTTTACCATGAATGTACTTAGCTCCAATATGTTTGCACGAATTAATGATCAATTGGAAAAATGCAAACCTCACTTTGAAATAGAAGAAAAATTATGAAATCTGTAGTAGTCGGATTTGGCGGAGCCTTGCCTAAGAGATGTGTAACAAATGAAGAATTGTCCTTGCAGTTAGATACATCCGATGAGTGGATTTCGTCTCGAACAGGCATCAAACAGAGGTTCATCGCACAAGAGGAAGAAAATACGGCAACATTATCAACAAAGGCCGCTTTAGATGCCTTGAAATTTGCTGAAATGCACCCTGATGATATCGATTTGATAGTTTTGGGCACAACAACAGGAAATTATACATTTCCCGCAACTGCTTGTTTGGTTCAAAAAGAGTTAGGGATCAATACCCCTTGTATTGCTTTTGATGTCAGCGCCGCATGTAGCGGATTTCTTTATGCCTTAGACATCGCCGACTCTTTTATCAAATCCAATAAGGCAAACAATGCCTTGGTAATTGGAGCGGACTGTTTTTCTAAAATTTTAAACTGGAATGACAGGGCAAGTTGCGTTCTGTTTGGAGATGGAGCCGGAGCCATTGTCCTCAAGGGAGAAAAGAACACGGAAAAAGGTGTTCAGTATTGTAAAATTCATTCGGATGGAAAATTCTCGGATTATTTAATCACCACAGGTGGAGTATCCACAACCCAACAGGCGGGTTTTGTTACAATGCAGGGTCGCGAGGTATTTAAGTTCGCAGTTGAAAAGTTCAGGGAATCTTTCGAGCAGTTGTTATCCGATAACAGTTTAACTATTGATGATATAGATTTGGTTGTTCCTCATCAGGCGAATATTCGAATTATCTCAATGTTGGCTGAAGTAATGAAATTACCGAAGGACAAATTACTGATAACGATTGATAAACATTCGAATACCTCGGCAGCAACTATTCCCTTAGCTTTAAATGAAGTAAAAAATACTCTTGTAGGAAAAGGAAATGTTGTATTGCTCGCAATGGGAGCAGGATTTACTTGGGGCGCTGCACTAATCAAAATTTAGGTATATCATGAAAGAGAAGGCAAAAACTTTAACCCGGGCTGATCTAGCCGAAAACATTATGGAAGTATTCGATGTTACAAAATTCGAAGCGTTGGATTTCATTGATGACGTGTTGGAAGAGATCGGCGCTGCCCTTGCAGAAGGAGAATCCGTAAAAATATCAAGATTCGGATCCTTTATGGTAAGAGACAAAAAAGAAAGAATAGGAAGAAACCCTCGAACATTAGAGAAAGCCATTATTAGTCCTCGTCGATCGATTTCTTTCAAACCTTCAACTATTTTTAAAAACGCAATATCGGGAGATGAGTAAATGAAACTGATGGATGGAAAAACGGGCATAGTCATGGGCGTTGCCAATGAAAGATCTTTAGCATGGGGCATAGCTAAAGAATTAGCCGCTCAGGGAGCAAAAATGGTGTTCAGCTATCAATCTGAGGCTCTTTACAAGAGAGTTAAACCTTTAGCTGATTCTTTAGGAAACGTTGATTTAATGGAATGTGATGTTACAAATGACGAAAGTTTAGATTTATTGTTTGAAAAAACAAATGAAAAGTTAGGAAAGATTGATTTTATTGTTCATGCAATTGCTTTCTCAGATAAAAATGAGTTGATGGGAAAGTACGTAAACACATCACGTGAAAATTTTTTAAAAACAATGGATATCTCTTGTTATTCCCTAACAGCAGTGTGCCAGCGCGCAAATAGGTACTTAACAGATGGTGCATCAATTTTGACTTTAACGTATTTGGGAGCGGAAAAGGTGATGCCGAACTATAATGTAATGGGAGTTGCCAAGGCCGCTCTTGAAGCGAGCATCCGTTATCTTGCTGTTGACTTTGGAGACAGAGGCATTAGAGTTAACGCTTTGTCCGCAGGTCCAGTAAAAACTTTAGCTGCTAGCGGTATCGATGATTTTCGCTATATTTTGAAATGGAATCAATATAATTCTCCATTGAAAAGAAATACTACGCTTGAAGATGTTGGAGGAACAGGAGTGTTTTTATTGAGTCATTTATCAAGCGGGGTAACAGGAGAGATCATACATACAGACAGCGGGTATCACGTTGTCGGAATGAAAGCTGTTGATGCTCCGGACATAACCGCAGTATAAAAACAAAGAGGACACTAATCTTCTTTTTAGGTTATGCCTTTTGCGTTATGGTCAGGAAATACCCTATAAAAAGATGTAATGATTTTAACACCTTGACAATGTCACAAAGAGGAAACAACTATTCTCCTGCGGTAATTTGTTCGCAACTTATGGTTATTTTTTCCTATGAATTAGAGAAACTTGCATAAGTGCTAGCAAAACGGATCCTTCCAACTTTCTTTAACGTTGCTGAGTGGCTACTGTCAATGAAAAATTTGCAACATTGTCTCTGGGCGGCTTAGTCACTTCAAAATTTTTAGCTGATGTTAGTACATCTATTAAAAAACTTGCATTCACTTTCAAAAATTCCGCATCAGCATTAAATGCTTTTAATCTTTCCTGAATAGATTCAGCAAATTTCAGTAACTCGTCCACCTTGTTAATCCATTCGTACTCTACGATTAAAATCTGCTCCATTTTATTAAGATCATTTGCTATACCGTACAAAGTTTCGGGATTACCTCCCAGATAAGATAATCCTGTTTTCTGCGCAGCAAAAGTAACAGACTTATTACTTTCTTTTTCTTTTGCAAAATCGATGTTTTTGGAACGGTAATCAAATCCCGTTAGCATTCTATTAATGACAGCCAACAACAGGGTCAAAAACCTAATATTTCTTTTATAGGCATCCGCTTGAACTTCTATCTGTTTTTCAGACTTATTTAATCGATCAATCAATTCACGTTTTTCTGCTTCTAATTTATCGTTATCGCTTCTTAAATTTTGTAAATTTTCTATTAAAGATGGGTTCAATAGTTGAGACAAAATCACATCCTCCCAAGATGATGCATTTTTTATCTTATTCAATTCAGCTTGGATTTTTTGAACATCCTGAATCAACGACGAATTGACAAGATTTGAGTTTTCTAAATCTTGGATGGATGCTATATTCTTAAATTGTTGAAGTTGTTTCTCATTCTCCTGAATCGCATCAAACTTTTCTTGAATTGCAGGATAATCTTTCCAAACTTCTCTAATTTCTGATAATGACGAAGCACTTTCAACCAGCTTATCCCTATCCTGTAATCTATGTATCTCTGACACAATTTTTTCATTTAACAAAGATATGGTTTTACCTTTATTTTCTCCGTTTGCAACTAATGAAACAGGAACCGGTGTAGACAAAACTTTCAGTAACGATAAAATATCTGTAGCCTTACGTATTTGAGATGCCCATTCCACAACGTCAGATAATTCTTGCTTTGCATTCTGATGAATGCCGATTAATAGCAGGAGCCGTCGAAGATTGTCCGCTTGGTCTAAATTAATTTTCAGAGTTTGCAAATATTTAATATTTTTTGATAATTCTTGAATATCTTTCAGACTCCCGGATACATTTTTGTTAGGAAGACTTTCTTTGAATACCGATAAAGCCAAATTTAATAAATGACGCACTGAATCTTGCACTGATTCATCTTCTACTATGCTTTGAATCGAAGAATACTGCGGAATATTTTGCTTGATATCAGTACAAATTCCATTTAAAGCAACAATTAAAGAAAAACAAATACAACTCTTCTTCATAATCACTCCTACCATGCATACATTCCATAGGATACGAGTCATAAATTGAAAAAAAGTTAATGCTCAAACTTTTTAGATGCGATTTCTCGAATTTTGGTTGCCAACAACTCTAAATCAGGATTTTCACCGTGATATTCATGAGAAGAAACATATCCTTCATACTCTGTAAAATATTTGTCGTAATCCGTGTGAATTGGTTTCCATTCTCCAGCCGTTTTATGCAAAGGAAATAATTTGGCATGCACATGATTTATACCAAAACCTTCGTAAATCATAGCAGTACGTCCGACATCATCAAACACCTCATCTAACAAACGTCCGACAATACCAGCTTTAATCGTTAATTTTGCAAGTTCATCATCAGGCATCTGAAACGCATAACTGGAAAAGTGTTTTTTAGGAATTACAACAGATGCCCCCAAGGTATTAGGGTAAATAGAAAGAAATGCCTGATGTTCTTCATCTTCCCAAATCGTATACGAAGGACTCTCTCCTCTCACGATTTTACAAAATATACAATCCTTTTCACTCATCAAAATTTCCTTATATTGACACGTTAAACTGTACTGGCATAATTATTTTTATACAACCACCAAATGCGCACATTAAAGAAGATCCATTTGTCAGCATCGGCCCCATTGGCCCCAACACTGTTGGTTTAGTCGGTATCCATGGGCCTACTGGAGTAGGAATACAGGTGCCAGGAGTTAAAACTCCAAGCGCTGCGGCAGTTTGAGCAGCTGTTACAGGATTTAACAAACTTGTACACAATCCAAAGGGTGCAATATTCATGAATGGTACACAGTTAGAACAATGTCCCATTGGCCCCATTGTATGTAAAATCGTAGATGGTAAGACAGTTAACGTACTCGGCGCTAAACCAAAAGGACATTTTGTCATTGCTCCTACGCACACCCCTAACCCCATTTACACCTCCGTATGTGATAATAAATTTCCGGATTCACTGAACAAATCTATAAATCCTATAGGCTTACCATTCAAAAATTGAGAAATTTCTTGTACGGCTCCAGATGGATAATAACGAATAACTTCACCATCTAATTTATTGTTTTTATAAAATGATTTTTCTTGTAGAACTCCATCAGGGTAAAATGCATAACATTCTCCATTTTGAACTCCGTCAACATACGTAGCGTCGCGAATAATTCTTCCAAGATTATCAAAAGATGTAAAATGTCCGTGAATTTGACCTTGTTTAAAAGTCATTTCACTATTTTTGATACCATTGTTAAATAACGTAGCCTTTCCCTCTATAACTCCATTAACGAAGTTTGCAAACATTAACGGCATATTTTCTTGATAAAATTCTGCCGGTCCATTTAGTATACCATCAACGTAAGTAAGCTTTTGCGCAATACTTCCAGATTCATCATAAAGAATTACTTCTCCGTCAACTTTTCCATTTTTGGAAACAACATCGGATTGTAACCGTTGCATATCGTTATTACCCAAGTTGTAATACCTTTCCAGCTGTTGTTAACGGCGCTGAAATTTGCGCCGTCCCCTTTCCTGATACTTTGACAACTGCCCCGGATAATTCTGCACTCACCGTACCTTTTACTGCGGCAGATACATTAGCAGATATCTCTGATTTAATGTTAGCCTTTGCAGAAAAATTTGTGTTGGCAGACACCTTCATTTCAGTCCCCGCTTTATTCGTAAAGTTAGTTCCTGATTGTTGAGACATTGCTGTACCGGCTTTCAACGACATTGCTGTACCTGACTGAATCTGTACAGCCTTCGTTGCCTTAATTTTAACATTACTTCCTTCAATTGATATGTCTTTACTTGCTTTCAATTTTGCATTGCCCGATAAATTGACGGTATAATGTCCTTTGATATCGATATCGATATTTCCCTTTTTTACTTTGATTGTAATATTGCCTTTTTCAAGCGTCTCTGAAAGATTTCCCTTTTTCAAAATGATATTCAGATCTCCTTCATCATCTTGAAACACAAAATTACCGTCTTTTATATGCTCTGTTTTATCTCCTTTCGTCAACTCAAGCGTATAATCACCCTTCCCGTCGCCTTTAGCCAACAATTTTGTTGATTTCGACCCTTCTTGAATCTCGAGCAAATCATCGGCTTTATTGATTGTGGTTTTTCGCTGATTAACAATTTCTGTTGTCATATCTTTAGCGGCATGAGTGTAAATCTCTTGCTTATCCGGTTTGTCAGTCAAACGAAATTCATTAAATTCTTTGTCTTTGGTAAAAGTTACAGATTTTATAGTAGATATTTCAGAATCCGAATAAGGAGATTTATTTTGGTCATTGTAAACCGTCCCCGTAATTATCGGCTGATCAGGATTTCCATTAATAAAAGAGACTATGACTTCCTGGCCTATCCTGGGAATATATAAAGACCCCCATTCACTTCCTGCAACAGATTGTGCCACTCGAATCCAACAAGAACATTTATCAGGCTCTGTTTCTTTATTGTATTGATCCCAATAAAATTGTACTTTGATCGCGGCATATTCATTTCTGTACATTTCCTTTCCGCTAGGACAAACAACAAGAGCGGTTTGAGTTGAAATAGTCGGCTTAGATGTCTTGCGTAATGGACGAAATTCAATATCATTTCTAAATGCTTTGAACTCATTGTAGAAAATTACTTGATCACTACTTTGAAGCTTAAAAAAGATTTCGCAAGAATATATGATGTGCGTTCCATTAAATCTGGATGCCGGATGCTTAAAATCAAATGAAACTCCGGCATAAAATGAAGCAACTGTTGATGAACCGCAAAGTAGGGATCTGTTAAACTCCAACGCTTGAACTCGTATTTTCGAAATATTATCACCATCTGCTGAAGTTGAAAATCCGCCTGGATATTCGTAAATCCGCTTCCCTTTCCATTTTGTTTTTAATTTACTCATCAATTTTGTCTTGGATTTTTGGTAATTATAATCAGCCATTGCATATTCACCGGAATTCACCCGAGCTTCTAGCTTAGCCATATAAATTCTATTTAACGGAATATGCGAATTGCTACCTGATAAATATTCTACTTCCGATTGATCTTGAATTTTTTTATGAACATTAGAGCTATCTGCCAGGATCATTGTATGCTTATTTTCTTCATGCACAAAATAGTAAAAAATTCCAGCATCTTCCATCAATCTTGATATAAAGTCGAAAGAACTTTCGTTATATTGTACACAATATTCTAATTTAACTTTTCCACACTTCGATGTTTTATCTGAAAAATCAGTAATTCCTTCATCTTTCAATACCTTCTTTATGATATCTATCGCTGTTTGATTTTGAAAAATCTTACAATCCCTATCTAAAGTCAACAACCACAGATCAGGCTTAATAACGACAGAATATCGCGATAGTTGATCATTGCCTTCGACGGCAAAAGCGTTTTCAGAAAAATTTGAGATCATTCCATGGATAAATCTGTCTTTCCCATTTGCATTAATCCGCAGGCTTACAGATGCACCCAAAATATCATCAGCCTTCTTTGATATTTCTTTCGCTTGAAAAGCCACCCTATATTCGAATAGCGTCGATAATTGCTCTTTTCCAGAAATTTCTGTAATAACCGCACCCTCTCCTCCAAAAATGGAAGATGACTTCCATTGCACAAATAAATCTTCTTGTGATTGGAGCAAATTGTATACCAAAGCTTTCGATTTCCTCTTCTTTCATTATTGTATCGATGTATTTACAGTACATCGCGACAAGGCTATCACAATTATAGCGCATTTAAATTAAATTTAAATCAATAGCAAAAATTAATTTTTTTTTAAATATTAAAGCGTATATTCAAGCTAATTTGTTAATTAAAAGGAGAAGAAATGAAAAAATTATTACTGGGAATTATGGCTTCAGCTTTATTTCTTACGGGAAATACAGATGCAATGAAAAGCAAAAATGATTCGTTTCAAAAAGAAGTATTGGGAGATAACGAAAATATAATAATGAATAATATCTGCTCTCATGCAAACTCTATTAAAATAATCTTGAATGAAATGTTGGAAACAAATCACATATCAAAGGAAGAAAAAAAGCTGGTAAAAAACGCTATTAACGGTATTAAGCAAATAAATGACCTTTCTTCAAGGTTCGCAGAAGATAGCGGAACTTTCGGACTCACTATAGCGGAAAATCAAGCTCGAGGAAAAGGAATAGAAATCTTAAATTGTTTAACAACATTGATGAAAAACCCAACTATATCCAAAATGTTTAACGAAAGACTTACAGAAAAAATCAACGGTCTCAAATCAACATTGTCCATGCTGAACACAGAATTATCTAAAACAGAAGGAAAAACTCTTTCCGAAAAAGCTTCAAAATTTAGAAATACAGCTATTCTTTTACAAGAAGAACTCAATCAGATAGCAACGCTTGCTACCACAGAGATCGGAATGTCCGTCGCATCGCAGCAATCAGCGATCACAGCGCCGGTAACAACAGAGGCAACCTCATTAGCCACACAGCAGATACAGACAACTTCTGCAGCGACAACTCCTGTTGTTCCATCTACACTAACGTCGACAACATCAACTGTTACTTCTACGGCTACGCCACAATCTCAACCTTCTGTTCAAACGACGCAAGGCAGGAGGGGACGTCGTCGCTAGGCGTTTTCACCATCAGTATTTATACTAAGCACCTCTTTTTTAGGAGAGGTGCTTCACTTGTTTTTCTTAAAAATTTCACCTGAAAGATAGCGTAACAAAAATTATCTATTTAATCTTCTATAAAATATCATAACTTGATATCATGACACGGTTTTGTGGAAATCGAATTATGAAAAAAATAATTATAGCATTATCGATTTGCTCTATCTTTTGCGGTGATAACACAAATGTGAAAGCGAAAAACAATAAAGCATCAATATCAAAATCCGATAGCTATGCTAAAGGTTATAAAAAGAAACAACTTAAAAGAACTATCCAAGATTCATTCACGGAAGCCGCCCAAGCGATTTTGATCGATTTTGATACAGGAGAAACGCTGTATGAACTCAATAGCAACACTGTTTGTACTCCATCCTCAATGACAAAGCTAATGACTCTGTATATCCTTTTTGAAGCTATTAAATTTGGAAGAATAACCCTGGATGACGAATGGTTAGTAAGTGAACAAGCACAGCGAATGGAAGGATCTCGTAGTTTTTTTAAAGCAGGAACAACAGCAAAGGTCGAAGATTTAATCAGGAGTATTATCGTTCACTCCGGCAACGACGCATGTATTATCGCAGCTGAAGGACTATATGGAGATGAAAGCCTCTTTACTGAAGAAATGAATCGGAAAAAAGAAATATTTGGATTAAAAAATACTCACTTTACAAACTCAACAGGATTACCTGACAATCAACATTACTCAACCGTATCAGACATCGCCGTTATCGCGCGACGAATCATTCAAGACTTCCCCGAGTATTATCACTATTTTGCAGAAAAAACATTTACCGTAAATGGAATTACCCAGCAAAACCGAAATACGTTGTTGGGAAATTCAATGGGAGTTGATGGGTTAAAAACGGGTCACACAAATGCGGGAGGATACGGACTAGTTGCATCTACGAATATTAACAATAAGAGAATGATAGCGGTAGTAAATGGTTGCAAGAGCATGAAATCAAGAGCTTTTTCTGCTAACAAATTACTGGCATTCGGATATAAAGCTTTTATCAGATTGCGCCCTATAATTGCATGGAAGCCTATTTCTTCAATAAAAGTCTGGTTAGGAAATAAGCCAGAAGTTGATGTTTGTCTAGAAGAGAATTTAACAATCTCTATTCCGAAAAAATATCAAGACTCGATAAAAGTTGAAGCAAAAATGGTTGAGCCCATTGAAGCTCCGATAAAAGCGGGCACGAAAGTCGGAACCCTTATTTATCGATATGAAGGATTTCAATCCAAACCATATGATTTATTAGCGATTGAAGATATAGATAAAGCGCCAGTATTTCAAAGAATAAAATCAACTATCAATTATTTAATTTTCGGAAATTCCGAAAGAAACACGCATTCAGGTAGCCATGCCCATGGTACAAAATAATAAAGGTTTTTTTATATCTTTTGAAGGAGCGGATGGAACAGGAAAAACGACACAAATTCGGATACTTTCTCAACGTTTGACAGACCAAGACTACAAAGTTCATGTCACTCGAGAACCAGGAGGAAGTGAATTAGCAGAAAATATTCGCACAATATTAAAATCTGCCAAGAATATAGATTCTATCTCCGAAGTATTATTAATGTTCGCTGCTAGGCGATCACATTTTGTAGAAACAATTCAACCATTGTTGCAACAGGGTTATATAGTAATTTCCGACAGATTCTATGATTCATCTCTCGTATATCAGGGATTACTAAAAAATGTTCCGATAAATCAAATTATGGTCTTAAAGCGCTTGGCTATTGGAGATTTTGAGCCTGATTTAACATTAATTTTGGATATTGATGCAGAAACGGCAATGTCAAGGGCTGAATCCAGGAAAACTTCACAAGATGATACATATGATTCAATGTCGCTCGAATCCTTTGAAAAAGTACGACAGGGATTTTTACGATTGGTCCAAATTTTTGAGGACAGAACGCATATCGTTAATGCATCAGGAACCGTTTTGGGAATATCTCAAAAAATTTATAAAATAGTTCAAAAATCACTGAACTTTGAGAATTATTAATTATCGGCCTGCTTATTTTTATCATTAGTATCTAACTGAATACCCTCACTTTTAGCGATTTCATTTTTGTATGCTTGTGCTACATAACGGGTATCATCAAAAATTCTGGATGAAACATAAAATGAAGAAACCAAGCAAATGATAAGTCTATATTTTCCTATCCTTTCTTCAAAAGCAATTCTTGTTCTACCGCAAGCTCCAGAAAAATATTTCTCGCCTATAGATAAGCTTGGATCAGAATCATCACTTGATGAAGAAAACTTGAACTGCAGATTTTTACATTTGCCTTCAACAATTTTCAAATTTTCCGGCAATAAATCTTCTTCGTCATCATCGGTATCTTGCGTATTTTGCACAAAAACAAAAATAACAGTATCTGAATCATTAAAACTCGTGCCTCTAGGCCACAATACTCCTATCAAACCATTAGTTCCTCGTAAGGTCTTATATCCCCACCCAAGAGGTGAGTCGATTACAAACTTATTCTGTTCATCAACAGGTGGCGTGTAAATCTGCTTACATCCTACAATATCAATCAAACAAATGAGAAAAACCAACCATAAGTTCTTCATACTTTCTCCTTTTCATTGATATGTTACCATCTAAAAGAAAATAAAAAGTTAAAAAAATACATATTTCACCTCCATAAATTAATAAAAAATTAACCTTTTTTTGATATTTATAGTCAAAAATGGAGGGAAATATGATAAAATTTAGTACAATCATATTTAGTGTATTCCTTGTTTTTGAAAGTTGTTTGGCCACTATTTCGTTTGAACGAAATATCGAAAATCCAACCATTAATTCTTCTAGACGACAAAGAATAAATATCTCAATTTCTGATAGTAGCTTACCTCAATTGATTACAGTTAATGACGAGCCATCCATTTTGTATGCAAATGATATTGTTTATAATATTGAGAGAAATCAAAACCCTATTTTACGTTGGGAAGAATTGACAAATTATGATCCTTACATGAATACACGATTTGACAACAATGACAGACTTATAAGATCGAGTATTTCTCAACCTAACGGCTTGTATACCCCGGACTCAACTCTCACTATCGAAAGGGATCTAAGGACTCCCGAACATGTCACATTTACCCAACCGACAGGTGATGCTGATTTATTCTACAGTATGCAGGGAAGAGCTGCAAGAATTATTTCAATTGATGGAGGAGGCATACGAGGCTTAATTCCCGTTACATGGTTATCCAAACTAGAAAGCGAGATGAGGGAAAAGAGTATAAGCGATACTTTTCATATGTTTGCAGGAACCTCAACCGGCGGCATATTAGCTGCCGGATACAATATTCCGGATGCTATCAACCCTAGACGACCAAAATACAACTCCACAGATTTGCAAACTCTTTATCTGGAAAAGGGCGCAGAAATTTTTACTAGAAAATTTGGACATTTGGGGGGAATAGGAGGACCCAAATATCAATCTGAAAATGCATATGCTGTTTTTTCAGAACTAGTAGGAAACACCAAATTATCAGAATTATCAAACGATGTCTTAATTCCTTGGTACAATATTGAAGCAAGACAAACCCGATTTTTCAAAAATTATGTAGCTCGACTTCCACAAAAAAACGTGGCTTCCGATTATTACGTGAGAGATGTTCTCGCTGCGACTTCGGCTGCTCCAACTTATTTTAAGTCCAGGGAAATACGTACAGTAGACGAAATACAGAGGGGCGTTTCAACATCAACTCATGCCGTTGATGGAGGGTTGGGATGTAATAATCCTGTCATGTGCGCATTTACCGATGCAAACAAAATTTACCCAAAAGCAGAAACTCTTTTCGTTTTGCGGATGGGGACAGGGAAATATACTGACCATAGCAATCCTTATTATGGATTTGAATGGATATCTCACATAACTGATATTTTAATGGGAAGCAACTCCGAAATGGGGCTCTATTCGTTAAAAAACAACGGAACAATCTATAACAAAAGAGTAATTTATTGCGATTTACAAATAGAATTACCAAAAGAAAACAGCGCAATGGATAACGTCGATCCTAATAATATGAATCGATTAAAGGGTCTTGCCACAGAAGACAGCGATATCGTCAGAAAAATCGAACTAATCGCTCCAGCGTTAAGTTTACCTAAAACACCGAGACAAAATTTAGTACTACAAAACGGAGAAACCATAACAAATAACTTCTATCAAATATTATAATGTCTAATTCTTCTTTCACTTTAACAGACCGAATCATTGAAAAATGATTCGATCTGCTAAAGTTTAATCGACGCAATTTTCAATATTAAACAGTGCGGAAACTTCTGACGAAGCTATCACTATTTTGTCCGCAAATGGAAATGATATTGTCTTGCAATCTATATCGTATTTAAACGGTATTACATCTAAATTAGAGATTGAAAAAAATGTGCTGGAATAATCACTTATTCCCCATTTCAAAAACCAATTCATCGCACAAGTACTACTACAGATGCCGATTGTTGTATTAGGCTGTGCAACAAGTTCGATTCCTAGCAACATTCTATTAATGACCTCTTCTCCTGTCTCGACACCTTCAATTTTGTAATTAGGATTCATATTCATTTTTATAAATTCAGGATCTTTCTTTACTTCTTCGCGATTTCTCCCCTCAAATAATCCCAAATTTTGTTCTTGAAACAACCAGGATCCATCTATCACTGCGCTTCCAGATCGCAAAAACTCACAAGTTGTATAACTACGTTTCGAATTTCCGGTATATAAATAATCAAAACCCAAACTTTTTAATTTAATAATATTTGACTTATCATTGGAATCTAACACACCTACATCGGCATCTAATGAACAACCCTGAACTATCCCTTTTCTGTTTAAACTAGTAGGCGCGTGCCTGAATATATAAAAATTTGTAACATTTTTTCCTTTGATTTGATCTGATATTTTTATCTCGCTTAATCTATTTTTCGCACGTACTTCTGCCAACGATACCTGTGACAAATCCATTGCATCTGCCAAAAACCAAATGATTGTTATTCCCATGACATAAATGTATCTCATCTCAATTTCCTCCTTAATTCTTGCGAACTATAAGAGATAAATCATTAATTTAAACTTAATTTTTTGATAAGAACAAAAAAATCAAAACACAACCACCGAGAAAAAACGTGTTTGAAAAACCTCAAATTTCGCAAAACAGCGCAATCACGCTTTCGACAGCACAAACATAACGATAAATTAATTGCCTACTTGCCTCCTGCTTTATTTTTTGCTGCAACAACATCTTCAATATAAGCCACTTTTTCGTTCAGTTCTTCTCCCTCAAAATCTTGAGCATAAATTTGCCTGGCCTTACTTATATTTCCCATCAATCCATATGCTAAAGCAAGGTTCGCCCTATATGTAGCATTAGCTCCCGGTAATGCACAGGCACCTTCCAGATAAAAAACAGCATCCTTGTATTTATCACTTAACAACAATGATAAGCCTAAATTATTATACGCATCTATATATTTAGGATCCTTCGCTATAGCCATTTTATATAATCGTTGAGCGGCCTCATGATTCTGCCTGCTATCATACACCGCACCTAACGCATTTAGACAATCGACAGATGTTGATTTTTTAAACTCAGCCTCCGCTTTGTCGATTTCATTAGTCAGTAAATAAATTTTGCCCCGCAAATAATTTAACTGATCCTTATTTGCGTTGTATTCTTCTGCTTTTTTAAGATACTCTGTCGCAGCGTCCAACAACTTGATATCTATATATACCTCACTCAAACCGAGATAAATTTTAGCATTTTTTCCATCTATTTTTTTTGCTTGATCATAAAAATTAATAGATGCTTCAGGATTTCCCGTTTCTCTTGCTTTTTGAGCCAAACGTATAAGCTTAGCAACATTATTATTGCTCCTGTAGGTATCCGTAGCACACCCAACTAACAGAAAAAACAAGCCCACCGAATACAAAAACTTTTTATTCATCCTTCTATCCTTTCCGTAACTAGCGAACAATCGACCTACTAGGTCTTTCTACTAATCTATATAATATTTCCGTAACTAAAAATAGAGCCACAACGAAAATTAATAACTGACACCCTTCAAACCCCGTTTTAGAAAAAGACTCTTTCGGAAAATATATGGTGTTGGTAAACCAAACAACAAAATTCGCTAAAGTTAACTGACAGGCATAGAACGAAAAAGATCTAGATCCCAAATACTTTAGTATTTGATTACACCCAGGAAGATTCAAGCATCCCTCGCAAAAAATGCAACACATCACCGTTAATATAGCAGAACATGACGTGACGACATCACAATAAAATATTCTTAAATCAAGTATGACCGAAGGATAATACCACACAACAAACATTCCTAAGAGAACGGTTAATTTTGCTCCTAACTGCGAACAATTAATCCTAAAACCACCCTTATATATGAAAGCAAAAAATGACCCAAAAAATATTTCTGCTAAATTATCAACCGTCCAATAATAATCATAATTCAAATGATAGTGACAACACGGATTTACTACAAATAAAAATGATATGCCTCCAACTAATGAAACAATTGCCCGCTGATTATTCGTCTTACATAAAATAAGAACTAACGGCCATATCATGTAAAATAGCGATTCTACAGCCAATGTCCAAAGAGGCCCCAATCCGGCACAATACAAACGATCCGTTTCAGTGTAATAATCAACAGCGTTATTAAATACTCCGAATAACACCTCAAATGGCACTTTACATAACGACGAAAAAACATTTTTATTGTCTTCACACAGTGACATAAACAGCCCACAAGCAACTATTACAGAGATAACAACAGGAAATATCCTAAAAAACCGTTTCTTGTAAAAAGTAACCAACCAATCCTTTGCTTGAACTATCTTGCTTAGAAAATCTCCAGACAATTCATTTATCTTGTCGTACAACGAAAAAGTAATAACGAAGCCTGAGATAGCGAAAAAAACGGCAACTCCACCACTACCTATCGCAAGCCATCTGGGAAGCAAATCAATTAACGTCTGATACGGACACAACCAATAAATGTGTTGGAATAAAACAAGAATACAAGCCAGTGCTCTAAGCTTCTCAATATCTTCAAAAAATTTCTTTTCATGCTGCATATCTATCTCCTAAATGATCCTAACATTTTTGCAAAACCTCCGCTTTTTACTTGCTTGAACAAAGTTAAAACAGCCTCGTATTGCTTAATAAGTCTATTTACTTCCTGCACCGATGTGCCAGATCCATTTGCAATTCTTTTGCGTCTGGAACCGTTCAATATTTTGTAATTATTTCGTTCTTTCCTAGTCATGGATCTTACAATTGCTACACTTCTAGCAATAGTATTATCCGAAATTCCTTGTTCATCCATTGCTTTCTCAATCATCTGACTTTTCGGAAGCATTTTTACTATTCCTTTCAACCCTCCAAGTTTGGACATCCTTTCCATCTGTTTGGCGTAATCATCTAAAGTAAAAATTCCCTCCTGCATTTTTTTTGCTTCAGCTAACGCTTCTTCCTCAGAAATTGCCTCTTGAGCCTTTTCTACTAATGATACGACATCTCCCATGCCGAGTAATCGACCGGCGATTCTTTCCGCATCGAAAATCTCAAGATTATCCAAATGCTCTCCCGTACCAAGGAATTTAATAGGACATCCTGTAACACTCCGCATTGATAGTGCCACACCACCACGAGCATCTCCATCTACTTGAGTCAAAATGACTCCTGTAATATTTAAAACTTCAGAAAATTTTGCTGCAACATTAAGTGCTTCTTGTCCCGTCATAATGTTTGCCACCAACAATATTTCGTCAGGCTGAATGATGTCCTTGATATCTCGCAGCTCATCCATTTTTATTTCATCAATGTGTAGTCTTCCCGCCGTATCAACAATTAGCACATCAGCCTCATTTTGACGAAGGTTTTTCATAGCATTTTTCGATATTTCTACAGCGGAAAGATTTAAATCATCTGTCGACTGATCAAAAACAGCACCCGAAACTTTTTCTGACAATATCTTTAACTGATCAATTGCCGCAGGACGATAAATATCGGTAGATACAACGTATGCCTTCTTATTTTTCTTGGAAAAAAAGTTTGCTAACTTCCCTACTGTGGTTGTCTTTCCAGCCCCCTGCAATCCAACCATCATAATTTTATATGGCCGCTTTCTTAGTTCCAAAACCTCAGATTTTCCCAGAAGCTCAACAATATAATCATGAACTATTTTAACAACCATCTGCCCCGGAGAAACAGATTTTAAAACTTGTTGACCTATCGCTTTTTGTTTCACTTCTGAAATAAATTTGCGAGCAACATCCAGGGAAACATCGGCCTCTAACAATGTCATCCGAATCTCCCTCAAGGCGACATCCACATCGGACTCCCTTAAAATTCCACTACCTCGCAAACGATCGAAAATTCCCGAAATCTTTTCAGTAAATGAATCAAACACTCTCAAAACCCCTGCAAAACATCGCCATTGTATCATGACTGTTGCTAATTTGCCAAATTTAATATAATAGTTTTGTGATATTTACGTACATATTGAACATGGAAGAAGAGTTCTCCGTATCACGACTGGCAGCATTAATCAAAAGACAGCTTGAAATTAATTTCAGCGACATCAAGCTGATTGCTGAAGTTAGCGCGGTAAAGACTCACTTTTCGGGACATGTATATTTTTCTTTGAAAGATGAGAATGCAGTAATAGATGCTGTATGCTGGAAACAAAATTTTCAAAAACTAAACATAGAATTGAGTCCCGGACAGAAAATAGTATGTCATGGCTCCGTAAGTTCATATCCCAAACAATCAAAATATCAATTTATTGTTGAAAAAATTGAAACGGCTGGAATTGGAAATCTATTACAACTGATCGAAGAACGAAAAAAGAAATTAGCATCAGAAGGTCTATTCGATTTAAGTCGCAAAAAGAAAATTCCAAGGTTACCAAAAACCATCGGCGTTATTACATCTCCAACCGGAGCAGTAATCCAAGATATCTTGCATAGAATTCGACAAAGATTTCCCTCGGAAATTTTATTATGGCCCGTTCTAGTTCAAGGTACAGAAGCAAAAGATCAAATTGCCTCAGCTATCGATGGAATGAACAATTTGCCACGAAAAAATCGACCTGATGTTTTAATTGTAGCTAGAGGAGGAGGTAGTTTTGAGGATTTAATGCCTTTTAATGAAGAATGTGTTGTTCGGTCTGTTGCCAGAAGCCAAATCCCTATTATCTCTGCCATAGGACACGAAACTGATACAACATTAATCGATTACGCTGCTGATTTGAGAGCGCCAACTCCTACAGCTGCAGCAGAATTTGCCGTTCCTGAAAAAACACAGTTACAGTATGAAACAAATAGTTTGTACACGCAAATTTCATCAACAATTCGTGATCTCCTTAAAAAACAAAAATTATTATTGCAACTAAATCAATCCATTAATTTTCGACAAACTTTAAATGAAAAATACCAATCTTTAGATTTTTGTTACGAACATTTGAGGTACTCATTTCTCAATATTATTCAACTTGCTAGCCAAAAAATAGACAAAATAACAATCGATAAACCGAACTTTAAATTTAATATCGACGAGCTATTTTATATTATGAAATTAAATTTTGCATCAAAATTTGAGCAATCAAAATCTCAACTGACTTTAATCACTCAACAATTAGAGTCTAATTCATATATAAATATCTTAAACAAAGGATTTGCATTAGTAGAAACATCAACAGATAAGCCCGTAACTTCCCTAAAAGAAGCCATTCAAAATTATGATTTAAAAATAACATTTGCGGATGGCTCCTTAGAAGTCATCCGCAAACCCCAACAAACTAACTTATTCTAAAATCTCAATTAAAAATTGATCTTTGTACCAACGATCAACATATTCGCACGGTTATTCTCGACGGCACTTCCATCTCCCCCTGCCGCAGAATCATTTTCCGTTGCAATCGCTCTAGCACAAGCTCTCGTTCGAATATTGTTGTATTCAACAAAAGCACTTAAAGTTTTATTAAAGTTGTACTGGGTCGCAACTGTTGCAACATTTGAGTTCGTACGCTCGTTAGACGCGAATTTTTTAACCGCATGGAAATATCCAACTGACAATTCCCACTTATCTTTCGTATATCCAAGGCCGATATTATAAACTTTTCCTGCATCTGCACCATGGCAATATCCTGTTTTAACACTGGTATCCGAAAAATTGGATGGCAACAAAGATTTACCGTTATCCGTATAACCCATAGCTAATTTATATTCTTTATATCCCAAAATTGCTCCGACATTATACCCGCACACCTTACGCACTTTTACGAAATCTGACTCGCCCTGAGCATACCAGCCGGCAACCGCAATCTTTGCATTAAATGCATCAGGTGTTCCGTACTCATAAGCAATACCACCGGTAAAATTGTGTCTTGAATATGACGTTTGATCTGCAAAATTTTGCGCAGGACTATAATCCTTCCCGATTTTGTTTCGGTCTTCTTTAAACAAATGGGCATCTCGACTACTCGGTGAGTAAGATAATCCCATAGACCAACCATTAATCGTTGGAGATAACCACACGACTTTTAGAGACTTATTGTCATCCCTTTCAAACCCAGTTGCGATAATAGAGCCTGAAGTTTGCGCATAGAA
Source organism: Alphaproteobacteria bacterium (assembly GCA_015062335.1). Classification (GTDB taxonomy): domain Bacteria; phylum Pseudomonadota; class Alphaproteobacteria; order UBA3830; family UBA3830; genus UBA3830. The sequence goes on from SUUU01000002.1 coordinate 100,802, forward strand.
ATTACTGAGATTTCCGCTATCAGGTCCAGCATATCCCGTCAAGACACTTGCATAAGAAAGAGAAAAAGTATCCGCCGCAGAGTTTGTATATCCGAACTTAAATTTTCCATATTTATCTGACTCGACATATACATAGGACGTATCAACGATAGCTGCTCCACCCTTTAGTAAACCGTTTCTTATTTTGTTCCCGATTTCTAATCCGTACCCTAATCCATTGTACTGATTGTCATATTTTATGTATACATCACCTTCTAAAGACGGAAAACAATTCCCATCAGCATCATGTGATTGATTCGTCATGACCATCGCGTTCGTTATACTTCCATCAAATGTCCAACGTGTACAAACATTGTGACTCCTAGCAAATTCATCAACTATTTCGTGAAACAATTTATCATCGCCTGATGCGACAGCGTTTTCACCTATCGCTTCACTACCCTCTGCACTGTAACACATCATCGGCAACAGAGAAAACAACAACGCTAACTTACGTTTCATACTACAACTCCTATACATAACTACCCGTCTAGAGTATTTTCGGCAACATACGAAATCAACATGTCTCAACCTAAGCACGCTAAAGATGTTTCATTTCTGCAACATCTTTAATTAAAAAGTTAAGAGTTTGTTTATTCTGCCAGCATGATATCGTCATCGCTACCAGCAAACTGCATTTATTTGGACAGCTCAGAAGAATATCACCCAAACACGTCCCCGCACTTCGAAATGCCAAACCTTTGACTGTGATATTATTTTCCAAATTTAGAGTTGCACAAATATGTTGTGCCTTTAGCACTCGAACATTTGATACCGTAACGTTAGACAACACAAATGTCGGTAATTTATTCCCTTCACCAAACGGAGATAGCGCCGAAAAAGTATTTACGAAATCAATATTGCAGGCTCTGCCATCAATAAAGCCTTCTGTCTCAAATACTCTTACACTCTCTTGAATGCTGATTTCTTGTTGTAAAAATTGCTTTAGCTGAGAAATGTTTTCAGTTGGTATAGAAAATCCTGCTGCCAAGAGATGACCTCCACCTGAATCGATAATCCCTGATTCAATCCCTTTCCTAATAATTGCCGAAATATCTACTCCTGGAACTGATCGACAAGAAGCTTTCCCCATCTTATGGGCATCACATGAAATCACTATTGAGGGTTTATTGTATTTTTCTTTTAATCTTCCAGCGACAATCCCAATGACTCCTAAATGCCAATTTGGATTAAAAACACATATACAAGAATCTTGAGAACCTATATCTTTCTCTGCTTCATCACAAATTAATGTTTCCACAGACTGCCGAAATTTATTTAAGCGTAACAATTCCAACGCTAAATTCTGTGACTCTTCAACATTGGAAGAGGTCAAAAGTTTAACACTGATATCTGCAGATCCGACTCTTCCTGCCGCATTTAAATGTGGCCCTATAAAAAATCCGATAGTTTCCTCGTTAATCTCGGTTTTTTCTCCTAATGTCATCAGCGCATTTATTCCTAAATTGCTTTTTTGCTTCAGTATCTGTAATCCAAATTTTACAAACGCCCGATTCAACGATATTAATGGCATCACATCGCAAATCGTTGCGATGGCTACCAAATCCAAGTAGCTTCTTATATCCGGAGTACGTCGATTTTCTTTGTACGATGTCCCCTGCAATTTTCGACGAATACCGATAATGCACATAAAAACCAATGCCGTCGCACAAAGGTATTTGAAATCGTCTTTTTCATCAGGACGATGAGGATTTACTACCGCCACAGCAGAAGGAATGGATGTCATTTTATGATGATCAATAACTATTACTTCTATACCGTGATTTTTTGCATATTCGAGTTCTTCATGAGAATTTGAGCCGCAATCTACTGCTATAATTAGATGGTTTTTATATTTTTTTATATTATTGATATTCAGACCGTATCCGTCCTCCATCCTATCAGGAATACAGTATTCATATTTAGCCAAAAATGTTTGAAAAAATTTCACAAAAATACTAGTAGATGATACCCCATCAACATCATAATCACCTAAAATCGCGATAGGCTGTTTTTCAAACATTGCTTTAACAATTCGCTCTACGGCTTTTTCCATATCCTTGAAAACGTAAGGATCCGGCATTGTATTTTTTAATTTTGCATCCAAAAAATCTTGATCAAATCCTCGATTTTTTAGCAAAATTTCGCAAACATTCTCTTTTGTAAGAAAATCCTTATACCGTACATGCCACAAATTTCCTGTTAGTGATTGAATCATAAATTCTCCATAAATGATTTAAACTGATGAAAAAATCCTGAATACTTTTTTGTTGTAACTATCGAAACAGATTGGTGATGATGTATATTTGCAATCCCTACATAATCAGGAAAATTAACAAATGAACACTCCGCATAATGATTTTCCACTTTAAGTTGATCAATTCTATATTCGGAAAAATCTTTTATAAACCCAGTATGCACTGCCTTTACCAATGATTCCTTTAAAGACCAAGCTGCTAATAATTTCGAAGATTCATTAAATTCCGGTGATAATTTTTTCATCGCTCTAACTCTGTTAGTGTTCCAAAATTCAATATCAACACCGCAAGCAAAATCTGAAACAACCGAAATCGATTTACAACCAGAATGAGACAGTGTAACAAAATAATCACCTATATCGTCAGTCGATGAAAAAAAATACGGATAACCTGCGGATTCATTTCTCACGCTGATGTTTTTATTTATCAAATCCGGAACCAACATTGATAGTGCAATCTTAGCGCCACATCGACAAAATCCATACTCTAACTTACGACTTAACGAGCTAAATGACGATGAAACCTTTCTCTCATCGCTCGAAAGCATCTCCAAAAATGAATCGTCCGATTTTTCGAAATCAAAAACTACACAAGCGATCTTTCCATGAGAAAAATGAAATTGAAAATTCCTTTGTACTGCCATCTTATATCATAGCAAGCCCGCCATTGACGTGTAGCACATGTCCAGTAACATATGATGCTTCTTTGCTTGCCAAAAAGCAAACAGCTGATGCAACTTCTTCAGGCTGTCCGATACGCCCCATGGGAATTTTCGACTCTAAAATGCTTTTTTGAGTTTCCGGTATTTTGTCAGACATCGGTGATGCAATAAATCCTGGAGCAATACAATTGACCGTAATATTTCTTTTGGCCAACTCAGCCGCAACTGATTTCGTTAGCCCAAACAATCCGGCCTTCGATGCTGCGTAATTAGACTGCCCAGGGTTGCCGATTGCTCCAACGATGGAAGAAACATTAATGATTCTTCCCCATCTTTCTTTCATCATTCCTTTTGCCACCAACTTCATTAATCTAAAAGGGGCTTCCAAATTAACACTCAACACATCCGCCCAATCTTGATCAGACATACGAACCATTAAGTTATCACGGGTTATGCCCGCATTATTTACAAGAATATCAATCTTTCCACATGAGGCATTAACATTAGCAACCAACTCCTCAATTGCGACAGGAGAACCTAAATTGCACGCAAACGAAAAAACTCTCTCCGCAAATTCCCTTGCCAGAATTTCCAAATTTTCAGCCTTAGTACCTGAAAGAGCAACAATAGCACCTCTAGAATGCAACGCCTTTGCAATCGCCTTTCCAATTGCCCCGGTTGCCCCCGTAATTAATGCAACTTTTTCTGATAAATCAAACACTCTCTCCTCCTATTTGTATTGAACTTCAATAATTTCGTATTCTCTACTTCCGGATGGAGTAACCAACTTAAATTCATCTCCAACTTCTTTTCCTATTAACGACTTCGCCAACGGAGATTCTACGGATAACAACTTTTTCTTAATGTCTGCCTCATCAACTCCTACAATCTTGTAGGTTGTGCTTTCATCCGTAGAAACATCACAAATCGTTACAGTACATCCAAATTTAACACTCTTTCCTGCCAGTTTTGTGATGTCAATCACCTCCGCTCTGGATAATTTCGACTCAAGCTCTCTAATGCGTCCTTCAATAAATCCTTGTTTGTCTTTTGCATAATGATATTCCGCATTTTCAGACAAATCACCCAAGGCCCTCGCTTCAGATATCGCATTTACGATTGCCGGCCTCTCCACAAATTTTAAATTTTTCAGCTCTTCCTCAAGGACTTTATATCCCTGAGGAGTCATGTGTACCTTTTTCATCACATCCTCCTCTCAACCAATCACTTTGGGAACCACAAACATATTACACTCTTTTTCCGGAGCATTTGACATGATTGTCGGATCCGTAGGAATCACTATATCCTTCCGCTCATGTATTTTTGTGGAATATTGTACAGAGTCATCAACCATGGAACAATCAATTTCTGATAATTGCTCTACAAAATCTAAAACATTGTTAAGACTGCGCTGTAGCTCAACAACTTTTTCATCACTAACTTTAATTTTTGCTAGCTTAGAAACCTTTTTTACATCATCTACTGATACAGACATAAACACTCCCTTAACAATCGCTAAAATCAGCTTATTACAAGCTTTTCAAAAAGTCCATTGCATTATTTAAAAGATAGTCACTGATAGAGTGCCCTATATTTTCATCAAGTGCCGATTCTGTAAATATGCCTGATTTTTGCATCGCCGATTTAGTCATTTCCAAAACATCTCTATGCAATACTTCATCCATATATCCATGAGTTAATAATACTTTTGTTGAGCTTTTTTTACCCAAATATCGTTCCGGACTTAAAATTAATCCTGAAAATGAAATCGCTGCCTTCATCCCGTAGAATACCCCTAATGACAGAGCAACCATTGCTCCTTGAGAAAATCCCGCTAAAACGATATCACTATACTGCAGATTTTTTTCATCTTTGATCTGATCTATGTATCCAATAATTTTGGACTCCGCTTCTTGTAAGCACTTTCCCCATTGATCTACATCATTATTTTCAAGTGGAAACCACCGATATCCGCCTGCCCATCCACATTGTTCAAACCCGTCAGGAACATGAATCTCAGCATACGGCAAAACCGTTGAGAAAGCTTCAGCTTCTCTCCACATATCTTCCTTATTCGCGCCATATCCATGAAATATAAACACTAAATTCTTTGTTGTTTCTTTAGACGATATTATTGTCTCATTCATTTCCATTTCCTCTAATACTAAAAAACATCAATAGATGATCGAATCTTTATCTTTGCAAGATTTTTATTAACAATTTGATGTCTTCCGACAAATTAACGTCATTTTGCATTGATTCATCAATTTTTCGTACAGCATGCAAAACCGTCGTATGATCTTTTCCTCCAAAATTTTTACCTATTTCTGGAAGGGACATTGTTGTTAGTTTTTTGGAAAGATACATTGCCACCTGCCTTGGTAAAGCAATTTGACGCGATCTTTTTGCAGAAAACATATCACTTAACTTGATTGCGTAATGAGAAGCAACTTTTTTCTGAATCTCCTCTATCGTTACTTTTCTAGAATTCGTTCGCAGTAGATCGGCTAAAACGTCTCGAGCACTATCAATCGTTACCTGTCGCCCAATCAATGTAGCACTAGCAACAACCCTATTCAACGCTCCCTCCAGCTCTCTTATGTTAGATGTAATTTTATGGGCAATAAACTCAAGAACTTTATCAGGTATAGCCACAGATGCCGAAGCAGCTTTAGATTGCAATATTCCCAGTCTTAATTCATAAGTGGTAGGATGAATATCAGCCACAAGTCCCCATCCTAACCGTGATTTTAACCGTTCTTCCATCCCTTCCAAATCAGATGGAGATTTATCCGCCGATACAATAACTTGGCGGTTGTTATCCACCAACGTATTAAACGTATGAAAAAACTCCTCTTGCGTAGACTCTTTTCCACAAATAAATTGAATGTCATCTATCATAAGGACATCCACCGAACGAAATTGCTCTTTAAAAGCCATTGTATCTTTATATCTCACAGATCTGATAAATTGATACATAAACTTTTCAGCAGACATATATGCAATAGTTCGCTTTTTATCTCGAGCTTTTATACTCCAAGCTATAGCATGCATCAGATGGGTCTTTCCCAATCCAACGCCCCCGTATAAAAACAGAGGATTAAAAGCCACCTTATCAGATTCTGCAACCCTTAACGCCGCAGCATAAGCCAACTCATTAGGTTTTCCGACAACGAATTTATCAAAAGTTAAATCTGGGTCTAGCGAAATACCAAATGAATTATCACTCGATGGATTTGCCGATTCTACTTGATTATCAACTGATAAAGGTGCAGAAAAACCCTGACGAGCATCCGTTACCACCTTCAACTCAAGACTGACAATTTCCGGATAACGTCTCGAACATACTCTCAGTATTTTGAGTTCATAATTATTTCTAACCCAATCTCTCCAAAAAGCATTCGGGGCCAGAAGATACAGTACGCCGTCTTCCAACTTCTCAGGAATCACAGGAGATATCCAGTTATTTACAACGGCATCCCCCAAAACTGACTGAAGCTCTGCACAGACAGAGCTCCAAGCACTACTCAACTCCTGATTATCGACAAAAGACATACCTACTTTGCCACTGAAGCCTTCAACATTTTATGCAAACGAGAAATCTTACGACTCGCGGCATTCTTGTGAAGAACGCCTTTGGACACGCCCCTTTCGATCTCAGATTGAGCGGCAGAAAACGACGCCTCCGCGTTTTCACCACCAAGCGCCAACGTAAATTTCTTAATAAATGTCTTAATACGACTAATTCTATCTTTATTTCTGATAGTCCTAGTTTTTGTTTGCCTTATTCTCTTTAAAGCGGACTTATGATCAGCCATTGTACCCCTACATTTTATAAAAAAACAAACCCATCAACTTACCTAACCTCGAATATAAAAATTATCAAAGTACTTTGATAGATTCTCCAAGAGAAGTTTATCAGAAAATATCGGATGTTCAACTACATTTTCGTTTTTATCTCTACATTTTTGTAAAGCAACCGTTTTTACCCCCATCAGCGCTATATCCTTCAAAGTATCAACAACAGCATCAGATGGGATACGATCATACAAAGTCATTCTGGCTTCAAAATCCACGTTAGAAGCTATCAGTATCTTCAAGCTTTCCAACGCAACATTTCCACTTCCCTGAACATTTGTAATTTGCTCGTAATCCCTAAAAGAATGTTTAACATCAAAACCAACCCAATCCAACACATGCAACAACTTCGAAAATCTGTCAGGATACGCCCCTGTTGTATGCAAACCAACCTTATATCCAAGATTCTTTACGTCATTTATCGCGGACGACAGAACCTCTCCTTGGGCCAACGGTTCTCCTCCACTAAAAATTACAGCCTCAACAAACTCCCTCCTCATTTCAATCAAAGCCAACACATCTTCCCATGGTAGAGATTCCACCGGCAACATAGCTTGCAAATGAGGATTGTGACAATACACACAACGCCAAGGACACCCCTGAAGGAACACAACGCTTGCCAAATGCCCCGGATAATCCACAGTAGTAAGCGAAACTATCCCTCCGACCAACAGACGTTCCATAAGACCCTACTTGAAATTACTCAACAAGCGCAATCTTTATAATCTTTCATATCTGCATAACGCATATCTGCATCAACACAAGAAACTTTTTCATCGAAGTGCACTCTTTCCTCATGCTCGCCTTGTTTGCCAACATTAAAAAAAGAAGTCGGCCGATAATATCCCATAACTCGAGTCCAAACCTCGCATCTTTGTCTCTCTTCTTCTTTTAATTCAACGTCATCAATCACTATATCATTGTTCATCTTGCACCTCTTCTTTCCTGCAGTGTAATCCAAAATACAGGGCGAAATCAAGACTGTTTTTTGAAATCTGCAGCTTTCAAAGCAGAAAAACCAAAATTGACAAAATTACAAATCTATTTTAACTCAAAAGCTGATTTTACATGAAAAATTCAACAATATTAAATACAACATATAGTTTAGCAAGCAATATTTTGGTATACTACATGCAGTATAGAGAAAAAATATGACCGATTTATATCATTATCCACTAGATGTTTTCAGTAGAATCGTAAGAATCTTCTTAAAAGAAAAACAGATTGATTTTAACTTAATAGAGGAATCTCCTTGGCAACGAAAAAAAACTTTTCGAGATGTTCATATGTTCGTGGATATTCCGACACTAGAATTATCAAACAGAACTATTCTGGAAGGAACCTTCTCCATCATTAATTATTTTGAGAAAAACTCCCGAGCTTCTTCCTTATGGGGAGTGTCAGAAAACGAAATATCAGAAGCTCATCGTATTTCATCTCTTTTCAACATTTACTTTTTTGCAGAAGTAACGAACAACATCGTATTTGAAAAACTCATAAGAAAATATGTTGATAGATCTTCTCCAGATTCATCAAGCATTCGCAGAGGAAATAGCAATATCAAAAAATATTTCGATTACATTGATTGGCTGATCGATTGCAGAAACTGGCTTGCTGGTGAAACCTTTACTCTTGCCGATATATCAGCAGCCGCACATATTTCTTGCATCGATTATTTGGGAACCATTGAGTGGAACAACTATCCGAAAACCAAAAACTGGTACGCCAGAATCAAGTCCAGACCTTCATTCAGGGAAATCCTTCAAGATCGCATTCCTAATATGCCTCCTGTAAGTCATTACAGCAACTTAGATTTTTGACCATAAAAAACTAATTATTGAGCGTCCAATCTCATTTGGTAAGGAATTTCAACGATAACTCGAGTTTGTTCACTTACATGCCTTTTATATAACAGCGCTGTTTTAAAAATAGTAGCGGTCTGATTATGTAAAATGTTCTGCCAAAATTGCCCAGGAACAAAACTTGACATTACAACAATCGCTTTCCCTTTCTCCGGATCTCTATTATCCTGCTCAAATAAAAAATCCAAAAAAGGATTCACTATTGATCGATACGGCGAACTCAAAATAACCAACGGGATAGAAAAATTCATTGATCTCCATACCAATTTTAATCTTTCTGTTTCTTGATTATTTACATTAATAATCACTGCGGTAACATCCGATGACAACGATTGAGCAAATCTCAACGCATTTAAGGTCCCCTTATGTAATCTTGATACCGGAACCACTACTTTAGGACAATAATGCTCATACCTCGTTAAATATTGATTTAATCCTCCACTTTTCAAATCAAGTTCATCATTTGTTTGTTCATATCTTTGATGGACCTTCTTGAAAGCAAAAAACAGCAAAGCATTCAGAATCAATACCATCCATGCTCCGTCTAAAAACTTGCTTTCAATGATAATTAACAATGTCACAAATGTAGCGCAAGCACCTAACGCGCTCATCGTCGCTTTAGCTTTCCAATACTTCTCTTTTTTCTGACACAAAAACTTCACCATTCCAGCCTGAGACAATGTAAGAGATATAAAAACCCCCAAAGCGTACAATGGAAGCAGTGCTTGAGTCTGCCCATTAAAGGTTATAATTAAAAAGAAAGCAACTATAGCAAGAGCAATGATACCATTCGAATAGGCCAACCTGTCGCCAAGATTAGCAAAACGCGTTGGAATATATCGCTCTTTGGCTAAAACGCTTGCTAATCGAGGAAATCCAGCAAACGATGTATTCACTGCCATAAACAAAATGCATGCTGTTAAAAACTGGGTAATGTAGTAAAAAACATTAATACCAAAAACGTGTTTTGCGATTTGTGACAATACCGTTTCAGAGTAGTTAGGAACAATGAAAAACTTATGTGATAAATAAGTAATTCCCAAAAACATAGATGCCAAAATCATCCCCATGAAAATTAATGTAATTCTGGCATTCTTATATTGAGGAGGCTTAAATGCCGTAACACCGCTGGCAATAGCTTCAATACCTGTCAACGCGGAACATCCTGAGGAAAAAGCCCTCAAAACTATCCAAAGCGCAGCCCCTTCAACCAACGTTTCATGATTTGATGGAATTACAAATTTGGGAGTTCCCTCTTCCGCAAACAGACCAAAAATAATCATCGAAAACATAACAACAATAAAGCAATACGTCGGAATAGAAAAGAAACCTGCAGATTCTTGAGCTCCTCTTAAATTAGAAACAGAAATAAATACCAAAATAGTTACACAGATAGCAACGACATGGTTAGACAAGCTAGGAAACGCTGACACAATGGCTGAGGCTCCCGCTGATAAGCTGACCGCAACCGTCAAACTATAATCTATAAACAGCGCTGAAGCAGTTATTAATCCAAAAAACTCTCCAAGATTGTCTTTAGCTACAGCAAATGCCCCGCCTCCTTTAGGGTAAGCTTTTAACGTCTGCCAATAAGAGCAAATTACTATAAATAACAATCCCGTAATAGTTAAAGCAATCGGGATAGGAAACGTCAAAGACAATACTACTCCGAGAGCGATCAAAATTGCCTCCGTAGCATATGCAACTGACGACAAAACATCCGATGCAAACACCGCAAGGGCCTTTGTTTTATTCAATTGTTCAGAAGCAAGATTTTCTGTTTTAAGAGGATCTCCGAAAATAAAGCTACTTATACTCATCAGATTTGTTCAACAGCTTTTTCAACTCATTCAATTCGGTCTGAAGGTCCATACGTTTTTGAAACTCTAGATTATTGGATTGGACCAACTCTAAAACTCTGTTACGAAGATCCTTGATTTCTTTGAGCATAACGCCAACATATTCCCTGGCCGTAGCCACAAAATAAGCATCAGCTCTGTTTTGGATACCGTTACGATAATCAAACAAAGCAATAGGATTTCCATCCAAGTTGGGGGAAACCCAAACCGTATCAACCCCTTCTTTTTCAATGACACTCCAAGGAGCCGGCGTTGCCTCCGACAACCTTTTCTCAATGAGATTCATGTCTTCAGGGGTCAACACTAATTTCATATTTTATTTTTGCTCCGATGTAGTTTCCTCAACCTGCGCCTCAGTTTCGCTTATTTGGGACAATGCTTCCTCTTCGGATTTTGCTACGCTTAATTTAACATTAACCGACACCTCAGGATGTAAATCTATAGCCAACTCGTAAACCCCTAAAACCTTAATAGGAGAGTCCAAATTTACTTGTCCAGCAGTAATCATAAATCCCTGAGCCCTAATCGCTGCAGCAACATCACGACCTGTAACAGACCCATATAACTGACCTTTTTCGCTAGCTTGACGAGCTAACGTAACAGCCAAATTCTGCATCTTTTCAGCGATTTTTTCCGCTTCCGCTCTGGTCTTGGCGTTATCTGCCTCTATTTGAGCTCTTTGTTGTTCAAAATACTTTAAATTACTCTCAGTTGCCCTCAACGCAATCTTTTTCGGGAGCAAATAATTCCTAGCAAAGCCCGGCTTTACATTTACCACATCCCCAATAACACCAAGTTTCGCGACTCGCTGCAACAAAATTACTTTAACGTGTTCCATAATTACCTCTAAAAAACTCCTGCGTTTCTACACGCATCTCAATCGATGATAATACAGTAGAGAAAGAAATAAGTCCAGCAACCCAGTTCATTAGCCATAATTTTTCGCTTTGGCATCATTAAATGCCGTGCTAAACTCCGGACAGGTAATTAAAGAGATATTATGACACAAAAAAAATTAGGTTTTGGATCAGTGTTAGCAATCGTATTCGGCAGTCAAATCGGTTCGGGAATTTTTGTCGTACCATCAGTACTAGCTCCTTTCGGAGCCTTTAGCGTTTTAGGCTGGATTCTCGCGGGATTAGGGGCCTTATTACTCGCTTTCGTATTTGCAGGATTATGCGAAGAATTTCCCAAAACTGGAGGACCTCATGTATATATTCAAAAAATGTTTGGACGCTTGCCTGCTTTCTTTACAGGATGGACTTATTGGTTGATTTCTTGGATTAGTAGCTCCGTTGTAGTAATAACAGCTGTTGCTTGCCTACATCCATTTTTCGGAGAATATCAATCTCCTATTTTGTATTTAACACTGGAAATAGCATTATTGATAGGATTAACCTATATAAATTGTAGAAGCGTTGTCTTATCAGGGAAATTACAATTTGTTTTAACAATTTTAAAATTTATTCCGTTTGTTGCAGTACCGGCAATTATCTTTAAAAATTTCGATGCTTCAAATGCTGTTGTTCTGAAAGAATACGCTGATAGATCAGTGCTATCACTAATCCCAGCTGTAACTGCTATTGCGTTTTGGTGTTTCATCGGAGTAGAGAGCGCCACCACTCCGGCTGAAGCCGTCGAAAATCCTTCTGTAACAATACCTAGAGCTATAGTGTTGGGAACCGTGAGTGTAGCCCTGATTTACATTATCAATCATATTGCGATCATGGGAGTGCTACCTAGCGCAAAATTAGTTATCAGTAAAGCCCCGTTCGTGGATGCAATCAATGCCGTCATCGGAAAAAATGTGTCATTGTCCATCTCAATTATCACATCTTTAGTGTGTATTGGAACGCTAAATGCGTGGATTTTAACCTCGGCTCAAATTTCTTTGGGGCTAGCTCAAGCAAATTTGTTGCCGAGAATTTTCGCCAGAAAAAATTCTGCGGGATCTCCCTATGTTAGCGTTTTAATCAGCTGCCTCGGAATGATTCCAATTTTAATTTTTACATTAGATCAAAATTTATCAGCACAAATTACATACATTATTGATTTTTCAGTGAAATCGTTCCTTATTGTGTATTTGATATGCTGTTTAGCATATATAAAACTTTCTTTTTCAAAAAAAGCATATGGCAAACTCTTGATAGCTATAACTGCAACGTTTTTCTGTATTGGAATGATAGTAGAATCATCCTTAACATCGATTTTGTTAGCAATGTTGTTCACAGTCAGCGGAGTTTTTGTAATCCCATTTATCCCAAACGATTCAAAAAATAGTCATCAATAAATATGCTTAATTTTTACATAATGTTATTTTTATGTAGCACGAGTATAAAAACCAAACAACAGATCTTCGAATATTGTACAAAGCGTTACTGCAAATTGTTCGAATATCGCTAAACTTCTTCGAAGAAGTCGTTTTTATTTGAGATGCGCAAGTCCTTTGACGTACAACACGTGGCTCAACGCCGATATATTTAACATCGAATTCCCAAGCCGCATTTATGTAATGGTCTAAAGGAACAAAAATAGGATACATTTTTTGTAAAAATTTTCGAGCCGTTGCACGATTGATTAAGTAACACCCCGCATGTGTAATATTTGAGAAATAGACACACATAGAATGACTAGCGTTAATTCTTCGTATAGCAACAGGGCTCCCATGATGATAAGGTTCCAACTCTAAAACATCCCATAATTGACGATATTTAATTGCATCTTCTACACAATTTTTCAAAACTGAAGGATCAAAACTTGCATCATCTTCAAAAATCAACGCAAACTCACAATCTGATAACAAAAACTCTTTCCACGCTTTCTCATGACTGAGAGAGCAACCAATGGTTCCTTTCTCGGGATACATTTTGAAATAACGTCTATAACGTTCTTTATCTGAAATTGAATTGATGTAATCATCTGAAAGCAAATTTCCATCCTCAGCAGAAATACGAGCTGTTTGGAATCCTAACGCCTCAACGCTTCGCTTTATAAAATTCCAACGTTCTGTCGCACGATCCAAGTTGATAACAAAACTGCCGACTTTTCCGGAAATTACAGAACCACTTTCAGAAAAATCCCTACCATAAGAGTCACTAAACAAATATTTTAGCATATGGTCGTCCCTAATAAATCCTTCTTACTAAAAAGGGAGCTTTAATCCTGGAGGAACCAACCCACTCATACTTGTTGATGCGATTTCGTCCAATTTTGCCTTCGCTTCATTGAAAGCAACAACAACTAAATCCGCAACCATGTCAGCATCATCCGGATTCATCAACTTGGGATCAATAGTTAATGTCTTAATTGCGCCCTTTCCATCAATCACGACATGAACCATACCATTCCCTGCAGAACCTTCCGTTTCGGTCACTGCTAATTTGCTTTGTGCTTCTGCCAAACTTTTTTGCATTTGTTGAGCTTGTTTCATAAGCTGATTAATATTCATAGTAATCTCCTTTATTTTTGAACCGTCGCATTTGGGAACATATTCATAGCACTTTCAATAAGTGATGACTTTCCCTGACGCGGAATTATATCATGCTGATTACCATTCTCAAAATTTTCGGATTCCAGTTTTTTTATAATCTGATAAAGATCAGGGATATCACTGGAGTAACTGATGCGCATCAAAAGCATCTCAACCACCAACTCCGGACGATCCGTAAATTTAAGCTCATAACTGCCTTTCACCAACATTTGCCATATTCGTGTTAATACCGCAAGACTTGTTTTTTCGACGATTCGCCTAAACTCGGATTCACAATCGCTCAGCACAACATCAGGTAACAACTCAATCTGCGATTTCATACAAGAAGCAAGATGCACGTAATCCATCAGACGAGAAACTATTACCTCAGGAGATCCTCCACTTGCAATAATTTTTCGGTATTGAATGATCGACTCTTTCAGATTACCAGAAAGTACTGAAGCAAATAATCCTACCATTACCTTATCATCAGTAAACCCTAACATTTCCTGAATATCTGATAAAATCAGCATGTTATTATCTAGCATATTTATCGCCTGATCCAGTATAGAGATACTGTCTCTTATCGATCCATTTGCGGCTCTTGCTATCAAATTCAGAACATCTGCTCCCGCAACTATTCCCTCTTGATTACAAATCGAAGATAAATACTGAGCAATAACATTTTCATCTACATTTTTTAAATCAAGTCTCATCACTCTGGATAAAATTGTTTCCGGAACTTTATATGTTTCCGTTGTTGCAAGCAAAAATTTCACGTGAGGTGGAGGCTCTTCCAGTGTCTTCAATAACGCATTAAAAGCACTTTTGGACAACATATGAACTTCATCAATGATAAAGATTTTATACATCCCCGATGACGGCCGATATCTGCAAGATTCTATGATTTCCCTGACATCATCAACACCCGTATTACTTGCCGCGTCAATTTCTATTACATCAATTTGAGAATCTTTAGAAAAATTCTGGCACGATTGGCACTTGCAACAAGGATCACTTTCGCTCGATTGGCGTTTTTCACATCGTAATGACTTTGCTAAAATTCTCGCCAGCGTTGTTTTCCCTACCCCTCGAGTACCTGAAAACAAAATAGCATGCCCTACTCTATCCTTTTGAACTGCTTTAGAAAGAATTTTTACAACTATATCCTGCCCGACAACATCAGAAAATTTTTGAGGCCGGTACTTTGTTGCTAAAGGGATATACATATTGATCCTATCGTTCTTAAGG
>SUUU01000013.1 GCA_015062335.1 Alphaproteobacteria bacterium
ATCACATGCCGATGATACACTAACACTATTATTGTATCAATCACTACTTAAAACGTATTTTCTCTTTAATATATTTTCTCGCTTTGCGTCTTAATGTTTTATTCGGAATCATGCATGTTATAAAATTGGCAATTCTTGTGGATTGTCTATACCAAACACGTTTATACCATTCTTTATATCTTAACGTTTCCAAATCTCTTAATTGATTGTAATCTTTCCACCAAGAACTTTGATTCCAATGAATGGCAACTGTATTTTCTGTAAAAGCACGAAAACCAAACGAATCCCAAGTCGGACAAAAATATTCTGATGGATAAATTTCAACATTTAGCTTATCGTCTTTAAATACTTCTTGATTCCGATAAAGTTCAAAATCCGTAATTTTTTTATTGTTATAGTCATCGTAAAATGCTTTAGCTTTTTGCTGTAAATTCGCGGGATATTCTATCATTTTGAATCCAATTTTATTTTTTAAATAATTGGACATCACAATATTTGCAATAAAATATTCAATTTTTAATATTTGTTCTGAATTATATATATCTAACATATCTTTAAAAAGTTGATGTCCTTTTTCTCCGCCCATTACAGCAGGTTCAGGAACATTTTCACCATCGATAATATCGCCTTCTATACTTATAAAAAACGGCTTATTCAGATATTTATCAAAATTTTCCAGCAACTGAACATCTGTATCAAGATAGATTCCACCAAAATGATATAGTGCATAATATCTTACATAATCGGCAACCAATGCCCAAATTTTACGATTATAACATTCGCGCAAAAAATAACTGTCATGCAGCATTTGCTGAAACTCCGACATTTCAGGATGCCACAACTTTAGTTCATAATCAGAACAATGCCGTACCCATGACGCATAACAAATGCGAAAAACACTGTGAGCTTTCCCTTTGTGCCAAATATCAACATCATCATAAAAGTAATGAATAATTTTCTGCATTTTATCCTAATATTTTACATTCTAAATCTCTTGAGGATTTAATTCATTGTAACCATTGTTTCGTAGAACTAAAGCTCGTGTTGCTTCATTCATATCTTCTGCGACCATTTCTTTTACAAGCATATCAAGCGTATATTTTGGTTGCCATCCTAACTTTTTATGAGCTTTGGAAGCATCTCCTAACAAAAGATCGACTTCTGTTGGTCTGAAATATCGAGGATCAATTTCGATAATCGTTTTTCCACTTACCTTATCTATTCCTCTTTCGTCAATTCCATTACCAACAAATTCAAGATCTATACCAACTTCTTTAAACGTCATTTTACAAAAATCACGTATAGTTGTCGTCACACCTGTTGCTAAAATAAAATCATCCGGTCGATCTTGCTGAAGAACTTTCCACATGCCTTCCACATAATCTTTTGCATGCCCCCAATCTCGTTTTGAATTAAGGTTACCAAGATAAAGCTTTTGCTCTAAACCAAGCTTAATGCGAACAGCTGCACGAGTGATTTTCCGAGTAACAAAAGTTTCCCCACGCCGCGGTGATTCATGATTAAACAAAATACCATTAGAAGCGAACATTCCGTATCCCTCGCGGTAATTTACCGTAATCCAATAAGCATATAATTTAGCACAAGCGTAAGGAGAACGCGGATAAAACGGTGTTGTCTCTTTTTGCGGTGTTTCTTGTACTAACCCGTAAAGTTCTGAAGTAGATGCTTGATAAAATTTTGTTTTTTTCTCAAACCCCAAAATACGCAAAGCTTCCAATATACGCAAAGCACCAAGACCATCTGCATTGGCAGTATATTCCGGACAGTCAAAAGAAACTCGCACATGAGATTGGGCAGCAAGATTGTATATTTCGTCAGGCTGAATTTCCTGAATTAAGCGAATCAAACACGTTGAATCAGTTAAATCTCCGTAATACAACTTGAGCTTCGAATTTTGTTTATGCCGATCTTGATATAAATGATTTATACGCTGAGTATTAAATGATGATGCACGTCGTTTCATGCCGTGAACTTCGTACCCTTTTTCAAGCAAAAGTTCTGCCAAATAAGATCCATCCTGTCCTGTAATTCCCGTTATCAATGCTTTTTTCATACAAACACCAGCTATTAATCTGAGCTAAAATCTAACAAAATTATCGTCTAAAAACACTACGATTTTGCACTTTATTCTAAATGTTTTATAGTTAATATCGGAATGTAAAGTATTCTGTATTGTTCTTCAGTCGGAGTCATTTTCTTTTCAAATAATTTAACTGAAAGAAAGCGATACGTTTTTCGTAATGAATAAATAGGGACATTTAATTTTTCTATAGAAAAGAGAGGAACTCTCAATATTTTGTAAATTTTTATTATAGGATAGAAATATCTTTTTATTACTACCCTTATGGACTTTTTTTTCGTTTTCTCATAATGCAAATGAGAAAGAGCTTTCTTCACATTATCACAGACTGTCGAAGATAATCTCTTCAGTTCGTTAACATTTAATTTATACTCACGCGCATTAGAGTTAACTTCGATCAACTTGGAAAAATATTCTTTCTGCAACATCATAGTTTCATTAGAAAGTTGATTCGAAAATCCCCCTAATCTATATGAAACTAATATATCATCAACAATTGATAGTTTATATCCTTTAAGAATCATACGTGTAATAAGATCATGATCAGCAATAATTTTATATTTTCCTACATTAAATCCATACTCTTTAAAAAAAACATCTTTTCTCATAAAAACTGTCTGATGACAAAAAGGAGTAAAAAACATGAAAAATTCAACCTTTGGATACACTAATGCAACAGGTTTCTCAGCATCAACTATTCTAGCCGTTCCGCAGGAAAAATCAGCTTGATCTTTTTCCAATTGTTTTATACTTATTTCTATCGAAGTTCTATTGTGAAAAAAATCATCGGAGTTAAGAAAAACAATATATTTTCCAGTAGATTTTTCTGCACCTTTATTCATAGCATCGTAAATGCCTTTATCAGGTTCGCTGTAATATTGTATCCAACCTTTTTTTTGATATTCTTCTAGTAAATTGAGAGTTCCATCGCAAGAAGCACCATCTATTACAATATGTTCAACATTTGGATATGACTGATCATGCACTGATTGTAAACATTGCCGAAAATACTGCTCTCTCCCTCCTTTTATTAAGTTATAAATAACAGTTACAACCGTTACTTTTGGAAAACTTGTTATTTCTGATTGTTTTTTCATTCTCATGTTTCGCTATACCATTTATAAAAATTTTTTATTCCGTTCTGTAGTGATATTTTCGGTCTCCATCCCAGAGATTGGATTTTTGCTGCATCCATCAGTTTGCGAGGCATTCCATTAAGGCTACAGTTGTTATTATATTCGATAGCCCCGGCAAAACCTACGATATCTTTTACTATAGGATATAAGCTATCCAGCTGAATATCGTCTCCAGCAGTAATATTTACTAACTCTCCAATATCCTTTGCATCATAATTTTCCATGATATACACACAAGCCTCAGCCAAATCATCAGAATGCATGAGTTCACGATATACAGAACCGTTTCCCCAAACAATAACTTTATCTCGATATGCACCAATACTGTTTAGCAATTGTTCAATGGCTTCGTTATCATTTAAATTTTTTGGCAGAGCATAACCAAGCGGATGTTTTGCAAAATCAGAACGAACCGAATCAAAATCGCCATTACTCAAAAGCTTTGCAAGATGGAAACGTCTCATAATCATGGGCAGCAAATGAGCGGTTTCCATGTTGAAATTGTCGTTAGGTCCATATTGATTCGTCGGCATCAACGAAATAAAGTTTGTTCCATACTGTTGGTTGTAGTATTTGCACAATTTTATGATAGCGATTTTGGCAACGGCATATGCTTCATTTGTAGGCTCTAAACTTCCAGTCAAAAGATAATCTTCTTTCATTGGCTGAGGTGCTAATCTCGGATAAATACAACTTGAACCGAGATTTATTAATTTCTTCACTCCGTATTTACATGATGCATGTACAACGTTTGCACCAATTGTCAAATTGCTATAAATAAGATCCGCGGAATATGTGATATTAGCAAGAATCCCTCCGACCTGAGCCGCAGCTAAAAATACACACTCTGGTTTTTCTTGCTCAAAAAATGCGTTTACTTTAGATTGATCCGTTAAATCTAACTCTGCATGAGATTTTACCAGCAAATCACTATAACCTTTTGCTTTCAAGCGTCGCAAAATAGCAGATCCAACCAAGCCTCTATGACCGGTAACCAATATTTTCACAATTATTACCTACACTTTGTTTGCATGACAAAGATAACTTATTATTAGCTCCGAATCAATGAGTCAATGGCAAGGAAAGATTCACTTTAGCAATGCAATTAATTTCTCGATAGATCCGTTGATGCAGAATCTAGCAAACAGAGCATTGTCCTTTCGAGATTTTCAATAAATTTAGTAACGACATTGATTTCCGACCGCTCGACACATCGTTCATTATTAATGATAATTGCGCCTCCTTCTCCTGAAATTATATTTTTTGTTTCATGAAAAGAAGAACACCAATATCACCAATGGCTCCACATGAACATCCTTTATAATAGCTCCCAAACGCTTGAGCTGCATCTTCAATAACTAAGAGATTATGTCGTTGTTATTATAAATTAAAACTCTCAAACACTGCATCTATCTTGAAAAAGATCTATTGAACAGATAGACTTAGTCGCAATTGCTTAAAGGTGTTTTCATGAAGAAGTATATATTATATGGAATGTTTTTCTTATCGGCTTGTGAGCCGTTTGTAAATTCTCGGGGAAATGTCGTAATTTCAGATCAAATTGGTTCCTTTGTGATTGGGAAGACGACGATGTCTGAAGTAATACAAAAATGTGGAAGCCCTTCGTTGCAGCAAGATAAAACTAATTTGATCTATGTTGGCGCACGCTCAGAAGTAGTTGCATTTAAGGGAAATTCCATGAAAGATCATTTTGTTTTCACATTAGAGTTTGATCAAAATAACATTTTGAAGAATATTAAGAGGCTAGATGTTTCTGGAACGGGGATTGAATTAAAGGATGAAAAGTTTACGCAATTGTTAAAGGATCCTGAGGCAGAAAAGGTTGTCGTTCATCGAAAACCTGAAATACGTTCTGAATAGTATTTATACACGGAAGGAATGATATGACATTAGAATCTAAAGAAAATGAAATTATTGATGATAGCCTGTCAAAACTCGTGGAAAGTAGACTCAACAAATACTTTACCATGCATAGGCATAGCAATATTCCTTCAGGTTTGTATGCAAGAACGATAAGCGCCATTGAAAAAAGCATGATAAAAGTTACTTTAAAATATACTCTCGGTAATAAGGCAAAAGCAGCTGCGATTTTAGGCATAAATCGAAATACTCTTTACAAAAAGTTAAAAGAATTTAATTTGTTAAGTGAAGAATTCTAATGAAGCAACGGGTTCGTACCATTATAAAACGACTTACATCTAGGGATGCATTGATTTATATTTTTCTCGCTTTGTCTGCGATATCATGCATGTTTACATATGTACTATTTTCTGATATTCGCGCGCTGGAATCCAGTTCACGAAATGTTTTATCAATTTTGTATGTGGATGTAGTACTTATTTTGATTCTTTGCGGATTAATCAGTAATAAAGTAATGCGTTTCTGGAATAATAGACACAAAAAAGGATCTAGATTAACTTTAAGATTAATTGCCGTATTTTCCGGGGTTTCTATTTTCCCTACAGCTTTGATGTGTATATTTTCATCAGTGTTTTTTCATAATGGGCTTGAGTCATGGTTCAATACCAGAAATCAAACCGTATTAAAAGATTCATTGAAAGTTGCGCAATCTTACCTAGAGGAACATAAACAAGCAACATTGCTTGATGCTATCGCCTTATCTCGAATAATCGAAAACAATGTCGATCATGAAGATATGGATGAGGAAAATTTAGAGAGCAATTACAAGAATCTATGTAATACATTAGATGATTTATGCAGATTAAAGGGAGTAAGTTCTGCGATTTTAGTAAATTCTAATAATATAGTTGCACATAGCAAATATAGCGTTGATCTTCATTTTCTAAACATAACAGCTCAAGATTTTCATTCGTTAAATGAAGTAATTTTTAGTGAAAAAAATGGAAAACTTATAACATCCAATGGGGTCAATCATAACGTAATTTTAGCGGCCACATGCTTTAAGGCTTTGACATCAAAATTAAAAGATAAATTTTTTTATTTAATAGTTGAAAAGAAAATTGATGCTCAGGTTTTGTTAAATGCGGACAAAACAAAACAAGCTTATGATGAATACCGCAATTTATTGAACGAACGAGAATCTCTTGAGGTAGCATTTATATTAATGTTTTTTATCGCAGGTTTCCTAATACTGATACTGTCAATAATTATGGCGGTTGCCTTATCATGGAAAATCGTAAATCCGATTTCTAATCTGATCAATGCCTCAGAAAATGTGATAGGCGGCAATTGGTCAGTAAAAGTTGAAAGTGATGATACATTTGGAGAATTAAAACTGCTTTCAGACACATTTAACCGTATGATAGAGCAGGTCCACAAACAGCAAAAAGCATTAAAAAAAATCAATGAGCAACTCGATGAGAAAATAAAGTTTACTAACAGCGTATTATCAGGGGTATCCTCCGGCATTATAGGTCTTGATGGCTCGTACGTATACATATGGAATAAAAGAGCAGAAGAACTATTTGGAAAAGCTATCAACTTTGGTGAAAATATCTACAACATGTTTCCTGAAATTAAAGGATTGATAGAATCCATATCTCAAGAAAATATATTGATGACCAAAGAGTATCAACATAGAAGAGAAAATGAGATTTTACTCTTCTCGGTAAAAGTGATGAAGATTTTTTCTGATGATACTTGTCGATATGTTGTAACGTTTGATGATCTGACAGAAACCGTGTTATCACAACGTAAAGCTGCCTGGGCAGAAGTGGCTCGCAGAGTAGCTCACGAGGTAAAAAATCCGCTTACACCTATTCAGTTATCAGCAGAGAGAATCAAGCGAAAATATGGAAAACAAATTACTGAAGACGTAGAAACTTTCTCCAAATTGATTGACGTAATAGTGAAACAGGTGGGGGATATTAAGCGACTCATCGACGAATTCAATTTTTTTGCGAGGTTGCCTGAGCCAAAAATGAAGAGATGTAGTATGAGCGAAATTTGTTCTCAAGCAATATTTTTAATGAAAAGTACAGCCGGCGATATTAATATCAATTTTGATCAAATGACCGAAGAACCTTTTGATGTTAATGGAGACGACAGGCTAATTCATCAATGTATCGTGAATTTAATAAAAAATGCCCTTAATGCCTTGTCAACAATTGATATTGAAAACAAATCGGTTTGGATAACGTTACGTTCATCTTCAGGTGAGGTATACTTAGATGTCGAAGATAACGGACCGGGTTTACCGAAGGATAAGATGGAATCATTGGCAACACCTTACTTTTCTTTACTTCCTAAAGGAACAGGATTAGGGCTTGCTATTGTAAAAAAAATCATACAAGATCATCGAGGATCTATATCTTTTGGTAGTAGCGAACATGGTGGCGCTAAGGTAACTGTAGTAATTCCTTCGTTTATGTGGAGTTGATCGTGAGTAATAATAGACGTATTTTAGTTGTAGATGATGATAGCGAAGTCAGATCATTGATTGCGGCCGTTCTATCAGATGAAGGATATTTGACAGTTGAAGCAGAAGATGACAATGAAGCATTTTCGGTTCTTAAAACTACAGCAATTAATTTAATCTTTTTAGATCTGTGGATAGGCGAAGATGAATCTGCTGGATTAAAAATTTTAAATAAAATCAGAAAGCATCATCCAGATATTCCAGTTGTTATAGTATCGGGTCACGGTACAATTGATATTGCAGTAAAAGCCATTCAAAGAGGCGCTTTTGATTTCGTCGAAAAACCTTTTGTGATTGATCGCTTATTAATCACAACAAAAAAGGCCATAGAATTTGCTGATTTAAAAAATGAGAATACCAAGTTAAGAAGCAATAGGATCGATGCTGATGTTTTATCAATAGGTCAATCAGCGTTTGCACAAAATATCGCTGGTCTTTTAGATAAATGCTCAACCATTAATAGCAGAGTGTTTATCAAAAGTTGTGAAGGAATAAGTGCCGACAGTATAGCGTTTTATATTCATAAAAAGTCACAAAGAAAAAATTACCCCTTTATTTCCTTTGACTGTGAAATGGGTAGTGAATCTGTTGTAGATCAAAAAATTTTCGGAACCGAAAAAGTGTATGGATGTATTGAGAACGCTAACTTCGGAACACTTATGTTAGATAATATTGATAAGTTACCGAAAAGAGTGCAGCTTAGATTGCTTCAATTTTTACAAGAAGGGCAATTTTCAGCTGGAGAACGCAAATCTGGGTATTTAGATGTAAGAATAATTGTTGGCAGTAGATGTTTAGAAGGAAATGTGCCGGATGGATTTAATTCAGAGTTGCTTTATCGATTAAATATTTCGCATATAGATGTTTTACCTCTAAGGGATCGAAGAACTGATATTGTTCCTCTGCTGAATTATTACTTAAATAATTCTGAAGTCATATTCGGCTTGAAAAGCAAGCCATTTACAGAAGAAAGTCTAACAATTTTGCAATCTTATGATTGGCCTGGAAATATTCACCAATTAAAGAGTGTCGTAGAAAGTTCTTTGATTAACGCACTGAACAAGGGTGAAATAGATAAAGACTCATTGCCTGCAGAGTTAACTGCAAGCGCGAAAGATAAACTTACGTCTATGAATATTGCAAACTTAATCACTTATCCGTTGAAAGAAGCTAAGGATCGTTTCGAATCTGAATATCTGAAGGTGCAAATTTCCAGGTTTTCCGGAAATATATCAAAAACTGCAGAGTTTGTTGGAATGGAAAGATCCGCTCTTCATCGTAAATTGAAAAACTTGGGTGTTATAAACGACTGTCGTCCGAAAAGAAGATGAAAAATTCAATTTGGACAGCAAGCGCTCCTTCAAATATTGCCCTCATAAAATATATGGGAAAATTAGATGGTAACATTCCTTGCAATGCATCTTTATCTTACACACTAGATAAATATAGAACGGTTGTAACTTTAAAAATTTCAGACAATGATAATTTCGTAAATTCTGAAAATTTATCAGACGAATCCGTACAAAAATTTATGAAACATTTAGATTACATTCGCCAAGTTTTCGGGTGTAAAGAAAAATTTTATGTAATATCAGAAAACAATTTTCAACATTCTGCTGGTATCGCAAGTTCAGCTTCAAGCTTTGCAGCCCTCACTTTATGCGCATGCAAAGCTATTTCTGATTTGTTACATATTGATACCCCTTCACTAAAAGAGATGAGTGAAATTAGTCGAGTAGGATCTGGATCATCTTGCCGATCGTTTTTTTCTCCGTGGAGTTTATGGCAAGCAGAAAGCGCTGAGGCCATAGAGTTGCCTATTTTAAAACATGAATTGGTTTTAATAGATACGAAAGTTAAGCCAGTTTCATCGAGTCGAGCTCATGAATTAGTACGTACCAGTTATTTGTTTGAAGGACGAATAGCAAGAGCAGAAAAAAGGCTAGCTAGTCTTATTTTCGCATTGCAAAAAAAAGACTGGCAGCGGTGCTACCAAATTTGTTGGGAGGAATTTTGGGATATGCATGCGCTATTCGAAACTTCCAATCCTCATTTTGGATATTTTTCTTCTCAAACATTGCAAAAACTCAGAGATATAGAACATCTTTGGAAGAGATATAATGACGGTCCTATTGTGACAATAGACGCGGGTGCTAACATTCATCTATTGTGGCATCAATAAACACTCATTTTCTCTCAAATCCGTATGGTGGTTTTGAAAAACCCATTAATGATTCAGTAAATATTTCGCATCCATCTTCGGTTACTCCTATTGTGTGCTCAAATTGAGCAGATAATGAATGATCCGCCGTGATAGCAGTCCAGCCGTCACTCATTAATCGAGATTTATATCCTCCAACGTTTATCATTGGCTCAATAGTAAACACATACCCTGGAAGCAATTCCTCACCTGTATTTGGTTTTCCGAAATGTAAAACAGCGGGTTCATCGTGAAAAACTTTACCGGTTCCGTGGCCACAATAATCTCTGACTACAGAAAACTTTTTGTTTTCTACAAAATTTTGAATAACGTATCCTATATCGCCCAATTTAACTCCAGGACGAACTATATCTATCGCAGACATCAATGCTGCGTAAGTTGTATCTATTAATTCTAATGCCTTAGCCGAAGGCTTACCTACAAAATACATACGACTTGTATCGCCATAGTATCCGTCTACAATAACGGTTACATCAATATTCAAAATATCGCCATTTGCAAGTTTTCGAGGAGATGGAATACCATGACATATAACATGATTTAATGAAATACAAGTCGTTTTAGGATATCCGTTATATCCTAAGCATGCAGGTATCGCTCCATTTTTCAAAATTTCCTTATAACACAATGTATCCAGTTCGTCTGTTGTAATTCCGATTTGAACAAATGGAGTAATATAATCCAATATGTGAGCAGCAACTTTTCCTGCTTTTCTCAACCCTTCAAAATCCTTTTGAGAATATATCTTTATTGAAGATGACATCTGTATTTCCTTTCAAGTCTGATTGACGTTATACGTTGAATCTAAAATGAAAAACATCTCCGTCATCAACAACGTAATCTTTCCCCTCCAATCTCATCTTTCCAGCAGATTTTGCTCCACTTTCACCTTTATAAGTAATGTAATCACTACAACTAATTGTTTCAGCGCAAATGAACCCTCTTTCAAAATCTGAATGAATAACTCCCGCCGCAGTTGGGGCTTTTGACCCGAGTCGAGTTGTCCAAGCATGTGCTTCCTGAGGACCGACGGTAAAAAACGTGATAAGGCCTAATAGGTCATAGCCGCCTCTTACCACCCTAGCCAATCCGGATTCTTGTAAACCTAAAGATTCGATATATTCCTGTTTTTCATTTGCATCTTGAATTAATGCAATTTCTGATTCGATGGCCGCAGATATTATCACGGTAGATGTATTTTTCGACTTTGCGAATTCTTCAACTTGTTTTGTATACCCATTTCCGGAAACAACATCGCTTTCCGACACATTGCAGACATATAATACAGGCTTACGTGTAATAAGTTGCATAGAATCAGCAAAAATCCTCTCCTCTTCAGAAATTGGCAACTTGCTCAGCATTTCCCCCTGTTCAAGCCAATCTATAGCTTTCTTTAAAAAATTTTTTTCAACTAGCAAATCCGGATTATTTTTGCGAGCAATCCCATCCGATTTTTTCTTCAAGCTTTCCAGGTCTGACAGCATCAGCTCCGTTTCAACAATTTCAATATCTCGGATAGGATTTACTGTGCCATTTACATGTGTGATGTCTGAACTATCAAAACATCTCGCTATATGTAGAATTGCATCAATACTCCGAATGTGGCCTAAAAATTGATTGCCTAACCCTTCACCTTTGCTAGCGCCTTTAACTAGCCCCGCAATGTCAACAATCTCTATTTGGGTAGGAATTATTTTCTCACTGCGAGCTATTTCCGCCAATTTAAATAAGCGAGGATCAGGAACTCCTATGCGTCCAACATTTGGTTCAATAGTACAAAAAGGATAGTTCATTGCTTCTGCAGCATTTGTTTGAGTAATCGCATTAAATAAAGTCGACTTTCCAACGTTCGGAAGACCGACAATTCCACAACTAAAACCCATAATTCTCCGTCATTCTGCAACAACGTCAGTATATCCTATAATACATAGGTTGTCATGATATCGAGAGAGATTTTTCGCTGAGTGATGTTCATCATTTTTTAAGATCTATAGTGTATATGTTTTTTAAAAATTGATATAATTTTACGTTAAGTTACGAGGAATGAAAAATGTCAGGTTTCCAGTTAAATGAGAATTCGAAGACAGGTAATATGGATCTGTTTCAGTTTGCAGTACTGAACCCTCAAATAGCTTTGTTAGCATTCTTGCGCCTTGGCGAAAAAATGGCATCCCAGCCTCAAAAAATTGAAAATTCCCAAATGGATTTGCTAAATAGATATCTTGAATTGCAAAAAACATTTATTCAAGAACTGTGTGAAAACAGAAAATCTTGTTTAGATCTGAAATATAATGAAAAAGAAAAAAAATTTGAAGAAGATGCTTTTGCAAATAATCCTATGATGCTATTTGTTCGCCGTTTTTACGAAACGACATCCAGTTGGATGATGGACACGTTAGATTCATTTGAAAACATCGATCCTAAGATAGTACATCACGCCAAATTCTTCATGAAGCAATACATTGACATGCTGTCTCCTGATAATTTTCCGTTGTTGAATCCCAAAGTGTTACAGGAAACCCTTAATACTCATGGAGAGAATTTTAAAAAAGGCATGGAAATGTTTTTGGACGATTTAAAAAACGGAACAATAACGACAAATGATAAAAAATCATTCGCAATTGGTAAAAATATAGCCAACACTCCGGGAAAAGTGATTTTTCAAAATGATATTATTGAATTGATTCAGTACAGCGCAACAACAGATAAAGTTTTCGCAAAACCCATTCTGTTTATTCCTCCTTGGATCAACAAGTTCTACATTTTGGACCTCAATGAAAAATACTCATTCGTAAAATGGGCGGTGAATCAAGGAATTACGGTTTTCATGATTTCATGGATTAATCCTGATAAAAGATATAGGAATGTATCTTTTGAAGATTATGCAATCGAAGGAGTTGTTACAGCAATAAACAAAATACATGAAATCACTAAATCCGAATCAGTACATGCCCTGGGATATTGCGTAGGAGGAACATTGATAGCTAGTTTATTAGCTCACCTTTCCGACGCAAGATGCAAAAAACGGCCTAAAGCAAATATTGAATCTGCAACTTTATTGACAACCTTGTTGGATTTTCAGCATGCAGGTGACATGTCGGTTTTTATGACAAGTAACTACTTGGATGCAATTTCTGCGCAAACCGCGGAAAAAGGTGTCTTGGATGGTAATGTGATGTACAATACATTTAGTGCATTAAAAGCCAAAGATATGATTTGGAGATATGTAATCAACAGTTATATGTTGGGTCACAAACCGGCTCCCCACGAGATATTGTTTTGGAATTCTGATCCGACAAATTTAACCCAATCTATGCAGAAATTTTTATCTCATGATTTATATCGCGACAATCTTCTAAAAACCGGCAAATTAAAGTTGGCAGGCGTTCCTATTAACTTGGAATTAATTAAAGCGCCTATCTACATGATATCAATGAGGAAAGATCATTTAGTACCATGGCCGGCAGTTTTTGATGGAATGAAATTATTTAAAAGCAATGTTCGATTTGTAGTGGGAGGATCGGGTCATGTTGCCGGAGTGGTTAATCATCCGGATTTGCATAAGTACTCGTATTGGATAAATGATAAAGTTACTGAAACAGCGAAAGAATGGTTTGATACAGCTCGTGAAATTCAGGGATCGTGGTGGAATAATTGGTTCGAATGGATAAAGCCAATG
Organism: Alphaproteobacteria bacterium; assembly: GCA_015062335.1. Taxonomy (GTDB): domain Bacteria; phylum Pseudomonadota; class Alphaproteobacteria; order UBA3830; family UBA3830; genus UBA3830. The sequence continues at coordinate 13,558 of SUUU01000013.1, forward strand.
ATGGGCAAGCTGATTACCCCTCCGATTATCAAAGATTTTGTTCGAGATGCGCCAGGCATATATGTGAAAAATATGGTTCCTGAGCAACTGGCAATGCAAAAAAGTCACAAAAATGGCAAAAAGTAGCATATTTCTCGCATTTTTAATGTGGAAGTATTGCTGAAAATTCAAAGATTGTGTTAGGATCGCTTGAGAATTTGATGGAGTTATAAAATGAATAAGGTAGATTTTATCAGAGCTATTGCGGAAGATTCTGGTTTAACCATAAAAGATGCAGGTAAGTTTTTGGAGTCCTTCATTAACGTTACGAAAAATACTTTGACAAATGGTGAAGATGTTGTAATCATCGGATTCGGAACGTTTTCTGTAACTGAGCGCAGCGCAAGACCTGGGCGTGATTTTAGAACGGGCGAAGTTATCCAGGTTCCTGCTTCGAAAGTTATTAAGTTTAAAGTGGGTAAAAATTTAAAAGATGCTGTTAATGGTTAGTATCTAAAGATTTGAATCAGTTCAAGAAGATCCAATGTAGTACTGCATTGGATTTTTTGTACCCTAAAGACCGCTGTCCAATTACTCTCCAAAACTGAGCATAATTGTATAAGATTACAGGCAATGAAGCAAAAATAATGTCCTGATACGATGTACGTCTTGAATAGATTTACGGAGGTGAAAGAATGCAAAATTTTAATTCTCATCCTAAAGCGTCCGCAACAGGATTAACTCTGTAGCACCGGATGTGCATTACAAAATTTTATGCAAAAATACAACTCTTACAGACCTCATTCTCATTTGAATGTCCTTATCACTTTGCAGTGTGTTTTGAACCATAATTCTAGAGGCTTTTTTGTTTCACGTCTGTTTGAACTTATACGCCAAAAACAAAACAGAGAACCTGGGCACTCTCATGAATTCATTAAACTAAACACTCCACAGCTTAGTTAGAAAATTCAAAGGCCTCTTTAAAAAAGCCTTTTGTATTAATTGCAAATCACTGCCACTGTTGTAGTTGATCAAGCAATGCTGGATTTGCACCGATGCCTCTGAGTTCATCAACAAGAGTCTGTATGTCCAGAGCGTTTCTCACGCATTATACAGAGCCATAACTTTGATAACAATCAGGTGGCATCGGATGATGGTCCGTCTCCCGCATTACTCAATACAGCTATTAAATCTTTCGTTTGTTAATGGTGCATTTTGTGTTTTTATAATCAAATTTTTATTTAGAAAAAACTTTACATCGTGACATTTGTAATATGCAATGGAAACTTCCAATTTGCGACCAAAACGACATCGTAGCTGAGATTACATTTTGTAAAATTATGATGCTCAAGAAATATAACGGAAGCGTTTTGTATTCTCCGTAATTGTTTTGCTGTGATTGCGACAAAACATTTTTCTTGATCATTTCTGGACTTAACTTCGACAAAAGCAATCGTATTTCCTTTTTTGGCAACTATATCAATTTCACCTAGGCGAGTTTTGTATCTGTGAGCAACAATCCTGTATCCCTTCAAAATCAAAAGCGCCATCGCAAGGAATTCGCCAAAATATCCTTTGATTTCTTTTTTATTCATTTTTCAATTCCAAAGCTTTTTGATATACTCGTCTTCTGTTTAGACGATATTTGTCAGCAATAATGGCGACAGATTCTTTTACGGATTTTGTCTGTAATAATTTTTGCAATTCATTAAATGCAAACTCGATATCTTCTTCAAGAGCTTTGCAGCCCTCAACGATTAAAACAAATTCACCTTGAGGCTCTTTATTCGCGAAAGATTTCAAAATTTCTTGAATTGATCCGCGTCTTACATCTTCGAATAATTTTGTTAACTCTCGGCAAACGCAACAACGACGCTGCCCAAATACATCTATCATAATTAACAAGGTTTCTAAGATCCTTTTCGGAGATTCAAGAAAAATCAATGTTTCCGTCTTTCGCTTTAGTGATTCGAAAAAATCATATTTTGCATTTTTTTTATTTGGCAGGAATCCGAAAAACGTAAATCTGTCGGTCGGAAGGCCGGCGATACTCAGCCCCGAAATAAAAGCACACGCTCCAGGAACCGGAAAAACATTGATATTATGTTCAATGCACCAATTAATTAAACGATATCCGGGGTCAGAAATGCAAGGAGTCCCAGCATCTGAAATAATGGAATAGTATTCGCTTGATTCAATCTGATCTACGACCTGAGGAAGAGTCTCATTGTATTCATGACATGAAATTAATGGTCGATCGATTTCATAAAAATCCAATAATTTTCGGGAATTTCGGGTATCTTCCGCGAAAATTATCTTAGATTTTCTTAAAATATGTATTGCGCGAAACGAAATATCAAATATGTTTCCGATTGGTGTTGCAACAGTGTATAAACCTGGTTTATCTTGCTGAGTAGAAATTTTTCTTGTAATATTTTCGATAAGTTGAGGGGATAAAAATGGATCGGTCACTTGCGTTACTCCTATTGGTTTTATTAACTTCGTGTACAGTAGTAAAGGATACACCTAAACAACAAATCTCTCCAGAAAAAAGAGTAAGAAAGCTACCAAATGATGATTCATATTTAAAATTTCTTGCGAACCGTTCAGTTATGAATTCCATAGTGTTGCTTGTTCCGTTATCTGGATCAAATGCAAATTTAGGGCGAAATATTTTAAATGCCGCTTTGCAGTCAAATATAAATGAACAATTAGATATTTACGCTGTTGATACAAACAACCTTCCGGATGATTTAAATATTTCTCAATTTCCAAATGTCAAAGCTGTGATAGGTCCCGTATTTTCTCACGAAGTTAACAAAATAGCGCCCATCTTTTCTTCTGTTCCGGTTTTAACACTATCAAACAACATAAAGCTAAATAACGGACACATTTTTGCTTGCGGTTTATCCCCACAAGATGAATTCCACTCTATTTTTAGTTATTTACAAAAGAACGGCATCAGCTCAATTGCATTTATTCTTCCGGGAGGAAAATTTTCGGATGAATTAGTAGCATCTGCTCAAAAAATCGCGTCCGAGTACAGAATACATGAAGATGAGATTGACGTGTTATTTTATGAAAAATCAGCAAAAAATGACATCCATTCTTTTATTGCCGAATGCGATAAAAAGGCGTTATTCATATGTGAACCATTAATCAACATTAAGAACTTATCTATTCCCGTATTTACCATGAGTTCTATAGCTTTGTCTGACCCTCAAAGATGGAATGGAATAAAGATAGCATCAGACGAAAACGAAAATCAAAAAAAGTTTATATCAGAATATAGCAAGTTTTTTCATTTCAAACCTACAACCATCAGTTTAGTTGCAGCGGATTTGATAAATGTCATTGATTACGCGATATCAAATAATGCCGAAATTTTCGACATAGACTTCAGAGGAATATGCGGCAACTTTTCTTTGAAAAAAGGACAAGGCATAAAACGAAATCTTCGCATTCTTACACTATTGGATGGAGGCAAGATAGATAGAGAGCTTGTTAAGAATTAAGCTTCTCCGGCGGAATCTTGAAACAACGAACTAATAGAAAAGTTCGGTATGTCCTTCCCGGAAATTATCATATTGAAGTAATGAAAAAACCGATCTGATTCAGTATAAACCAAATCGATCAATGACTCAAAGTTAGATTCGTCAAATAAAAGCGAAAAAACAAAAGGAAGTGTAAAGCTGTACACTATTCGATTTCCACTGGACAACAAATCAAAATGTCCCATCCAAATCCTTTCATTTGCTTTAATTATGGAATCTTCAAGTACCGCTAATTTATCGTCCGGACACACTAAGTTCAAATCATTCGAGAAATGCAACAATTCATAATCTGGACGCAGAACAATCGACAGAGTATAATGCTCCGATAACGACGCAATAATTTCATTTTCATCGATGCGACTGAAATTTAAATCTCGATTTTTTAAAACATCTTCAGCCATATCCAAAAGATTATTCATACACCACTCCGCAATGCGAAGGCAGATTAACACAAAAGACTTCATTAACAAATCTATTTGCACTAAAATGTTGTGAGTATTAATGGTGGTATTATGATATGTGATTTCTCTGCTGTAGCATTTCATGTATTTGGGTTTCCAATATATTGGTATTCATTAGCTTACATTTTTGGAATTATAATTGCGCTTAAATTTACAGAATTTTTCTTCAAAAAATCAAACAATATCGAAGCGTTGAAATATACAGATGAGTTCATTGGTTACATAGTTTTCGGAATTATTATAGGTGGAAGATTAGGCCACGTATTATTTTATGATTTTTCGTTTTATCTAGAAAATCCTTTGGAGATATTCAAGGTATGGCATGGCGGAATGTCTTTTTTTGGTGGCTTTATGGGAATTGTATTGGCGTCGTTTTTGTTCTGCAAAAAAAACCGTATTAATTTTTTAAAGTTTATGGATATATGGTCTATTAGCGTTCCAATAGGCTTATTTTTTGGAAGAATTGCAAATTTTATAAATGGAGAATTGCTTGGAAAAGTATCTGAAGCTATTCCGTGGTTTGTTGTATTTAAAGACGGAGCACCTCGACATCCTTCACAAATATACGAAGCAATTTTAGAAGGATTGTTATTGTTTTTTATTTTGGCTGTTTCGTTTTATAAAAAGCAGTATCGCTTTACGGGGCGGTTATCAGGCATATTTTGCCTTGGATATGGCTTATGTCGATTCATCGGTGAGTTGTTTAGAGAACCCGATTCTTTTTTCAGTTATCAGTTGCACTCTAAAACGGGAATTAATCTAAATCAGTACATGTGTTTCGCTATTTTAGTTCTTGGAACGTTTCTAGTTTACAAAAGTAGATCCCATGATACTTGTAAGACCCATTAGAAATTTTATAAAGCTTTCTGATTATTCTTACAAATTAATCAAGAAATGCTGTGGTGGCGACAGAATGATTGATTTGCTTTTTCATTTTCCTTCTGGTGTAATGAAACGAGCAAGTGATATTTCAAATTTTTCGGCCAGAGATAAATTAACGGTCGTAATTACAATTACGGATCACGTTCCCCCATCATATCGAGGCAAACCCTATAAGATTATCGGACAAACAAATAACGGAGATATTGTAACCGTTATATACTTCAATTACAGAGTTCCATATTTGATAAAAACTTTTCCGATTAATTCTACGTTAACTATAAGTGGCAGCGCAGAACGTACATATGATGGAATTCAAATTTCTCATCCTGATATAATCGCGCCTGCGGAACATTTTAAATACTATGTAGGAACGGAACCGATTTATCCTCTAACCGGAAACCTATCAAACAAAACTTTGAAATTCACAATTCATTCATTATTAAAATTTATTCCAAAAGATTTTGATTATTTACAATCTGATGTCAGAGAAAAATTTCAATTGCCTGGATTTTACGATTCTTTACATGGAATACACTATCCGAAATCAGAAGCCGATTTAACTTTATCTTCAGCTTTTCGTAGACGAATAGCGATCGATGAACTACTTGCTAATCAAATTCGTTTTACTCAATTGCGGAATACTTTAACATTATCTAGCGCACTTTCTTTTTCAAAAAATGGATCAATCTTAAATAGATTGATTCTGCCATTTGAGCTCACAGAAGATCAAGTGTTGTGTCTGAAAGAAATAGAAGATGATCTTAAATCTGATAAAGCAATGAATCGTTTAATTCAAGGAGATGTCGGATCAGGAAAAACAGTAGTCGCGTTTATAAGTATGCTTATCGCAATTGAAAATGGACTGCAGGTTGCTATGCTTGCTCCTACTGAAATTTTAGCTTGGCAGCATTTTGAAACCATTCAGAAACTATCTGATGGTTTAAACTTAGATATTGACGTTATGTTGAGCAGCAATCGAAAAGCAAGGAAGAGACAAATAAAAGATTTATTAGATGGGACAACTCAAATTTTAGTCGGTACGCACGCAATGCTCGAAGAAAATATTGAATTTCGCAACCTGGGATTGATTGTTATTGATGAACAGCATCGATTTGGAGTGATGCAGCGCTTTGCATTGATCAAAAAGTGCAAATATCCTAACATCTTAGCGATGTCAGCCACTCCAATTCCAAGAACTTTATTATTAGGATGTTACGGTGACCTGGATGTTTCAATCATTAAACAAAAACCGAGTGGGCGTATGCCCATTGAAACAGCAGTCATAAGCACAGAAAAAATTGAGAGTCTCATCGCACGCCTAAAAAACATGAATACTCAAATTTTTTGGGTGTGTCCGGTAATAGATGAGTCCGACAGCTTGGTTGATGTAAATACTCGCTGTGAATATTTACAGAAATCGTTTGCAGAAAATGATGTCAAAGTTTTGCATGGAAAAATGAAATCAGTAGAAAAAGATAGAATAATGGAAAGTTTCAAAAATAACGAATTCAAGTTATTGGTTTCTACTACTGTTATAGAGGTTGGAGTAGATATTCCTAACGCCAATGTTATGGTAATTGAACATGCTGAAAGGTTTGGACTCGCTCAATTACATCAATTGCGTGGTCGGGTTGGACGGGGAAAAGAACAAGCCTATTGCGTATTGATATATCACTTTCCTGTTTCTAAAATTGGACAACAAAGATTACAGTTGATGAAATCGACAGATAACGGGTTTATTTTGAGCGAAGAGGATTTGAAGCTGCGTGGAGCCGGAGACGTTTTAGGTAAAGAACAAAGCGGTTTTAATTCATTGCGATTCAGTGATTTCTCAGATAATTATAGCTTAATTGAACGAGCGGAACAAATTTCAAAAGTCATAAATATAGATTCTGAAGATGTTAAAAATCTATGTGAAATTTTCAACAGAGTTTCAAATGAATGCATCGTGTAAGAAATTTTCCGTGACATTTTTTCAGCGTTTAGTTATCTTTCACTTGGAGAAAAACTATGGCTGAAATTATTACTTTCGGGTGTCGATTGAATGCGTGTGAATCAGATTTTATTGAAGAATTTGCTTCACAGTTGGGAATATCTCAAGATTATGTAATAATAAATACGTGTGCAGTTACAGCAGAAGCAGAACGGCAGTTGCGGCAAAAGATTCGACAATTGTATAGACAAAATCCGGAAGTTAAAATAATTCTTACAGGGTGCGCATCCGAACTGAATCCTGATTTGTACATACAAATGGATGGAGTTATCGGAATTATTTCTAATGGTAAAAAATTATCTAAAGTTGAATATGAAATTTATGGATCCGATTTAATTGAACAAAGAAATTTACTAAACAAAAAAGTGCGTGGATTTTTACAAATTCAAAATGGATGCGACAACAACTGTACCTATTGCGTTGTGCGATTAACCCGAGGATATGCAAAAAGCTTCGCTGCTGATGATATCATTCAGCAGGCCCGCTATTTGATAAAAAAAGGTTATAGAGAAATTGTACTGACAGGTGTTAATATTTCTTCATATGGAAAAGATTTTGGTTTGGATAGTAGTTTTAGTTCTCTGATAAAAAAATTATTAAAAGAGATTTCGGAGCTGAAGCGACTAAGATTGTCATCTTTGGACCCTGCTGATATAGATGACGAGCTAATTACATTATTTGCAAATGAAGAAAGATTAATGCCTCATGTTCACGAAAGTATTCAGTCTGGTGACAATATGATTCTCAAGAGGATGAGACGCAAACATTCACGTGAACACGTGATAGATATCAATTTAAAATTGCTTTCAAAGCGTTCCGATATCGTTTTTGGAGCTGATATGATAGCGGGATTTCCAACAGAAACTGATGAAATGTTTGAAAATTCCAGAAAGCTTTTGATTGATGCGAATATTTCATTATTACACGCTTTTCCATATTCAAAGCGGCCCGGGACTCCGGCTGCCTTAATGCCTCAAATTTCGAAAAAAATATCATTAGAAAGAGCTCGAATCTTAAGAAAAACGTCGGCTACGCTATTACATTTGTCGATGCAAAAATACATCGGGAAATGTACAAAAATCTTAGCAGAAACAGAATTTGTCGCAAAAACGGACTCGTTTCTACCGGTCGTTTCATCAAATCCAATGATTCCAGGGCAAGAATATAATTTTAAATGTAAAAATATCGAAAACGATACACTGAAAGGAGAAACATACGATGTCATTGCTTAGTAAGCTTAAAAATACTTTTCATAAAACATCAAGTGCTATTTCTTTAGCGTTAACAGGAAAAAAAATTGATGAGAATTTGTATCAGGAAATTGAAGATGCGCTCATAAAAGCAGATGTGGGCGTTAAAACATCATTACAACTCACAAAAGATCTGGCTAGTCATAAATTTAATAAGGACGCGACAGATCGTGATGTTAAATTATTTTTGGCAGAGCAGATTGCGCAAACAGTTCAACCATTTGAAAGTAAAGATCTGTCAATTGTTTCTCATTCTCCAGAAATTATCTTAATAATCGGCGTTAATGGTAATGGCAAAACTACCACAATCGCAAAGCTTGCAAATCAATTCAAAAAAAATGGGGAAACTCCATTATTGGTGGCTGCAGATACTTTTCGAGCAGCCGCAGTTGAGCAATTGAAATACTGGGGAAATTGCATCGGCGTTGAAGTTGTTAGCGGATCTGAAAAAGCGGATGCAGCAGGTGTCGTTTTTGAAGGAATTCAAGCGGCGCAACAAAACAAAAATTCGGTAGTATTGATTGATACGGCTGGTCGTATGCAAAATCGTGAAGATTTGTTGGCAGAACTAGATAAAATAAAACGAGTAATAAAAAAATTAGATCCTGAAGCTCCACATAAAACAGTATTAGTGTTGGACGGACTGATAGGGCAAGCCGCACAATCTCAAGTGAATGCGTTCTTGCATAAAATTGGGATAGATGGTTGCATTGTGACAAAGCTGGATTCTTCAGCCAAAGGTGGTACAATTATCTCAATTACTCAGGAATATAAACTGCCAATTTATGCGATAGGAATAGGCGAGCAATTAGAAGATATTCAACCGTTCTATGCAAAAAGTTATGCTGAAGCAATCTTAGGAATCAATAAGGAAGAAACAAATGATTGAAAATATTTTCGGAACAATTGCGATGCTTACTGCGATCATCGGTTTATTGCCTCAAATTGTGAAATCATATAAAACAAAGTCGACAGATGATATCTCGATGATAATGTTGTGGAATTATTTAATCGGATCGGTCGCCTGGGTTGTTCATGGCATCTGCATCAATTCGGCTTATGTTGTTTGGAGTAATGTTTTAGGTGGAATCGTTTCCGCAATCTCTATTTATCAAAAGTTTTTATATGATACCAGATATCGAAAGATATAAATCCATCATCTGTCTTGATGGAGAGTTGCCTGTTGAATTTTTGAAAAAAATATCTCTGCCAATTTTAGCAGCAGACGGAGCAGCGAATACGTTAATTCATAATGGAATTACTCCTAATGTTATTATCGGAGATTTGGATAGCTTAAATCATGATATTGTAAGGAATATCAGAATTGTAAAAGACTTTGATCAGAATTCTACGGATTTTGAAAAGATTATAGAGTATTGTTTTCAACAAAATTTATCTCCATCTATAATAACTGGAATTTCGGGAGGATATCTTGATCGAATTTTTATGAATCTCTGCATTTTTGCACAAACGGATTCTTTGCTTTATTCCACGGATTTAATTGCGTTTTCAAAAACAGAAAAATTTTCGCTTGATCTGCCTTACGATACAAAAATTTCACTGTTTGGCGCTCCGGAGTGCATTGTGACTACATCAGGGTTAAAATGGAATTTAAATAATTCGAATTTAATCTTCGGAAAATTTTCATCATGTTCTAATCGAGTTGCTCAATCGCGCATAGATATAAAAGTGCAAGGTACAGTTTTAATTTTTATTTATTTAAAGCGAGTTATAGACCGAGGAAGCAATTAATTATAGAATGGTTATTGCAATTATTCATTAGGATGAAAGTTATGCGAAGTGTTGTTTCTTTAGTTTTATATGGCAGTTTAGGATTGTGTGCAATATCGCATTCGTTAGCGAATGTTCAACAGTCGAAAAATGATCAGATTGAACATCAACAAAAATCCGAAGGTACAAAAAAGGATGGAGATATTATTTTCCAAGCAGTTGTTGATAGTAAAAAAGAGAATAAACACGAAAATATCATTCCGCTGTTAAGTATTGAAGCGCCAAACGTTATCGATCTCGACTCAGCAGAAAGAAAGTCATCAGAGCAACTTCAAAATGAAAAGTAAGCCTCTTGCGAAAGTCGAGAGGTTTGTGGTTTTTATGAAAGATAAAGTACTCAGATTTCATCAGAAGCAATTATCCAAATCTCAAATTATAAATTCCTG
>SUUU01000014.1 GCA_015062335.1 Alphaproteobacteria bacterium
TCTTGAAAATTTTTTATTTTGATTACACAATTTTACGAAACTTAGCATTTTTATGCGCTTATTTTTGCTGAGTTTCTCATTTCTTCGTGTAATTTGCTAGATACTTATTACTTTCGCAAGAGCTCTAGTGTTGTACATGTCTTGTAAATAACAGTGACTTAAAATACATGAATCGGGCGTTAAAGATAATTGTTGATAATATTGTAACGCTTCCGAGTGGCCAGCCGTCTAATATGGAAGAAATTTTTAGCGAACTAAGAGCGATTCTACCATTAGAAAAATTTTCCGACGATAACATTCTTACTTTAATTGATGACGCTATAGAAATCCGCTGCAAGCTTGCATTGACAGTAGAAATGCTGATTCGCTCTGCATACGCCAAGTCAGCAGTACATGAAGGAATTTCAAAAGATCAATCGTTGGAAATGTGTAGTTCGCTTCATCTAAAGCTTCCAAAATTTATCGTTAACGGAAAGCGTGTTGCTGATGAAACATTGAACAAAATATTTACTGAATTGGGATGCGGTGTAGTTTGGAAAGATCGGATTAAGTTTATAATTGTTCAAGACAGATACTTCGGTTCGAGGAGAAAAGCAGAATTTAATGATTTCAGGAATTTTTCACATAGAGAGGCCTGTTATGCCTGGTTAGTATCCAAAATTGCTGATTTTTTTGATGAATACACGAGACATATCGTTTATGAAATGGCGCAAAACTTTTATGTCAATAATATTGATCCGGAAAAAATTCAAAGGATCTTCGCGCTATCTGCAGAAGAGCTAGCCGAATTTATAATACCTCAAAATTACGAACAAATGTGACACAGTTAATTAAAAATTAGTGTTTAATCAGTATAGTGATACATGCAGATGGAGACTATACGATGAGGGTTTTTGCTTTATTTTTGATGCTGTTCTATTTAGAGAACATAGAATGTTCTAAACGCGAGACGGAGTCCTTGTTTTCTGAAAACGAAGCTGAATCAGTCTTTTCCAAGTTTCGTTTTATAAAAATAAAAGATCGCGCTACTCAACTTTGGTATGATTTTTCTGAATTTATGAAAAACACCGTTAATTCTACTCAACACAGTATAGCTGGTTATAGAAAAGGATATCTGCCTTCGGATTTTTCGGAAAAAATAGAAAATTTCCAAACAACAGGAAAATATCTAATTCAAGAATTAGATAAATTTATAACAACTCTGAAGCAACTTCCGATAGATCAAACCTTAACTAAGTCAGAAAATTATTCTAGCATTAACGATACCGTTAAAATGATATTATCAAAGATTCCATCAAATATAGAAAATTATAATACTGCCCACAAAATGATAAATGACATTCAACCGCACATGATATTTCTCAAAAATTCACTACAGAACGATCAATTCATGAAACAATATTTAAGTAATTTTGAAATAGCTTTTGACGAAATTTGTGAATTAGTAAAAACCATTGAACATAATGTTTTTAAAAACAATGCAGAAAAAAATTTTATTGATGAATCATTAAAAAAGGATACAGCAGAGTTGTGAAATGAGTACTTCCTCAATTATCAATGAAGACGCTTTGCATGAGTACATATCTCACATAAAAAAGATTCCCATTTTAACAGAAGATGAAGAATTGGAACTGGCTAATCGTTGGAAAAAAAAAGGCGATCAAAAAGCTCTGGATAAAATTATCGCATGTCATTTGAAATTGGTTCTGAAAATAGCCAAAAGTTATGCAGGATATGGATTATCACTATCAGATTTAATTTCAGAAGGAAATCTTGGAATAATGCATGCAGTTAAACATTTTGATCCAACAATCGGATACAGATTTTCTACTTATGCTGCTTGGTGGATTAAATCTAAAATCCAAGATTTTGTATATAATTCATGGTCAATAGTAAAATTGAGTGCAACTAAAAATAATCGAAAACTTTTTTTCGGATTGAGAAAAATGAAAACTCTGCTTGGTATCAATAAACTCAATGAACAAAATACTAAAATATTGGCTGAAAAAATGGATGTCACTCCTGAAGAAATACAAATTGCCGATATTAGATTAAACGGTAAAGATTTTTCTGCGAACTCTCCGGTAGGAGAATCAGGAGAATCTTCGTGGCAAGACTTTTTGGTTGATAATAAAACTTCTCCAGATATAGCTATATCTGAACAACAAGAAATCGATTATCGAAAAAATGTGCTCAATAAAGCTTTGAAGACTTTGTCTGACAAAGAGCAACAAATCCTGTATATGCATAGATTAATGAATCCACCCAAAACTCTTCAAGAGATTGCAAAACACTTCAACTTGTCAGCGGAAAGAGTACGCCAAATTGATAAACAGGCTTTTTCCAAAATTCAGAAATATATTACCGTCAATATGATGTCCATGTCGTAGACAATAGTTAGCAATAAAAATACAGATTCAAAACGATTGAGGAGATTGGTTGTTATGTTATACTGAAACCGGAGTTTTTTGACTGTGAAATGGAAGTAAATGTTAACTTCATCTGAGTTGATTCAAATGGTTCAGGCGTATGATCCTTGCGCTAATGCTACTTTGATCCGTAAGGCTTATATTTTTGCAATGGAAGCTCATGGCATGCAAAAACGAGCATCGGGATCACCTTATTTTTATCATCCGGTAAAAGTTGCAAGTATTTTGGCAAATCTTCACATGGATGTTACAACCGTCATTACGGGACTTCTCCATGATGTATTAGAAGATACAAATGTCAGTTTTGAAGAATTAGAAGAAATTTTTGGATCAGAGATTGCTTTTTTAGTAGAGGGGGTATCGAAGTTATCACAAATTCAATATTCATCTGCACAAACTAAACAAGCAGAAAATTATCGCAAATTTTTGATGGCAATTACTCATGACATTCGAGTGTTAATTGTAAAATTAGCTGATAGACTGCACAATATCCGAACATTAAGTTATATCAAATCTGTTGAAAAACGACGACGTATAGCGATAGAAACTCTAGATTTATATGCTCCGTTAGCAGAACGTGTTGGCATGAATGCGATAAAGGATGAAATTTCGGATATCGCTTTTTGCGCGTTGCATCCAAATGAATATCGTGCGATTTCAACCAGATTGGAACAAATTCGTACTCGTGATAACAATTTTATACAAAATACTATTTTGGAATTACAAAAAGTTTTTAATGAACAAAGCATTCCAGCCGCGGTAAGTGGGCGTGAAAAAACACCGTACTCTATTTGGAAAAAAATGCAAAAACGAAATGTCGGTTTAGATCAAATTTACGATATCATGGCGTTTCGAGTAATTGTGAAAACAATTCCACAATGCTATGCTGCATTAGGCGTGATTCATACAAATTTTCGGATCATGCCGGGTCGGTTTAAGGATTACATTAGTATCCCAAAATTAAATAATTATAAATCTATTCATACAACAGTTCTTGGATTATTTAATCAACCGCTTGAAGTTCAAATTCGAACCGATGAAATGCATAAAATGGCAGAGGAAGGAATTGCGGCTCATTGGTCATACAAGAACGGAGATATCGTAAGCAAAGAAATAGATTCACAGAATTACAGCTGGATAAAAAGTATTATTACAATACTGAAGAATTCATCAGATTCAAATGAAATATTGAATAATTCCAAATTGGAAATGTTTGATGACGAAGTATTCAGTTTTACCAGCAATGGGGACTTAATTACGTTACCGAAAGGAGCTACTGCTGTCGACTTCGCCTATGCTATACATACTGATTTAGGCAACACGTGCATCGGTGTAAAAATTAATAATAAATTGGCTCCGTTGAAGACAATTTTAAAAAACGGAGACCGCGTGGATATTCTGACTTCACCGTATCAACATCCAGAGGCGTCGTGGGAAGATTTTGTAGTAACCGGGAAAGCGCGTTCTTGTATTCGTCGTTTTATCCGATCTCAAGAAAAAGGAGAATTTGTTGCATTAGGCCTTCAACTGGCAAGATATGTTTTTGCAAATGCAAATATTGAATTTAATGAAGATTTGATTCTGTATAAAAATTTCTGTTGTGATTCCACAAATACGTTTTATCATAATTTGGGCAAAGGACATATTTCACTAAGGCGATTACAGTTGAGCTTACCTGATTCGAGTAATACTTCACAGTTAAAAGATACCGCTATTTGTTTAATAGATTTTGCGCCTGGCATTGCTGTACACTTTTCTAAATGTTGCCGTCCGATTTTAGGTGATAAAATTGTAGGAGTTCTTCAAAAAGAAAAAGGGTTAGTGATTCATCAAACGACTTGCGGTGTTATAAATGATCAAGGAGAGCCGTTTATTAAAGTTAAGTGGAACCAAGATGATAATGTAGAAACTTCGATAATGGCTCGATTGCAGATTGTGATGACAAATCATAAGGATAGTTTTGCCGTTGTGACTAATGTTATCAGCTCAAATGGAGCCAATATTTCCAACTTAAAAATAGAGCATCGTTCTACAGAGTTTTTCAGCTTGCTGATAGACATAACATGTACAGACATTGCGCACTTAGGAGAAATTCAAGCAGCGTTGCGAACATGTTCTAAAGTAAAATCGGTTAAGAGATTGTAGAGCGCGTTTAAACTGTTTATGTTTATCTTTTGGATATGTGTAGTTCATCTGTTAAACCAAGAGAATTCTTTAACAAAAAATTTTCTCTGGAAAGGTGATCTAACATAGTTTAAACTGGAGATGTTATGTGCACAGGTAAAGAAAGTAATTGATATGGTGGCAGAAGAAAACTCGATATTTGACGAAATCAACGAAGAGCTAAAACACGACGAGATGGTGGCGTTTTTTAAGCGTCATGATAGGGCAATTTCGTGGACGATTGTCTTGGTTGTTTTAGGAATAGTCTTATACTCTTTGTGGTCTTCTCAAAAGAAAGAAAGGTTAGAAGTAACTACTACAAGCTTGTTTCATGAATTGTACACTTCAGGCAAGCGAAGCGATGCCTCCTTAGATAACCTTGCTAAAAATGCCCCTGCAGAAATAGTTCCGTTGATTAAAATTATAAAATCAGGCCGAAAGTTGATGTCTGGTGAGGATATTAAGGACCATGCGGAATATTTGTTGAAGCTGTACTACATGAATGGAGTTGATATCGTTTGGAAAGATTTAGCCATGCTTGTCTTTTGTTCATACAAAATTGAAGCAAGTGAACGCTTATTAGAAAGGCTGAAGCCTTTAGCAGAAGAAGGAAGGCCTTTCCGATATTCAGCCTTGGAGCAGATTGCAATTATTCGAGATAGCATGAAAGATTACGAAAAAGCACTTGAGGCGCTTGATACTATCATTAGTGCTAAAGATGCTCCTCAATCTATGAAAGATCGTATTACAAAGATCAGAAACTATTTGAGAAATAACAGAGAGGCGCAACAATGAAAAAATCGATCGCATGTTTATCAATTTTAGGTTTGCTAGTATCTGGGTGCTCGTCCAAAAAGCCATTAAGCGGAAAGCGTGTTGATATTTTGTTACATGAGGAAACAGAGTTTAGTAATGCCTTCCAAGACAAAGAGAAAGTCATAGTCGCATCTTTTCAGAATAACGAAGATTTCACACAGCCTGGATATAATTCAAGACATGCTTATGACCCATTATCATTTTCATTAAATCTGAAATGTTTTTGGAAAGCGAATTTAGATTTTGAGTCAACCGAATCCATTCGAATGTTGTCAAGTGCTGTTGTGGCGAATGGACGAGTTTTTTGCTTGGATGCTGGGGGAATCTTGTATGCTTTTGATAAAAACTCGGGCAGAACCATATGGAAAAAGAGCACCACACTGAAAGGAAAAGACGGACAAGTAGGTGGAAGTTTGGCTTGCTCAAGTGGAAAGGTTATAGCGACTTCCAGTTTTGCTGAAGCTTTGGCGTTTGACGAGCAAAATGGTAATTTGTTATGGAGGATAAAGTTGCCGGCTCCATGCAAAGGAGATGGAATCACTGTTGATAATGGCAAAGCTTATATTTTATGTGATAACAGTACGTTACATGTGGTTGATATCAATAACGGCAAAATTTGCTGGTCTCACTCTGGTATGCATGTAGATACGACATTTTCCGGAAGTTCTGCTGTTGCTGTGAAGGATGGCATTACATATGTAGCTTACCCTTCTGGTGAAATATTTGCTGTGTTAGAAAACGGAATGGTATTGTGGTCTGCGATTATGTCGAAATTCTCATTTGTTGATGCTATGCAGTCGTTTAGCCATCCGAGAGCCAGTGTCGTAGTTTATGATAATTTACTGTATGTTGTTAATGTGAACAAGCAATTGATCGCATATGACTGTAAAACCGGTGCAATAAAGTGGAAAAGCAATGTTGGCGGCTTTAGTGCTCCAGTGGTCAGCGGAAATAGTTTGTTCGTTTGTAGCGACAATTCTGAAATTATTTGCTTTAATAAAAATTCAGGAGCTCGTCGATGGGTAAAAGCGTTACCTGCAGCTAAGGATATAAACAATTGGAATGGATTGCTACTTACGTCGGAGGGACTGTTGACGGTTTCAAATTCAGGTATGTTAATTTTGGTGTCGGTCGAGGATGGAACCGTAAAAAAAGTTTTGTCACTGGATGAAACGGGAAATGGTGTCAGTGTTTCTCCTGTTATCGCTGATAGAGTTTTGTATTTACCGACGGATAAAGGAAAGTTGATATCATATAGATGAAAGTAGCATTAATCGGACGACCTAATGTTGGTAAATCAACTTTGTTTAATCGCCTTGTTGGTCAAAAAAAGGCGATAGTCGGAGATTTGCCCGGAATTACCAGAGACAGAAAATATGAACACGCTGAATTGTATGGTTTGCATTTCGAAGTACTTGATACTCCGGGAGTAGACACTCTCGCAAAAGACGAATTAGCTAAAGCGATGAATTATCAATCTCAGGAAGCGGTCGCCGAATCTGATATCGTGTTTTTTGTATTAGATGCGATCGATGGCATTACTGAGTATGATAAAGAAATTGCAAGATGGTTGAGGTCTGCTTTTAAGAAAGTCGGGTCTAAGTCAGTTTTGATAATTAAAAACAAATGCGAAGGCAAACATTCATATGAAAGTGCTGGAATATTAGGGTTTGGAGAAGAGATTTCCATCTCAGCTGAACATAATCTCGGTTTTAATGAACTTTATGAAAGAATGATCTCTTTCAGTTCAAAATTTGACAGACAGGTTAAAGATAAAAAAGAAGATATATCTTCATTAAAAGTAGCGATTATCGGGAGGCCAAATGTTGGAAAGTCAACTCTCATAAATTCCATCACAGGTTCAAATCGACTAGTAACCGGAAATATCGCTGGTATTACCAGAGATTCAATTTCTTTAAGTTGGAAATTTAAAGGCAGGGACATTACTTTAATAGATACTGCAGGCCAACGTAAAAAATCAAAAGTACAGAATTTTTTGGAAAATGTTTCAGTAATAGATGCATGGAAACATATAAAACAAACCAATGTTGCAGTAGTTTTGATGGATATAAATAATCCTTTCGAAAAGCAAGATATAACGATTGCGAGAAAAGCATTTGACGAAGGTAAGGTAATTATTTTTGCTCTGAATAAAAGCGATACAGTAGTTGATGCCAAAAGCATTCAACAAGAGATAGAACGACGCGCGAAAAAAGAGTTTTCTCAGTTACTAGGGGTACCATGTTTATTGGTTTCAGCAAAGGAAAAGTTAGGATTAGCTCGCATTTTTAATGTGGCTATTGATTTGTATGATAAATGGAGCGGACGCATTTCGACAAACGTATTGAATCGATGGTTTGAGCTGGCTGTAGGTCAAAATCCCCCCCCACTGGTTAACAGAATGCCCATAAAATTGAAGTATATTTCTCAGGTTGGGGCTAAACCTCCGACATTTGCGGTATTTGCTAATAGAGCTGATCATTTGCCTGTAAGTTATGAAAGATATTTGATGAATCATTTGAGGAAAAGTTTTGCTTTAGAAGGAGTTCCTCTCAGAATTTTTGTAAGACAGAGAGAAAATCCGTTTGCGTAGGTGTTAATATAAACTTAGGAAATGTGTTGATAAGTTTGCGATTATATTTGAGGAGATAATTTGGATCCGTTTGAATCGAGTTACAATCAAAAGCAGTTAAGAGAATTGCCACATAACATAGAGGCGGAGCAGTCTTTGCTTGGCGCTATTATGTTGAATAACGAATGTTTTGAAGATGTATCCGACATTATTTCCTCACCTTGTTTTTACGTTCCTGTAAATGGCCAGATTTTCACGGCTATCGAATCTCTGATAGCCGCAGATCAAACAGCGGATCCCATTACATTGCGAGCATATTTTGAAAAAAACAATGAATTACAAAGAATAGAAGGTGGAAATTATTTGGTTCAGTTAGTAAATTCTGTTGTTTCGCTTTCAGGAGTTACTGATTATGCCAGACTTGTGCACGATTTATACATTAGACGTCAATTGATTCTGATCGGGGAGAATGTTGCATATAACGCTACTAAATTTGACTTGGGAGTTAGCGGCATCGATCAAATTGAAAATGCAGAAGCTAAATTATATGAGTTGGCAATGTCAGACACTCGAGGTAATTGTTTGAGTTTTTCTGAAATAGCAACAGAGGCCGTAAAAACTATAGAGTTAGCTTTTAGGAGCAGCAATAAGTTGGTTGGTATAACCAGTGGATTCATTGATGTCAATAAGAAACTCGGAGGCTTAAATCGATCGGACTTAATAATTTTAGCAGGTCGACCATCCATGGGGAAAACAGCGCTGGCTACAAATATTGCTTTCAAGGTTGCGCTAGAAAATTTGTTAGGTCGAGAAGGATCAGGAAAAGTTGCGTTTTTTTCGCTTGAAATGTCTGCAGAACAATTAGTGACACGTATTTTGTCCCAAGAATGTATGATTGCGTCCGAAAGAATTCGCAAGGGAGAAATTAAAGATGATGATTTTGCTCGATTAGTATCTACAGCGAAAAAATTGCAGTCTATTCCTTTGTACATTGAAGATACTCCGGCGATGACTGTAGCAGCATTACGTACTCGAGCGAGAAAATTGAAAAGACAAAAGGGCCTGGACTTAATAATTATTGATTATTTGCAATTGTTGATGGGAAGCTCTGATAAACGTAACGATAATCGAGTACAAGAGATCTCGGAGATTACGCGTTCATTGAAATCTTTGGCAAAAGAATTGGATATTCCGGTAATTGCTCTATCTCAATTGTCCAGAGCCGTTGAGGTTCGGGATGATAAGCGTCCTCAATTGGCAGATTTGAGAGAATCCGGATCTATTGAGCAAGATGCTGATGTCGTGATGTTTGTTTATCGAGAGGAATATTATCTCGAAAGAATGAAGCCTGCGGAAGACAGTACGGAATTACAAAAGTGGCAAAACAAAATGCAAAGTGCTCACAACAAAGCAGAGGTTATAATTGCGAAACAACGTCATGGACCAATTGGTACAGTTGAATTGTTCTTTGACGGTCAATACACGAAATTTGATAATTTAGCTGAAGATAGACAAGGAAAATAGCCATGCAAAAAAGTTTCGATGAGATTTTAACTGAAGTAAATCCTCAACAACTTTCAGTTGCAGTAGTGGATCTTGATAGTGTTGCGTACAATTATCGCAAAATTCAAGAAGAATCAGATTCGGCAATTGTTGCTGCAGTAGTAAAAGGGGATTCATATGGATTAGGTGCTGTTCCGATCAGCCGTAAATTGTATCTAGAAGGTTGCCGACATTATTTTGTTGCAACCATCGATGAAGGTATTGAAATTCGCAATTCATTGCCTCAAGGAGATGTAAAAATCTTTATTTTAAGTGGGCCGATTGCGAATACAGAATCGATGTTTTCAAAATACAATTTGATTCCAATTTTGAATAATAGCTTTCAAACAGATTTGATACTAACAGAGTCGAAAAAGCGAAACAAAAAATTGGATGTTGTTGTTCACATTGATACAGGAATGTGTCGAAATGGTTATGTTAAAATTTCTCAAGACGAAGTCAAATCTATTGAGGAGAATTTGAATTTATTATTTGTGATGAGTCATTTAGCGTGCGCAGATGAGGTTGAAAACGCTTTAAATAAAAAGCAGCTTTCACGCTTTATTGAAACCTTGAAAAAATTTAATAATCCGACAGCTTGTTTGTCTGCAACTAATGGCGTATTTCTCGGAAAGGAGTTTCAATTCGATATCGTTCGGCCAGGGAAAGCGCTATACGGTTTCTCAATTCGAAGAGATAAAATCGGACTTGTTAAACCAGTAGTCAATTTGTTCTCTCGTATCGTTCAGATTAATCATCTCAAGAAGGGAGATACTGTAGGATATGGCGCGACATTTACAGCAGATAAAGAAATGACCACTATTACTATTGGTATGGGATATTCGGACGGATTTATGAGAAAATTTTCAGGATTTGGGTTCGGATTTTTGGGTGATCACAAAATGCCGATGATCGGTCGTATTTCAATGGATTACATCACTTTTGATGCGACTGGAATCGATGAAAAACTTTTGCAAATCGGAAATTGGGTCGCGTTGACAAGAACACCTGATTACACGCTTGAAAATTGGGCGTTAGATTTAGGAACTATTCCTCATGAAATTTCATGTCGTTTGGGAAATAGGGTGCAAAGAATTTATACGGGAGAGTAAAGTATGAACGTGTTAGCAACTTTAGGTAAGTATTCGTTAGCTACATTAAGAGAGATTGGAAGTGTATCCATTTTTGCAATTCGAGGATTGATAAGCTGTTTTACTCCTCCATTTTATTTTAAAGAAATATGGCGCAATATTGTAGTAGTCGGATTTTACTCCTTACCGATAGTGGCCTTGACAGCAATGTTTGCTGGAATGATCATAGCATTGCAGTGTTACGTTGGATTTACTCGTTTTAATGCAGAAGGAGCAATAGCAACAGTTGTCTTGATTTGCATTACCAGAGAGCTAGCTCCAGTGTTTGCCGGCTTAATGGTAACAGGACGTGTCGGATCATCCATCGCGGCAGAAATAGGCTCAATGAGAGTATCTGACCAAATTGACGCATTGACGACTTTAGGTGTGGATCCTATGAAATTTTTAGTTGCCCCTCGCATTATTGCAAGCGTATTAATGATGCCATTCTTAGTTTTTATTGCAGATATAATAGGAGTTATGGGAGGCTTCCTTATTTCTACTACTGTTCTGGAATTTTCTGTAGGATCTTATTTAGCTCAAACGGTGCAAAATTTAGAAATGATTGATGTTATTTCCGGTTTAGTGAAAGCGGCATTTTTCGGATTTTGTATGGCATGTTTCGGATGTTATCATGGATTTTATAGCGATCTTGGAGCAAAAGGAGTTGGCAATGCGACGACCAGTGCCGTTGTTGCTTCTTGTATTGGTGTTTTAGCATTGGATTATTTGTTAACAGCGGTGTTTTTCGGAAAATGAGTAAAATAGTATTTAATGATGTCTATAAGACTTTTGAAGGTGGATTGAACGTATTAAATGGTGTAAATCTCAGAATAGAAGATGGTGAATCTCACATTATTTTAGGGCAATCCGGGTGTGGAAAATCTGTTTTGATCAAGTGTCTTCTCGGAATTTTTGAAATAACATCAGGAGATATTATCGTTGACGGATTGAGTGTAAAAAATGAAGATAAAAGAAAAGAATACGTAAAAAAATTCAGCATTTTATTTCAGGGAAACGCGTTGTTCGACTCAATGACGATCTTAGAAAATGTTGAGTTTGGAGCAATGCAAGTAAACAAAGATAAAACCGCATGTCGTAAAATTGCACGACAAAAATTGTCAGCCGTTGGCCTGGCCGAAAGAGTATTTAATTTATATCCTGCTGAAATTTCTGGAGGGATGCAAAAAAGAGCAGCTTTAGCTCGGGCGATTTCTTTGGAACCTGAAGTTCTATTGTTTGATGAACCAACGTCAGGGCTTGATCCTCTTACGGGAGGAGTGATTTGTAATTTGTTACGTGATACAGTTAGATCAATGAATATTACAGCTATAACTATCACCCATGATTTGAAAGTTGCGGAATTTCTTGCAGATAGGGTTTCGGTTTTGAATAAAGGATTGCTTGCCTGGACTGGACATGCCGTTGATATGAAAGATTGCGGAAACGAGTTTGTAGAACATTTTTATGAAGCTTCTAATATTATTATGAGAAAGTAATATTTTTATTACCAGCAGTTGTCGACTGATATTTTGAGTGTTTTATTTCGCGATTGTAGAATGATGAAATCGTCGTAGATTTTTGATATTTTATATCTTCCTATCATTTGTCCTTGCTTATAAGGAGATCCGTTGATGTATGCTGTTCCATAGTGATTAACTCCGTTTAATTTGTGCAGTTTATTACGTGTCGAGTTAGAGAAATATTGAAGATCTGCCAACTGATGATATTCCCAAATTTTAATATCGTTTTGCAACTTTGAAGGAACATCATAAATCTTTAATCTAAGATCAACATCAAAAGTCAGATTTTTGTTTATCGAGATTTTTAAATTTGTAACATTACTGATTCCATTCAATTCAGATTGCAATCTATGAATAATTTCATGAATAATATCCTCATCTGTAACAGAAAATAAAAGATTAAATTCGTTGCGTTTTAATTTTGTCAAACGCAAGCTACGTTGATTCACGATTTGCTTTATTTTTTTTTCAGGATTGCATGATTTTGCAAACAAGATGTTGTGAGGTTTCAAAAAGATGTCGCAATTTAAAAGCGATTCAATTTGGAGTTTTTTCAAATGATTTTCTTTTTCAATTTTATAGTTTGTTTTTACCAGCGAGAGATTATTTTGATGATAAATTCCGATGATTAACAAAAATGTGATAATTGAACCAAGAATAATTATTTTAGTTTTAAACATATTGTCGCTTTCTCTGCATTTGATCCATCTAATAACATAATTCTTTCATCGAGTTTAAATTGAAAAGTTTTTTGTAAAACCTGAAGTTGCTCTTTCGTTGTAATGATTTGAATTTTTGCAGATGATTTACCGATCTCCAGCGATGCAACATTTAAATGGTATTTTTTGCAAATATCTGAGATTTCTGCAAATTTAAGTTGTTTCATTTTTTGCAAGTAAAAACTCAACTGATCAAAATTATCACTTTTTGCTATAACACATATATTTTTTGTTTTGATTTTGTTACACAATTTAAATTGTGAAAAATCATAGCTGTAACACTCGTTAATATTATAACTAATCCAGCAAAGCAATATGACAATGATCATGTATAATAAGTAAACAATAACATTGTAATTTTTTGTAAAAACAGGTGTTATATTTTCGTCCGTATCGACCATCTTAAAAATATCATCGAGATCTACAAATTGAGCTTCCGCAAAATCATGAAAATTCGAAAATACTTTTACTTCGTCAACATTTAATCTGCGTAGATAGCGTTTAGTATTTATTACTTCCTTAAAAATATCATCTGAAATAAAACGACTTAATATGATCCCTTTGCCACAACCGGCGATAATTCGATATCCTGATGTTTCATGGTGTCCAACATAAAGCCAATTGTCTTGGAAAATAATTGTTTTCTTTCGATATAAATATTCGGCGATTACGTTTTCTATCAGTATACAATTTTTCCAATGGGGGCTTATTTTTATACGTTGAATATATTTCTTTGCGTCAGTTGAAAAATCTTTGCAATATAATTTGAAAAAATCAGGATTGTACTTTTTTTTATAATACAACACGCGCAATGCATTAATAATCGAGCAGTTATTAAGAGATTCCAGCGAAAATTCAGCAATATTTTTGTCTACAATAAAAATATCTCGGGAGAATTTTTTTATGTTTTTCAACGTTCCCCTTATAATCATGAACTTATCATCTCCATGCAACTATACATCGGATAAAATAGACTATAGAGAATGAAAATAAAAATTCCACCAGTAAAAAGGGTTAGGCTTACGCTAAGAGATTTACCAAAATTTTTAAGTTGATTTAATACTGATTTGTATAGTTCATCCGAAATATGCCCCATCGATTCAGACAGATGATTTCCCTCTTCTCCAACATACAACGCAGTTAGAATGGCCGGCGACAAACAATTTGATGATGAAAATGCTTCAACTATTTTATTGCCATTTATCATTTTATTTTGAACTTGCGATAAATCAGATTTAATGGATTCGTAGGGTACGGAATTAATGCACAATTCCAACGCTTTCATAAAATCCAGTTTGGCGTTTAAACTCATGTGTAGAATTTTACAAAATTGCCATAAGGCTGTTGTTTTTAATATTTCACCGAATTTCGGCATTTTTAGTAACATTTCATAGATAAATTGTTTTCCGTTTTTAGAGAATGCCATGACAAAAACGGCGAATATTCCGAATATTAATAGCGCGGATAATCCGGTGCTGATTTGTGGTAAATAATTAATTGCAAAATCTGTTAAAACAGGCAATGTTGATGATTGATCATAATCTTGGATAAGTGTTGATACTTGAGGGCCTAAAATTGTAATACAAAACCACATTATCGCAATTGCGATAAATGTAATAAGTAAAGGATAGGCTACAATTGATTTGACTTTATCGTTCCAATCTTTTTTTAGTTTTAAAAACGACAATATGTTTGATATCACTTCGGAAATATTTCCTGTTTGTTCAGCAGAATTCAGTAATCCTACAATGGTTTCGTCAAAAATAGAATTCTTGAATGAATTACCAAGCGATTCACCATTTTTTAGTGATTCCGAAATCTCTAACAGCTTCATATTTAACGTTTTGTTACCATGATGAGAAATGAAGTTATCAATTGCTTCATTTATTTTTACTCCACACTTAAGTTGAAAATCGATATGAAGAAAAAACATTAAAATTTCTTCTAATTTGATCTGTGACTTAATTCTTCGAATCTTTGATACATTGATCGGTTTTAAATTTTTTTTCGAAACTAAATGATAAGCGGTATAATCGCTGTCGGCAAGTATCATTCCATGTTCGTTATCTCCGGATTCTGTTATTGCTTTGTATTTAAAAATGTTCATTTCCCAAGACTCTTTTTATTTCATCGATATCTGTTAATTGCTCATGAATTGCTATCGTTGCTGATTCTTTAAATGAGCGGTTTAGTACGAAATATTCAGGATCTTGCAATAAAGATTTTTTTATTGAATCAGTAAATGCAATATATTCTGTAATTGGAAAACGTCCTTGATAATTGTTGCCATTTTTATAACGTACGAGTCTTTGAGAAAAACATCCTAACAACGATGGAAGAAAATCAGATAGTCTCAGATTTAAATCTTGCAAGCGTTTTAATGCTTCATAAGGTGAGGCAGAGTGTAGAGTGGCAATAACTAATCGTCCAGTTAAAGAAGCTCTAATAGCCATAGCAGCAGTTGATTCATCTCGAATTTCTCCGATTAAAATGACATCCGGATCTTGTCTTAAAATGGATTTTATACCATCAGCAAAACTTAAAATCCCTTCATCTTGCAAATCGAGTTGTCGAATGCCTTCGATTTGATATTCAACAGGATCTTCCAATGTCATTATGTTTAAATTTGACGAGTCCATTTCCTTTAGCAGTGCATATAATGTTGTAGTTTTTCCTGCCCCAGTCGGACCTACAATTAAAAAAATACCATGTGGCGCTGAAACAATATTTTTCAACCAGCAAAAATCATCATAACTAAAATTCAATTCAGATAGAGATTTTATGCCGAATGATAAGTCGAAAATTCTTAATACCATGTTTTCTCCAAATATGCCCGGATGAGTAGAGATTCGCAAATCCACTGTTTTTCCACCAACATAAATGCGAGTATGTCCACTTTGAGGTCTTCGGTTTTCAGTGATGTCAAGGCTTGAAATTAGTTTTAACCTTGTTCTGATTTTTTCCCATAATTTGCATTCTAGTTGATATTTTGTCGATAAAACTCCGTCGATTCTGAATCTGATACGTATATATTTTTCTTGAGTTTCAAAATGAATATCGCTTGATTTTTGCTCAACGGCTTCGAATATAATTTTATTTAAAAAAAGCAATGGATCATTCTCGTATTCAAGAGAAAAATTTTTCATCGACTCTAAAAAATGTAGAATTTCACTTTTCTTAGCTAAATAAAATAAAACTTTTCGATTTGGTAAAGCCTCTCTGATTTTATCAATAGAAATAATATCTCCGGGATCTGTAACTGCTACTTTTACAAGAAAAGGCGTCGCAAAAAATGAAATTGCTTGACATGAAACAGCAATAGTTGTTGGAAGTAAATTAAGAACCTCTTTTTGTATGTACAGAAATTCTAAATTTACGACTTCAATTTGATAAATTTGCGACAATGCAGACAGCAAAACATCTTCACTAATAAACCCCAAATCGACGGCTTTTTGACCAAATAGGGCATCTGTCTTATTACTGTTGATCACTGAGATTTGATCTTCTGTTAATACCCCTTGTTCAGATAGAATAGCTCCGATTTTCGCTGTCGTCATTGCTTTCTCTGTATATCTCACCACAAATTATAATTTACAGTGGATTGGTAATTAAAAACTTAATATCGACTAGATTTTTGGAAAAATATTTAGTTGAGACATTGCCTGATTTAAAACCATCGCAGCAGAGATGGCCATATTTAGTGATCTTTTTTTGGGAAGCATTGGGATCTTCACCATATCAGAGCAACATTGCAAATCTTGAGGCATAAAACCATCATGTTCTGATCCAACAATTAAAATATCATCTTCTTGATATTGAAATTTATGATGAACAGTTGAAATTTCATTTGCTTCCATTGCTATTATGCGACGAGATTTATATTTACCTAAAAACAATTCAAAAGAATCATGAATTTCGTAGTTTGCGGTATCTATATAATCCATTCCCGCTCTTTTTAATCTTTTATCGTCAAAAACAAATCCAAATGGCCGTATCAGATCTAGTTTTATTCCCAGACAAGAAGATAAACGCAATAGCGTTCCTGTATTTTGAGGAATTTGAGGATGATAAGCTGCCAAATGAAGCATTTATTCCTCTGATTTTATTTCATGTAAAAGCCAGCGATTGTCGTTGGCACGTACTGAATGAGAAAACACCCAAATATCGGTGCGTGTTTCTACAAAATCAGAGCTACCTTCCAAAATGGAACCCGACGCATCTTTCAAAACATTTGTCTGCTCAGTAACAAATCTTACTGATACATATATCACTTCGTTCAGTACTTCTGCATCCATAAATTCTGTTTTAGAGAATCCTTCAATGCTTCCTTGCAAAATTTCTCCTCTCTTATTTCGATCGTCGATAGCCATCGAAAAAGCAGAAAAAGTACGAGGAGATAATAATTCCTTGAGTACGCTTTTATTTCCTGATGCGTAGGCTTTAAAAACGATTTCAAACACTTTCTGAGCTTTAATTAAAAAATCATTAAGTTGAAATTTACTGTAATGAGACTGTACTAATTTGACTTTTTTATCCTGATCAGAAATCTCTTCCACCGGATGAGCTTCGAGATCAGGAAAAGTTTCTTTTTCGACCGTGAAACCTACCTTCATCCCAATGATATTATTCAACTTCATCATAAGGAAAACAGTTAATAAAACAAATGCAAGCAATGTTATCATTTCTCGTTTTTAGCCTTTTTATAGGCATCTATCGCAGTATCCAATTCAATTTGCGAACAAAAACCTAACAAAACAGGATCTCGAGGGTTAAATTCACCCATACGAGATTGTGCTTTTTCTCGAATAGATGCAACAGTGTTTTTTGTTGCTGATATCAGTGAAGCTATCACGGTATCGCTCATATCTGGATAAAATTTAATTAACCATGCAATTGCATCAGGTCTTTCCTGCCTTTTCAATAAAGGAATATATTTCTTTTTAGAAACTCGTTTTTTCAACTCAGGAAACTTATCTGCACTTTTTACCAGATGCGCATTTGGATTTTGAGTACACCTGTCAATTTCGTCCTGAGTTAACTGTCCCATACTTATCGGATCAACGCCAATCATTCCTGTAGAAATTTGATCATCTGCAAGCGCTTGAACTTCCAAAATATGTAAATTACAAAAACGCGCTATTTGCTCGAAAGTCAAAGCGGTGTTTTCGATCAACCAAACAGCGGTCCCTTTAGGCATAATAAGATCAGACATAACAACTTCCATTTCACATTGATCTGATTTTATAGTATTCATTACAAAATCTCAATAATTATCTCAGATTCTGTTATTCAAACATGTTAGAAATTTGGCAGTAAAAAGTGAAATAACATCAAAACTAAAAATTCTTAGAATTTCATTTCTCAAATACAAACAACAAACTAGCCGAACGTCTAACCTTTTTCATCGTTCAGCTATTATTTACACACTACCTCAACGCGATCATTACCTTGATACACAACCGCTTTTTCAAAACAAGCCCATATCTAAAAAAACAACGCAAGCTACCAGAAACCTTCTGATAACTCGCGTCCTTCAATCACTAATTTTCCAATGCAGGGAGCATATCGCTCATTATCGACTGCAATCGTTTTGCAGCCACATTAACACCGCCAACGCCATCCGCATTATCAAGATCTCCACTAATTTCTTCAAAGAATCCCTTTCTTTTAGGGAACATTTCTTTTAAAGATCTCAAGATATCATAGGCAGCGTCTAACTGCTCGCTAAACCCATCTTGACTCGCAACGAGAGCATTAATTCTTTCTTTTATCGAACCATCTACCGTTGCTTCAAGCATCTCTTGCTCCTTCGCTTCTGGCATCGCCTCTTGTATTCTTGGAAGATCCAAAAAAGACTCCGTAGATGAACTCACCGCGAGCTTCCCATTCTCTTTTGGCATCTCCTCTTCTTCTGTGAATTGTATTCTTGGAAGATTCAAAGACTCCGTAGATGAACTCACCGCGAGCTTCCCATTCGCTTCTGGTATATCCTCTTCTTCTACATCCTCTTCTTCCTCGGGTAATCTTAAGTCTTTGCCCTCGTACAACTCGCACAATTCAGAGTACGTGACACCTCGATCGTATAACATTCCCTCAAGAACACTAAGCCGCTTTTTAAATATATCCACTTTAGCTTTCGAATATAATTGACACCCAATACGACGCGACAAATTAATCAACCCACTCTCCATGGTACCCCTCAGTTCATCAAACTGACATTTAAGAGTATCTATTTCTTCATTCAATCTTTGCGTAGCACCATCAACTGCACCCTGTACTAAAGACTCAATTTCCTTCATTGTGTTCTCCATTGATGGAGGAACTTCCCTCATTGCACTAACAGAACTATAAAACACCGATACAACCAAACATGTTAATAAAGTCTTTTTCATAATTACCCCTTTTTAAATCAATAACAATAAAACAAAAATACTTAAAAACAATATCCAGTTATAATTGTTCATTTTTCTCTTGTCAAGCCCAAAGTGATAGCAATTACATTTTTATTTTTACTAAAAATAAACAGCATTATGATCTATCACTGATAGTTAAATTCGTCTCTACTTTGATACCAAAAATGCTACTGAACACTTGCTCGAATCCAACAAACTTTGATATAATAGAAGGTGTTAGGAATTTTGGAAAATTTGAATGACGAGACAAAAGTTGGGGCTCTTTTTTGGCGGAAAGTCCACCGAGCATGAAATATCCATCTTATCAGCTGTTAACGTTATAGAAAATCTAAACAGAGATAAGTATGAATTGTTACTTATATACATAGATAAACAAGGAAAATTTCATTTTGGTACAGATTGCATTCAGCGTTTGCCGATTGAAAGCCAAAATTCAGTTTGTCAGGCGATAAACAGATTAAACATTTGTAAATCATTCCCCCATGAACTATCCGATGCGTTATCGAAATACATTGATGTAGCTTTTCCTGTTCTCCATGGTTACCTAGGAGAAGATGGATCTATACAGGGATTATTAAATACTCTGAATATCCCATTCGTAGGTGCTGGTGTACTCGGATCGTCGATATGTATGGACAAAGACATCACAAAAAAAATTTTAAGATCAGATAATATTGCCGTAGCGGATAGCATTACTATCAAAAAAAATGATGTCGTCGATTATCGGATCGTAAAAAAAACTTTAGGAGACGTATTGTTCGTAAAACCTGCAAATTTAGGCTCGTCTGTCGGTGTAAGAAAAGCACACAATGAATCGGAGTTTTTTCAAGCCATATCTGAAGCTTTTAAATTTGACAACAAGTTGCTCATAGAAAAAGCTATTGAGGGTCGAGAAATAGAATGCGGAGTTATCGGAAATGAAAATCCGCAAGCCTCAAAAGTGTGTGGAGAGATTTTTATTAAAAATGGTTTTTACTCTTATGAGGCAAAATATCTGGATGATACCGCCGCCGTTCTGACTATTCCGGCCGATATTTCTGAAGCAACCTTGCAGGAAATAAGATCCACAGCTGTTCGAGCATTCAAAGCTGTTGGGTGCGAAGGCATGGCCAGAATCGACTTCTTCTTAACTAAGGACAACCAAGTCATTTTAAACGAAATAAACACAATTCCTGGATTTACGAGCATCAGCATGTTTCCTGCAGTGTGGCTACACAGTGGGGTAAGATACCAAGAGTTGATAGATCAGTTAATAGATCTTGCGACTGAACGATTCAATCGAAATAGCACTTTAATTACAAAGAGACAGTAAAAGGTCTCACGGGTTTTGGCCTATCTCAATTATTTTATTTCTTCTATTCTTTTTGTCGTCAGGGATCGCGTTTGCGTCAATGGACTGTCGATCTCAATGGTTCTGACTTCTTTTTCATCATGAACCCTTAGCAAATTGATATGAAGAAGTCCGTCAACAAACTCAGCATTCTTTACTTCTATCCCATCCGCCAAAATAAACGTTTTAATAAAATGCCTGGAAGCAATTCCTCTGTAAATAAACACCGCATCAGAATCAGACTCTTGTCGTCCTTTGATCGTAAGCTGATTATTCTCTAACGAAATATGTATATTCTGCCTATGAAATCCTGCCAACGCCAAAGTAATTCGGAAACCATACTCTCCAATCTGTTCAATATTATACGGAGGATAACTATTCTGAACCTTAGATAAAGAATCAACTAACCTTTCAAACCTATCAAATCCAAGAAATAAAGGACTGCTAAACAAAGACGAATCCATCTACACCCCCGTACAACCTAAGCTGTTGTATCATAAACAAACGATAGAATTAAAAACTCCCCGAAGGGAGTTCAAAATATCGCAAAACTATTGAGTAACTACAGCTTCTTCTTTAGCTTCGTAGATGTTCTTCTCTGCAATTCTCGCCGCCTTACCTACTCGTCCCCTCAAATAGTATAACTTCGCACGTCTTACAACACCTCTGCGAACAACTTCAAAAGAAAAGTTCGGAGAATACAAAGGAAACACTCTTTCTACGCCTTCTCCAAATGACATCTTTCGAACAGTCACAGAAGACCCCACTCCTCTATTACGACGGGCAATACAAACCCCTTCAAACGACTGAATACGCTCCTTACCGCCATCTATAACTTTTACAGAGACCTTCAACGTATCTCCCGGAGCAAACTCCGGAATAACTCTTCCATTTAGCAACTTCTCCACCTGCTTCTTTTCGAAGCTTTCCAAAATATTCATCCTTGCACTCCAAAACACGCAACTGTTATGGTTTCTATCATAATTACGCTAGAATTTCAAATATAAAATATGAAGCGTAACAATTACGACATACTTCTATAAGCTATTAAAGACATCATCAATCAAATTTTAATTTGCATATGATCATATGCCGGACGGACACGCCTTGGCAAACAATGACACAAATAATCATAATCCATAGATGTATCCATGTGCGTCAAAAAAGCTCTGTATGGTTTTACAATATCGATCCATCGAAGAACCGTGTCAAGATTAGCGTGAGTAGCACGCGCAGTTCCCCTACACAAACAATCCACCATCCAAACATCTAAATTTTGTAAACGTTCAACCATCTCATCTGATAATTCCATCACATCAGTTGAGTATGCAAAATTATCTATACGAAAGCCTAACGAAGTTGAAAAACCGTGATTTTGAGGAAAGCATATTCCGCGAATATTTAAAATATCAAAATTTCCGTAAGTAAGCTCTTTCAAATTCAGATATTGACGGTAAATATCATGTCGTTCTCTTTGAAACAAATAAAAAAAAGATCTAGAAACATCTTCTAATGTGCCGGATGTCGCATATACATCTATCATTTCATTTTTCTGTAACAAAATAGGCCGTAACTCATTTATTCCATTGACATGATCATAATGAAAATGAGTCAACAGCACAGCATCCACTTTAGCTATATTATTTGTTAAAAATTGCTCTCGCAAATCAGGTGAAGTATCAACTAACAACAAGGAACCATTGTAATCTATAAAAATAGAAGACCGGGTTCGGCGATTCTTTTGATTTAGAGGATCACAATCACCCCAACCGTGACCTAACGCAGGAACCCCGAGAGATGAGCCACACCCTAATACCGTTATCTTCATGAACCCTCCAGCATGGTGCGCTCGAGAAGATTCGAACTTCCGACCTTCTCCTCCGGAGGGAGACGCTCTATCCAGCTGAGCTACGAACGCAACACTTCATACTATCACATCGCATTGAAGCAAGAAAGACGTAACAACAAATATCACGCCACTTAACTTTTCCAGAATAGACACATCTCTTAATTATCCTTGCTGCTTTTAATATTAAGCCTCTTGCGAAAGTCGAGAGGTTTGTGGTTTTTATGAAAGATAAAGTACTCAGATTTCATCAGAAGCAATTATCCAAATCTCAAATTATAAATTCCTGCAATGATATTAAATCTAAGATG
>SUUU01000015.1 GCA_015062335.1 Alphaproteobacteria bacterium
GTAGTCTCATTTGTTTTTTCTTTATTCAGAGACTACTCTTTTTTCTTACACTATTCTTCTTTTCCATCGCTTCTGAAATGCTAGTTCAACTCGTCTCATTTGTCTCACTTCTTGCTGAACGAGGACATAAATAATAATACGCATTCGATAAATCTTTTCTTATATGATACCTGTTCATGAGATTTTTAAATAATCCTGACTCATGCCTAGAAATATAATTTGGAATAGTATAAAAGTACATTCCATCCATTCCATCTAACCGTGTCATACCAGATGAATGAAAATCATAATCGTCTTTTGTCTTTTGTGAATCATTTACAAGAACCTTAAATTCTCCCAACTTTTTAAATGTGTTATAATAATAGCCGATACACTCTATAACTTTTCGTTTAACTGTCTCGCTTTCAAAACAAGTAAAAAGTTGATGCCCAAATCTGAGAGGAAGTTTTTTGGACGTTCTATACAAGTTTTCAGAAAGTTCATCTCCGATACTATATCCAATACTGTTCTGAGGAAGTCCACAAATCGTGAGCATTTCTTCAAAATTTACGCGTCCGATATTCTTTGGCTTTAGGGAGTTCCAAACAAATAAAGAAGTTCTCCAGTTGTTATCGTTTATGTTGCATGACTTGTGATCTCCATAGTAATACAAAAACAATGGGTGTCGTCTAATATCGCTATTTCCAACCGTATCTTTACCAGAGGCATAGTTGTTCGACCTGATACCACTGGTAAGCTTATGAAAAAGGTGAACTAATTCGTGGAAAATGGCAACGTCAAGATCAGGCTCATTTTCGCTATACATTACAGTACTATCAGCTATTTTATCAGAAAATACTGGGAAATTTAATTGATTCGCAAGCTTTGGAAAAAGGCCTAACCCATAAATATTCTGATCCCAAACAACATTAAAAAACGCAGGAGCGCTTGTTATATATAGTGAAAATGGCTTTTTTTTAGCTTCGATCAAAATTCTATATAGCAAGAGCTTTCCAATTGTATTATTAGCTATTTCATTAAATGCTTCTCTTATTTGCTTCTCGTCATTTGAAGATATCGCCCCATATCTGATTATTAATGTAATGGATTGTAGTGTGTTTCTTTTTTTAGGACACAGAGCTGTAAAGCTTTCTAGGTATGTAATTACTAAACTTTCTAGTTTAGCTACTAATGCTTCTTTAGTTTCTGAGAAATCCGCTTCTTCAATAGAATCAATCCATAAAATTGAAAACAAAGTTTTCTTTGGTGACGCTTCTATCACGCTCATTACATGCTTTCCATATGCTTGTAGTTCTTTAATTGATTGCGCAAATTCTGCATATGTAGTGTTGCCTTTTCCCTTTTGAAGGACATTTGCAATATCTTGCAAGAATTTAAGATTTACTTGTTTATCTGGTTCGGTTCCTTCATTTACATTATTTACTAACTTTTCTATTAGTTCTGGTAGATCAAACGAAATAAGGCCCTCTAATTCAGATATAAATTCTTTGGAGGAGATGGTATTTAATTCTTCTATTAATTTATCCGTTAATTCTGGTTGTTTGCCTTTTTCTGCTACTATAATAGAATCCAATTTTGTGGCATAGGCGTCATTGTTTAGCGGAATTATATAAACAATTGCACACAGTAGTATTCTTAGTATGAAGTTCATGCCGCACCATTTTGTTATCGTATTTATATATTAGCGTAAAATAGTTAAAAATTTGTTAAGCGCATTATTGTATTACTATACAAAAAGAAGAGATTATCGTAAAAACTACAATTAGTATTTTCGTTCTATCAGATCATTGCATTCCAGTATTTCTACGACATTTCGACTCAATGTAGCGCTGCTCTTCGGATGGTGGTTGAACTTCTGACCTCGGTGTTAATGTGTTGTGTATCAAGGCTTAGATGTGCTTCTTGATGATTCTCCATTTGGTATGGCTCAAAAGTCGCATTTCCAGAAAAGGCTCGTGTATCAGTGGTTTTCTGTAGTACCGTTTGGGGAAGCGAAGAAAATTAGAAGAACGTAAAAGTTGCTGAAATTTTCAAAAGTGGTTCTAGGCTCTGGTAGACAGTGGAAATCTGAACTTTTCTCTCTAACCCCGTAATTGGAGAAATTAGAGATGCGGAGAGAGAAATTTGGTTCGTTTTAGGCTATCATAAGACTTGTTGAGACCTACAAAATACAAACTAATTAAAACAATATTTAGAAGACTAAAAACGCTAGAAAGCCTCGTACACAAGGACTCTGGTGGACATTGCAGGGATCGAACCTGCGGCCCCCACCGTGTGAAGGTGATGCTCTACCGCTGAGCTAAATGTCCGATTAAACGATTGAAATGGTGGAGCCGAGGGGAGTCGAACCCCTGACCTCGACGATGCGAACGTCGCGCTCTACCAACTGAGCTACGACCCCTCAAATTACTAAAAAGCCTAATAGCCCTCGCGTTCCATGCGTTTGCGAAGCAACTTTCTTGAGCGACGGATTGCTTCAGACATCTCTCTCACTCTTTTTTCTGACGGTTTCTCAAAATGTCGACGCAACTTAATCTCACGAAAAATACCTTCTCTTTGCATCTTTTTTTTCAAGGCTCTTAAAGCCTGATCTACGTTATTATCACGAACAAATACGAGCACTGTGCCTCCTAAAATTTACTTCGGTATTCTACTTTATATGTTGGAGCATTTCAACAGGAAATTTGATCAGTTTTTTCTATTCTACGTAAATGTCGGCCTCCTTCAAAATCAGTAGACAAAAAGGTTTTTAAACATTTTATTGCTACATCTGCCGAGATAATTCTTGCTCCGAAGATTATTACATTAGCATCATTATGTTGCCGAGATAATTTTGCCATTTCTTCGTTAAAGCACAAGGCAGCGTGAATATTTTTGCAACGATTTGCAGCAATGGACATGCCTATTCCGGTTCCGCAAATTAAAACTCCTTTATCGTTTTGGCCTAAATTTCTGATTAGCTTTTCTGCAAAAATCGGATAATCGCAGGAATCTGTGGAATGTGTTCCGAGGTCGATCAAATCAAACTGTTTTTTCAATTCTTCTTTCAGTAAGAATCCGGCATGATCTGAAGCTATAAAAAGACTCATAATCGATTTAAACCCTATATTTTTGTCCTATCGGATGATACAATGACGGCAAGATAAAAGAAAGAGAATCATGCAGCCTCAGGTGATATCCCGTTTTGACGATTTGAATCAAGAACTTTTGGGTTCTCTAAATCCTGAGCAGTATAATGCAGTAACAACGTTGGACAAAGCGTTGTTGGTATTATCTGGAGCCGGCACCGGAAAAACAAAAGTCCTGACGACTAAAATTGCATATATCATAGAGAATGGGTATGCGTTTCCATCTCAAATTTTAGCTGTTACTTTCAGTAATAGGGCAGCTAAAGAAATGAAAGAGCGTTTGTCGAGACTTACTAGTGGCGCGAACGAGGTTTGGTTGGGCACGTTTCACTCTGTGTGCGCAAAAATTTTAAGACGTCATGCGGAGCTAATAGGTATAAGTAACGATTTTACAATTATAGACACAGATGATCAGACTAAACTTATCAAGCAAATTGTAAAAGAACTTAACCTTGATAAAAAAATTGTTAATAGGGTAGTGAATAAAATTTCGCGTTGGAAAGATAAGGGATTAACTTCTAATGATTTAAGTATTGATGCTTCTTCTGTTGAAGGAAAAATTTATAAGATCTATCAAGAAATGTTGAAAAATTACGATTCAATGGATTTTGGGGATTTGCTACTGAATGTAATTCAGCTTTTTAAAAAATTTCCAGATATTGTGAAACAATATCGAGAAAAATTTAAATACATATTGGTCGATGAATACCAAGATACAAATATTGCTCAGTATGTTTGGCTCAGGATGCTTACTCCTATAGGGAAGGGATTATGCTGTGTTGGCGATGATGATCAAGCGATATACAGTTGGAGAGGAGCAGAAGTTGGGAATATTTTAAGATTTGAGCACGATTTTTTGAATACTGAAATTGTAAGATTGGAGAAAAATTATCGTTCTGATGCTCACATATTGGGTGCGGCATCGTCTTTGATTTCTAATAATGAAAATCGGTTTGGTAAGACTATTTGGACAGATGGAGATATTGGAGAAAAGGTGGCTATTCGAAAAGTCTTCAATGGTTTGGAAGAAGCTCAGGATGTCGCGATCAAAATTGAGAATTTAAGACATCGAGAAAATGTACAATACGATCAAATGGCTATTTTAGTAAGAGCAGGGTTTCAAACTCGAGAATTCGAGGATTGCTTTATCAGATATGATATTCCTTATAGAGTTATAGGTGGCTTAAAATTCTATGATCGTCAAGAAATTAAGGATATCGTTGCATACATTCGTTTAATTTATCAGCCTAATGATAGTCTGGCGTTTGAGAGGATAGTAAATGTTCCAAAAAGAGGAATCGGAGATGCAGCTGTAGGTAAATTTTATGCATATGCGAGAGATAACGGTATTTCCTTATATCAAGCAGCTTGCGAAATGGCAAAATCTAAATCATTAAGGGATAGTTTATCAAGAGCAGTTGAAGAGTTTTCATCTTTCATTGAGTCACTCAGAGAGCGAAAAGACTTGAGTCCGGCAAATATTGCGAAAATTATAGTTAACGATACGGGATATTTTAATATGTTACAACAAGAGCAAACAGTTGAGTCTCGTACTAGAATAGAAAATCTGAAAGAGTTAATCACAGCATTGGAGGATTTTCCTGATATTGCTACATTTATGGAGCATGTTAGTTTGGTTGTGGATTCACCAAAGAATCTTGATGAAAAA
Source organism: Alphaproteobacteria bacterium (assembly GCA_015062335.1). Classification (GTDB taxonomy): domain Bacteria; phylum Pseudomonadota; class Alphaproteobacteria; order UBA3830; family UBA3830; genus UBA3830. The sequence goes on from SUUU01000015.1 coordinate 4,798, forward strand.
GTTGTAAACATTATGACATTGCATAGCGCAAAAGGGTTGGAGTTTGATACTGTGTTTTTAGCAGGATGGGAAGAAGGTGTATTTCCTCATTCTTTGAGCTTGCAAGAAGGAAACTTGGAAGAAGAGCGTCGTTTGGCTTATGTTGGGATCACACGAGCTCGCAAAAGAGCTTTTATTACTTATGCGTTAAGTAGGAGAATACATAATCAATGGCAAAATAACCAACCGTCAAGGTTTTTGTTTGAAATGTCGAAGGATCATATTGTGGTAGAGAATTGAAGAATGAAGTCGAGCTTTCTTTTTGTGATTTCTGGTCCATCGGGTGTCGGAAAATCTACTGTTGCGAACGGGGTGCTGAAAAAAATACCTGAAATTGATCGAATAGTGACATGTACCAGTAGATGTAAGAGGTACGGAGAGACAGATGGCGTTGATTATTACTTTATATCAAAAAATGCATTTTTTGAAAAAATTGGAAATAACGAATTTGTCGAATATGCCGAAGTTTATGGAAACTATTATGGAGTTTTGTTTTCGACGATTGAAGAATCTTTCAAAAAACAACAATCATCGCTATTGGTTATAAATTGGGAAGGTTTTTTTAAAATCAAGAAAAATTTTCCTGATCAAACAAGGGGAATTTTTATAAATCCTCCAACATTTGAGGAACTTGAAAATCGCATTCGTGGCAGGCATTCAGATTCTGAGGAATCAATTGTGAAAAGATTGCAAGAGGCCGAACGCGATATGAGCTATGCAAAATATTATGATTTTGTTGTCAAAAATAAAGAAATTGATAGTACTGTCGCAAGTTTGGTCGGCATTATTCGCGAAGTGATTCAATAATGCGAAAATATTTAGCATTAACCATTATTTCCCTTTTCTTTTTTACAGTTACTGGACCAGTTTCTTTCGGAATGTCTTTGATTCGAGATACCGAAATAGAAGAGTGTTTGACTGATATGGCGATTAAAATTTTTAAGGTCGCCGGAATTCCTGCGAAGTCTGCTAAAGTTTTTGTGGTTAATTCTTCAGAAATAAACGCTTTTACTATAGGTAATGGATACATTTTTGTTAACTCGGGACTATTGCTAAAAACAAAGGATCCTCTTCATCTGATGGGGATTTTGGCTCATGAAACTGCACATATTGCAGCAGGTCATGTTAGCAGATTGATGGCATCTATAGAGTCCAGAAAATCTCATATGACAACAGTTTTGCTTGCTGGAATTTTAGGAACGGTTGTAACAGGATCTGAAGCTTTTATGGCGGCCATATTGGGATATGGGCAGACCGATATGCTGCTATTTTTAAGGTATAGCAGAGGAGAAGAATTTGCTGCTGACGCGTTGGCAGCATCTTATCTGCAAAAGCTGGGTTTTAATAGCGAATGCATTTGTAAAACTTTTCAAAAATTTCAGGATTTAGAGTTGCTCAACGGTGGGGAGTATGTGCCACATTATGTTAAGTCGCATCCTTCTCCGTTTGAGCGTATTCAGGCTATAAAAAACTTAAGCAAGCCTTCAGGATTTTGGAAAGTTGATTCTGAATTGGCAGAGAGATATAGGCGCGTTGTCTTAAAATTGAAAGCGTACACTTGTGAGAAAAATTCAGAAAAAGATGATTATTCGATAGCTATCTGGAAGCACCGACATGGTCAAACTATTCAATCTGTACAATTGTTACAGAATTTGGTGAAGAAAGAACCTGGTAATGTTTTTTATAGGGAGACTTTGGCACAGTGTTTGTTTGAGCAAGGAAAAATTGGTGAAGCAGTTACCCATTATAAATTTGTTTATCAACATCATCCTTCCCCGTTGATTAACATCGGTTATGCTGAGGCGTTAATAGCTTCCGGTAAGGGAATTGATATTGCGATACGTATTTTGGAAAAAGAAAAGTACAAAGATAGTTTAGAAAATAATATATATAGGCTATTGGCCAAGGCATATGGTTGTCAAAAAAAGGAAGGAATTTCGTTTTTTATGTTAGCTCAAGAGCAAATATGTTTGGGAAATTATTTCCAAGCCAAAGTGTTATTAGAGCGTTGCTTGCGCTTATTAGATAAAAAAAAAGACGCTTCTTATGTAAAAAAGGCGAAATATTTTATAACGTTAATCAACAGAGAAGTTCGACATCAATAATTGAGACAAAGTTCTCGAAGTCTTTAATTCATATTTTCTCTTTCGGATATATAAAAGATTAGTTTTGTGATATATTTCGGTGAGTTTGTGTTTCTGGAGTCGAAATGTCACAAGAGAATATACTTGTTTCTTTGGATAAAGTTATGGTGCATTATGAGAATGGGATGCCTGTTCTTAAAAACGTTTCTTTAAGTTTGCAGAAGAAATCTTTTTATTTTCTTACGGGAGAGAGTGGGGCAGGGAAGAGCACATTCATTCGTTTGTTGTACATGGGATTAAAACCGGCATCAGGGCATGTCGAAATTTTTGGTAAAGATGTTACTACGTTAGCCTCAGATGAAGTTTGCGAATTTCGTCAGCGTATAGGAGTGGTATTTCAGGACTATAATTTATTAAGTCATCTCACAGTTTTAGAAAATGTTGCATTACCTCTAAAGGTTAGGGGGGAATCATTAAAATCCAGAGAATATCAAGCTAAAGAAATTTTAGATTGGGTGGGACTCGGTAACTGTTTTAACGTATTGCCTGATCATCTTTCGGGTGGGCAGAAGCAAAGAGTTGCAATTGCCAGAGCCGTAATTACTCGTCCGGATATTATTCTTGCCGATGAACCTACTGGAAATGTAGATGAAAAGATCGCAAACAAGCTTATGGGATTGTTTTATGGTATGCATAAAATGGGAACATGCGTTGTTGTTGCTACTCATTATAGGCAGTTGATTGATAAATTTAACTTTTCAGAGTTAGCTATCGAGAACGGCAACATTAGTGTCAAAAATCATCGTAACGGAGGTTAATAATGGCATCGTCATCTAAATATGATTTCAATTTTAACAAAGATACATCCAGAATTTTCTTAATTATGGTTCTGGGATTTTTGATGTATTGTATGACAATTACAGTTATGAGTGGAGTATTTACATATCGGCAAACAAGTGATTGGAAATCAGCTTTGTACGGTAAATTGACGATAGAGTTTCCGTCAAATATCGATGGAGTAAAGGAAACTTTAACAGAAAAACAGCAAAACGAAGTGATGAATGTTGTACAATCCATTCCTGGTGTGATCTATGTGAGAAAATTAAAGGATGCCGATATTCTGAAAGTTATTGAACCTTGGTTGTCCAGTACTGCGATACCTGATGATTTCCCATTTCCGGTATTGTTCGATGTAAGCTTTAGTAAAGATGTTTCTGTGGATTTATTAAATTTAACATCAAAACTATCCGTAATTTCTTCGAGTGTTCGAATTCATAACCACGCAAATTGGTATACTTCGATTGAAAAAATTTGTTTGGGTTTGTTTGGATTTTCAATGCTCTTGCTAATTTTAATGTTAATGACGGTTTGTTCTACCACTATATTTATTACCAAAAAAACGTTACAAGTGCACAAAGACGTTGTTAAAAATTTACAATTGATAGGAGCGAAAAATAGCTACATTTCATCGCAATTCAGATGGTATTATTTCGGCTTAGGCTTGAAAGGGGCATTGTTGTCAATGTTTTTAAGCGGAGCATCAATTTGCAGCATTACTTATTTTATGAAAGCAGAATTGTTGAGTTATGTAAATCTTCAGTATGCTCTTGTATGTATAGCAGTTCCTTTCCTGGTCGTCTTGTTAGTAATGATTACATCTCGTTCTTCTGTTGCATATTTTTTAAGTCGAGAGGGTTAAATCAATGAGGATTTTTCTTAAAACGGTTACGGCAATATTTGCGGTGTTATTTATAGGATTGATTGCTTTGATCTTTTATTCTCGACAGCAGAGTAACATTCCGGATGACTTACGATGTGATAACATTGTGGTACTTACTGGAGGAAAGAATCGAATCAAAATAGCTTTGGACTCGGTGCATAAATTTCATGCTAAATCAGTGTTTATTTCTGGTGTGCACGAAAAAACTAAGTTGAGGGATATTTTAGCAGAGCAAGATACCGGCAATGTCGAGATAATATTAGGACATAAAGCAAAAAATACACATGAAAATGCAAAAGAAATTAACTCATGGATCAATACAAGGAATATAAATGAAGTTATTATTGTTACTTCGGATTATCATATGTTTCGAAGTGTATATGAGCTCAAAAAGCGAAACCCTTATTTAAAAATTTATGAATTAAAAGTTTTTTCCAATTTTAATAAAAGATTTTTAATCCTTTCTTTGAAAGAATTTTATCGTATGCTTTGCATTTGCATAGAAAGGTTGATTAGGAGATAATTCGTGATTAGATCGTTAGTATTTAATGTAATACTTTTTATCGCTTTAGTTTTTTATCTTATTGCTGGCGTAGTAGTTTATTTTGCAAGTTCTGAGATTCCGTACAAGTATTGGTTTGGATTTTATCGTTTGTTTGATTTTATCACTAAAAATGTAGGAGGGATAACGTTTAAGATTGAAAATCCTCAAAACATTTTGGATGGCCGAGTAATATACGCCGTGAGACATGAGTCAATGTGGGAAACTTTGGTCTTGATAGGGATTTTGAAGAACCCTGTATTCATTATGAAACAGGAATTAAAAAATCTTCCTTTTTTTGGAGTGTTAGCTGAAAAATCCAATTCGATTTTTGTAGATCGAAACCAGGGAATGAAGGCGTTAATTAATGCATCTAAAAGTGTATCTGACGTATTAGATAAAGGATATCAGATAGTAATTTTTCCAGAGGGTACTCGTATTAAATCAGGAGAATATGTTCCGCTTAAAAGAGGTATTTCTCTATTTTATAAAAAAAATAATTGCAAGGTTGTACCGGTTATTCATAATTCAGGAGCTTTGTGGTCAAAACGTAGTTTTCAAAAAAAATCGGGCGTAATTACGTTAAAATTTATGGATCCTATTGAGCCGGGATTGCTTCAAGATGAATTTATGAATAAATTAGACGATGTGTTTCGTACAGAGTTGAAAAAGTTAGTCCCTCAGGAGAAATAGAAATGTCGTTAGAAGTAACACTTAATAAAATAGTTGAACGTTATGAGTTTTTGAAAGACCAAATGTTGCAAAGTGTCAGCGATTCCGAAACTTTTGCGAAGTTATCAAAGGAGTTTTCAGATTTAGAAGAATTTATTTCGGTTATTGATCAATATAATAAAGCTAAGCGTGAATTATCCGATCTTGAGAAAAACTTATTAGATGTTGCGATAGATGCTGAATTTAAAGAGTTAGTTGAAGCAGAAATCAATGATTTGAAACGGGAAATTCCTGCGTTAGAGAAGCAGTTGCAAATTATGCTAATACCCAAAGATGCAGCTGATGAAAGAAACGCGATTATTGAGGTTAGGGCAGGCACTGGAGGTGATGAAGCCGGTTTGTTTGCTGCAGATTTGCTTAGAATGTATCAAAAATACGCTGAATTTAAAGGATGGAAGTTTGAATTACTAAATGTAAGCGAAACGGAGATCGGAAGTATTAAAGAAGCCTCATCAAAGATATCAGGAAAGGGTGTGTTTTCATTTTTAAAATTCGAATCGGGGGTTCATCGTGTACAAAGAGTTCCTGTGACAGAGTCTAGCGGTCGAGTACATACGTCTACTGCAACCGTTGCGGTGTTGCCTGAAGCGGAAGAGGTTGATTTAAAAATCGATGAAACGGACTTGAGAATAGATGTGATGCGAGCGTCTGGAGCCGGTGGACAGCATGTTAATAAGACTGAAAGTGCGGTGCGCATTACTCACATTCCAACAGGATTGCAGGTGTATCAGCAATCCGAACGTTCTCAACATATGAACAAATTAAAAGCAATGACAGTCTTGCGATCCAGGCTTTATGACATGGAACGTCAAAAAATGCAAAATGCTCGCGCAAATGATCGTCGATCGCAAATTGGAACAGGGGACCGGTCTGAAAGAATCCGTACTTACAATTTTCCACAGGGGAGGGTCTCTGATCATCGTATAAATTTGACGTTATACAAAATTCAACAAATCATGGAAGGCAGTGGTTTAGAAGAAATTGTTTCTGCATTGATCGAATACGATCAAGAAGACAAAATTACTCATTTTCAAGAAGATTGATGAATATTAATCAAATATTACACAAGTATAAGACGTGTTGTGATTTGCGAAGTTTGCGAATTTTGATAGCAGAAATCATGCGCGTTCCGTTGTCTCAGGTATTATTGTCAACAAGTAATGAAATATCCGTCGATAAGAGTGACGTTTTAGAAGCTTTAATTGAACGCTATATAAATGGAGAACCGATTTCAAAAATATTGAATCGTAAAGAATTTTGGAAAGATGTTTTTTTTGTGAACGAACATGTCTTGGATCCTCGGCCTGAATCAGAAATCATAATTGAAACAAGTTTAAAATTTTTTGGTAAAGAGTGTCATTTTAATTTTTTAGATATCGGCACGGGAAGTGGTTGTTTATTATTGAGTTTGGCCAAGGAATTTCGCTTTGCGTTTGGTGTTGGAATAGATGTAAGTAAAGAAGCAATTGACGTTGCTGAAATTAACCAAAAAAAACTTGCTTTGGAAAATATTTCACTTTTAAATATCGGTTGGAATGATTTTCAATCTGATATTAAATTTGATCTGATAGTAAGTAACCCTCCATATATAAAAAGTTCTGATATTTTGATGTTGGATGACAGCGTAAAAAAATATGATCCTTTGTTGGCTTTGGATGGAGGCTCTTCCGGACTTGATGCCTATGTTGCATTGGCTTCTCGAATAAGGACTTTGTTATCCTCAAATGGCCTGGTATTATTGGAAGTAGGGCAGGGGCAAGATGAAACGGTTAGCGAAATCTTTAATCAGAGTGGTTATGAAATTTTAAACACAATTCAAGATTTGCAATCGATTCCAAGAGTAGTGGTTTTAAAAACTTGTGGAAATAGCCTTGTTAAACGATGAAATAAAACTTTCAAGATGAGTCTTATGCAAATCCTGACAAGCTTCAATAAAAATTTTACTTCAACAGAGTATCAGAAAATGATTATAGGTTTTCTGCCTCCTTGAATGGTCTTGCTCTTTTGCGGTATGTTCATGACTATTGAGAGGATGTTTTATTTCATTTAAGTCAAATTTGCCTGTGTTGAGCAAAAATTCGATATGAAGAAGGGAATGTGCAATACCACGAAGTAGTATTCATGATGTAATGCATTTTGGTACTCACTTAAGTTGATAGAAGGAATGATGATATGAGGAAAATAATTTCCAGTTTAATGTTTACGCTAGGAGTGGCGTCAGGTTCTGAGGTTAAGACTGTACCATCGGAAAGTAAAGAGCCTGTTCGAAATAAAAGTGTTGATAGTTTAAGTAGCCAAAGAAATAATGGCGATCCAGCAAGACGACCTCATTCGTTTCCGAGCGAGGCGTCGGGTTTACAAAAATGTTTATTCTAAACACTCTCCGACTTTGATATTGACATTCAAAGGAACCGAAAGAGAGACGCAGTTAGCCATGACGGACTGAATGTAGTTCGAGGCTGATTCTGCAAAGGCATCCTCTGTTTCAAAAACTAATTCATCGTGAATTTGCACAAGCATCGATGTTTTTAATTCTTGCAAGTTCGGATAAAGTTGAATCATGGCTATTTTTACTATATCTGCGGCGGAGCCTTGAATGACAGCATTAAATGCTTGTCTTTCACTGAACTGCCTCAATGTAAAATTTTTCGATAATATGTCCTTGATATAGCAACGACGGCCACTAAGTGTTTCAACATATCCATGACTACGGGCAAATTCTATTACACTTTTATGGTAAATTTCGAACTCAGCGAAATGTTGAAAATAATTTTCTATGTACTTTTTCGCATCGTGTACAGATACATTTAACGTTTTCGATAATCTAAATGCAGACATTCCGTAGATAATACCGAAATTGATTATTTTAGCCTGCCTACGCATTTCAGGTGAAACTTGATTTTCTGAAACTTTGAAAACTTTTGCGGCGGTAGCTGAATGAACATCAGTATTGGTCAAAAACAACTCTTTTAATAATTTGATATCAGCAAGATGAGCCAATACCCGCAGCTCAATTTGAGAATAATCAAATGATAATAATTTATGACCAGGTGCGCTTATAAAAGCACTTCGAATCTGTTTTCCTAATTCCGACTTATAAGGAATATTTTGCAAATTTGGATTAGATGAGGATAGTCTTCCTGTTACGGTTGATGTCGAACGAAAGGTTGTGTGAATTCGTAGATCAATCGGATCAATTAAATTGCATAACGAATCCGTGTAAGTTGACTCAAGCTTGGATATTTTCCTCCATTCAATGACCCAGCTGGGAACACTGCTATATTCACGTAAATCTTCCAGCGCTTCTATGTCCAAGGATGCGTTTTTATTCGGCTTTGGAATGTTCAAATTATCGAACAAAGCTGATGCTAATTGCTTTGGTGACGCAATATTAAAAGAATATCCCACTGTTGAAAAAATTTGATTTTCCAGCCTTTCTTTTTTTTGTTTCAAAATGTTGGAGACTAAACGCAATCGGTTCGAAGAAATTAGGATGCCTTTTTTTTCCATTTGATCTAAAATAGGTAATAGTGGTAAATCGATACTGTTGTAGATTTTTAGCAGGCCCGCATTTTTTAGTTGATCGAACATTAAACCAAATTCATCAAAAAACAACTCAGAAACTAAACAAGCTTGCTCTGAATTGCAAATTTCTGAAAATGAGAACTTACAAATGTATGAATTTTCATTGTTCGGGAAAATAGCGGACAACTTTTCGCCTGCGACACCATTTAGAAGATACGACATTGAGACGATATCGTGAAACTCCACAATATCCGGAAACAGTTGGAAACACTGTCTGTAACCTATTTTCAAAATAGATGATTTTCTGAAATATGGCTGTAGAACTTGAGTAAGATCCGATAGCGTTATCGAATTTTTATCACATTTGTCTGAATCAACGGAAAAAAAACAAAATGCTACCTGATTTTTAGTACAAATGCTTAACGCATAACCATTATTAAAGCATGCTGTCCAAAAAATGCCGATTTTGGATGGATTATTTAATTCAAAAAATGTTTTCCATTCCTCTGCACAACTGATGTGAATATACTTTCTTTGCTGTTTTTGCTTGCGTTCAGTTTGTTTATTTAAACGTTTAACTAATGAATTAAAGCCTTGTTCTTCTAAAAATTTTTGAGCATTTTTAAAATCTAATTTTATGGATAAATCTTTTGTTTTCAATGGAACAGGTGCATTTCGACACAAAGTTACCAATTGCTTGGAGATGGACAGCAATTCTTTGTTTGTTCTTAATTTTTCCTGAATTTTGATAGGTTTTACATTATCAATATTCGCATATAGGCCATCGATGTCTTGAAACTCATTGATTAGCTTTGCTGCGGTTTTAGGTCCTATTCCGTCGATGCCGGGGATATTATCAGTTTTATCTCCCATCAAAGCTTGTAAAGTAATCATATTCTCAGGATAAACGCCATATTTTTCGAAGACGTCATCCTTCTTGATAACTTTTGACTTTATCGGGTCAAATAAATAGACATTTTCTGAAATCAATTGCGTCAAATCCTTATCAGAGGAAACTATACGTACTTCATATCCATTTGAAGCCAATCGATCTGCGTAAGTTGCGATAATATCATCAGCTTCATATCCATCTAACTCTACAGTCGGAAGGCCAAACGCTTTACATGCTTCCAGCAAAAGAGGAAATTGCGATTTTAATTCGGTAGGTGTTTCATCTCTATTGTTTTTGTATTCGAAATACAATTTTTTCCGAAAAGTATCTCTTCCTGCATCAAATGCAACACAAAGCAAATCCGCTTGATGTTTATCAAGCAAAGACAGCAGCATTGAGAAAAAACCATATATCGCACCAACAGGCTTTCCTTTAGCATTTGTCAATGGAGGCAATGCAAAAAATGCTCGATAAACAAAACCCGTACCGTCGATCAATACGGCAACCTTTTTTTGATCACTATTAAAAGATGACAAAGAATCCGGAAGAGACTTTCCCGCCTCAGCACTTTTTTCTGTATTTGAAATAGTTGTGGCTCCTACTCTTACTTCCACATTACATCCGCCGTTATCATATGACATCAACGACAACTGCTCTGTTTCTTGGTGATCAGAACCATACTTATTTGACGACGGACGCATGAGTACCAATTTATTGTTGAGTATGATTCTTAGCCTCTAATTGCTGTTGATACAATTCGGCAAAATTAACAGGAGCCAGATATAACGGAGGGAACCCGCCTTCGCTGACCGTTGATGCAATAATGCTTCTTGCGAACGGAAACAACATTCTTGGGCATTCTACATATAACAACGGATCCATAAGTTTTTCTTCAAATCCCTTGATTATAAACTCACCGATATAAATCAGCTCTAGGACAAACAACGTCTTGTCTTGAATTTTGGCCGTGATTTCTGTAGTTAACGAAACGACATTGAGATTAGGCGTCTTCCCTTTTTCATGATTGACCTTTAACTGAACATCAATATTTGGTTGCTCGTTTGGTATTTCGGCCGTAGAAACGGGGGTAATATTTTCAAAAGATAAGTCTTTTGTATATTGAGCTACAATAGTAAATACTGGCTCTACATTTTGATCTGAAGTCATGATTTCTCCTTTTAAATACTTTTCTGATGATACAAAATCGTATTATACAACTCAAGTTGTTATTCATGTCACTTTTTATGTTATCCATTCATAAATTTTAACAAAAAAGTAATTATTACTCTGCATAATAGAATTTATGAAGAAACGTTGGTTATATATTCTTGGTATTTTGGTTTTTATGATTCATACAGTTGAAGCCATGTATGAAGAACTAGATAACGGTTTAGGCGATGATCAATCTGATCAAAATGAAGAGTATGACGAGGAAGAAGGGAAAAAAAGGGTTAATGGGCTTGTTCAGGAATTCATGCATAGAGCTCCATCTGATAAAAACAATCAGTCTGCACCAATAAATTCTTCGAGGTCTTCGTTTCGAGGAGATCATCATATGTTACAAGAAGTACAAGAAAATTACGGAAATTCTGAAGATGCGGAGCAATCATCAATGCAGGATGTTCAAGAACGATTATCGCGGATTCAAGATACGTTAAATCTGTTATTGAAAAAACATCAGTTGACCGCAGTTAATAATGGCAGTGATTCCTCTGATTTGAAACGAAAAAAAACTTCGTTTGCTGAAAAGAAAAGAACAAAAAATCGATCATTTACTGTAAAGGCGAATTCTCAAAATAAAAAATTATTCCGGCCTAATTATTACTCTTCTTCCGGTAATAAACATGCAATCTCCGCAAAACACGAATATTTTGTGAAGTCGTACAGTACAGGAGAAAAAACGGTTTTTGTTGAACCGTCGCAAAAAAGAACATCTCATTCTGCTGGGTCTCGATAATTCAAAACTCAATAAATTCGGATTATTTCTTTGTTTTTCCAAATTCTGTTAATGATAAACTTAAATTATCAATTATTTTCGCCAATGCACCGTTTCCCATGACGTTAAAACCTGTGACTATTGGATCAAAAATCACATAGATAGTAATCAGTAATGTTGACATTTCAGGGGTAAACGATAAATATTTTTCTAGAATCGGCGCCATAATAATTACTCCACCGGCAGGAACTGCTGCGACCGAAAATTTAGCCAATACAAAAAAACAAGTGAAAATAAAATACTCTGACAATGTTGGCGCTGGTATTTCATAATGTTTTAACAATGCAAATGCCAGTAGCGGAATTGCAATACAATCACCAAGCAAATGTATGTTAACCGTTGCAGGAATGACAGAATCGGCCAATTCTTTGTTGTGGACACTTTTTTCTGCACACACAATCGTCACAGGCATTGTTAAGGCACTGGAAATAGTGCTAACTCCCGTTATAAATGCAGGCATCATGTTTTTAAAATTTGTAATAGTATTTGAGAAATTAAATTTATTCGCTATCAAATAAAATCCGAACGTATATGCCGATGAATACAGTATGAATAAAATTAAGATCTGGGAATATCCTTTCAAAATACTGAGCAATGTTCCTTCGGCAACGCATTTAATTACAAATCCAATAATAAACAAGGGAATCAACGCGGAAACTATCGCGAAAAGTTTACCTATACAAACATCAATTGTTTTACTTAGTTTTAAGGCTAATGTTCGGTTAAATACAGCTAAAATCCAGCCTGATATCATTCCACAGAATAGGGAGTGTTCATTCTTCAACAGGCATGGCAACTCAAAACTAAAATATGGAACTAATGGATTGATCTGCTGTAATCCTGACGAAAAATCAATGCTGGAATGATATAAAAATTCTCCCAGATAGCGGGTGATAAATGTATTAATAAAATTGGAACATATTAATGTGCCGAAAATCAACAGAATAACTTTCATCGCATTCTCTGAAAGTTTTACAAATGTTTTAAACAAAAGTCCGAAAATAATTATCGGCAATAGAAATAAAACGATGGATTTTATTGTCAGACTTACGGCGAAAATTATCTGCTTTACTTGTAATGAAATTATCGGATTCAATAAAACCGCGATAACCACGGAAACAATTAAAATCACCGGTAGTTTTTTTAACATATCGCACTTCAAATCTACATAATCCGGAATATAATATGCTACGAAGATGATTACAATGAATTTAGCAAATGGATAGCGATTTTTTTGAAACCACGGATGATTATACTGTAGTAAAAATCAGAGTAACTACAAGATCATCAAGAAATACTATTACGGGAGTCAATAATGGTAGACTGTGTGTTTCGGTAACGTCTGTGCCAGAAAATGGAAAAGCCAACGAAACGATTGTAAAAATTTTTAGTAAAAAATTAAAATGCGCAAAAACTAAAATTAATATTATCAGTGGAGAAAAAAGTCGCGATAAAATCTTAAAGATAGGTGTTCCACTAAATTTAGAATATTTAAACACGGAGAATCCTCGATGACGAGATGTGACGGTAGAACAAATGAAAAAATTCGAAAATTTGAAATAATTCCGGATTATTTACAACATGCGGAAGGTAGTTGCTTAGTAAACTTGGGTAATACTAAAGTTATTTGCGCGGCAAGCGTAGATGAGAAGATTCCTGTGTTTTTGAGAGGAACAGGGCGGGGGTGGATTACTGCAGAATATTCGTTATTACCACGATCCACATGTACCAGAACAGATCGTGAAGCGGTAAAAGGAAAGCAATCAGGAAGAACACACGAAATTCAACGACTAATCGGTAGATCGTTGAGAGCTGCAGTAGATTTAACATTGTTAAACGAAAAGCAGATAAAAGTAGATTGCGATGTAATTCAGGCAGATGGAGGAACTCGGACAGCTTCGATTTGCGGAGCCTGCGTTGCGTTAGGGCAAGCTATTAAATGGATGAATCTACCTAAAAATCCTATGAAACATTTAGTGGCGGCTATTTCTTGTGGATTGGTTAACAATGAAGTGCTCCTTGATCTTGATTATTCAGAAGATTCAAAAGCACAGGTTGATGCCAATTTTATAATGACAGAAACTGGTCAATTGGTTGAGGCGCAAGCAACGGGAGAGCAAGGGACTTTATCAGATGAACAGTTATTTCAAATGATTACATTTGCCCGCAATGGATTGCAGGAAATTTTTGAAATTCAAAAAAGCATCCTTTTGAGATGAACGAACTATCTATATACATTCATTGGCCTTTTTGCAGATCAAAATGTCCGTATTGCGATTTCATGAGCAAGCAGGAAAACGAAAGCGGTATTTACGATAAAACAGAAAAGTACTTGCTATTAGATTTGCAAAATAGTGTAAAGGAAATCGATTTTGTTAAGATTGATACAATTTTTTTTGGAGGAGGAACTCCTTCTTTAATGTCTCCGAAATGTGTGGAAAAGATAGTAAATTTTTTAGATAAAAATTACGAAATATCTAATGAGGTTGAAATTACACTTGAAGCTAATCCCGCAACTTTTTCGATGGAAAAATTGCAAAACTTTAGATCAGCAGGAATCAATAGATTGTCCTTAGGAATTCAAAGTTTTCAAGACAAAAATCTTAGGTTCTTAGGTAGAATTTATGATTCACGGCAAGCAATGATAGCTGCGGAGCTTGTTTCCGGCCATTTTGCTAATTTCAGTTTTGATTTTATGTATGGATATGAGCCTCAATCTATAGATGATCTTGAAAATGATTTAAGCATTGCAATGCGATTCAATTGTCCTCATATTTCGTGCTATCAACTAACATTTGAGGAAAACACACCATTTTTCCAAAGACTAAAAAGAGGCGAGATATCAGAAATTGATGAAAATATCGCCATTACATATTCCGAATTCATAGAAAGATTTCTCGAAGGATATTCGCTTCATAGATATGAAATTTCTAATTATGCAAGAAAGGGGGCGGAATCTAAGCATAATTTAGCTTATTGGAATTACAAAGATTATTTAGGAATAGGACCTTCTGCGCATAGTCGCATAATGATCAACGATCAAAAATATGAAATGGTAAAATTTAAATTCATCCAAGAGTGGAAGGAGCATGTACGGAAAAATTGTTCGTTATATGAGATAAAGCATCCTTTGTCGAAATCAGAACAACTCGAAGAAATGCTCATAATGGGATTGAGATTGTCCTCAGGAGTTTCATTAAAAAATATAGAAAAGACCTTTCCTTTGGAACTTGTCAATCTGTTGTTTCAACGAATCTGCGCACTAAGAGAACAAGGTTTTGTTTTATATGATAACGAAAATCTACGACTTACTTCCAAGGGGTTGCTAATTCTTGATTCTGTATTGGAATTTATATTTGGATAACGTCGATGATTGCGATAAATTCGCAACATCTGACGCCGTTAATGTAGAGAGGCAATCGTTTTATATTTTTTGATCAAAAGTGATTGTTTTTTTGTGCGAGTGGTGATACCTTTCTTTTCAGGGAGATACAGTGCGTCCTTAGCTCAGCTGGATAGAGCGTCGGCCTTCTAAGCCGCAGGTCGTAGGTTCGAATCCTACAGGGCGCACCAGATCAAATTTTAGTAGTTCCATTACAAAACGGATTTGAGGTGGTAGATATAGATGGAAGGGCCTCATTTTTACACAAATGATAGTCTCAGCGAAGCTATGAATTATAGATTCAGCGATAGTATC
This sequence comes from Alphaproteobacteria bacterium, assembly GCA_015062335.1. Classification (GTDB taxonomy): domain Bacteria; phylum Pseudomonadota; class Alphaproteobacteria; order UBA3830; family UBA3830; genus UBA3830. The sequence goes on from SUUU01000015.1 coordinate 20,024, forward strand.
AAATCGTGCGTGAAGTTTTTTTCGGAAACTATGATGGGCCGATCTCAAAATTTTGAAGTCTTAAGTTAAGCAGAAACGTGTTCAACAAGGACCGACTTACTCTCGAGAGCTGTATTATGAGCTTTCATTCCCATTTGTCTGTTTTCAAATCCAAATGCTTTTGCAAAATTTACTATATTTGTGTAAACACTATCTTATCTTTCCTCCTTATCTTTTCCCTCTCCATAAGTATTTAATTTTTCACCGACACTCACAACTCGCAAGTTCCTATTTAATTCAATTTTAAGAAAGGCCAGATATTTGACGAGTTGATGAAAAATATTGCAGACTAGTAAATCATACAGGAGCTCATTTTACTTGCAATTCGCAAAAATCCCAATTTATGTGATTGACTACAAGACGTTCTACGTACTCCGCTCGCTTATTTCTATAATCGATATAATATGCGTGTTCCCATAAATCTATAACGCACAGGGGAGCAAACACTGTGCCTATCGGATTTTCAGCGTTTGATGTATTTAGAAATTGAAGACGTTTATCTTTTATCACTAACCAGCTCCATCCGCTGCCAAATAAAGTATTAGCATATGCCACATATTCACGCTGAAATTTCTCAAAATTACCAAACTGATCATTGATCATATTTAATAATTCACCCTGAGGATGTTTATTTTTTTTGTTACGCATTTCCAATAAAAATCATGATTAAACAGCTGTGAAGCATTGTCAAAAACTTTTCGATCTACTTTTCTAGATTGCATGATAATTTTTTCAAGAGACAGATTCTGGTACTTTGTGTCTTTTATCAATAAATTGAGATTTTCAGCATATCCTATATGGTGCTTTCCATAATGATATTGAATAGCTTCTGCTGACAAAAAAGGATCAAAATCACTTTCTTCGTGTTTAAAATGTGCGCGAAACATAATCGATCTCCTCAACTTTTATAAACCCAATTCCATGGTACAATAGAGCTCTTGCGAAAGTAATAAGTATCTAGCAAATTACACGAAGAAATGAGAAACTCAGCAAAAATAAGCGCATAAAAATGCTAAGTTTCGTAAAATTGTGTAATCAAAATAAAAAATTTTC
>SUUU01000030.1 GCA_015062335.1 Alphaproteobacteria bacterium
ATCTTAGATTTAATATCATTGCAGGAATTTATAATTTGAGATTTGGATAATTGCTTCTGATGAAATCTGAGTACTTTATCTTTCATAAAAACCACAAACCTCTCGACTTTCGCAAGAGGCTTATTATACATTTTACTCCACTCCCATAACATATACGCATACCCCCCACCTATAATTAGTACAGCACCGATATATATGGCATTATCTACGCGCTCTTTATGGTACCACCACCATTCGCCCTTCCAGCAACTCGGACAACTATTTATTTCTAGCAATGAAGCAGCAAATTTTCGATCAAAACAGTGTTTACAATCCCCGGGAATCGTATATTCCGAATTCTTGCATATTTTTAACGCTCTATAAAATTCCTGACGTAAAGATTTTTCAAAGCTGTATCGTTTTATGATGTTCTCTAAAAAATTTTTTAGTTTTTTGGGATGTGGAATTCCATACGTCCATAACCAAAAATTTTTTTGAACAAAATCCCTATGTTTACAATTGTCACAGCAAAATGTCTGATCTAAATTTAGACTGATAGTACGATCAGTTAGGTTTTTATTTCCAAATAACATCCGATTAAACTTAGCTTTCCAACTTTCTTCAGAAACAACAGTTGGGGGAATCATATTTTGACTAGGATCGACCCACCATTTTGCTCTAGGAGCTCCGCAACAAAAATTTTTAAAAGATTGCCAAGTTGATGTAAAAGATCGAGGACTTGATGCAGGAACAACCATAGTTGCGATATTAGGACCTAATTTTAAATTTTGAGCACCTATTTTTGGAGAATTGGGCAACAACATGGCATCTGTTTCAAATAAAAACAAACATAATATAAATACAATTATACTTTTCATTTCATTTCCTTCTAATTTACAAAAAATAATTTTAGTTAATTTTAAATTAAATATCAATCTTTTCCATTTAACTTTGAAAACACTTCAACATTTACAAAAAACCAAAATAAACTTTTATTTATAACCGTCGAGCTAGACTTTGCTAAAATTTTCATATATCTTCTGTTCGTAAGCCGGACTAGCTCAGCTGGTAGAGCAACTGATTTGTAATCAGTAGGTCGTTGGTTCGAGTCCGACGTCCGGCACCATTATCTAACCAAAACACAACACCTTACAGTAGATTATCGTCAGTTTTTTTGAAATTTTTTCCATTTGCGGAACAGTCGGGGTATATCACTTCCGAGATTAGAAAAATTATACGGAGGCTCACTAAACCATCGGAGGTCTTTCGATTCATTTGATATTTTAATATCCTCATTTCTATCAGAAGTACGTAACAAAAACCTAACATCAAAGTGATAATGAGCCGGGACATCATTTTGCTTTTCTATTAAGTGGACATCCACATCAAAAATATCAGATGATACAGCATCTATATGGCTCAATCCTGACTCCTCATGCGCTTCTCTCAATGCAACCTGAATCAGATCATTGCAGCCGTCTGCGTGTCCACCAAGAGTTAACCAAAGCCCAATTTTTCTGTGTAAAGTCAGCAAAAACTGGGTGTTGTCGTTGTTTACAAGCCAGCAAGTTCCCGTAAAATGCCCGAAGGAAACAGCGTTATCAAAACAATTTTCGCAAGTATGAAGAAAATCTAACATTTTTTGCTTATCGTTGATTTCTTCCAGATTATCAGGATTGTATCTTTCAAGCTTACTTTTCAACAAATCTCTATGCATAACTACGTTCCTTTAACAAAAAATTATACTACCGTACCGATTCTGTTAACGAAATCCAACGCCCCTTGTAAAATGTATATTGAGGCGCTTTTGTCTATTACTTTTTTTCGTTTTTTGCGAGACATATCCGCTTGAATAAGCACCCTATCCACAGCGCAAGTAGAATAACGCTCATCCCATTTAAAACATGGAATTTTAAATTTCAAATACAAACTTTCGACAAAACTCAAAATTTTTTCACACTGCGATCCCGGAACTCCGTTCATTTGAACAGGCCATCCGAATACAATCGCCCCGATATCGTATGGTTTCAAGAGCTCTTGAAATTTCATTAAATCGCTTTCGACGTTTTGCCTTTGTACAACAGCAACACCGGATGCAATTTTCAATCTTCGGTCGCTGACCGCAATTCCCAAAGTTTTATCTCCTATATCAAGGCCAATTATTACCTGATTATTTGATTCCAAACTCTTCGTCTGTAATTTTTTTAACTCTGTTATAAAAAAACACATTCCTTTACCTTTTATTAAAGACATCATAGCTAAAATCGAGAAGTTTTTACAGTACGGGAGTATAAGATTATGTTATCAAAACAATCTGTTGAAATGTTGCTGGATCTGGTCGAAATCAAACTGAGCGCAATCATCGTACAAGATAAGGACGATATTCGGGAAGTACTAAAATTAAGAAGATGTCGAAGTGAGCTAATAGAATCGAAAAAACAACATCATCGTAACAAAAGTGATTATGCTGAGCTTTCAAAAATGTACTGAAACTGTGAAATAAAAATCTCAAACCATCAGTTGGCGAGATCAGAAAGTAGACACTAATTATTAACTACTCTACATCTCTCATTGCATAAAATTTTAGCAAATACTCGTTAGCAATCTGTACGTAGCAACGGAAAAATATAACTTGCCTCCATTTTCATTATTAATTTCAATATGTTCAAAGTGTCCTCGTTCAGCAAGAAGTGAGACAAATGAGACGAGTTGAACTAGCATTTCAGAAGCGATGGAAAAGAAGAATAGTGTAAGAAAAAAGAGTAGTCTCTGAATAAAGAAAAAACAAATGAGACTA
>SUUU01000016.1 GCA_015062335.1 Alphaproteobacteria bacterium
TGAAAATTTTTTATTTTGATTACACAATTTTACGAAACTTAGCATTTTTATGCGCTTATTTTTGCTGAGTTTCTCATTTCTTCGTGTAATTTGCTAGATACTTATTACTTTCGCAAGAGCTCTATTAGCTATTATTTAACTCAAAAGCAGATGGATTATCTACCGCATTCGCGATATCGTTCAACTGGTTTCCTATCTTCTGTCCCACCGTTTTTAGTCCTGTAATAGCGATAATTGCTATCAAGCTAACAATTAAGGCATATTCGATCGCGGTGGCTCCTTTTGAATTTTTTTTCAACAACCTTTTTAACATCATCATCTCCAACCAAAAAACTTATTAATCATAGTAAACACTATTTTGGTTACTAATTTATTAACAAAACTCATTTAAAACGATATTTTTTGATTTAAAGAGATTTTATTATATTTTCTGTTGTTTTTTTAGCGTCGCCAAGCAGCATCATCGTGTTTTGCGCATAAAACAAATCGTTGTCAATGCCAGCATAACCCGCCCCCATGGATCTTTTTAAAAATAAAACGGTTTTTGCCTTTTCCACGTCCAAAACAGGCATACCATAAATACTACTGTCCGGATCACTCTTCGCCGCCGGATTTGTGACGTCATTCGCCCCCACAACATAAGCAACATCGCAAGCCGCAAAACTGCTATTAATCTCATCCAACTCAAATACATCATCATAAGGAACATTAGCCTCTGCCAATAGAACATTCATATGTCCCGGCATTCTACCGGCAACCGGATGAATTGCGTATTTTACGCTGATACCACGCTTCTTTAGCATATCTCCCATTTCTTTAAGAGCATGCTGCGCCTGCGAAGTAGCCATACCATATCCGGGAACGATAATAACGGAATTTGCATTTTTCAATAAAAATGCTGCATCTTCAGGCATTCCCCTGGTATAAGGTCGATTATGTCTCTCCTCGAATGCCCCCTTAATCGCTCTAATTCCAGAAGAAAACATGACCTCCTTTAACGATCGATTCATTCCCTTACACATTATGTAACTTAAAATCGCTCCACTGGATCCAACAAGCGCTCCGGTAATAATCAACAAATCATTATGCAAAGTAAAACCAATTCCTGAAGCAGCCCAGCCAGAATATGAATTTAACATAGATACCACAACTGGCATATCTGCACCACCAATAGGAACAATTAATGTTATACCTAAAATTAACGATAAAACAATTAAAGAGCAAAGATATACCCCATTTGACGTCAACACAAACATCACGAAAGACACAAATATAGCCAAAGCTATAAGTTTGTTAGTAACGATGCTAATAAAACATTCCTTGATACTTCCTTTAAGCTTTAAAAACGCAACAATGGACCCTGTAAAAGTAACCGCCCCAATAACCAAACCCAATCCTATTTCTATCAAGCTTGAAGTAAAAATTTGTCCATTCATTGCCACAATATGAAAAGAATCAGGAGAAAAATAAGCTGCACAATCAATCATTACGGCCGACAAACCGACCAAACTATGAAATCCTGCAACCATCTCCGGCAACTGAGTCATCGAGACCTTCTTTGCAACAAGTATCCCCACACATCCTCCAATAATTATCGCAACAAGAGGATACCAAGAGAACTTTGCCGTCAAAATGGCAGCCAAAAAGGCTCCTCCCATTCCGACAATACCGTACATGTTGCCTGATTTTGAACTTTGCGCAGACGAAAGGCCTCTTAAAGCCATAATGAAACATATCGCAGAAATCAAATACAAAATATTTGCCATTATTTAAGACCTATTATTCTTTTGAAACATCTTTAACATTCTATGAGTAACGGTAAATCCTCCAAAAATGTTAACTGATGCCAGGAAAATTGCAAACAAACCGCAAATTTGCGAATAAGATAAATCACCTTCGAAAGACACGAATAACCCGCCTATCACGATAACACTTGAAATCGCATTTGTCACCGACATAAGAGGAGCATGCAGCGCAGGAGTTACCCGCCAAACCACGTAATAACCAACAAAACATGCCAAAATAAAAACCGTCAAATTATGCAAGCCTTCAAACGATATGCTTTGTAAAAACAGCTTACACAAACCTTCAACGTTCAACCCGATATCAAACATTTTCCAATCCAATCAAGCTCGCGGCAGTATAACAAAAAAAGCTAATGTATCCCAGACAAAAATTTATCCACATCCATCGCCGCCTTGCAACCTTGCCCTGCAGAAACAATAGCTTGACGATACATTGAATCACAAACATCCCCTGCTGCAAAAACTCCGTAAACAGAAGTTTTTGTTCCATCGACAACTATATACCCATTATCATCTAATTTTACCTGATTTTCGAAAATTTTCGTCGCAGGAGCATGTCCAATCGCAATAAAAACTCCATCTAAATCTATTTTTCTCTGTGAATCTTGCTGAGATAACAAAATCCCTGTTACTTTTCTACCATCACCTAAAACCTCAGAAATTTCGCTGTTCCACACAACCTCAATTTTTGAATTATCAAACAGTCTTTGCTGCAAAATTTTCTCTGCCCGAAGACTATCACGACGATGGATTAAATACACCTTACTAGCAAAATTCGTTAAATAAATAGCCTCTTCAACCGCTGTATTTCCACCTCCGACTACGGCCACCGGTTTTCCCTTGAAGAAAAACCCATCACATGTCGCACATGCCGAAACACCTCGATTGCGATAAACTGTTTCACTTTTTATTCCTAACCATTTTGCGCTAGCCCCCGTAGCAATAATAACCGAGCGACTAACGTAAGACTCTCCTGATTCTCCTGTACAATTAAAAGGGTATCCCTCAAAATTTACAGCATCTATTACGTCATAGACTATATCAACACCAGTTTTCTCAACTTGCTCCCTCATTTGCATCATCAATTGAGGACCAGAAATCGGACTTGAAAACCCAGGATAATTTTCAATCTCGGAAGTAATTGTTAATTGTCCACCATCTTGATTTCCTGTAACCACTTTCACATTGTATCCGGCTCTAGCCGAATAAATCGCTGCAGTGTATCCTGCTGGACCACTTCCTATAATTAAAACATCAATCATGACCATCCAATTAACCTTTTAAAATCTTTGCCCAAATAAAAAAGCGGGGTGATCCCCGCTCAAAACAAAACGCTAATTAGCTGAAGTCGGCATACCACTCGCTATTGGGTTAACATTCAACGGCATAGGTTCACCTTTTTCTGAGAAATTTTCAATTTTATACTGCTTTACAAGCCTAGAAGTAAGCTTATCCATCGCTTCCTTCATGACCATTTGCTGCAACTGAGGTTTAGCCTCTTCATAGGTTAAAGACTTCATTGCTCTTTTATCATTTAATTTGAAAACAACGTACTTATTATTCAATTTTGCATAAGCTGTCCCGATTTTTCCTTTTATAGTAGGAATTGCCTTACGGACATCCTCAGGGAAAAGACTCAAAGGCAAATACCTGTCTATACTTTCAGAACCATTCCCCTTTTCCTTTTGAAGCTTTTCAAAATTAGTCCCTTTGGACAAAGCATCCAACACTTCTTTTGCTTCTTTTTCCGTATCCGTCATAATATATGAAAGCTTTACTTCATCTCCCCCCTTCCAGGCTGACAGATAAGTCTTATAAGCAGCTTTCAGCTGTACCTCATTCTGAACTTGAGGATACACCTCCTTGGCGATGTACATATCAACCAATAATTTATCACGCATCTGGGCATAACGATCCCTGAAGTCTTTTGATTGGTCCATCCCAGCTTTCTTTGCTTGATCTTGAATCAAATAAGACACAAGGGCTTGCATCTTCAATAACTCAAACAACTGCTTAGGCTCCATTCCTTGAATTAATTCTCTTGGAACCATCCTCATCATAGCTAAAATATCACTATGCTTAAAAACCTTCTTTCCGCCTATCTTTAAAACAACGGGATCCCCCACAATTTCTTCGGGTTTGGATGCCTTAGACTCCTCGGAAGCGCTTTTAGCCTCATCCTTATCACTCATTAACAATTTATTCGCCTCGTTATCGGTTTTTTCAGTAGAGTCATCAGCCGACTTGCCCTCGGTTGATTCCTTTTTCTCCTGAGAATTCATCTCTGCTTGATTTTGCGCCGCTCCCTCAGACGATGCCTCTATGGCTTGAGCATCTTTATGTCCCGAGAAAAAATCTTTCACTGCGCGTCCGCATGTTGTATCAAAATACAAGCAAGTTAAAACTGTTAACGCGCATCCTACCTTAAACTTCATTAACATCTCCATTTAAAAACCCTTACTGTGGTATAGTAACATATTCAACAAATTACAACAATACTACGATTATCATCCCCTGATAATGATACCAAATTAAATCAGCTATATTTAACAGAGCTAAAATATAATCCGCAAGCAGGAGCCGTTGGGGCCGCAAGATTTCTATCTCTTGATTCAAAAATTTCACGAAATTTATTGACATGCCATTCACGAATGCCGACTTTTACTAATGATCCAACTATATTTCTAACCTGATGATATAAAAAAGATTTTGCTGCAACTTTTATGAAAATCTTATCATTAACTCGCTCTATCTCAACACTGTTTAACGTTTTTATCGGAGAATTTGCTTGACAACCCGCAGCACGAAATGCTGAAAAATCATGACATCCTACTAACAAGGACGCTGCTGACTTCATCAATTGAATATCTATGTCTTTAATAACGCGCCAGGCTCGATTTTCGTCTAATCCAAGTTTTGCGCGACGATTTACGATTATATACGTGTAACTACGCTCTATTGCGCTGAAACGAGCATTGAAAGCCCCGTCTACTTCTCCAACGCTTAAAATGCTGATCGGAACATCAATTAGGTAAGCATTCATGCATTCTTGAATCCTAAACGGATCTAATGCTCTTTCGGTATCAAAGTGAGCAACTTGACCTAATGCATGTACTCCTTTGTCCGTCCTTCCCGCTCCGTGCACTGTAACCAACGTTTTTGTCAAAGGCAATACAGCCTCTTCCAAACGTTGCTGAACAGTTGAAACTCCTTCTTGACGTTGCCAACCAAAAAATGGAGTACCATCATACTCCACTATCAGTTTGTATCTATGTATCATTTCACTATTTCAAGACAATGAATAACATATTCCGTTTTGTTTATTTTTTCACCTAAGGTTTCTACACGCTTCCTGTGCTCATCAATAACCGACTCAGAAGCCTTATTAATAAATTCTTGATTATTCAGCCTAAACATCGCAGCATCTCTCATTTTTATAAATTCATGAACTTCTTTTGAAAGCCTCACTAGCTCTCGGTCAACATCTATTTTTCCTTCAACGCCAACGTGTAAAACAGCTCCATTTAAAACCACAGGCACGCTTTTATTTATCGCATCAACAAAAGAGATTCCCGCCATTTTGAAAATAACTTCACGATGCGCTGTCATGAAATCTGAAATCTTCGCATTACTAATTTCAATTTTAGCTTGAAGCTTCTCATGAGTTGGAATATGCAAACATTGACGAACAGATCTTACCGCTGAAATAATTTCCTTCAACAAATCGATATCTCGAATTGCATCTTTAAAATCGATGTCTATCTCTTCCGTTTTCGGCCAAGACATTTCCACTACACCTAACTCACCACTTAGCTTTTTCGATATAAACGGAGCGATCGGATACAATACCTTTACAAACTGCAAAATTGCCCAAGCGACTGTATCTCTAACCTCTTTCTTTAACAAAGTTTGCGTCAAATTGTATCCTTCCACTTTAGAATCATCCAAAGCAGACTGCTGCAAAATAGGCTTGATCAGCTCCATGTACCAGTCACAAAATGAATTCCAAACAGTCTGATAAATAAAGCGAGATGCATCATCAAACCGATAATTATCCAACGATTCTTCCACTGACGAAACCATATTTTTAATTTCAAAAATTATCCATTTGTTCAAAGGATGTAAAACTTCACTTGGATCAAACATGTTATTATTGGCACAACCATTCATCTGGGCAAAACGTACAACATTCCAAAGTTTTGTTAAAAAGTTACGTCCCGTCTCAACTAACTGATTACTAATCTTTAAATCCCTACCTGGAGAAGCCATCGAAGCCAAAGTATATCTAACAGCATCAGTACCATATTTGTCACATAACATCAGAGGATCAACAACATTACCTTTAGACTTAGACATCTTGTGACCTTTTTCATCTCTGACCAATCCGTGAATATAAACCTCTCTGAAAGGTACTTCTTTCATTGCGAATAACGCCATCATGATCATTCGAGAAACCCAGAAAAAGATAATATCGAACCCCGTAACAACAACCATATTGGAAAAAAATCTATGCAGATCAGCTGTTTTTTGAGGCCACCCTAATGTAATAAACGTCCACATTCCTGAAGAAAACCAAGTATCCAAAACGTCTTCATCTTGTTTAATTTTTACAGAATTATTTCCATAGAATTTTATCGCCTGCTTTAACGCCTCACTTTCTGTTTCCGCAACAAAGACTTGTCCATCAGGACCATACCAAGCAGGAATTCGATGCCCCCACCAAATCTGGCGAGAAACACACCATGGTCTGATATTTTCCAGCCACTCAAAATACAGATTTTCCCAATGCTTCGGTACAAACCGAATAGCTCCATTTTTCACCGCTTCTATCGCAGGCTTCGCTAATTTTTCAGCATTTACAAACCACTGATATGTTAATCTCGGCTCCAACACAACTCCAGAACGATCACCGAACGGCAATGTTTGTTTAATATTTTCAACCTTCACTAACAAATCCAGTTTTTCAAGAAGCTCTACAACTTTTTTTCGAGCCTCAAATCTATCCATTCCTCTAAAAATATCAGGAGCATTTTCATTTAATTCTGCTCTTGCATTGAAAATGTCAATAATTTGCAACTTATGCCGTCTCCCAACTTCAAAATCGTTGAAATCATGAGCGGGAGTAATCTTAACAGCACCTGTTCCCTTTTCCGGATCCGCGTATTTATCTGCAATCACCGGAACGACTCTGTCAATTAATGGCACTTTAACATTTTTCCCGATAAATTTCTTATAACGTTCATCTTTCGGATTTACAGCCACAGCAACGTCACCAAACAAAGTTTCTGGTCGACTGGTTGCAATTATCAAAGAATCAGATGAATCGTCCAATGTATATCTAATGTACCAAAGATGTCCATCGATCTCTTTTTCTACGACTTCCAAATCAGAAATTGCTGAACAAATCAGAGGATCCCAATTGACCATTCGCTGACCTCGATAAAGTAAACCGTGTTTATACAAATCTACAAACATCTTCGCCACAGCTTTTTGGCTTTTATCATCTAAAGTAAATCTCAGCTTTGAAAAATCACAAGAAATCCCCAATTTCTTCATTTGATCTAAAATCGTGCCACCAGAATGTTCTTTCCAAAACCAAATTTCTTTCAGTAAAATCTCCCGAGTCAATGCGCCTTTTTGAGCTCCGGAATCATATAATTTTTTTTCAACCAACAACTGTGTCACTATGCCTGCATGATCCAAACCCGGTTGAAATAAAACATCGAACCCTTTAAGCCTTTTATATCGAGCTAAAATATCTTGCAATGTAAAACAAAGCGAGTGGCCTATGTGCAAACTTCCCGTAACATTCGGAGGAGGTAACAAAATCATAAACGGATCAGCATTCGATTTTCGCTCTGATGCTTCAATATCAAAAGAAAAATTCTCCTCAAAAGATTTAGGATCAAAAACTCTGTCTAACATTTTTTTACCTTCACTCGTTACAAACTTAATTAACTTTCTAATCTACATAAAAATCTTTAAATTTATATCAACTTAATCTATTTTCTTTTTACGTATTAACTCAATCGCTTCTTCCACCGTAATTGTCAGAATATCCTCTGCTTTTGGTATGGACACATATTTCCCTTTAAACAAAACATACGGCCCATATCTTCCTATACCAATTCTTATTTCATTTCCGTCCAAATGACCTATAGTTTTCGGCAAGTCAAATAAAAATTCCGCTAATTTCATATCAATCTGATCAGGATTTACAAACTTAGGAACAGACGCCCTCGGAGGCTTCGCTGTTTTCTTCTTTTTTGCTCCGTTTTCGGATTCCTGAGTCTTGGAATTTTTTTCTAAATACAAACCATAAGGCCCTTTCTTCAAAAATACCTCTTCATTGGTATTATCATCCATTCCCAAAAATTTAGGATATTCAGAAGCCGTCAACATTGAAGCATCAGCATCAGTAATCGGAGATGAATCTAACTTTCTCACAAAGTTACATTCAGGATATCGAGAACAGCCAATGAATGAACCAAATCGGCCTATCTTTAAACTCAGTTCCCCCTCATTGCAATCAGGACACTGTCTTGAAATCTGCCCCGCATCAGAAAACAAAAATTGAGTCATAGATTCGTTTAATTTATTGATAACATCAGTAATTTTTACATCTTTCATCCTATCTGATGAATCATGAAATTCTTTCCAAAAACCATTTAACACATCCAACCTGGATTTCGTACCATTGGATATATCATCAAGAAATTGCTCCATGTCCGCTGTAAACCCGTATTCCAAGTAACGACCAAAAAAATTCACTAAAAATGACGTTACCAATCGACCACGAATCTCGGGAATAAAAAATTTTTTCACTAATTTCACATACCCACGATCCTGCAAAACCTGAAGAATTGTTGCATAAGTAGACGGACGGCCAATACCTAATTCTTCTAACTTTTTAACTAAGCTGGCTTCTGAGAAACGAGGAGGTGGCGTGGTAAAATGTTGTAAGGATTCTAACTTGTTAACGGGAGTAATATCTGCAACTTTCAACGGAGGAAGCAATCCTTCAACATCTTCATCCTGATCATCTTTGCCTTCAACATATACTTTTAAAAATCCATCAAAAACAACCGTATTCCCATTTGCTCTAAAAATATTTTTATTTTTATCACTGATATCCACCTGAACTTGATTAAATTCCGCAGAACTCATTTGCGAAGCCACTGCCCTTTTCCAAATTAACGAGTACAACTTCATTAAGTCCGCTGAAATCTTTCCGCTTAACGATTCCGGCAATATGCTAGCATCCACAGGACGAATTGCTTCATGAGCTTCCTGGGCATTTTTAACCTTAGTTGAATATGTCCGAGGTTTTTCAGGCATAAAGTTTTCGCCATATTTATCCCGAATAACAGAACGAATTTTCGATACAGCATCCTTGGATAAGTTAATACTATCTGTTCTCATATAAGTAATTAAAGCGATAGTTTCTCCACCCACATCAACACCCTCGTACAAGCTCTGAGCCAACTGCATCGTCTTTTTTGCGCTGAATCCCAATTTGCGTGAAGCCTCTTGTTGCAACGTTGATGTTATAAAAGCGGGAGCTGGATTTCTTTTCACTATCTTGGAATCAATGTTGCTAACAGAAAACTCCTCTGTCAGCTCGCCTTTCAAAGATAAAGCGTCCTCCTCATTTTTGATATCAAACTTATCTAATTTTTTGCCTTTATGATGTGTTAATCTTGCCGCAAATAATTTCTTATTTGGTGCTTCAAACATTGCCTCAATCGACCAATACTCTTTTTTCTCAAAAGCCTCTATTTCTGATTCTCTATCGGTAATGATACGCAATGCAACAGATTGCACTCGTCCAGCGGACTTACTACCAGGTAACTTTCTCCACAGAATAGGAGAAATTGTAAAACCAACCAAATAATCTAACGCCCTACGAGTTAAATAAGCATCGACCAAACAATCATCAATTTCTCGAGGATGTGCAATTGCATCTTTAATCGCTGATTTTGTGATTTCATGAAAAGCAATTCTCTTAAAAGGAACGTTTAATTTCTTATTTTCCTTCAAAACTTCTTTAATATGCCAAGAAATAGCCTCCCCTTCCCTATCAGGGTCAGTTGCAAGAAGCAGTTCATCACAATTTTTCAACTGCTTTGTTATATCTTGCAAGCATTTCTTACCTCGATCACTCATTTGCCACGTCATCGCAAAATTTTCCTCAGGTTTCACGCTTCCATCCCTGGAAAGAAGATCTCTTACATGCCCATAGCTTGCCATTACCTTAAAATCAGAACCCAAGTATTTATTTATAGTTTTAGCCTTTGCGGGAGACTCAACTATTACCAAGCGCATTTCTACTTTTCTCCAAACTTACATCTTCGGCGTCAAAACAACTCTTTGACCCGGTAACCTTTCAATTCTATTCTCTAATTCTAGCTCCATCAACACGGTCAAAACTTGTTGCGGAGGAAGTTTAACATAAGAAACTAACTCGTCAACAGTAATTGCCGTTGTACTCAAGCTATTCAACAAACGCGACTTCACGTTGTCTGAACTTTCATCCAAATCCCGCTCAGTACTTTCATTCAAAAAGTTAATTTCTTTTTGTTTCTCTTCCCTAACAAACAAATGTTCCAATATATCATCCCCTGAAGTTACCATAATTGCTCCTTCTTTTATTAAAGCATTACCACCTTCACTGCGAACATCGGACGGGAATCCAGGAACTGCAAAAACTTCACGATTGTACTCTAAAGCGTATCTAGCAGTAATTAATGATCCAGATTGTTTTGCGGCTTCTACAACCGCAACGCCTACAGAAACGCCTGCAATGATTCTGTTTCTCTTCGGAAACAAATGAGCCTGAGGCGATGTATCAAAAGGCATCTCCGCAAAAATTATTCCGTTTTCCCTGATTTGAGCATACAATTTCGCATTCTCTTTTGGATAAATGACATTAATCCCGGAAGCTAATACAGCAATGGTCCCGGTTTGAATACTTCCCAAATGAGCGTATGTATCTATTCCCTTTGCTAATCCTGAAGCTATGATTACATCATTATGTCCTAAATCATCAGCTAATTTTTCACAAAATCTATTAGCAGGCACTGACGAATTCCGAGCACCAATCAATGCCACAATATTTTTTTTATTAAATTCAGACAATTTCCGGCGATCACCCAAAAATGTCAGAACAGGAGGCGGATTCGACACTTGTTTCAATAGCTTAGGATAATCTTCATCTTCAAAAAATACAAAATCAGCTCCAAATTTATGAATCAAATCAATTTCATGAAAAACTGCATCTTCCCCGCGTATTTCGTACTTCCGAGCAGAATGCCGCCATCGATCTATCGCCTCTTCTGCCGATCCATATGCAGAAATCAGCTTCCAAAAAACGCTATCACCTATTGACTCTGTCCTGGATAATCTTAAACGGGCCAACTTTTCTTTATCAGATAACAACTCTCGCACCATGTTATATCTGCTTTTCTTCCTTATTCCACAACCTTCTTATGTTATCTTTATGCTTATAAATAATCAGTAACACCAATGCTAACAATGTTAAAAGCTGAGATTTATCATCTATAGCATTGGCTTGGAATTCATAAGCGACCAGACTGCATATCACAGCAGTTAAACCGGAAACAGAAGAAATTCGAGTAATGACAAATAAGACAACCCATACAGCAATAGTCATAACCAAAATCATCCAATTTATTGCACAAATTGTGCCCAAATATGTTGCGACACCTTTCCCTCCTTTGAACTTTAACCACACGGGAAACATGTGTCCTAATGTCGGAGCTGCCAAAATCATTAAATGTATAATTTCATTATTTGTTTCAAAAAAACAGCATGGAACAAAGGCCTTAAAAAAATCACATAACAACGTTAATGCTCCTAATAATTTTCCTTGAGTCCGTAATACATTTGTACTCCCGATATTTCCGGATCCTTTTTGTCGAAGTCCCCCTATTCCAAAAAATTCCGAAAAAATTAACCCAAATGGAATAGAACCCAGCACATATGCGATAACTGGATAAAAATATTCAGTCAACATCTTAATCTCCTCTATTTTGTTTTAGATATTCATACAAAGACACTGTCGCCGCCTGCGCAGCATTTAACGTCGAAAAGCTCCCAAAGCTTGGGAGCTGAACCAAAAAGTCACAAACTTCCCGAGTTAATCTTCTCATACCTCGGCCTTCACTACCTACAACAATTATGAACTTCCCTCGTAAATCAGTCTGATAAATCTGTTTATCGGCATGTTCATCTAACCCTAAGCACCAATACCCTCTTTGTTGCAAAAATCTAATAGACTGAACTAAATTTTTTACTTTGATTAATGGCACTCGCTCTGCAGCACCTGACGCAACCTTAATCATGGCAGATGTTAATCCCGGAGTATTTGCTTCCGGCAAAACCACAGCTTTCGCACCAAACACTGCTGCCGCTCTTAGAATACTACCAATATTTTGCGGATCAGTGACTTGGTCCAAAAACAATAAAGGGCTATCGTCGTCGCTCAAATCTTCTAAATAAATTTCATCAAGTTTCGTAACCAAAGCAGCACAACCCTGGTGAATCACATCCTTTCCGAAATGGTTTACAAAAAAATCTTTACTTACGACATCTATTTCATTTATAAAAGATTGAAGCTCCTGAATTAATTCCTCATTTTGTGACAATACAGCCAACTTAATTATTTTTCGTCGCTTATTTCTTGCAGCAGCAACAACAGCGTGCCGTCCATAAATCCACATAGAGTTTTTATCTTCTGCCATGACGTTACCACCCAAACCCAAGGTACCGTACCTTATTATCATGCAAATTTAAAGAAAAAAAGAAAAACCTCCCAGGAAAATCAAGAAACAAATGGAGGCCAGGACCGGAATCGAACCGACGTACAAGGATTTGCAGTCCTCTGCATAACCACTCTGCCACCCGGCCTCAGCAAGTACAAATATAAACAAGACCCAACAAAAGTCAAGAAATTAATAAAAAAACGCTACCTTAGCATCTTTAAATCATCACTTGAAACATTTAAAGAACCATTTAGTCCCTCAGCTTCTATCCTCTCCATCAATTTTTGAATTACTAAATCCGATAGTTGCCCCATCAACTCTTTCTTATGCCTTGCAAATTCCGACTGAATAAATTTATCAAAGGATGCTTCACTCTGCATCTCGAGCACTTTTAAATATTTCTCATTTTCTTGCTCAAGCTCTTTTATTCTTTCACGAGATTTTTTCTGATACATCTTAATCTCAGATGCAACCTTCAATTTTTGACGTTCAGCTTCTTCTAAAGCTTTTTCTGCTTCACTTTTTAGTCGCTCCGCCTCATCTATTTTGCTTCTGACCTCTGCAATATATGAATCAACACCACCCACGACAAGAGGATAAACCTTCTTCGCAAACAAAACCAAAAATCCGATGAACGAAATAACTATCGATACCTCAGCAACGCCCATTCGTATAGCCCACCTTCTCTAATGCCAAATCAATGACACCATCTACATCTGAAGAAACCTCAGCAAAAGCATCACAAAACATCTCTGCGATCTTTTCCCTTTCCGCCTTCATCTTAACCAAAGAATTCTGATAAACTTCATCCTTCTTTTTTTGGCTACGACACTTTAATTGTGATTCAATAGCCTTTTCCGACTCAACAACTTCGGCGTAAGCATCATTCAACTCTTGTTGAGCTGCTTCAGATAACTTTAAAGACTCATTTTGAAGTTTCGCTGCCTCAGAACACATTCGATCTAAGTGACATTTTCTCTGATCTAACGTATTTTGTAACCTCGGAGAAACAATCGCCGTCATGAAAATAAATACACACAAAAATCCAACCAAAACCCAAAAAATCTGAGAAGGAAACGTAGATACAACTAACTGTGGCAACAAAACTTCGCCCTCTTTATTTGAACAAAATCAATAACGCAATCAACAACGCAAACAAGCCAATAGACTCAGTTAATGCAAAACCCAACATTCCGGTAGGACGCATTTGATCCGCAGCTTCCGGATTCCTTGCAATTGCATTCAGCCACGTTGAGAACAAATTCCCCATGCTCATTCCGACTCCGAACAACGCAATAACCGCAATAGCCGCTGATAAAAACCTCGCCGCTTCTGTTGATAACATCTCTATACTCCCTTTCCAACACTAGTGCAAATGTACCGCATCATGCAAATATACGCAAGTTAATATTGTAAATATATATGCCTGCAACATCGCAATAACGATCTCAAAAGCCGTTAAAATAACGTTTACTATAACTGGAGCAATTCCTCCAATCGCTCCTAGCATTACAACGAATCCTGCAAACACTTTCATCATTGTATGCCCTGCCATCATGTTTGCAAAAAGACGAACTGACAAGCTTATTGGTCTTGAAAAATACGAAATAACCTCAACCGGAACCAATATTGGAGCCAACCAAGGAGAAACCCCTCGTGGCATGAACAACGAAAAAAAATGCAATCCATGCAAACAAATTCCCAACAAGGTAACAAACAAAAACACCACCGCGGCAAGAGCAAAGGTCACTACGATATGACTCGTAAAAGTGAACATATACGGCACCATACCTAGCAAATTTCCAAACAAAATGAAAAAGAAAATCGAAAAAACAAATGGAAAATACTTGATCCCCTGAACTCCTACATTGTCATAAATTAACCCCGCAACAAGCTTATAAGAGATCTCAACTGCAGCCTGCAATCTCCCCGGAACAAGAGTCGTTTTTTTCAGGCCGAAATAAAAGAAAAAACAAATCAAGATTACCGTAATCAACACAGACAACGAAGAATTAGTAAAAGACAAATCAATGCCATTAAAGCTAAAACGCCATAACGGAGATATAGCGAATTGATGTAAAGGATCTATCATACCGTTACTCCCTCGATACCAATCAACAGTAAGTTTACCGTTATATCAAAAAATTGTCAAGAAAAACTAAACCACCGTTCTACAGACGACCATTTCTACAAAATCACCTTAAAATTTAATAGTAAACTCGGTATATTTGCCATACTCCGATCTACATTCTATACACGCATTCATGGATTCAACTACTGTCTTACAAAAACTTAATCCTAACCCTGTACCTTGCGGCTTAAATGTAACAAATGGTTCAAAAATAGACTTAATCCTATCCGGATGAATCCCGCTTGCTGTATCTTTAATCGTCAAATACTTCCACTTCCTTTCTTGTCCTGCTAAAATATAAATTTCCCCCTTTCCTTCTGCCTTGACCTGATATTCGGCGTTTTGAACAAGGTTAAAAATAACGTGCAACATTAAAGTCTTGTTGATATTAACGGAAAAATTATCAATGACATTAACACGTAGTATTTTCTGAACAAAATCATCTCTCAAATAACGATCTATCGACTCTTGTACCAAATCTTGAATATATACCGGCTCAATCTCAACACAATTACGATTAAAAATCGACACCTTCATCAACATAAGGTCAATTAATGAAAAAATACACGAAACCTCAGAAAGAGCCTTTTTTCGCTTATCATCAAACCGTTCCGCAGTTTCTTTAGAAACTTTTTCATCACTCAGTTTCATTGATTTCAGCAACATAGACACCGTAGCTAAAGGCGTACGCACCTCATGCGCAATGGTAGAGGCTAAAGCCCTCATTGCATTTAATTGCAAAGTCCTGTTTTTTTCTCGATCTCGAGAAAACACCATCACGATACCGCAAATAAATACACACATGTACAATGATGGGTATAGCAAAAAATCTGGCATATCCAATTGAAGACGATATCCTAACAACATCGCAACAACCGCACCTATCAACATTCCACCAATATACAAAACCAAAAAACTCATAAAGTCCAAAAGTATCAACCCAAGCAAACAAGCGAGACACCCGTTAATAATCCATAACAAAGTAATTCCTTCATGCCAAACCATGAAAGTCACAAAAAACGGCAAACAAAACATCACCGTAAAATGCCATAACAAAGGGCGATATTTTTGATATTTTGCAGGAATAGTTTCTGACACGGCAATAAAAAAACTCAACAGAATAGCAGCAATCCTTACGGAATAAACAGCCACTTCACCAGAATGCTCATCTGACCACATATACATTGGAAGGAGATAATTCACAACGGAAAATATACCAAAAGCAACGTACCGAGCACCATATTCCTTCACCTTGAACTCGGACCACGCTGCCATTCTGTCCAAAATTGACATAATTTATTACTCGCTCACAATAAAACGCCTAAACCGAGCTGACACCTTATGATTCAGTACGCCAAAACAAAACATACTGACCAGAGTAACAAAAGTTCCAACAAGCTGACTGACAATATTAAAGTCTTCAGGCACCGAATACCTATAAACAACAATGGATATCAACCCTAATCCTAGGCTATAAAGATACGTCTTAACATTTGTTCTGTAACCAAACATATACAAAATCATCGGAGAAATAACCGTTGGCGCCCAAAAGTTAGAAAAATACAACCAAAAATCAATCATACTGTGAAACATAGTAGCAATATAAATTGAAGAAAATCCAAAAATCAAAGTCACTAATCGAGATAATCTAAGCTCGAGCTTATCGTTCATTTTCTCAGGTAATAGGACACCCATAACATCTCGAGTCGCCGACACCGCCGAAACATTTAAAAATGAATCTGCAGTAGACATAATCACCGCCAGTACACCTGATATCGCAATACCTTTTACAATAGGAGGTAAGGAATAGTTCAAAACATTCAAAAAGGCATTATTAGGATCTATGCCTGGAAACAAAACTACCGCACTCAACGCAATAATCGCCATAACTGCATAAAATGGAATGTATAAAATCCCTGATATCGCCAAAGAAAGCGAAGCTTGCTCCTTACTTCTCGCCATTAAAATTCTCTGTATCAAAATCGGATTAAAATACGGAAACGCACAAACTATAAAGAAAATAACATATAAGCCAAATGATTCATGAGACGGACTAATATCCAAATGAGTCGCAGGTAAAGATGCAATCAGGTTTTGTAATCCCCCAACCTTTCCCAATGCTACACTGGCCATCAATGGAATTCCCACGGTCAGCACACCAAACTGCAACAAATCAGTGAAAACAACAGACCTTATCCCCCCAAATGATGAATACATAATAACAACGAGACTTCCTATAATCGTTCCATAAAAATGAGGTATACCGAAGAATAAATTACAAACATATCCAATAGAACTGACTTGAACCGCCACATAACCAATAGAAAATAACATATTTGCTATACCACTCAGTACTTGCCCTGGTTTTCCGTAAAGTTCTCCCATGATTTCTCCAACCGAAATCTTGTTTGAAAAATCCTGCAAAAGCCGCGGAGCAATCACGTACGCATGAATAAACAAACTAATAGTTTGAGCGCAAAATATAAACAAAAACAGCAACCCAACAGAATAAATTCTTTCACTAACACCTATGAGATCATCCCCTCCCATCCATGTAGCAAAAATAGTAGATACCAAAATCGCTGTAGGAAACGTTTTATTAGCCACAGCGAAATCTTTCATCGTCTTTACTTTATTCCCAGCAATGTACCCTACAGCAATCGTAGCAAGTACATAACACACAACAATAACTACATCTATCATAATATCCTCACTCTTTAACTAACGACACATTCGGCAACCGTAAAAGTTGACGATTCAATTTTCCAAATACAATCATAAAAAAAGAAGTTGCCATCATTCCAACAAACTGGCTGGCTTGAGCAAAATCTTCCGATACACATGATCTATAAATCAACAAAGTTATCAGCCCACCACATACACTTACAAAATACGTAACAAAATCTGTCTTGTAATTACAGATATAAAGCAACATAGGCGCTGAAACAACAGGCATCCAGAAATTAAAAAAGAACAACAAAAATTCGATCATACTTTCAAAATTTCCCATCGCAATAAATATGGATACTAGCCCAAACACCACAGTGACCACCCTCGACAACATCAACTTTGACCGATCCGTCAACTCGTTTTTGCACAAAAACGGCACAACATCATCTATCGCGGAAATTGCGGCGGAATTTAAGAATGAATCAGCTGTCGACATGATAACCGCTAAAACTCCGGACACCGCAATTCCCTTAACAACCGGAGGCAAAGAAACATTCAATAATGAAAAAAACAAAGTATTCGGATCTTCAATATTAGGTTGTAACACGTACGCGCACAACCCAATGACAGACAACATGATATAAAAAGGCACATATAATGTAGCAGTCATAATCAACGAATTCCGAGACGTTTTTATATCCTTAGCAATGAGCATCCTTTGAACATCCACGGCCAAAAAATTAGGGAACATAAACGAAAAAACAAGAAAAGCGTAAGCATAAAACAACTTATTTGAAGGAGTTATATCCAAATGACTTTGCGGTAACACTTCCATCAAGTGTTGAATACCACCAATCTTGCCCAACACAACGCTAGCTATCAAAGGTATCCCGACAACCAAAACCCCGAATTGCATCACATCGGTAAAAACCACGGATTTTATTCCGCCCCAAGAAGAATAAGCGATAATAACAAAACTTCCGATCAATAAACCAACAGAATACGGAATTTCTAAAAGTGACTGACAAACATATCCTATGGTGCTAACTTGAATTGCGACGAATCCCATAGAAAAAAACATATTCGATATTCCGCAGACTAACCGTCCCCATTTGCCGTACAGGCTACCCATAATTTCACCTATTGATATTTTATCAGAGAAATCCCTTAAAATTTTCGGAACAGCAAAGATTGCTGTATTCAAAACATTCCCGCACTGAGCTAAACTCACTAGTAGAAAAATGATGCCAACACTATAGGCCCTCTCAGTATCTCCGATAAGATCATCACCACCTATACACGAAGCAAATACTGTAGATAACAACGTTACAGAAGAGAACTTTCTATTGGCAACAGCGAAATCTTTCATCGTGTTCACGCCACGACCAACAAAAAAGCCAACGCCCAACGTACACAACAAGTAGAAACATACAATAACAACATCAACCATTTGACACTCCTCAAAAACACAACTCCACTACCTTCTATTTAGTGTCATACCTTGGAGGCTACTAAAAAAAAGTGCGAAATGCAATAGAATTAATGATTAGAGACTTTCACTTTGGATTAACTCGTACAAATGATTGACTTTTTAATCTATTGTAGACAGTGACCGATGGGCTTGTAGTTCAGCGGTTATAGCCCCCGCTCATAACGGGGTAGTCGTAAGTTCGAATCTTACCGGGCCCACCATTTATTGTGTAAATAACTGTGATTTTGAATTTTCTGTATGTGTCACATCTGTTGCGACACTCTCTGTAACAGAGGGTTTGACGGTGTTCATTTTTGTATTTAATAACAACTTGATGTAATTTGTTCATTCTCCAAAACCTCAATTTTTCTCCAAATGAAGTATAGTGGAGAATTTTGTTACTATACCTCAAATTTAAGCATTAAACGCAATTTTCAAAAATACTGCAAAAATTTTCTTTGCTTTTTGCGACTGGTAAGCGAGTTGTAGTTAAAATAGGAATTTAGGCTATTAGATATAATGCAAACACACACTGTTTAATTAGGCTATGCCTATCTAATTATTCTAGTCTCTATTTTAATTCCCAATGAGTAATAGTATAAGAATCTACATGATCACCCTTATCAATAGAAAAAGTGAACGATTCTTTTGGAGGCATAGTCGTATAATGCGTTTTACTACTTTGAATCAATTCTAATGTATTTTCCCCAGGGTTTCCCATGTAATTAAAACATTTCTCTTCGTGCTTAACGAACAATTCTTGGTTTTTAGGATCTGCATGTATAATTAATTTTGGCTGACCTGGAATATCAGCCTTAGATGGATTATGAGAATGACTTTCTATTGCCAGCACCTCACTAAGATCGTGCGTATTAGATTGAAATACATGTATTGGTATATAATCTGTTTGGTTTGCTCGCCTCTTGGTTTGCAAATCGAAACAAATTTGAGTTGATATCAGTTTAGTAAGATCGTTTTTATGTGGAATATCGCGACTTTGTCCGAATAAATACGTATATCCATTCTCCAGAGCAGAGTCACACTCCCTAAAGTATGAACTTTTGGAATATTCCTGTACAACCTCACTTCCAACTTTATAAAATGAAACACTTCTAAAATATTTGGAGCCAACCGTTTGGGGCCACTTAACATTACTTTCTACAATTTGATCTAAATTTCCATCAAAAGATTGGCTACTATTTATAATTTCGTTTTCTTCAAGCAAAAAATTTATACATGTTAGTGTTTGTATAAAAAATCGTGGAAGTAATGATGGATAATCATTTGGCAAGATAAAATCCTTACCAAAAAACAACTCATTTGTAACAAAAAGACACAATTCCGTTTGGGGAAGACGATGTTTATCTAAAACCTCAACCGCTTGGTTATACAGTTGCTGATAGTATTTAACCTCTTGACGCCTTTGAATTCCTAAATAACCTAACAAAAACGGATTTTTACTAAAATATTTTTTCTTTAGTTGTTCATCTTGATTCTCTTTTTGTAATTTAAGTATCTCTTTTATCTTCGAAACTGTATTATAATTAGGAATTCTCCATCGATGATCTCCCATTTCAATAACAAATTCTATAGTTCCTTTTATTTTACCTTCTTGTTTATGAACAAACTTTTCACCTACAATGCCAGAATTATTACTGTTTCTTACGTCTGAACGATTGATACTATCGAATTTCATTTCTAATTTCGAATTATCATCTTTTAATAAGCCTCTTGCGAAAGTCGAGAGGTTTGTGGTTTTTATGAAAGATAAAGTACTCAGATTTCATCAGAAGCAATTA
>SUUU01000031.1 GCA_015062335.1 Alphaproteobacteria bacterium
ATGATGCATTTCATCCATCTCTACCTCTTTTATGCCGCAAACATTAGGTTTTTCTGTGATGAATTTATCGTGCATTTTTCTAATCCAACGCATCACGCTCTGCGCCGTAACTCCAAGTATTCTTCCTGTCGCGTTCGGTGATAGTCCTGATAGATACAATATCCACAATTCTTACATCTGTATTTTTATATGACCGTATTTATATGCTTCTTCGTATCCACTTTTAAGCGCTTTAATTCCAATACATTGCTAAAGTGATTCTTTCAATGCGTCTCCGAAATTGCTTTACCTTTCGGCCGTTCTTAACTACAACTGATTCTTCAAAATTTCGTAAATTCTTTTATCATCTTCGATCGTTTTTAAAAACACATGTCCTGCGTTTTCGTAACAACAATTAACTGGCAAATCCATCCTGAATGCTTCATATTCCTTGAATGAAATTTCACTTCTAGACGACAGTTGATTTTGATGCTTTTCAGT
Source organism: Alphaproteobacteria bacterium (assembly GCA_015062335.1). Classification (GTDB taxonomy): domain Bacteria; phylum Pseudomonadota; class Alphaproteobacteria; order UBA3830; family UBA3830; genus UBA3830. The sequence goes on from SUUU01000031.1 coordinate 481, forward strand.
AAACAAAACGTTACGGTAATTTTCAGCAATTCTTCCACTAAAGAATTCAGCTACACTGCCTGATCCGTAACTAAACATTCCTACTCTTTTACCTGTTAAATCCGATGGGCAATTATCCAACAATGAAATCAATGATATATATAACGACGCAGAGCAACTATTGCCGATAATAGAATTATAGATAATGGTATCGTCGACATTATTAATCGATAATAGCCTTGCTGCTTTTTTTACCATTTTACAAAAAGGACAATGAAAACAAAAATAATTGACATCCTCCTTTTTTAATCCGCTTTTTTGTAAATATTTCTCAAATGTAATCTTTAATGATTCCAAATAATTTTGTGCCGACAACTTACCGTCGAATAAAGCATCATTTTTATAGATTGGACGCCAAAAATCCATGATATCTCGCGTATACACAGACGAATACGGCTCAAGCGACATTAATCTCGGATTTTTTGAAATTATGGCAGCCACTGCAGCTCCGCCTTGAGTCGGTTCACCCGACGATTCTTCAGAATATTTTACAATATCCGAACCAATAATGAGCACTTTTGATTCGGGGTAAGCGGAAACATAATTTTTGGCCAATTGTATGGCGGCAGTCAAAGAATAGCACGCCTGTTTAACATCAAACACTCTACAATCAGGCTTCAGATCAAGAAAATGATGAACATAGATACCAGCAGATTTCGAAAGATCAAACGAAGATTCAGTGGCAAAAATTAACATATCAATCGATGAGATATCATCAACTTTTGTTAAAATTCTTTTAGATGCGGCTATAGCAAGTGTAACTATATCTTCATTCGGGGGGAAAACCGACATCTTCATCTGTCCGATACCGGAATAATACTTTGCATACTCGACATTTCTATAATTTGCCAATGACTTAAGACTGAAAAAGTATCTTGATGTCGAAAAACTTAATAGATCAATCCCTATAGTCATGTTAAACGCTTTCTTTCCAAATGTAGATGTGCTTGCATCAATTCTCCTTGATTAGTCTGTGCTGCCAGTAACGACAACTCCGCACACAATACAGCTGCCGTGATGATCGTTGCCAATCGTTTTGATGAATTCGGATCTTTTGCATCACACTTCATCACCGATAAGTTGTGCTGAACAAAATCAAATTCCTTTCCGTTCCCGATTGTACCTACAATTATATTTGGTATATTCACCGAAAAATATAACTCGGTTTCGCGAAGCTCTGCAAAAGTCACTCCTTGTGATCCCTCCACTATATTTGCGACATCTTGACCTGTTGCGAGAAATATCGCTAACAAAACATTCGCATAATGAGCATTTGCGCTTCTAACGCTACCAGCTAGAATGCTCCCTAACAAGTTTTTTCTAACATTAAGCTCTACAATTTTTTGAGGAGTCGTTTTTAAAACAGTTGAGCAGATATTTGCGGGAATAACTATATCCGCAAAACACCGTTTGCCTCTTCCCAAGATTCCATTGATATTTGAATTTTTTTTGTCTGCACAAATATTGCCGGATATCGAGCCGTACTTTACGTTACAATTTTGTTGGACTAATTTAATAACTGCATCAGCCGCCTTTGTTGCCGTATTGTGTCCTGAAGCATTTCCTGTAAACACTAAAATTCGAAGATATACTAGATTTCCAACTATTTCAGTTGAGTAGTCGTTTAATGAAACGTGGTGCCCTGTCGACTTTATACAATCGCTCATCAAAGAGCGATTATTATCAATCCAGCCTTTACAAGATAGCGCGTCGTATAGATCCTCTGCAACAAATATAACCGAGCGAGACATGCCGTCGTCATGAACAAATACTGAAATTCCCGAACACTTCATCGAAACTAAAGCTCCCCTTTTAGTCGAATACCATAAAGGAGATTCATATGTCGCCATTGGCACATAAACATTTTCAATTGAATCTGAGTTTTTTATGCAAATTGGTCCTACTACCTTAGTCGGAACAATTGTTTGCATTTCTGTATTCTTAAATTTCATGCCACAAATACACCAGTTCACCGTTGCAGTATAAATGATTACTGAAAAAAATAAACATTTATGCGTTACGGTCGTTTCATATGTATAATACAATATCTTAATCGGTTTAATGTTGGTTGACTAATAACTCAATAATTTTTCCCAATATCTTTGCAAAATTAGTTGAAAATCTCGGACAATAAGGCGTACATACCTCGGAGTGCGTGTTCGC
>SUUU01000032.1 GCA_015062335.1 Alphaproteobacteria bacterium
AGTTCTCCATCATAACGTATCGAAAATGGCAATGTGCTTAATTCGGCAGGAATATATAGCCTTCTTGCATCTTCACCCAAAGCTATTTGTTCATCTATAAATTTCTTTACGTTGCTCTCAAAAGAAGATATTTTCTCATTATTCATTAATTCTTTTAGACGTTCTGCCATTTCTTGCACAACGGGTGTCTCTACCTTGCTTACCGGGTGAATTTTGGTGTGAAACAAATATTCCGCTTCCTGAGTAGTAATTTTTCCTTCTTTAGTTAGTTTTAATTTTATATTATGTTTAGGACGCTTAATTGCATTACTTAAATCCAAAGCTACTCCTACCCTGACTCCGTTTAATTTCCCGGCATCCGCATTTACTAGAAATTTTATTCTGTTTTCATCTTTTTCTTCATTTGATCTGTAATTAAAATTTTTCAGCAATTCTCTTGTACTAACTAGTAAGATCCTATACCTATTAGAAAAATAATTACTGAAATCAGAATTGATAAAACTCGCCAACTGGTTTGAAGTTAAAAACTGACAAGTAATGCGATCGAGAATACTTGATGGCATGCTCATATCTTTTTTAACTTTATAGTAAGAACTTAAATATTTACAAAATTTCCCTAATGACCCGATATTATTCCTGAGATCACTCATAAGTGTTGATAAATTGTATCCATAATCTGTTTTAATTAATATGCCACTTATGGTTGCGAATTCTCTTACAACATTTGAAAATTTTTCAAAACTGCCAGATATATCGTTTCCATTGTATATATCCACAAGTAAAGCTGCTGAAACTTCGGCAAATTTTGCACATATCTCACCTACATATACTTTGTCATTGTATGTTTCACCTTTTGAGTTTCGTTTTTCTAAACTATAACAATCGCTTTCCAACCTTGTAGCTGCAGTGTTCAATAATGTATTCATGAGTAAATCTAATGTCTTAATGAATTTAAGAATTGAGTCTGCTTTCAAATCCGCAATTAGGCTGACAGTATTCTGACTAAGAATAATAGTTTCTATAAACCGAGCGCAATTATATTGCAAACTAGCTATGATCTCTTCATTTTTATCAAGTAGTTTTTTAACGTTGCAATCTGATTGAATTGTTATACTTTTCTCCGCATTATTATTCAACAGGATATATAGCGTCACTATTTTTTCTTGGAGCGCATTGAAGCCTTGTTCTATATCTGCATAAATATTTTCACGCTTTTCTGTTGATTGCCCTTGCAATTGTTTGTGCAGTTCATTGATTGCATCCATCAGTGTTCCTGTTACCTTTTCGATGTCAGAATGTTTGCTTAGCATCTCGTCTATATACTTTTTATCATCCTCCGGTAAACTTGCTTTAGCTATGGTATCTTTAATTGTAGTACAATTTTGTTTTATCGTATTCAAGTCCTGGCTCATTGATGATTGCAGTTTGTTTATTAAGTCTGAAATAAATGTTTTATTCTCCGACATTTTGTGAATGGCTGCCGCATTATTCAATAATTCATCGTGACTTAGGAATAACACCTCAATATGTTGATCGGTCAGATCGAATTCACCTCCTTCATTGAAAAATTTTCTCCTATCGTTGAACCGATCAGTATCAAACGAGGCTCTTTTTTGCATCAATGGATTAAGATTCATCCGAAATCTGTTTTGATCAATATCAAATATCGTCTTTCTTTTATCTCTTTCAACATAACTTAGTAATTTTGTTGTTTGATTTTGTGCTTTTTGACTACTTTTTAATTTAGTTATAAGCTGTTCATCGCTATTAGCGAAGAACAAATCCGTTTCTCGTTCGAAATCATCATCCTCAGTTTCGAAGGTATATTGATTAGCACCTTGTAAATTCCGTAGTTCATCTTCTCCTTTTCTTTCAATAATTAAAGTGTAAGCAATTACGTCAACGATATAATAGTCGGTGTCTTTTAGTTCTCTTTCCACTGCATCAATGACCGGATCGCCATATTCACTTCGCATCATATCCATTTTTCTAGCAAGATCTGGAGCTGGCTCTTTTTTTATACGAGCAATGGTCGCTTGATTCTCATCCACCTCTTGAATTTTTTGCGTTAGTGCAAGATTATTACTCTCTATTGCCATCGCTCGTGCTTCATCCCAATTTTTGGCACCCAGTACTTTTAGCAGACCCTCAGTACCGCTTACACCTAGCGCCTCTAATGCTTTTTGCTGTATGGTTAACTGTTCTTTCACGATCTCTACAAACTGTTTTGCTTGATTTGCAATACTACGTGTCATACTACTCACGGAATCATATTTAGAAGAGTCAATCCGAAAACCTAATGATTTAGCAATTTCATTTGCGAAATTTCCCGCCTCCTCTATTGACAAGTTGGCGCCACGTTGTTTTTCTATGATTCTTCCGTATTTTTTTAGAATTGCGTCATATGCCATCCTGTGAGTTCTTACATTTCTTTCTAATTTGCACTGAGCTGCAACCTGACGAACATTAAGCCTCTTGCGAAAGTCGAGAGGTTTGTGGTTTTTATGAAAGATAAAGTACTCAGATTTCATCAGAAGCAATTATCCAAATCTCAAATTATAAATTCCTGCAA
>SUUU01000033.1 GCA_015062335.1 Alphaproteobacteria bacterium
GAAAATTTTTTATTTTGATTACACAATTTTACGAAACTTAGCATTTTTATGCGCTTATTTTTGCTGAGTTTCTCATTTCTTCGTGTAATTTGCTAGATACTTATTACTTTCGCAAGAGCTCTAATAAAGTCGCTTTAAAAACTACCCTATCGCTACTAAAAACTATTTGGGAAATTAATGATTCTTCTAGTCCTCCTATTGATCTTAATTCTTGCTGTAATATTTCTGCAAGAGCCCTTTGCTTATTTTCACCACTAAATTGTTTCTCTATGGCTACGAATTGTTCATCATCAAAGTCATGCGCGTCATATATTGTTTTATATATTTCATCAATATGACTTTGGTCCCCCACAAAAAGCATTCGCTATAGCAAAAATTGTTACTGCTTCAGCGGCACTAATAGGTAAACATTTATCGAAAAGAATATCTCCTTTCTTGTTGAGTGTCGTTCTAGTCAACGTAACAACATGCAAAGGAGTTCCTCCTTCTATAGCCGTAGATAAAGACACCTTATTCATCCCGACAATGTCATAAAAGCCGAAAATTTGAAAAAAAACTACAACCGCTATGGACTTATTTAAAAAGCTACGACTAAAAGCCATTATATTCTTCCCTCAATTTCTTCAGTCTTCAAACCAGATTGCAGCTTTATAATTTCTTCTTTCTGCTTTTGCTGAAAAGAAGCATTAGTTTTCAACCTTTGTAATACTGCGGCCTTCAGTCGTTCGATAATACTTTCATCGCCGTAATCATAAAAAGTAAAAGTCACATCTCCTCTCTGATCATATTCCTGAACGATTCTATAAAAACCATTAACTACATAATCGCTGTTATAAAGCCTAGCTCCATCTCCTCCCCAAGTTATTTTAATTTGCTCATATTCTTCTTCGGTCTTATTAAACAGGCTTAAAACAGCATAATTTTTTTCAGAGGGAACTACCGGAGATACAACACCTATCTGAATAACTTTTGAATCATTTTTGCCCAAAGTTTCTCCGACCAGTTTAATTTGATTAAATACAACAGTACCAGATGTCTCAAAGCTCTCCACAAACACATCTTTCGACATCTTATTCTGTATCTTCACATTTTGCATAGCTTCAATATTCGCTACACATCCAAAAACAACTAATCCTAAAACCAACTTCTTCATCATCGTACACCTCCAAAAAGCAAGAAGCCACCCAACTTACTGCTATCATAATACCAAAAATCCCCCAAAAAGTCAAATATTTTGATGCAATTTACTTTATGAGCCATTTTTCTTGATTTTTCCACAGCACTGGCATATTTTTTGTGATTATGTCTTGGATTGAGCAGTGTTTCGGCTGATATCCTTCCATGATCATGCGTTTTAGCTTTGGCGATAGATTGTTTGGTTGTAAAATATCGCTCAGATATCGTGGCATGACGTTATTGAATTTGCAGAATTCGCGGAATGTCAGATCATGATTTTGCTTGAGTCGTTTTTCCATGATATACGCCTTTGCAAGAAGCTTCGATAACGGCGTCACAACGTAGAAATCCTTCGGATGCACAAGATATGTCCTGCTTCCTGATTTTTCTTTTTTGATCTTTATCGGTATTATGACTTCTTGCTTCAACGTTTCCATTTTGCCTCACGAAAGTTCAATCAATAGCCGATTAAGACCGTCTAGATTAAGGTTCAGTTTTAAGCCATTGTTTTGAATTAGCACTGAAGTTACAAGCATTTTGACGATCTTTCTTTGCTCTACAGGATACAAATAATTCCAGACTTCGTTGAGGTTTTGCAGAGCATCAATGACATCCTCTCTCGTAATTTCTTTGTTTTCTTCAGCAAGTTTATCGATATGCATTAAAATTTCAGGTAATTTCAATATGCGAACTATTTCGTTCACAACTTGCTCTTCGACGGGGCCTGCGGGAACGGTTTTAAAAGAAGAATTGCACGACTTGAACTTAAGGTGCTTTTGGCACGTGTAGTAACGATATCTAACTCCTTTTTTCACGCAATGTGTTGGCATCATTACAGTATCGCAACTTTCGTATCTGATTATGCCTTTCAAAAACGATGGTGCCATGAAGTTTCTTGAACAACAACTCTTCGCACGCGATTCTTCGTGATTAGCGACCCTACCCCACGTCTCTTCGTCGATAATCGCTTCGTGCTGTCCCTGATAAATCTGACCTTTGTGCGTTACGCAGCCTTTGTAATACGGATTTCTCAAGATATGCAACACTGCGTTCGGCTGAAATTTTCCTCCGCCTGTGGTTTTTCCGTTGCTGAGACGCCTTATTTTCGTTCTGTAACCGCTGTTGTTCAGCAAATCAGTAACCATGAATATGATTCGGTTTCGGCGAATTTCTCGTAAATAAATTTTACTGTTTTGGCTTCTTCGTCGTTAATGACCAAGCTTCGATTTTCAACATTGTATCCCAGAGGCGGATTTCCACCCATCCACATTCCTTTTTTGAGCGATGCTGCGAATTTGTCTCTGATGCGCTCGCCTGATAATTCACGTTCGAACTGCGCGAAACTGAGCAAAATGTTCAGCAT
>SUUU01000017.1 GCA_015062335.1 Alphaproteobacteria bacterium
TATCCAAATGAAATGTTTATTATGCCACGGATTTTGTTTTGGTAATGATTACTGGGAAAACTTGATACCCTTGCTCGAAATGGAATGCGATTTTTTTGATCCCTCAAAAAAATACGATAGCAATCAAGAATATGTCGGGATAGGTCATTCAATAGGCTTTCAAAAATTGAATAATTCCGGAATAAAATTTAAAGCGTTAATCGGATTGCAGGGATTTGTAAATTTTTGCGGAAATGATAGCAATCTTCGTCAGACAATATTTGAAAACTTAGATAAAATGACCCATTTGTTTTCGAGAAATGTGGAAAAATCCAGAACTTCATTTTTTCAAGCATGTAAATATGAAAAGCAATGCAATGAACGTGATAACTTGGAGATTTTATTACAAGATCTCGAAACGCTGAGACATAAATATTATCATTGCGGTTGCAATAGCTTAGTAATCGGAACCTTAGAAGATCCGATTGTTTTTTCTAAAATTCTGAAAGATAATTTTTTGCACTGCTCTAACGTGACGCTTAAATTCATTTCAGGAAATCATCATGCTTTAGGTTGGAAAGATGCGAAAATTGTTGCACAAATGATTCATGAATTTTTAAAGTGAGATATAAACAGCTTAATTAATTATTAATATTTGCTCTGTATAATGTCATAAGTACAGAATGGAGCACATGCTATGAGTAAAAAAAAGTTAAACAATTCAACATGTGAAAGAGATTTTTTTAAGTATTTAGTGATATTTACTGTTGTTGTAGTATCCATGATCTTGCTAATTTCATTAGTACGAAAAAATACTAAATCAATCAACGCTAATACTCCCGCGTGCTTCGATAAGTTCTACGAAGAAACAATTTTCGATGATGTTAAAATTAAACTGAATAGCGATATTTTTTCTCACGAACAAGTAATAAACGAAGTTAAGGAAAAAGATTTAATAGACTATCTCAATAAAAATTTAAAGAAGGGTGACACAATCGTGTACGTCAGTATGGATATTGGAGTTCAACAACTCCTTATGGCTAAGCTTGTCTCTCAATCAGGGAAAGTATATGTGTTTAACCCAATTGAAAAATATTCTGATGCCATCGCACTAAGCGCTAAAATTAATGGATTTGAAAATAGGATTATTACAAATTCTCATGCTATATCCGATGGAAATTTTGCCGGACTAATCGTATATAAAAATGGAACATTAGAAGCTGAAGGAAGTCTGAAGTCTTCAAATTATCAATTGCAAAATGGATATAGTGCTATTAGCGTAGAAGTAAACTCACTTGATGTACTATGTCAAAATTTACAGAACATCAATTTTTTAAGAATCAGTTTTACTGAAAATCTTTCTAACATTCTAAAAGGAGCAGAACAACTTTTACTTCGTTCTCCAAAAATTCAGATTATAGCAGATTATGATTCATCAAAAACGAAGGATTTTAGCGGATTGGAGAACTTACAACAACAAGGATTTTCTGTTTATTTGTTAAAAAATGGTAATTTAGAAAAAATAGAAAATTTGCATAAAATCTCGGTTCCTCAAGGCGTTTTAATCATAAAAAAGTAACAACATTTATTTCAAACTTTTAGTGAGATTGCCTACTTATCGTAAGGATGATGGTTTATAATACACTCAGCACGATAAATTTGCTCTACCAATACAAGTCTTGCCAGCATATGAGGTAATGTCATTTTTCCAAGAGCAAGTATTTGATCGCTACGATCATGAATTGATTTATCCAATCCAGCGGCTCCTCCAATAATAAACACAAAAGAAGAGTAACATTGTTGCACTTTTTGTTGAAGCAAATCTGCAAACTGATGACTATTCAACAATTCTCCCCTCTCATCCATTGAAAAAACAAAAGACTTTGCAGGGACGTTAGACATGAGTAATTCTGCCTCTCTTAATTTTAAATTTTCAGTAGGCAAGCCAGCACTCTTTTTTAATTCAAATTCGCAAATTACAAGAGAATTTTTAATTCGACAACGATAACTACTTATTAACTCCAAAACAGGAGACTTTTTCAATTTTCCAATGGCATTAATTTGAAATTTGATCAATATTTTCCGTTATTTTTTTATTCCGAATATCGTATTCCCATCAACGTCAAATAAGTAACACCTTGCATGATCAAATTTTAAAAATACGCTATCCCCTATTTCTTCCGTTACTGACTTATTCGACTTTACATTAATCTGAGCACCATTCTTAAGAGAAATGTGAATAAATCCTTCTCCACCTAAATTCTCCGACAATATGACACTACCAGCTAAACCATTTTTCATATCCGAGCCATTTCTCATTTCGGAAACAATCAAATCCTCTGGACGAAATCCCAATAAATACCTTTTTCCTTGCTCCAACTTGCAATCTGAACGATTTATTGTAATCTTTTCCCCGGTATCCAAACTAAATTTTTGAGTTTCCTCGGAAACACTTTCGCAAACAACCGGCATTATATTCATCTCACTTGATCCTATAAACTTTGCAACGAAAGTATTTACAGGCGAATTGTAAATTTCAAGAGGAGTACCTTGTTGCTCTATTTTTCCATCTTTCATAACAACAATCTTATCCGCCAACGTCATTGCCTCAGCCTGATCGTGAGTTACATAAACCATTGTTGTTTTTAATCGAGCTTTTAACTTCGCTATTTCATAACGCATTTGGCACCGCAAAGAATAATCCAAATTTGACAACGGCTCATCAAATAAAAATGCAAACGGATTTCTGACAATCGCTCTACCTATAGCTACTCTTTGACGTTGCCCTCCTGATAATTCTTTAGGCTTACGCAATAATAAGTGATCAATCTTCAAAACTTTAGCTGTGCTTACAACTCTTTCTTCAATTTCTGACTTAGATAATTTCCTCACCTGTAAAGCAAAAGCCATATTTTCAAACACTGTCATATGTGGATAAAGCGCATATGACTGAAAAACCATTGCAATACCTCTACTACTTGGAGGAACATCATTCACTAATCTGTCACCAATATAAATGTCACCATAATCAGCGTCTTCCAAACCACAAATTAATCGCAAAACCGTAGATTTGCCACATCCGGACGGACCTACCAATACCGTACATTCTCCATCCTCAATAGTCAGGTCTACATCTTTTATGATGGAATTATCTCTAAAAGACTTACTAACCCCCTGCAATCTGATAGATGCCATAATTATTCTCTACTCATCTGTTACCGGATTATTATCTGTTAACCGTACGGCAGATACAACTTTTTCAGTTTTATCTACTCTAAACAAAATAACGCCTTGTGTTGCCCTACTCGTAATTCTAACACTCGAAACCGGACAACGAATCAATTTTCCGCTATCTGTAATTAACATAACATCATCATCCTCTTTCACAGGAAACACAGCAACAACTTTCCCATTTTTTGCGTTCATATCTATGTTCTTGACGCCTTGAGTCCCTCTACTGCAAGTACGATACTCAAATGATGATGTCCTCTTCGCATACCCATTTTCAGTAATCGTGATCAAAATCTGATCCAAAACCTTCATCTCTTCGTACTTCGCCGGAGGATCTAGCACTTGATCTGTCAAGATTTCTTCTGATGATTTTCTCAACCAATTCGAATATTTAACATACTCTTCCCGCTCTTCCACTGTTGAGGAACCATTATTGAGAACCGTCATAGAAACAACTTCATCGTCTCCAACTAATCTTGCGGCCCGAACCCCTGTAGATGCCCTGGAAGCAAAAACTCTCAGATCTTTCACAGGGAAACGTATACACTTACCCAGTTTCGTCGAAATCATGACGTCCATACCATCTTTACACAACGCAACAGAAATAAGTTTTTCATCTCCAAGCTTCATCGCCAACTTTCCACTGGCTCTGATATTAATAAAGTCGCTTAATTTATTCCTCCTGATTGTACCGCGAGATGTGGCAAAGACAATATCATATTCATTCCAAGTGCTTTCATCATCAGGCAACGATAATCCTGTCGCCAAGGCTTCATTGGCCTTGGTCGGAAACAAATTTACCAACGCCTTTCCTTTTGACTGAGGACCGGCAAGGGGTAGTTTGTAAACTTTCATCTGATATGCCATCCCTGTAGTTGAGAAAAACAACACAGGTGTATGGGTATTAGCAACGAAAACATCCTGCACAAAATCTTCGTCTTTCGTTGTCATCCCCGTCTTGCCTTTACCTCCGCGTCTTTGAGCCTTATACGTATTTAATGGTACCCTTTTAATGTATCCACTATGGCTTATTGTGACAACCATATCTTCTTTTTGAATAAAATCCTCATCGTCAAGGTCAATTTCCGTATCTTCTATCGCGGTTATACGATCAGATGCAAACTCATTACGTACCTTAATCATCTCTTCCTTGACTATTTCCATCACTCTGTTTTTAGAACTTAAAATACTCAAGAGATCTCTGATTTTATCTGACAACTCGTTTAATTCTCCAGAAATTTTTTCTCTTTCCAGACCTGTTAAACGATGCAGTTTCAAATCCAAAATAGCTTGGGCCTGAACTTCAGTTAACCTACATTTCCCATCAAAGAAAATGCTGTTAGGATCATCTACCAGCTTGATCAAAGGCTCGATCTCTTTCGCATCCCAACTCTTAGACATGAGAGTTACTTTAGCCGTAGCCGGGTCTGGACTCTCCTTAATAATTCTAATGACTTCATCAATATTGGTAACAGCGATAGCCAATCCTATCAACAAATGCGCCCTGTCCCTCGCTTTATTTAGATCGAAACGAGTACGACGAACGATCACCTCCGTCCTAAATTCAATGAAGGCCTGAAGCACCTCCATGAGCCCCATCAATTTTGGCCGACCATTTAACAATGCCAACATATTGACACCAAACGACGTTTGCATCGATGTATTGCGGTACAACTGATTCAAAACAACTTCAGCGTTAACATCTTTTTTTAACTCAATGACAACACGTACCCCATCTTTATCAGATTCATCTCGAATATCAGATATACCTTCTATAACTTTCTCGTTCACCAATGAAGCGATTTTTTCTATCATTTTTGCTTTATTAACCTGGAACGGAATCTCAGTCACAACGATACCTTGACGATCTTTACGAATATTTTCTATATGACTCTTCGCTCTGATAATAATAGAACCACGACCTGTTCTGAACGCAGATAAAATACCGCCTCGCCCTAAAATAATTCCGCCTGTAGGGAAATCCGGCCCTGGAATTACTGTCATAACATCTTCAAGCGATGCTTGAGGATTATCTATCAACATTACGCACGCATCTATGACTTCTCCAAGGTTATGAGTCGGCACATTTGTAGCCATCCCGACGGCAATACCATTTGCCCCGTTCACCAAAAAGTTAGGATATCGAGCTGGAAGAAGAACAGGTTCTTTTAAAGATTCGTCATAGTTCGGTTGGAAATCAACGGTGTCTGAATACAAGTCTTCTGTTAATTGATGAGCAATTTTTGATAATCTGGCCTCGGTGTAACGCATAGCCGCCGCAGAATCTCCGTCCATAGAACCGAAGTTTCCCTGGCCGCTAACCAAAGTTTCCCTCATCGAGAAAGGTTGAGCCATACGTACCATAGCTTCATAAATTGCTGTATCGCCATGCGGATGATACTTACCTATAACGTCACCAACGATACGTGCAGACTTCCTGTAAGGTTTATTATAGTCATAACCGCACTCCGTCATGCTATAAATGATACGACGATGAACTGGTTTCAATCCATCTCTGACATCAGGCAAAGCACGAGACACAATCACGCTCATAGCATAATCAAGGTATGAACGCTTCATTTCCTCATCAAGATCTACGGGAACTATATCCTCATTTTCTATTGTCACAAAAAACTCCGTATTTACTATTATTAAAATGGAATATCGTCATCTATGCCTACCGGCTGTTCAACCGGAATATCTCCAATATCTACATCAGAATTGCGGGAATCCAACAAAGTTATTTCCCCTCGAAAACGAGGAATCACTACTTCCGTAGTATATTTCTCGATGCCATCCTTATCTTGCCATTTTCTGGTCTGCAATTGACCTTCAACGTAAACCTTGGATCCTTTGTGCAAATATTTTTCACATACATCCGCCAGATTAGTATTAAATACCACAACTCTATGCCATTCAGTGCGATCTTTGCGCTCACCTGACATCTTATCTCGCCAAGACTCCGTTGTCGCAACTGAAAAACTTACTATTTTACTCCCATCTTGAGCAGAACGCACTTCCGGATCTCTGCCAAGATTTCCGAGGATAATAACTTTATTAATACTTCCAGCCATTGTAGATTCCACCTAAATACCCTGGATCATTCTACAAGAAAAATGAAAAAATACAACGCTTTTGCATGATGAAGAACTCAGTTTATATCTCCATAATATACCGTAAAACGCGCACAATCTAATTCATTCATCTTCCAGTGATTTTCGTCGATTAAAAGCTAAAATTAATCCAACAACGATACTTGTAGCTAACATTGATGATCCGCCATAACTCATAAATGGCAATGTCATTCCTTTAGTTGGAATTAAATGCAATGTAGATGCCATATTAATAAAAGACTGAAGCCCAAATTGAGCCAAGAGTCCGACTGACGATAACAAAGCAAACAAGTTGCTTTCTTTTAAAGCCTTATTCATACCGTACAATACTACAAACCCCACAAGCAAAACGACACCTACACATACAAAAAAACCAAACTCCTCCCCCAGTACCGCAAAGACAAAATCAGCATGAGCATCCGGTAAATGCTTTTTTATAATTCCTTCACCAGGTCCCACCCCAAAAAGCCCTCCTCGACTGAATGCCTCTAATGATCTGTCTATTTGATAGTGATCCCCTGTCGCAGGATCTAAAAATTTGTTTACACGTGTAGTAACGTGAGGTAGAAATAAATAGGCTAGTCCTAAACCAGATACTGCGGCGATGATAGTGGTACATACAAAAAAAATGGGTAATCCATTTAAAAATAACTGTATTCCAAATACCACTGTCGTAACAAATAACATTCCAATGTCTGGCTGTAAAACCAAAACTATAGCTATCAACAAATATAAAAATATCCCTATAGATCTTCCACGAATTTGCGGATTATTTCGTTCTTCTGAAAACATCCATGCTACCAAAATTGTTAATGCTGGCTTACAAAACTCTGATGGTTGAATTGACAATCCGAATAATGAAATCCAACGACGAGCCCCCTTTATTTCCGTTCCTAAAAACAATGTTAATAAAGTTAAAAATAATGCTATAAAAAACAGTAATAATGAAAATTTTCGAATGTTTGTGTAAGACATATTCGAAATAGTAAAAATTAAGATCAGGGTCGGAACAATAAAAAGAAGATGCCTTTTGAGAAAATGAAATTTATCTATGCCGATACGAGTTGCAACCATTGGCGTCGCCGCCATGGCTAAAACAACTCCGACAACCAACATTAACACAAAACTAAACAAAAGCGGCCTATCAACGGTCCACCACCATTTACTGATAGCATTGTCGCTTGTTCTGGACACGTTTAACATGGCAGCGTCTCCACTAGGCGTTTGAAATTATCACCCCTATCTTCAAAACTTCTAAATTGGTCAAAACTCGCACAAGCGGTAGACAACAAAACAACATCACCTTTCTTCGCTAGCTGATAAGCCGATTGAACAGCGTTATTTAGCGTAACAGATACTTCATTTTTAACATTATATCTACTTAAAAGCTCATGCCACTCTAAAGCAATTTCACCTATCAAAAATGCACAGCGAATCTTAGAAAAATAAGGTATTAACCTTTCTATCCCGTCTTCTTTAGCTCGACCTCCTAAAATCCAAATAATATTGTCAAATCGCCTCAATGCTTGCTCAACTGAATCTGCATTTGTTGCCTTACTATCATTAACATATTGAACCCCGTTTATAGTCTTTACAAGCTCTTGGCGATGTTCAAGCCCTTTGAATGCAAATAATTTCTCTGCAAAAACCTCTTTAGACACACCCGCACAACTACATACAGCATACGCTGCCGCAATATTTTGTCGATTATGTTCTCCATCTAGAGTTTCGCATCGATGACATACAAATTCTGAATTTCCCCGTCTATCATCTATTAACTTGTTATTTGCCCATCCGATTCCGAAATTCGGTACATTTTTCCCAGAAATCTGTATTACATTTTTGTGATTAACATGGTCGAATAAGTGTTGACAATACTCATCATCAACGCCGATAACTGCGACCGAATCAGCTCTTGAATGCGCGAATATCTTCTGCTTCATCGCTATGTATCCATTTATTCCTCCATGCCGAGTTAAATGATCCGAGGCAATATTCAGCAATACGGAAAAATCAAACCCAAGAATATTACATGACTCAAGTTGATACGATGATAGTTCCAAAACGTAAAAGTCTGCATTTTTTTTCAACGACAAGGCTGGTGTGCCAAAATTTCCCCCTATCTCTGCAAAAGCGCCATTTTCAGCTAACATATAGTAAATCAACGAAGTTGTTGTCGACTTTCCGTTCGTACCGGTGACAGCTACCAATTTAGCATTTATACTTTGCTGTAAGATGTCTATGTCATTAATTATCGGAACTGAAAATTTACGCGCCAAACTAACAGCTGGACTTGCATTCCACACAAGAGAAACTCCGGGGCTAACCATCATATAGTCGACATTCGTCCAATCAATTTCATCAATTGTACAATAATATTGGCTGTCAACCATACTATCGTTTAAAAGATAAACATTTGCAGAAACAGATTTTAAAGCGTTAACAGCGGACTGCCCCGTTTTTCCATAACCAACCACAACAATATTTTTATTTTTGTAAAATTCAGGAGAGATCATCTTAACTTCAACGTTGCTAAACCTACTAATGCAAAAACTAGCGAAATAATCCAAAATCTTATTGTTACCGTCGATTCAGGCCACCCTTTTTTCTCAAAATGATGATGAATAGGCGCCATTAGAAAAATCCTTTTACCTGTCATTTTAAAATATGCCACTTGCAAAATTACGGACACCGCTTCAATCACAAATAATCCCCCAATGATAGCAAGAGCAAATTCGTGCTTAATGATAACACTCAATCCTCCTATCGCCCCACCTATAGCCAACGATCCGGTATCTCCCATAAAAATTTTAGCAGGAGGAGCGTTGTACCATAAAAACCCTAAACATGCGCCAATAAGTGCTCCACAAAAAATACATAATTCGCCCGACATAGAAATGTAAAAAATCTGCAAATAGTTTGCGAACACAAAATGTCCTGTGACATAACATAATATTCCCAAACAAAATGTAACGATCATAGCTGGAAAAGTCGCTAGCCCGTCTAAACCATCTGTCAGATTTACCGCATTAGAACTTCCAACAATGACAAAAGTTGTGAAGCAAATTAAAAAAACTGAACTATTAATTGTGAAATTTTTGAAAAAAGGAAATGCCAAATGACCGGCGATATCAGGTGTTCTTAATTGCTCGACTAAAAACGAAAAAATCAATGCTGCGGCAATTTGTACACATAATTTTTGTCGACCATTGACTCCTCGAGAATTTTTATACTTCGCCTTAAGATAATCATCAACAAATCCAAGAAAGCTATAAATAATTGTTAATCCAAGAATCAACAACAAATAATCATTTTGTAAATTGCCCCACAATAAAGAAGACAAAATAGTGGCGGCAATGATAACCGCCCCACCCATAGTTGGCGTCCCTTGCTTACTCAACAAATGCTGCTTAGGGCCATCCTCTCGTATCGGTTGTTTATGTTTTGAATGCTTAATAAATGTAGGATATAGTAGAAAGCTGACAACCAATGCAGTCAATAATGAGCACATGGTACGGAACGTAATATACTTAAGCAAATTCGTTCCGGAAATAAAATTTAAATATGGAAATAAACTATAAAGCATCGTAGATAACCTCCACTATCTTATGCATATTCATTGAATTAGATCCCTTTACTAAAATTTTATCACCCGGTTGTACAAAACTCGCAATTTTTTCGGACAACTCATTGCTATCTTTACACCAAAGCCCTTTTTTCTTTTCTTGCAAATTATTAAATAAATATTGGGAATACTGACCACATGCAAACACAAGATCTATCCCAAATTTATCTATCGTTGCAGACAAAATTTCATGATAGCGCTTACTATTTTTTCCTAATTCTTTCATATCACCCATAATCAAAACTTTTCTACCTTGATGTTCAGCCAAAGACGTTATAGCTGATCTCATAGATGTAGTACAAGCGTTATATGAATCATCGACGATTGTAACATTGCCTTTTTTAATAATTTCTCCTCGATGAGATGATGCCTCAAATGACCGTACATGTTCTGCAATATCTTGCAAAGGCACATTACTAATGACATGCGCCGCTAAAATTGATGACAGGCTGTTCGGAACAACAGATACATTGTGGCACGCTATCACGTATTCAACAATATTTCCCAAAATTTGAGCTTTAACGTAGATTTCATCGTTTTCACGAGTGCATGAAATCACCTGCGCATCAGATCGAGAAAAACCAAATGTATAAATATTCTTTATTCCGTATCTATTAGCTTTACGAATCAACCAATCAGTATAGGCACTATCACTCGGCAGAATTATCGCTTCTTGAACTTGCTCCGTTTCCATAATTTCAGATTTCGCTTTTGCGATATCCCACACTGAATCGAAAAATTCCAAATGTGTTTCACAAATATGCGTAATTACAGAAACTGTTGGAGTAACGATCGATATTAAATTTTTTAATTCTCCTTTCTCGCTCATACCCATTTCAAATATCCCGATCTTAGTATCCAACGGCATCGATGCAGCGCACACTGGCAACCCTATTTGGCTGTTAAAATTTTTACGAGAAACATAGATTTTTTGATTCGTTGATTTTTTGAGCAAATGGTAAATCAAATTTTTTGTAGTCGTCTTTCCGACACTTCCAGTCACACCGATGTATGGAATTTTAATTTGTTGAGCATTATATCTAGCCAACTCAGTTAATGCATTTTTAGTAGAATCAACTTTTATCAACCTTGATGTATCTACAATATCAATGTCTTTTTCAACCACTGCCAATGAAGCGCCTCGTTGCAATGCCACTTCAACAAATTCATGCCCATCAACTTTTTCACCGCAAATTGCAACAAATAAATCACCTGATGTCACGTCTTTGGAATCAACACAAACATTTTTGAAATCACAATTATTTAACAAAAAATCGAAATTTATTTTTGCATTTAAAATTCCAAGTATCTCTTTATTTATTAACATGATACCGTCTCCAAAATTACTTCTCTATCACTAAAATGAACTGTCTCATTTTGCAAAATTTGATAAGTTTCATGTCCTTTACCTGCAATCAGTAAAATATCTCCTTGTTGTAACTGATTAATAGCATATACAATGGCTTCTTTGCGTCCCTCAATTTCTACAGCTTCTCGACATCCTCGCATTATCATTTGGCGAATATGAGCAGGATCCTCATCTCGAGGATTGTCATCCGTAACAACGACAATATCAGCATATTGTGAAGCAACTTTTCCCATTGTATACCGCTTATCCGCATCCCTGTTTCCTCCGCAACCAAAAACCGTGATTAATCTATTTTCAGCGTGCTTTCTCAAAGATTGCAGCGCCTTTTGCAAGGCATCAGGAGTATGAGCATAATCAATGTAAATATGCGCACCGTGTTTTTCAGCAACATATTCCAACCGGCCGTCTACAGGCTTCAATTTTTCGAAAGATTCACAAACCAAATCGATACTTATTCCGGTAGCAATACATATCCCGCAAGCACATAGCGCATTATATATCTGAAATTCTCCGGCAAAAGGCAAATTAAATGTATATTGTTTTTTATCAATCTCTATCGTCACAATCTGACATTGTTTATTATACTGAAACTCAACTAGTCTAATATCCGCCAATGTTTTACCGTAACTAATACAATTGATATGTTTATTATTTGCTATATTTACTAATTTACTAAAACTTGCCTTATCATCTGCATTTAAAACAAAAATTGTTTTATCTTGTGACAACTCATCAAATAAGCGAGCTTTTGCATTCCAATAATTTTCAAATGTTTTATGATAATCCAGATGATCTTGAGTAAAATTAGTAAACGCACATACTGAAAAATTGACATTATCCAATCTATGTTGATATATTCCGTGACTTGATGCTTCAAGCACAATATTTTTAACTCCTTCTAACTGCAATTTCTGAAAAGTATGATGCATAAAAACAGGCCCAGGAGAAGTCAGTCCCCCATTATCGAGCCGACCATCTTGAGTAATCACTCCCAAAGTCCCGATACTTGCAGCCCTTTTCTCTGCAAATGACCAAATTTGTCTCACCATATCAACGGTAGAAGTTTTTCCGTTCGTCCCGGTTACTGCAACAACGTTATCAAAATCAGTATTCCAAAATTTGGAGCAAACTTGAGATAAAAAAATTCTAGTATCTTGAACAACAACACAAGCAACATTTTTCTCATAGTGAATGTCAACCGATGAACAATATCCATCTCCATTCACAACCACACAAACGGCTCCCTTTTGAATAGCTTCTTGAATATATGATGACCCGTCACATTTATTGCCACTAATTGCTACAAACATACATCCTGGAGTAACATTTCTGGAATCGTCAACAACATCCATTATTTCAAGGTCTTTAAACTCACTATTCCACGGAAAATCAACCAGTTGAGATAATTTCATTTTATATTCCTTAACATTTCATGCCAACTCGGCTCTTTTTCTTCGCATGGTAAAACCTTCAACATTGGTCCAATTCGTTTAATGATATTAGCCGCTGTCGGAGCGGCGATCCACCCAGCTGTTCTATACCCATGAGTTTTTGCTGTTGCTTGAGGCTCATCTAAAACCAAATATATAGCATACTTAGGATTCGGCATTGGAAATGCTCCTACAAATCCCGCATAGTTGGCATTTTTAGAATACTTCCCTTTATTTAACTTTTCAGCTGTGCCAGACTTTCCTCCAACGTAATATCCAGGAACTTCAGCTAATTTATTCGCACCTTCTGTCACGTTGAGGCGCATTAAAATTGCCATTTGTTTCGAAACTTTATCAGATACAATTTGCTCTCCGTGGATTGCATTATTTCTTTTTAGCAACGTAGGATTGTTTTTTGTTCCATGATTTAAAATACCGCTAATGGTAGTTATCAATTGTAACGGACTTAACGCTATACCGTGGCCAAAAGCAATTGTCATAGCGCTTGCATCCGTCCACACTTTAGGAAATAAAGGTCTTTGAGTTTCAGATAACTCATACAATACCGGATCAAGCAAACCTATTCTTTTAAAAAAAGCTTTTTGATGATCCTTACCTAAATCTATCGCAATACGCGCCGACCCGATATTAGATGAATATTTCAAAATTTCCTCAACCGTTAAAAATGTCCCCTTTCCTTTAAAATCGTGAATAGTGAATCTTCCGATTTTTAATGGAAATCTCGCATCATATCGAGTAAATGGAGTAATTTTTCCGCTATCTAATGCCATAGCAGTATTAAAAATTTTTGCAACAGATCCAGGTTCTATAGCTGAAGATGTTGCCATATTAAAATGATCCCTAGTATTAGGATTTGAACTTTTATTAGGATCGAAATCCGGCAACGACAGCAAGGCTAAAACCTCCCCACTGGCGATTTCCATTACTATAGCCGCACCTCCTAGTGCACGAAACTCACTAATAGATTTTTTTAATTCTTCACGAACCGCATGTTGAATATTTACATCAAT
>SUUU01000018.1 GCA_015062335.1 Alphaproteobacteria bacterium
CATCTTAGATTTAATATCATTGCAGGAATTTATAATTTGAGATTTGGATAATTGCTTCTGATGAAATCTGAGTACTTTATCTTTCATAAAAACCACAAACCTCTCGACTTTCGCAAGAGGCTTATTGGCTAGTTTCGTCAAAATAAGAGAAAACAGAGAGTTAAATCAATTTGATTTGGGGGGCGTCTTTGATTGATACAACGGAGATTCGGATTCAACGGTCACTCAAATCAACATAAGACTGCTCAAAAAACGAGAAAAATACGATAAATTTGAAATGCCTAATAAATGAAAAAGCCTACAATAAAAAGTAGGCTTTTTTTTGAATGAATGAAAACGTCTTATAAACCTAATAATTGCCATCCAGGATTTTCAACATATTCCTTGATATTACTTAAAAATTCTGCGGCAACTTTTGTATCAGCTATGCGGTGATCGTAAGACAAAGACACGTATAACATTGGCTTTATTTCAACTCCTTCATCAGTTGCAATTGGACGATTATGCATTTTATGTACACTCAAAGTCGCGACTTGCGGAGGAGTCAACACATCTGTCCCCATAAGTGATCCGTAAATACCTGCATTAACAACGGTAAAAGTACCTCCAGAAACTTCTTCAACGGATAAAGTTCCTTCTACAGCTCTTCTCGAAAGAGTAATCATTTTTTTCTCAATGTCGGCAAGACTTAACTTGTCCGCGTGACGAATCACAGGGGCTGAAATTCCATCATTTCCGCAAGTTATAACTGAGATATCAAAATTTTTTTTATAAATAATTTCATCCTCATGTACATGTGCGTTAAATGTACGATATCTCTTCAACGCAGTAATTGCAGCAATAATAAAAAACGGAGTAAAGCCTAATCGCGTATTATATTTTTCCGTAAATGCTTTTCCAAACGTTTTTTCAAGGGATAAAACAGCCGTCATATCTACTTCGTTGGATACCGTAGAAATTACGGATGAATCATACGTATCTTTAATTTTTTCGGCTATTCTTTTTCTCAAAAAATCAATATTTTCTCTTTGGTCATCCGGTGAATAAAAGAACTGCGGCCTATTCCAGTTGTCTGCATACATTTCCGGAGATCCTCCTTCGGATTCAGATATGTTCATCAATTTTTTTACAATGTCCTGATCATCAAGTTTTTGATCAATTTTGCAATTCGGATCTTCTGTTTGTTGATTAACTTCATTGTGGTTCAATGAGTTGCATTTTTCTTCAATAAAATCATTTTTTTGCATTGAAGATCTTAAATTTTTCGCTTCAGAAACGCCTTCAGTAACCACGGTATGAACCAATGCAGAAACGGTTTTTCTAATTTGCTCTTGAGCTTCTGACAATATCTGATCTTTGATTGCTATGGCCTCTTTTGCCGTATCAGCAGCGATAGAGCTCAGCATAGATTCCATTAGTGACTTCATCTGCTCTTTAGTGTCGCTGAGCATATGTTCATTGATTTGTCCTGCTGCACTTATGGCTTCATCTCGTGTTTTTTGGATAATTTCGCACGCTTTCTGCTCAGCTTCTTTTTGTGCTTCTAAGAGTTTTTCTTCCAGCATTTTGGAAGAGTCATTTAGTGAAGATAAATTTTTATTGATTTCCTCTTTGCTTTCTTGAAACACAGAACTCAACAATGTATCCATGACCACTTTAATTTCCTTGCTGGCTCCTTCTAATACCTCTGATTTAATTGTCAAGACTTCCTTTTTCGTTTCTTGTCTGGCGATATCAATAATTTCTGACATTTTTTGTTGAGCTTCTTGTTTCGCCTGATTCAATTTTTCTCTGATGAGTTGCCTTGCTTCCTTTTTCGCATATTTGCCTGATGAACGAAGGATTTCCTTTTTTATATGTTTCGCTTCCGATTTTGCTTCTTCTATTGATTTTTCTAAAATTAACTTAGCCTCTTTCTCGGCTTGATCTTTTGCAGAACTTTTTGCATTTTCAATCTCTTGTCGAATTAAATCATCAGCTTCTTTTTCGGCTTGATTTTGTGCGTTTAAAATAATAGCCGATCGAATTGTTTCTGCTTCTTTTTGCGCCTCAATTCTTGCTTCCTCTATCAATTTACTACGAGTGTTTTCCGCTTCAGCCAAGGAGCCCTGTATTATTTTTTGATGCATTGCGCTGGCATCTGCACTCGCTTTTTCTTCATATTCTTGTAAAATTTTCGCTTTTAGTTCACTTCCTTGAAGGTTAGCTTGGTTTTCTGCTTCCTGCAAAATATTTGCTTTTAATTGTTCTGCTTCTGCTTTTGCTTTAGTTTCAACATCTTTTAGTATGTTGATAAATTGCTCTTCAGCTTGTTCTGAAAAACTTCTCACATTTTCAGAACCCTTTGACATAGATTGATTATCCAATCGAACATTAGAATTATTTTCGGAAACATCATTGGTTCGAGTATCAACATGATGAATCTGATGGATCTCTTCTTTTTCAGATCTAGAGGAAATTTCCGGTACAGTTTCTGAAATATTTTCTAAAACCTCTTTTATCGTCTGTCTTTCTTCATGTGCTACTACCAAAGGATTGTCTTTTAAAGTTTCTGTATCAATAACAGCGATCTTCATTCCTTGCTGAACAGTTTGCCCTTCTTTAACTATAACTCGAGATAAAACACAGTCATATCCAGAGGTAATTCCGCAAGCTACTGTTGCGGATTCAGCGTCCGCTATGACTTCACCTTTTGAAATTTTATCTCCTACTTTTTTGTACCATGATGAAATAATCACCTCATCTGCACTATCATCAAAATTCGGAACAATAACATCTATATACATATTCCCACCACTTTAGCGTTATAGATAGTAAAACAGAAATTCGTTTATTTTAGGTTAACTTATCGAAGAATAACTAAAATGATTATTCCGAAAATAATTCGATAAACAACAATGGATGTAAATGTATTAGTTTTCAAAAAATATGATATGAATTTTAAGGTAATAATACCAAAGACAAAACTAGAAATAATTCCAACCAGAATACTCAAGCTATTAATATCAACGTCATTTGTGATAATACTAATTAACTTCAACGCGCAAGCTCCTGCAACAGGAATTAAAGATAATAACATCGAAAATTTAAAACTTTCCCACCGTGCATATCCTTGATATCTGCATACAGATAAACAAATGCCTAAACGACTGACCCCCGGCATAAATGATAACAACTGAGAAATCCCGACAATAAATGCGTCAGATTTTGTTATATTCTTTTTAATTGTTACTTTTTGATCACAAAAATATAAAATAATACCGAAAACGATAAGGTTAATTCCGGTAATTACCCAAGAATTAATTTCAAATTTTATTAGTTCAGCTATTCCGAAAATTACAATGACAGGCACATTTGCAAAAAATATCGTTAGAAAGAATTGCTTATCTGTAGAATCTCTAAAGCGAAGTAAATCTATTCCTCCTCTTATCAATTGCAAGCATTCTCGGTAAAAATAAGCCATAATTGCGAGCAGCGTTCCCAGGTTTAACATTACGTCAAATGTTTTCCCACAGTTATTAAAAGAACACAATTTAGATATTACAGCGACATGCGCAGTGGAACTCACTGGAAAAAATTCAGCAATACCTTGAATTGTTCCTAAAATAATTGCGTCAAAAATTTGCATTTTATCACCTATAACCTAATATCTGTATTTCCAGCTGATTCCGGCTTCGCCGAGCGTGTTTACCTTTAAAGATGTATTTTTATTCAACGAAATGTCGACATCAAAGCTGGTATCTTCATCTTTTCTATTAACGCTGACAAAAACCTTATCATTTAAATATTTGCCTGCGGAAACGTCAATATTGTTGTTTAACGATTGTGTATTCTGATAGAGTGACGTCGAATTGTTTCTAGTTGAAAATGAAATACTGTCTACTAATCCCGTTCCTTGTAATGTATTTAAGATTGAAAATATATAACCTTTTCGATTTAGGCTAGTGACTGCATGTGCTAGCTGCGCAGCTTCTCCTACTGATAGCTCTTTTGTGGATTTACCAAATAACATTTGCGATAAAATAACATCCTGGGTGTAATTTGGCCTTGAATACAAATTTATTTCTGTACCGTCTCCCGGATGGCTTGATATATTTAAAAAAGCTGTCATAGTACCAATATTTTTATAACATGTAAGATCTATCTTGGGACTGAAAGGAGATTCATCAAAAAAGGTGACAACTCCACGATGAAATATCATTCTGCGTCCGAAAAGATCCAGTCTGCCTTTTCTTAAATTTATTTGTCCGTTTAATGTAGAAGATCGGTTAAATGTGCCCAAATGTAAATCTCCATGGAATTCTAAACTGTAAATATCGCCTTTTACATCAACACGAGGGCACTTCATATTTACATCATATGTAAAAAAGCTTTTTTCTTCTTGTTTATGATTGTTGAGGTAAGGATCATTTTCTATAGTGATTCCAGAGTATTCATGTCCAATATTTTCTCCTAAATAATTTAGTTTACAAAATGGAATCGTAACATTACCTGATATGTTCATATCATTCAAATGTCCTGACATCCTTCCATCTCCCGTGATGTTTATTTTCAACTCATCTGTATCGAACAATCTGAAGTTTTGAAAGCTTAAAGCCAGGTTTGCATTAATATTCGGGATAATACTTGAAAACAAAATCCTTCCATCTCCTGAAATTCTTGCAATATTACCAAAAGAATCTGTAAAAACGGCATTTTTCACCAATAATTTATTTTGCGTTCCAATAAGATGTATCTGTCCTTTTTTTAATAAAATATCGTCAATTGCTATTAACGCGTTTGTATATTTTACGTATCCGAGGACAACTGGGGAACGAAGTGTTCCTTCGATTTTTAATTCTGAGTCAATTAAGCCTTCTAATTTGCATCCATCAGGTAAATTAAATAAATTTTCCAGATGAGCCTTTCCTTGTAATGACAAGCGCAACTTCTTATCGAAAAACTGAACCATGTTCCAATCATGTTTGATAAACACTGGATAATAGGCATCTAAAACCACGTTATCCGTTTTTCCTTTTATAACTCCGTGAATCGTTAATCCTCGTAAATTATTATCAACAGATAACTGTATTACATTACTATCCGATACTAGTCCACGCATCTTAAACTCAGAGGCACCTATAAATATTTGGTTTTGTAACGATAAGTCTGCTCGACCTTGAACAACAACACATTGTGGAATTTTCTTATCCAGCAATATTCCTAAAGTTTCTAGCGATAAATCGTTTATACGGACTTTAACTCTATTTTGTGTAACATTTACATCTAAATCTCCTTGAGATTTCGCATTCGATAATTTTGCTTTTACTCGGCATGTATGCAAAACCTGATTGAGGAAACACTCCGAAATCTGTAGTGTATTCTTTTGGTCATGGGCTTTGGCTGTTAACCTTACGTTATCCCCATCGATATGTCCTTGAGCTTGAACATTTGTTGTGTCATTTAATTTCGAAATGATCGAAAATTTATTATTTATCTTGCTGAAAGAAAAATCTTTGAAAATCATTCCGCTATATTTTACATTTTTTGCTTTTACTTCTTCTTGTGCCGAATTTTTTTTCAACGCTACTCCATAAAAAACACAATCTTTATATGAGATTTTTGAAGAATTTGCCTCAAAATTTATTTGTCCATTATTTGCGTTGATACTTCCTCTTAAACGTCCTCTCAACGGAAGAATTTTAGAAAAAAACGACAAATCATCGAATTTAAATTTACATTTGCATTTCTTAAGACCGTTTTGATAAATCAAAGATCCTTCTGAAATCAAGCTACCTTCAGGAATGTTACAAATCAGATCAGTAAATTCGAAAAGATCTTGATTTTTGACGACGCCAGAATGGAGTGAAAAATCCTTTCCCTGAATATTTGTAGAAAAATGCATTAAATCATTACTTGTTACGGTGATTGTTTGAAGATAATACCCAAAAAAATTAATCCATGAGACATCTGCATAAAGTTTCAATTGGTTGTCTTTCAAAAAAACCTTGCCTTCCCCTTCCTTTATTCCATTTTTTTCAAATACGATTGAAACGTCATGTCCTTTTCCCCAAATACTTTGGATGTTAACATCTGCAGTTGTATTTTGTACTTGTTCGACGATTTTATCAGGTATCTTAGCGTCACTTGCTAATACACCCAAATTGCATCTTGTTGAAAAATCCGATTTTTTATCCTGAAGGAAGATTTTTCCACATAGATTGAAATTTATATTTTTGTAAGAAATAAAAGCATCATTTACGCTTATTTCCTTTGCAAAATTTTTAAATATTCCATCAGACACGATTTTGTATAATTTGTGATTTATATAAAACTTATAGGCTGTGACATCTTCCTCCGGATCTTCGAAGTCTATTTTCCATGACGCATCTGAAAAATCACTGAGATTTACGGAACCAGAAGTATATTTTATACCATTCCATTGCATGTTTATATTTAAGACAGACTTATTATCGATCCTACAATACAGATGATCTCCAGTTGTATTCGTTAAATATTTTAAATCGTTTAAGGTATGAACATTATCTGAGAGTTGCAACGTACCTTTGTTTAAAGATAAATCTCTTATACAAAATCTCAAAATGCGCAAAAAAGGTAAGATATTCCTTATTTGTCCTTCCAAGTTACTTTCTTTTTTTGCACTTTTCAGTACAAATCGGTCAATGAACACGGAATTACGTCCAAAAACAAAGTCACGTTGAAGCTGACATTCATGGAACGATAGTTCGGCTCCTAGCGATGTTTTATATAGTACGGTGTCAATCTTGGTTATATCACTATTTACACCAGTAATTTGAAGAGAAGCTCCACTTTCAACAATAGATGGTAATATATAATCAATGGTAAACCTTCGTCCTTTTTCTGTTCTAAACAAGCAAAAAAGCATCAACAGAACCAAAGTAAGCAATATAAAAAATATTTTGATTGCTTTCTTTATCATCAAAACGCCTGCCCTAAACTCATCAAAAACTGCATCTTAGAATCTACACCTTTTCTTTTTCGTATTGGAAACGCAAAATCCAATCGAATAGGTCCGATGCCAGTAAAGTATCTGATCCCCAAGCCTACAGAATAAAACCACCGTTTGTTCTCAATTTTAAAATATCGAGAAGTGTTCCCATATATTTTGGCTCCATCAAAAAATATAAGTCCACCCCAATCTTTATTGATTTGTCGTCTAAATTCGCAATTAAATTCGAGGGCAGACTTGCCCCCAGCTGTACATTCAGTGCCATTAATCATTTCCGTAGCCAGCTGATTAGCATATCCACGAACCGAGTTTATGCCTCCGGCGTAAATCCTTTTATCAATTGGAATGTCGTCAATATTACTTCCTAGAATCCCCTTTTTCCCGATATTAAATGCAAAAATATTTTTTTTACTGCCTAAAATTCTATAAGCATAGGAATAAGTAATACTGTAATACTTTAAATTATTAGATGCCGTTTCGCTGAGCCTTAAAATATGAAATTTAGATTGAATTTTATATCCTTGAGTTGGGTTCAGTAAGTCATCCGTTTTGTTTAAACCTAGTTCTAACGGAATGCATAGTGCTTTATAATTTTTGGATAATTTATCATTTAAAAAAAATAAAGAATCTGAATCTACGTAATTTTTTTCAAAAACAATTCCTGCGCTTGGAAATAAAGAATGCGTCCAAGAATAATTATAAATACAACCATATTTATCAGACTTTTTAAAAAAGACATTTGTTAATTCTTGCCTACGACCGACAGAGTAAGACACTTTGCTGTTTTTCGTAAAAACATCCGGTTGATGTATCAACACTTCAAATGCATAGTCAGTCCGTCTATCACCAACCTTCATCGGAGTCCCTTCGATATTGAGCGTCAACTTTTCGCCGTGACCGAAAGCATTTAATCGACTCCATGATGCTTTTGCGGTGACAGACTTCAATCCCTTTTTAGCTCTGGAATCTTTTTTGAAATTCATGTTCCGAATACCGGAGTACATTAAGCTAAAATCAAGCATGTGCTTTTTATCTTCTTTAACTTCGACTTCTAATGGAAGCCCGTCATTTGAATTATTGATCTTTCCTGGAGAAATTTTTACTGCAGAAAAAATTTGAGTATTTTTTAAGTTCTCCTCGCTAGCTTTTATTTTACTTTCACTAAAAAATTCTCCATCCTTCCATTCTAAACGATTTTTAACAAACTCATCATCAATTCCAGAGAAGGATTTTATTTGTGTTTCAGAAATTTTTACTTTTGGTCCACATAGTATTTCCAGATGTAACACAGCAGTTTCATTTTTGTAGTCAATCACAACTCTTTTTTTCTGAACTTTTGGGTCATAAAAACCATCATTTTTCAAGTTAAAAACTTGTGAGAGTATCATTTCTTTGATATCCGATAACGATGCATATCGACTTTTAAGTTGGTTACACAATAAATCAGAATAAAATTTATTAATATCAACAGATTGATCCAACAATTTCAGCTTGACCATTAATTTAAACCGATTATTCGGAGATACTCTGACAGTAACAATCGCTTCATTTTCTAAAGATGACTCAATATTACTCTCAACATGGGCATTGTAATATCCTTCGGCATGTAGATTTCGATAAATGGTGTCAACATCTTTACTTACTCTATCATTTAATGCGTGTAAGCTGCTAACAGGTTGATTTTTCATTGAAAAAATTCTTAATTTTTCTATGCTTGCTTTAAGATCGGAATCTGAAATTATATTTGCTAGACCTTCCAAAAAACTCTTCTTCTCATTAAGAACTAGCTTCGCCCTGTATTTAAAATTTTTCAGACCAACATCGTTATTCCCATGTGAACAAGGAATCAAAATCAACATCAGAGAGGCAATAAATATTTTGGTCAACTCCACTTTGATTTCACCTCTTCCAGTTTTTTGTTGACGATTCCTTCTCGTATTTCTTCCATCAATCGATTCATAAAACGAATATTGTGCATAGCAATAGCAGATAATGCTAGTAACTCGTTGGCTTTTAACAAATAATGTAGATACGCTCTGGAAAACATTTTGCAAGTTGAACAATCGCAATCTGGTTCAATAGGCCAATCATCATGTTCATATTGTGATCTTTTTAAATTGATATGCTCCCTAATTTGATGATCTCTGTAAGCGGCTTTCACCAAAGCGCCTCCATGCCTTGCTATTCTGGTCGGATGTACGCAATCAAATGTATCAATACCCAAGGAAACTCCTTTAAAGATGTCAGAAATACCTCCAATTCCCAGTAGATGGATAGGGCGAGAAATATTCAATCCATTCATCGCCATTTCCACAACTTCATACATTTGTTCTTTAGTTGATCCTAAGGTTCCTCCTATTGCTGTAGCAAAAAAAGGCTGACTGCTGATGTATTCTGCACTACGCTGCCTCAAATCCTCATGAATTCCTCCTTGGACAATGCCATACATCGCTTGGGTGCCGTTATCTTCTCTGACAAACTCATCCAACGATCTTTTTTCCCAACGATGAGATCTTTCCATAGATTTTTCAG
The DNA here is from genome assembly GCA_015062335.1 of Alphaproteobacteria bacterium. Taxonomy (GTDB): domain Bacteria; phylum Pseudomonadota; class Alphaproteobacteria; order UBA3830; family UBA3830; genus UBA3830. Next base: position 9,503 of record SUUU01000018.1, read on the forward strand.
TGTATCTTTTATCGCTGTGAAAAGGCGTGCATTCATCAAATGCTACGACCAAATCTACACCTAGATTTCTTTGAGTCTGAATAGACTTTTCAGGTGTTAATATTTGCGTTGTACCATCCCAATATGACCGAAATACCGCGCCATCTTCTGTAATTTTTGCTAAAGTGGACGTCCCGGAACGATGCCCTTTAATTTCTGCGGCCACAGATCCATGTCCCAAACTAAAAATCTGAAAACCTCCGGAATCGGTGAGTAAGGGGCCATTCCATCCCATAAATTTATGTAGTCCTCCTCGGGCTTTGATGTGTTCAGATCCTGGAAAAGAAAAAAGATGATATGTATTTGATAAAATGATCTGAGATTTTGCGTCGATCAACTGTTGGGGAGAAATTCCCTTAACACAGGCCTTTGTGCCACAAAAAATGAAAGCAGGAGTCTCTACATTACCATGAGGGGTTCTTAGAATCCCTCTTCGACTTCTCTTATCAGTAGATATTACGCTAAATCTGAAATTTTCATACATTGCCTATGCCTTAAATAAAATCTCATGGTTAATTGTACAAGAGGAACACATAAAACGGCAATAACTAACCTTAATAAATAATTTACAAATATGTATGATGACCAAACGGTAGGCCAATCTATTGGATTTTTTGCAAAGATAATCCACGCAAAAATCGAAAAAATCAAATTATCTGAAAAAGATGAAAACGCCATTGCTATTAATGATCTTACAGCAAAGTATTTGCCGTGAGTTACAGTTTTTAAAAATGAAAACACACCAACATCTAAAAACTGACATACAACATATGATATTAAACTTGATATAAATATTGTAAAAGAAGGCGAAAAAAGCCGGCATATTTCCTTATGCAGATTAATACATTGGTTTTCATATACCGTCGGATGTAAAGTTGTTAATTTCATTAAACAGATGAAAAACAAATATCCAAAAAAGCCTAACCAAATGTTTCGCCGAGCGACTCGATGTCCGTATATTTCTGTTAGAATGTTATCTACGGCAAAAGTTGTAGAAAAAGCAACTGTTCCTAATGCCGTAGGATTCTCAAAAAAGGAATATTGAGTTAAACGTAAAACTTGAAGATTTGATGCGATCACAACAATCGCGGTATATACAAATAACCCTACTTTCCCATAGTATTTGAACATAAAAAATATCGAAATAAAACATGTCAATAGAGTTAAAAAACTTACAACTTCAGCGCTCATAATATCCTGAAAAACTTGAACATTACCGTTGTTAAATATATACTAACAAGGTGGGTGAAGTATAGATCGCTGCGGGTTCGTGTTGAATCTGCCGCTTTGTTAGTAAGAGATTGGAGAATTTTTATGACTAAAGCCGATTTAGTTGGACGTATTTCCGCAGTTTATCCATATATGAGTTTGAAAAATATCGATAGAGTTTTGTCTATCATTTTTGGTTCTATTATAAATAAGCTGGCAGAGGGGGGGCGTGTGGAATTGCGTGATTTCGGATCGTTTAGTGTCAGGCAAAGAGATTCTATTGTTGGAAGAAATCCCAAAAGCGGCGAGAAGGTGATTGTCGCAGCGAGGAAAGTTCCATTTTTTAAGGCCGGAAAAAACTTGAAAGACGTCGTAAATGGAAAAGTTAAGTCAAGGCATAACGGTATTTTGTTTGGTAATTTGAAAGGGAAATAAGATGAATTGGCTTACAAATTTTGTCAGACCAAAAATTCGAGCATTGGTTGGTAATGACGTCCCTGAAAACTTATGGACAAAATGCCCGAAATGTGAACAGATGATTTTTCATAGTGATTTGTCGAGCAATCTACAAGTATGTCCTCATTGTGATTATCATTTTCGTTTAAGTGTTGACGACAGAATTAAGAATCTGTTCGATAACGGGGAAGTAACTCGTATTCCATACGAGTCTAGACTGAATGATCCTTTAAAATTTAAAGATAGCAAACGATATGTTGAGAGGCTTAAACTGGCCAAAGACAAAACTCGAGAAGCTGATGCAGTGTCAGTTGTATATGGGAAGATACGAGGCAATAAATGTGTTGCTGTATTGTTTAACTTTGATTTTATGGGCGGATCGATGGGGAGTGCAGTTGGTGAAGGTTTTATTGCCGGAGCGGAATATGCTTTAAAAAAGTCGTGTGCTTTTTTGGTAATACCGTGCTCTGGTGGAGCGAGAATGCAAGAAGGAATTTTTTCATTGATGCAGATGCCTCGAACTGTTGTTGCATCAAATAAGATCAAAGACGCAGCTCTTCCCTATGTGGTCATATTAACTAATCCTACGACCGGTGGTGTTTCAGCATCCTTTGCGATGCTCGGTGATATTCATATTGCAGAACCTGACGCATTAATTGCTTTTAGTGGTCCTCGGGTTATTCAAGGAACGATTCATACAAAATTGCCGGACGGGTTCCAAAAGTCAGAGTATTTACTGAAACATGGCATGGTCGATCTGGTTGTAAAACGCAAAGATTTGAAAGATCAGTTAGCAAAGATACTGTCGATTCTAACTCAAGCGACCTAGGTCGCTATTCTTGATTATAGAAAAAGCATCATAGAATAAAGTCAACTCAAAGCCTTAGTAAAATGACAGCTGAGGGTGTGAGTCAAAAAAATTAGCGGTAAGCGAAGGCAGAAAGATGCAATTATTCGTTCGGTATGTCAAGCCTCCGTTTGTTGGGTCAATTGAGTCGCGTTATTATTATCTTTAATAAAGGAAATATCGTGATATTTTATGACATGCTTTATTAGTTTTTCAAATGGATGTTGAGCATCGACCTTAATAAGAAACCATAATCTATTGTTTTTAAAAGCAAAACTGAGGCTTTCACTTTAGCAATGCAAGTAATTTGTCAATAGAGCCATGGTTTTTTCTAGATTTTCAAGTGATTTTGTTACGACAATGGAACGTCTTCTGAAAGCAGCGAGCCAATGTCTTTGTCGACCGTTGTTGCGTTCTATTGAAGAAGTGTAACGTTTTGATTGTGTTAGATTTTTTGAAGGTTTTTGTATCACGATGTCCAAAACTCCACCCGATGAGGTTTTTGCTTCGATGATCAATAGTTTTCCAGATCCACAATTTTTGAGTTTTTTTTGGTAATAATGATGCATTTCATCCATCTCTAC